>DJGZ01000022.1 GCA_002433025.1 Bacteroidales bacterium UBA5833
CTAAGAAAAGTTACGGATTAATATACCGGAACAATTAATATTTAATCTGTCTTTCAGATTATTATATTTTTAGTACATATCCTTTCTCTGCCAAAATTTCATTAGTTGCAAAACAGTTTATTTGGAACTATTATAAATTAGATAAAAATAACAATTATTTACCCCCCCCCCCCTTGTAATAATTAAATCATTTTGTTATAGATTTGCTCTATGATCAAACAACACAGGCATAACAATTCGTAGGCAAATGTTAGTTTGAATATTGCAGTTCTATTTACAAAACAAGTATTGAATAATTATTAAACAAGAATTAAAACAGCAATAAAGAATCATTTCGAAAAAACCCAGGTTAAAAATCTGAGCTAAGTTTAAAGAAAGGAGGTTTAACAAAGCCAGGGAATCTGTATGCCCTCGAGCCAGGGCATGGAAATGAAATCAATAAAAATCAAGAACAACTAACCCAATCATTTAAACCGGCTTATTACCGGCCACGGGGAGTTGGCTGCCTTTGCCCTTGGAAGCCAATAAGCAACCACTCCCCTGCCAACCGGTAACGAGCGCAAAATTACAAAACAATGAACACAATTAAAAAATCGATTTTCGCGCTATTCATTACTTTTGCATTTTCAATTTCCGGGTGTAAGAAAGATCATAGTGAGTTAACTCATACTATTCTTTCTTCTCCCACTTTGAAAACAGTTGCATCTTCAAAAATGCTAAGATTTGAAGATGCAGAGGATTTCCTTGAGACATATGAACAAACCGTTTCTTTCGACAATTCAGAAAGAGGAAGTTGGGAAGATGCAATAGATTTTGTTTCTTTTGGTAGAGCATGTGACGAGTTCTATCTTTCATTAGATGAAACTATCTTTGACAACGATGAAACAGTTGAAGATTTCGTAATATCAAATTCTGATAAACTTCAATTAATTGAAGATGGTAGCGGTGAATTTTACCTTGAAACGGTATTATTTAAGCAGGATTTTAGATATTTTGCAAACAAGGATAAAATGTTTCAAATTGGAGATAAGGTATATTTGATATTGGAAGAAGGCATTGTCTCTGCAGATTATAGCAATATTGGAAAATTAAAAGAAATAAATGAAAATAATTACTTCTCATATAGAGGTGATAATGATATTTATTTCTCACCTTCACTTTCAAATAATGCTTCAAGTTTAAAAGATGGGGCCTACAATTGTGGAACTTGGCAGGAACAAAGAGTTACGAATAATCGGGAACGTACTTATCTTAGAATATCAATTCATACTACAGATGTAGGTAATGGCACGAATCAATATGTAAATTATATGGTTCGTCCATACAAAAAGACCTTAGGTATATGGTATTGGTGTACCAGACATATTAGCTGCAATATTAAAGTTGCTGCTGATTATAAGGTCTATACAAGCAGCTCTTCATGGACATGGACAAGAGTAAACGGCTCATATTCATGTACAAACAAATATGCTAGTAGTGTTTCTGGCCAATTATGTTCGCAATGGATTTCAATTGGTTTTACATCTACTCCTGCAGGACATTTTGGTGGTTATAATTGCTGGGCTGATACTCCATCAACAAATCCAAATGTAATACTACAGGCTAATACATTTTTATGTCCCTGAAATCTTATACATTGGCGCATTAATTAAATTGTTCAGAATAACAGAAGGCAGAATATCTGCCTTCTGTTAACAATAATATCAAAATGCTTCTACCCATAAAAGTGAAAAGATACCTAACAATTGGTTTGTTTATAATAGCATCCATTAATTTCAATGGTTGCCGTAAACTTGTTGAAGCTGAAATTCAGAACTTTACCACAGCGCCTGTAATCAATAGCATTATAAAAGCCGGAGAACCATTAACCGTTCACATATCTATTGCTACAAATTTTAATGAAACGGAAATAACAAGCATTGATAATGCATTGGTAGATCTTTATGCTGATGATGTGTTTATTGAACAACTTACATTATCAGGAAATGGCATCTATGTTTCAGAAACAACAGCTGAACCGTTAAAGAAATATGAATGCAGGATTAGTATTCCCGGTTTTTCAGAGGCAGTGTGCAAAACCATAATTCCAGCGGAAACTTCAATCTCTGAAATCGAACATATTTCTGTAGCAGGGAAGGACACTGAGGGAGTTACCTATCCCGCAATAAAGTTCACTTTTCATTGTATCCCTGATGAAGACCAGTATTTTGAAGTACGCATACGGCTTTTTCAGTTTGACTCTGAATATAACGCTGATATAATCAATTTTGTTGATCCTGTTTTGTTGAATGAAGGACTTCCGCTTACCGTCTTTAGTAATGATTTGATTCAGGATACAACCTATTCGATGACAATTAATTACACAACAGGTTCATCAAGCAGCACCGGAGGAAGTTATTATGCCAACCTGTTCCCTTTTATTCTTGAAATCCGCTCTGTAAGTAAGGACTATTACCTGTTTGCCAGGCAGAAATTTTTATATGATACAGGCAGGTTTCCTGAATTTGGGTTAAGCACAAATACTGCATTTCCCTTATATTCAAATGTTAAAAACGGTTATGGTATTTTCATTGGATATTCTTCAGTTATATCTGACACGATTTATCCTCACTACTAAATTCTATGAGAAATATCATATACCTCTCTTTACTTTCAATATTAATCGCATTAACTTTAAACGGGTATACTCAAATACGTATATCGGGATTTGTTAAAGATGCATATTCAGGAGAGCGGCTTATCGGTGCAAATATCACAGAAAAGGGGACCTTAAACGGAGGCATTACCGACAACAACGGATATTTCAATATTCAGATCAACATACCTGCCGATTTAAGAATATCTTATACCGGATACTCATTTTCGGATTTATTAATTGTATCAATGAAGGACACGTTGATAGAGATACTTTTAACTCCTGGCAAAGAACTTTCGGAAGTTGTGATACAGGCAAAAGGCATTATCAAGCCCAATGTCGCAAAAATGAGCATTATTGAATTACTATCTATCCCATCGTTAAGCGGTAAACCTGATGTAATTAAAGCATTGCAGTTACATCCCGGAATAAAATCGCAGAGCGAAGGTTCCAGTTTGTTATTAGTGCGCGGAGGCAACCCGGGCGAAAATCTTTATCTGTTTGATAATGTCCCTGTCATTTATGTCAATCATCTTGGCGGCTTTATGTCGGTCTTTAATCCTGATATAATAAATAGCATAGATCTTTATAAAGGAGGATTTCCGGCGCGTTATGGGGGAAAACTTTCATCTGTTGTGGATATCACACAAAAAGAAGGAAGTTCTTCAGAACCCAAAGGCTCCTACAGTATTGGAATAACTGATTTTTCGCTTTTGCTCGAAGGACCGATCAAAAAGAATGCAAGCTATATATTCACTGGCCGCAAAACATTGTTCGATATTCTAACCATCGCGGGTTCATCGCTTGGCAAAGGAAATTCTTATATTTTGGGTTATGGCTTTCACGATTTGAATGGCAAAATCTCATGGAGGCCAAATGCAAAAAACAGCTTCCATTTTAATATTTATCAGGGTGATGATTACCTCAATTACTGGTCGAAGAAAGACAAACAAAATCCGGATAATAGAAACCGAATGGTAACTATATGGGGCAACTGGCTGGCTTCCCTCAACTGGAAGCATGTGGTTTCAAAGAATTTGTTCGCGGAACAGACCATCTCATACACACGTTACAGACTTGGCGAAAGACAAAACTTTACCTATAAATCAGAAAAAGACATCACCACATACAAAAGCCGGTATCTTTCTTCGCTTCAGGACTTTTCTCTTCAATCGGGTTGGAAGTATCAGCCGGTGAAGAATTGGGCTGTTAACTTCGGCATGAAAACATCATTGATGATTCACCTACCAAATTATGAATTTAATTCAGGTCAGTTACTGCAAGTTGAGAAAGAAAGGACCGAAACAATAGAATCGGCGCTTTATCTCGATAATTCCTTTGATTTAGGAAATGACTTTAAAATAGACGCAGGCCTGCGTTTTGTAAAATTCTTTGCTTCGGGGTTTAAGCCATCTGTGTTGGAGCCTCGACTGATTATTTCAAAAGATCTTAATAAAAACCACCAGCTCAACCTGAGCTATATGAGAATAAATCAGTTTACACACCTGCTTTATACAGCAGGCAATATAATGGGGAATGAAATTTGGATACCTTCTGATGAAATTATAAAGCCAGCCATGTCAGATCAATACACAATCGGTTGGACAGGAATCTTTGCTGATGGCAGTTATCAGGCAGAGATGAATCTGTATTATAAAACACTGGAAAATCTAACCACTTACAAGGAGGGTTACATAAGTCTGAAAGGGGTAAACAACTGGCAATCCAAAGTAGTTTCAGGTGGCAAAGGTGAAGCCTATGGCGTTGAATTACTTATGAGAAAAACCAAAGGTAAATGGACAGGATTTTTAGGCTACGGATGGAGCAATGCCACAAGGCAGTTCCCTGCCATAAATCAGGGCAATAGATTTCTTTTCGATTATGACAGGCCTCATTCAGCATCGATATTTGTGCAACACAAGTTTTCGGAAAAACTAACGCTCAATGCTACCTGGGTGTTTCAAAGCGGGTTGCCTTATACTCCGGTAAGCGGTAAACAACTCACCATTTCACTTGAACCAGGCGAAGACGGAGGACCTGTTTATTATGAAACCTTTATCTATGGCGAACGAAATAGCGCGCGCATGAAAGCATACCACCGCCTTGACCTTGGCCTTACACTCAATAAAATGGGGGCTAATGACAAAGTTAAGTCCAGTTGGACATTTTCGGTTTACAACGCCTATAACCGTAAAAACCCGGTTTATTATTATTACAATACAACTGCTTCAGGCGAAATTATTAATCCTGAAACAAACGTTGGCGATTACAAACCGAATAACATGTATCAGTTAAGTCTGTTCCCTCTGATTCCGGTTGTTTCCTATAAACGATATTTCGACTCAAAAAATGAAACTAAAAGAACCTTTAAAAAGAAACTTAACAAATGGTTGTATCATGAAAACTAAAAAAAATGCTTTACTAATAATAGTTGTTTTTGGATTATTGCTGGTTCAGCAATGTGCATTTTCACAGACATCCTACATTAAAAACAGATGGAATTTTCAGGCCGGATATATTCCTGATTCGCGAAAAGACGTATCGCCAAAAGCCAATCAGTTCCGCGCTTCTGCTAACTATGGTATTTTAAACTTTTTGGAAATTGGTGCCTATTTGGGAGGCAGTAATTACCTTCAGTTTTCGCGGCCTCCACAAACTGGTATAAGAGATGCTTATGCACCGGTTTATGGAATTAATGCTAATGCTCATTTACTTCCATTTCTGGTGAAGAAGGTCGATTTCCGGTTTGATTTGTACTTAGCTACAAAATTTGGTGGATATTATTGTTCAGGTAAAGAAACAGAATATTTTCAAGGAGCCTTCTGGCAATATTTTATTGGAGGTGGTGTAGCTTTTTATCCGTTTGATCATTTAGGTTTGTTTGCAGAATATGGGTATGAGAACAAAGCAATTTATAATGGCATAAGTCACAATATTTTGCAGGTTGGAGTTTCATTAAAATTCAAATAACTGATTTTCTAACTGTCAATTAACCAATAAAACATACAACCATGAAGCAACTATTCTCATTATCGTTTTTCTTTATGTTTTCTGCAGGTTTACTAAATGCACAAACATATAGTCTTATCACAACCACAGAAACCTATTCCAATTTAGCCAATCCTGTATCGCTCAATAACGGCCAGGTATGGGAGATGCCCGATTATATAATTCCAATAGGTTTTGATTTCTGGTATTTTCATTCTACCGTTGATACCTTGTTTTTTTTCGAAACTGCACCGGCAATGCTATCGACATCCGATGAAGAAGGCGGTTTTCATAAAATCATTATTCCTTTTGGCGCTTCACTTGTTGACCGGGGTTATGGTACAGCTCATTCACTTTCTCCGCTTTCATACGAACTTACCGGCGATATTGGCAACAGAATATTCAAAATGGAATGGAAAAACGTTGGCTTTCTATTTGAGCTCCTTGTTAATAATACATTGAACGATTTTGTAAATTTCCAATTATGGCTTTATGAAGCAAGCGGTAATATTGAAATACATTACGGACCTTCTCAAATATTAAATCCCGACTATGCATATGCCGACGAATCTGGCCCATCTGTTACCCTGATTCCTGATTACGATTATGATATGGATACAATTTCCACAAAATCGCTTTGGTTGCAGGGTAATCCTTTATATCCTTCAATGGTTGAATCAGACGATTTCTTTTATCTGAATGGATCAATCCTGCCAAATACAGTATATCAATTCAATAACCTGACGGTAGAAAATGCTGGTTTTAATATAGAAGTGCCTGTTGTATATCCAAATCCGGTTGTGGACATATTAAATATCCGGTTGAAAAATGTCATTAATCCGGCAACTGTTATTATTTGCGATATGACAGGTCGCAAAGTATATAATGCCTCAATCAACCCTGATCAGGTGGGTGACATGCAGATTCCTGTTTCAGATTTAACAAATGGCATATACCTGCTCATCATTAAGCAAGGAAAGGAAATCCATACTTCCCGTTTTATTAAGGCGTAACGTTGACTCAACTCAACCAATTCAGATCATAAAGAAATCTACCAATACAACTTCACGATATCCTTTCGGGATCCATATTTTTATTATGATATATATTCGTTTAATGAATATATTTGAATTTTTTGTTTTTGCTTTTGGCTCCGGAATAATTTTGTTCAGTGTGTCTGTTGCGTTATTAAGCAGAGAAATAGTAAAGAGCTATTCAAAATTTCCTGCCAGCTATACACATATTGCAAAACCTGAAAACTTTTAAGAAACAAGTCAGTATTATAACAATTTGACTCTCAGCATTCCCAGCGTTTCTATATGGTAAAAATCTCTTTTACAAGCTTATTAATCATGTCATAACTTTAATAAATGACTTACAGTTGTCTGGAATATTTTGAGTTACTTTTTGGCTGTGATTCTTTTCTACCACAAGCTGTTTAGACGTGTACTTTTTTAGTGCTCAAAGCAGGTTCGCAGCTATTGCCATGAACTGATTTCAAAAGTCATTGCTTCATAATTCAACATCTTAAGAAAGGTATTCTCTGTTTTTCTATCTTAAAATCTGTAATTTAGCCACGTTAAAAATATTAACCTACCAAATTCAAAACCATGATGTTGCGCAAAGTAATGACCGTTGTAGCGGTTACCGGCATGCTGGCAATGCTTGCCGGCTGCGGAAAGAGCACTAAAACTGAAGAAGCAATGGAAAATTCACATCCGGGTATCATCCCGGCCGCAGAAGCGTTCACCCCAGACCAGGCAACCGATGTTGCCCAACGCCTCTCCATCTTTGCCCCGGTAACACTCACCGCTGATATCAGCCACCTTTCGGAGAAAGAAAAACAAATGCTTCCCCTGCTTTTTGACGCAGCAGCCATTATGGATGAAATTTTCTGGCAACAGGCCATCGGGAATAAAGAAAATTTCCTTTCCCGCATCAGCGACGAGTCTGCCCGGAAATTTGCCGGAATCAACTACGGCCCCTGGGACAGGATGAACGGCAACAAATCATTTATTGCTGAAATCGGGGAAAAACCTTTGGGCGCCAATTTCTACCCGGCAGATATGACCAAAGAGGAGTTCGACACGCTTCAGCACCCTGACAAATCAAGCCTGTACACCCTGATCCGCCGCAACAATGACGGTACACTGCGCGTGGTATGGTACCATCAGGCTTATGCCTCCAAAGTAAAAAAAGCGGCTGACCTCCTGAAGCAGGCAGCATCGCTTGCTGAAGACGCCGGACTGAAAAAATACCTTGAACTGCGTGCCGAAGCCCTGCTTACCGACAAATACCAGGAAAGCGACTTTGCCTGGATGGATATGAAAACTGCCAATATTGATTTTGTCGTTGGCCCGATCGAGAATTATGAAGACGCCCTCTTCGGCACCAAGGCGGCGCAGGAAGCCTTTATCCTGATTAAGGATGTGGAATGGAGCCAGCGCCTGACCCGCTTTGCCGCTTTATTGCCCGAACTCCAGAAAGGCCTTCCGGTGGACCAGAAATACAAAAATGAAGTCCCCGGCTCTGATGCGGACCTCAATGCCTATGATGTAGTTTACTATGCCGGCGACTGCAATTCAGGCAGCAAAACCATCGCCATCAACCTGCCCAACGACGAGCAGGTACAGCTGCAGAAAGGTTCACGTAAATTGCAGCTGAAAAATGCCATGAAAGCCAAGTTTGAGAAAATTCTGGTGCCCATCGCCGGGGAGCTGATCGATGCCTCGCAGCGTGGCTATATCCAATTCGATGCCTTCTTTGCAAATACCATGTTCCACGAAGTGGCCCACGGACTCGGCATAAAAAACACCCTTACCGGAAAAGGTACGGTGCGCGAGGCCCTGAAAGAACAATACTCAGCAATTGAAGAGGCCAAAGCAGATATTCTCGGACTGTATATGGTCACTAAACTCTATGAAATGGGTGAGTTACACGAAGGAGAAGTGATGGACAATTACGTCACCTTTATGGCCGGCATCTTCCGTTCAGTCCGTTTCGGTGCAGCCAGCGCCCACGGCAAGGCCAATATGCTCACTTTTAACTATTTCAGCGAAAACGGGGCGTTCACACATCAGGAAGACGGAACCTATATGGTGAACTTTGATAAAATGAAACTTGCCGTAGAAAGCCTTGGGGGCATGATTTTAACCCTGCAGGGTGATGGAGCCTATGATCAGGTGAAAGACCTGATCCTGACCAAATCAGTGATCCCCGGCCAGCTGCAGCAAGACCTCGACAAACTGAAAACTGCCGGAATCCCGGTGGATATTGTATTTGAGCAGGGGAAAAGCAACCTGGGCCTTTAGTCAGAAAACCGTCCGTTTCTGAACACAGGTTTCTCAAAACTGAACATGCCTGAAAGCCGTTAACCGGACAGATTCAGGCATGTATTTGATTCTCTGCTTAATAAATAACTGGCATGATTTTGGGCACAGGCGGCCGTTATGCGACTGCAGCATATATAGCCCGGGAAAATTTTAATTCACTTAATCATCACAATAAAACCTTTTTCATGAGAAAACTTCTCTTTACACTAATGATGCTGGTATCCCTGAGTTTGGGGATGCGCGCGGGAAATCCGCCTGATGAAGGCATGTGGCTGCCGATGTTCGTTGAAAGGCTTAACTACACCGACATGCAGAAAATGGGGCTGAAACTCTCCCCTCAGGAAATTTACGACATCAACAACGCCAGCCTGAAAGACGCCATTGTAAGCCTTGGCGGAGGCTTTTGCACTGCCGAAGTGGTATCCCCGAAAGGGCTGCTGTTTACCAACCACCACTGTGCGTATGATGCAATCCAGAAGCACAGTTCCATCGAACACGATTACCTTACCGATGGTTTCTGGGCACGCAGCCTGGAGGAAGAGTTGCCCAATGAAGGCCTTACCGCCTCTTTCCTGGTGAAGATGGATGATGTAACCAAATTCGTGCTCGAAAAGGTTAAACCTGAAATGAGCGAAAGCGAACGCAGCGCGACCATCTCTAAAGTCATTGAAATTCTTAAAGATGAAGCTTCTGAAAATGGCCGGTATGAAGTTGCTGTCAGAGGTTTCTACAATGGCAACGAATATTATCGTTTTGTTTATGAGGTATATAAGGATGTCCGTCTGGTAGGAGCGCCCCCGTCAGCCATAGGCAAATTCGGCGGTGATACCGATAACTGGATGTGGCCGCGCCACACCGGTGATTTCAGTATTCTCAGAATTTATTCGGGACCTGACGGCAAACCGGCGGAATACTCAAAGGAGAACATTCCCCTCAAGCCAAAACACTTCCTGAAAATATCGGTTGACGGCGTTGAACGCGAAGATTTCGCCATGATCTGGGGTTACCCCGGCTCTACCGACCGCTACCGCACTTCTCACGGCATTCAGGCTACCCTCAGCGACATCAATCCGGCCATCATCAAGGTCGGCGGCCGCATTCTGGAGATTATGAAGGCCGATATGGATAAGAGTGATGAGGTCAGGATTAAATACGCTTCAAACTACGCCGGCCTGGCAAACTTCTGGAAAAACAAAATCGGGGAAAGCCGCGGTTTGAAACGCCTGAATGTTTACGATAAGAAAAAAGCCATTGAAGATCATTTCAGCAATTGGGTGAATGCCGATGAAAGCCGCAGGGAAATTTACGGCAATGTGCTTCAGGATCTGACCGATGCTTACGCCCAGTATGCCGAAATGAACTACAACAAGCGCCTCTGGAATTTCCAGCTGTCGCTGTTCGGATCGCAAATGATGCAATTCCCTCTGCAAACACAGGGGATCATCAACATCCTGAAAAGCGGACAGAAAGGTGAAGAGCTGAAAGCCTCCCTGGCGCCGTTTTATGCCATGGGCGAAGAACAGTTCAAAAACTATCATGCGCCCACCGAAGAAAAAATATTTGCCGCCATCCTCGAAATGTACCGGCAGGATATCCCCGCGGATGAACTTCCTGATATTTACAACCTGATCGACAAAAAGTACAAAGGCGATGTCAACCTCTTTGCCCGCAAGGTATTTGAAACATCTGTGCTCACCACGCCCGAAAAGTACAATGCTTTTCTGGCAAAACCCTCCATCAAGGTATTTGAAAAAGACCTGGCCTACAAAACCACCAATTCATTCTACAACGCATTTATGACACAAAACATGAATGCAGGCCCGGTAAATGAGAAGTTGAGAAAAGCCCAGCGTCTTTTCGTGGACGGACTCCGCAAGGCAAACCCCGACAAGGTGTATTATCCGGATGCAAACTCCACCATGCGCGTAACCTACGGCAAAGTACTCGATTATTACCCGGCCGATGCTGTTCATTACGACTACGTTACTTACATGGAAGGCATACTTGAAAAAGAAGATCCTACCAATGAGGAATTCATTGTCCCTGTAAAACTGAAGGAACTCCTTGAGAAGAAAGACTTCGGCAAGTGGGCAGACAAAGACGGCAAGCTGGTGGTAAACTTTTTAAGTCACAACGATATTACCGGTGGAAATTCGGGCAGCCCGGTGCTGAACGGCAAAGGAGACCTGATTGGTATCGCCTTCGATGGCAACTGGGAGGCCATGAGCGGCGACATTGCCTTTGAACCTGAGTTGCAGCGAACCATCAGTGTTGACATACGCTATGTAATGTTTATCATCGATAAATACGCCGAAGCGCATAACCTGCTCGATGAAATGGTGTTTGTCAAAACCAGGTACTAATCCTGACAATAACAGCTTTTATTCTAATGAGAAAAAATCCGGAGTGGTTGCACCGCTCCGGATTTTCGTTTATTTTAGGCCGTTTAAAACAACCTGTCTGTCACTTTCCAAAAACAAAGCTTAGCTGTCAACGTTTAATATCCCTTCCAGACCCTCCTGATGAAACAGAAATTCATTATCCTGTTTGCCTGTTTGGTTTTAACGGCAGTTTCAGTATCCGGACAACAGAAAATAACCGACAGCCTTGAAAGGGCGATAAGAACCGGAGCCGTAAAGGATACGAACCGCATCAACGCTTTAAACCGGCTGGCAATCACCTACTGGTACAGCAACAGTGAACGTGCGCTCAACCTCAGCCGCGAAGCGGTAAGGCTCTCCACCGAAATTGGCTTTGACCGCGGGCTGGCGGTTGCCAGTAATATTCTGGGCGTGGCATTCGACATTATTTCCGAGTTTGACAGCGCGCTGTTTTACTATGAAAAAGCTGCGCATTTAAGCCGTAAAACCGGCTATAACGTGATTCTTGCCAGTGCCCTGAACAATACGGGAATGGTATATCAAAACAGGGGGGATTATAAAAAGGCGATTTCGGCCTATCTGGATGCGCTGCGGATTTTTGAAAAACTCGAAGACCAGAAAGGTATTGGAAATACCTATAACAATCTAGGGCTGGTTTATCTAGACCTGAAGCAATACCGTCAAGCGCTTGAATATCATAATAAAGCGCTCTCAATTCGCGAAAAAGCAGGCGATAAATATGGCATCGGCGCTTCACTGACCAACCTGGGGCTGGCCTGGTCTAATCTTAAGGATGATGACAAGGCATTGAATTATTATGAACGTTCCCTTAAAATCAAGGAGGAAATCGGCGATAAATACGGCCTTGGTATTCTGCTTAACAATATGGCCATCATTTACCAGGATAAAAATGAGCTGGACAATGCGCTTGGCATGTATGCCAAATCGGAGAACTATCACCGGCAGATCGGGGATTTGCACGGGCTGATCTATACCTTCATCAATACTGCCACGGTGCTGAACAAACAGGGAAAATTCAACCGTTCAGCGATAGTCCTTGATTCTGCCATGTATTATGCACGGGAGGTAAAATCGCTTTCGCGGATGGCCAAAGTGCTGGAAGCATATTCCTATTTCTACGGTAAAACGGGGAATTACATGAAAGCATGGAAGACGATGCTGACCCTGGATTCAATCAAGGACAGCCTGTATTCCGAAGGCATGAGAGAAAATATTGCCGAAATGAAGGCAAAATATGAAATTGAAAAAAGTGAGCATGAAATAGCGTTTCTCAATCAGCAGAACGAAATGAAGGGCCTTCAGTTGCAGACTGCGCGCATCAGGCAAAGGAACAGCCTGCTGATCGCAGGGTTTATGCTGCTGGTTGTGCTCTCCGGGATGGCTTTCTGGCTGGTAAAAAGCAGGTACAAATCCAAAATGCGGCTCGAACATGAAAAACGGCTCATACAGAAAGAAGCCTTTGCTGCAATAATAAATGCAGAGGAGAACGAGCGCAAGCGCATTGCCATGGAGTTGCATGACGGGCTTGGGCAGTTGCTATCTGCGGCAAAATTAAATGTATCGGTGCTTGAAGATGCAACCTCGGATGAAGACCGTCTGGCTGTTGACAATGCCGGAAACCTCATTGACCAGGCGATCACCGACCTCAGGAATATCTCGCACAACCTGATGCCATCGGCCCTGATCCGGCTTGGCCTCGTTGCGGCCATCAACGATATGGCCGAAAAAATCAACTCCGGCAGGCAGGTGGTCATGAAAATTACAGCCGAAGGGCTTGAAAGCCGGCTGCCCGGCAATCTGGAAATAGCCATTTACCGGGTAATTCAGGAATCCGTAAATAACATCCTGAAACATGCCGGAGCAAAAAACATCCTTGTCGACCTCAGGTACCAAAACGAAAATCTCGATCTGTCCATTGCTGACGACGGCAAGGGAATGCCGGAAACTTCCGCCCCGGATGCCGGAAAAGGCATAGGATGGGACGACATACGCAGCAGGGTTTCTCTCTTCAACGGCCGGATGAACCTCTACTCTGAACCCGGAAAAGGAACCCGTCTGAATATTAACTTCACAAAATTAGCATTATGAACGAGGAAGAAAACAAAATATATACCGTGCTGATCGCCGACGACCACCAGATGTTTGTGGATGGGCTGAAAGCGTTGCTCAGAAAGGAAAAATTAATTCAGGTTATCGGGGAAGTCAGCAATGGCACGGATGCACTGGAAGCTATCAGGAAAAAACAGCCCGATCTGCTGATCACCGACATCAGCATGCCCGGCCTGTCGGGGGTCGAACTGGCACGCGAAGTGAAAAGCCGGTACCCCGAAGTTAAGATCCTTGTTCTGTCAATGTATAATGATCGTGAGATTGTCAGCGAGATATTGATGTCGGAAGCGGAGGGGTATATTCTCAAGAACACCGGCAGGCAGGAACTCAGTAATGCCATCAGCAGGATTCTGGGCAACAGCACCTATTACAGCAACGAAGTGCTGAATATTATGATGACAAGGCTGAAGAAACAGAAAAAAGCCGAGAAAAATACTGCCCTGCTCACCGCCAGGGAAACAGAAATCATTAAACTGATCATGGAGGAATATTCGAGTGAAGAGATTGCGGAAAAATTATTTATCAGTAAAAGAACCGTTGATACGCACCGGAAAAATATCATTCAGAAAACCAATACCCGAACCCTGGTAGGCCTGCTAAAATTTGCAATCGAAAACAACCTTGCAGAGCTAAATCAGTAGCAATGCTTAGCCCGAATACCTAAATCTCTGTATACTTTGCTGTATTTGTGATGGTTAGCTTTGCGCTATAACCCCACATCCATGAACAAATACATATATACTGCGCAGATTACCCCGCGCGAAAAGGAAATACTGCGGCTCGTTGCCCTGGATCACAGTTCAACAGAGATCTCCGCATTGCTTGGTATCAGCTTACGCACCGTTGAAACCCACCGGAAGAATATCATCAGGAAGATCAGCAATAACTCCCTGTCCGCATTAACCAGGCATGCGATTAAACTCGGGTTGCTTGATGAATATATCTACATACCTGCACCTGCAAACAAGAGAAAAGCAAAACTGCCTGAAGCAACCGCAAGAAGCAGGCGAAGGTCGGAAATACCGGGTAATACTTACTAAAAATACCGTCTGATAGGCATTTGAGGGTCAACCTATCCGCAATAATTTTGTTATAAACCAAACAATCACTCAATCATTCAATAACCAAAACTAATCCAAACATGTTGAAATCAAAATTCCCTTCACTACTCGCCAGCCTTACATTATTGGCCATTCTGCTTGTTTCATGCGACAAAAAAGAAGATGAAACGCCACAGAACAACAACCAGACTCCTGCCGAAAACCTGAATTTCAGCGACTCTTATGGGGTATTGGCCGCTGTAAAAACCATCAGTTTTCAATCGGCCGGGGGATTTACCATCCCTGTTGAAGTTAATACCGCGGTGGCAGTGTTTGTCCCCACCCCGGGCGCAACCACGTTTGCACCTGCCGGCACTGTCAGCATCAATAACAGCAGCCTGAAAAAATTCGAAAACAACGCCTATGTTTACGACAATCTGCTCAGCCCCTTGTCATTCAGCGCTGTTCAGTGGAGTGTGAGCGGAGAGGGGGAAGTTGCGGCATTCGAAAAAACTGTAAACAGAGGGTTTCCCAATTTCAGCGCTTATGCATCAATTCCTGAAACGTTCAGTCTTGCAGCCGGACTCAGTGTCCCGCTGGGCTCTTCGGTTACAAATGCCGATTCGGTAGTGGTCGTAGTATCAGGCAGTCAGAATGCCGCCGTAAAAACCGTAGCTGCTGCTTCAGCGAATGCCGTATTCTCGGCCGGTGAACTGTCGAACCTTGGCGCCGGCGCCTCCGGGATGATTTCGGTAACCCCTTACAATTATACCATCGAAACCATTTCAGGACGCAAATACTACTTCGTAAATCAGTCGAATTACACCAAAATGAATGTAAATGTAACCCAGTAACCAGAGGTGCAGCATTAAACTGCAGCCACTTCCGTTACTTTCAAAAGCGCCTTTCCCCGGGCGCTTTTTCTTTATCGGGCTATTTCTTATTTTTGAATTCCATAACAATCAAACGATGCTGAAACTCCTGAAAACTTTTGTGCTGACAATGCTGATAACGCACACGGCGCATGCGCAGCATGACACAATTTTAAAGCAGGCTGTTCCCTGCCCCGAAGGAGAATGGCAGCTTGTGTTTTCGGATGAGTTTGAAGGTGGCCGGCTGAATACAGCAGAATGGATCACCTGGTATCCTTATACCGATGACGGAAGCGACCAATGCGCCTTCTGCCGCACCCATGGCAGCGAGGGCCAGGTGTTTCTGGATGAAAATGTGGTGGTATCCGGCGGCTTGCTGAAAATCATCGCGAAAAAAGAAAAAGCCGTGTGGATGGGCGAGGAACGCGCGCATACATCAGGAATGATTCACTCCAGAAAAGCCTTCGGCCATGGGAAATATGAATTCAGGTGCCGCCTGCCCGAAGGCAACGGATTCTGGCCGGCTTTATGGACCTTCGGACAGATTTCGGCCGAGATTGACCTGATGGAAGCCGGCATGCAGCATCCCAAAAGGTTTCATACCTCCGTGCATAACTGGCAGATAAAAAAAATGGCCCATAAACGGCACCGGCTAAAAACCAGCCCGTCCGACAATTTCCATGTCTTCACCCTGGAATGGGAACCAAACATCATCCGGTTTTATATCGATAGTGCCGAAGTATGGCAGCTCCATCGCTTTACCAACCGGAGGGGAAAAAACCTCAGAAAATGTCCGGTCCGCCCGGGCAGGTACCGCACCCAACCCGTTTTCCCGCATATAGACGAAAAACTTTACATCATTGTCGGGTTGGGCATAGGCACTGAAAAAACTCCTTTTACAAAATTACCGGGACCTGAAACTGTCTTCCCCAACCAGATGGAAGTTGATTATTTCAGGTATTATGTCAGAAGGAATAACCGCTGAAGAAATAAAACTGATGATCATCCTGATAAAAATGCACCTGTAACTCAGACTGAAAAAACCAGCATAAATAATAAATCAAAACCACCGCTGATATGACTGATCCTTCATAAGATTCTTCTCCTTACCTTTACCCGGAAATAAAATGCGCCCATTGCAACGCCCTGAATTCCATGCGTTCCCCGCCCGGTGCCGGCTATGTATAGTAGTCATTTCGTTGCTTTTTATTCACCGCAGTATATTCCCCCAGCAACCTGCTGAAGCCCTCTTCGTTGATGCTTACGGGATAGAAAACGGCCTGCGGCAAAGCATGGTGAGTCAGATTCACCAGGACAGGCAGGGGATGATCTGGATTGTAACGGGCGACGGGCTGCACTGTTTCGATGGCCGGGAGTTCAGGGTTTTCAGAATACCCTATAAGGGGGTTTACAGCAATTCCGATAATATGATGCGCATGCTGGTTGAAACTGAACCGGGGAGTATTGTTATAGCATCCTCTTCATCACTTTTCCGGTTTAATGCCTCCACCGGTCAGTTTAGCTTCATCATCAGGGAAAAAGCGGTCTATCACGCTCTTTTTAATGTACTGATTGACAGAAAACCCCTGGTATGGTCAAGGAATACAGGCTTTTGCCTGGTTGATGACGACAGCCTCTGCCCCCTGAAACTGATTAAGGGCGGTCAGAAAATAATACCGGAAGGTTTCGTCCCGATCCGGGCATTGCAGCATAATAAGAAGGACATTATTGTGCTTGGCGATAAAGGGATCCTTCTGTTAAGAAAAAGCGAAGCTCCCGGCAGGATGGTCTTTACCGCAAATTGGTATGAAGCGCCGGGCTGTAAGGCGATGGCTTCCGACAAATATGGCAGGACTTATTTTGTGAAGGATACCCGGCTTTACCGGTTCCACGAAAACGGACAGTGGGATGAAGTGAATGATCTGAAGGTAAACATCAGCGCTGAACTCACTATTGACAGACAGGACAATTTCTGGTTTTCAGGAAGCGGGAGCAAAAGGCTTTTCCGCCTTTCCGGACAAAAGACGGAGATGATTGATTTTCTGGAACCTCAGGGAAGATATACCGACACCATCAGGCCAAGCGTTAAACATGTTTTTGAGGATAACTCCGGCAATCTCTGGTTTGGCACCGATGGAAACGGATTGCTGAAATACAACCCCGGGAGGGTGATATTCAGTAAATCGCTTATTGGTTTTACCCGTTGCCTGACCGCATTGGACAGAAACATTATTGCCGGAACCTATAACAAAGGGTTGTGGAAATTGTCTGAAGACCTTAAACAGTCCGTCAGATTAAATCCGGAGCTCTTCGGAAATAAAACCTATATTCTCGATCTGGCAACGGATACACGTAAACGAATCTGGGTGGCCACGGACAATGGCCTGTATGTAATATCAGCAGACGGAGCACCAATATTCAGTTTTGATCATAATTGGAGGACTGCTGCTTTTATTGAAAATCACAACGATCTGCTCCAACTTCAATGCGATTCAGAGCTGTATACCTTTGAGGCAGGCAGGCATCCTGCTTTGATAAAGCAAGCCGCCTATATTTCTGTAAATTCCCGCCTGCAGCATTCAGGTGCGCAATGGACAGGCACTCCTGTCGGCTTATTTTTTGATAAGGTTTCTGCCGGACATCCCTCCGTGGGCCAAACAAATTACGGAACCCAGGTATCTCAGAGCGAAATCTATCAGCTTATGCCTTCGGGCAATGAATTATGGGCGGCAACGGGCAACGGCATTGAACTGTTTTCCGGCGATGGCAAAGTGCTGAAACCATATCCTGCTTTAGATTTACTGAAGGATGAAACAATTTACGCCTTACTGCCTGACGAACAACAAAGAATCTGGTTTTCAGGCATCAGAGGAATAGGTTGTATAACCACCGACAGGAAAAGGATCATCAGATTTTCATCAAAAAACAACCTCCAGTCCCTTGAGTTCAATCACAATGCCGCCTGTAAGGGGCCTGGTGGCCGGTTATACTTTGGCGGAATAAATGGTGTAAATGCCATTGCCCCTTCATCTTATATCTCCGAGGAAGAGGTGCCGTCAGTCAGTATTTTTTCCCTTTTTATAGCCGATACGGCTTACACTCAGGGAATTGTTTCAAGCATGCCACAAATCAGGCTTAACCGGAATGCCGCGCATATTCGCGGAAGCGTATTCACGGCTGACTATCCCGATGCTGCGGATCAGCGCTTTTCTTTTCTGCTTCAGGGCTATCAGCCGGAATGGAGCGAGCCGGCCCCGGATGCCGGGTTCTCTTACAGAAACCTTCCCCCGGGTGAATACCGGCTGTTGGTCCGATATTCCGATCCCTGTCAGAATCAGGGCGAACCGGAACTACTGCTAACCCTGGTGGTTGAACCTGCTTTCTGGCAGACCTTGTGGTTTGCATTATCTGTAATCGTTTCAATTATCATTATCACCGTGCTGGTTGCCAGAAAGGTTCAGGGCATCAGGTATGCCAACCGCATAAAAGCGCTGGAGCAGGAACATGCCATTGAAAAAGAACGCCTGCGCATTTCAAAAGATATGCACGATGAAGTCGGGGCCAGCCTTACCCGGATTTCCATACTGAGCGAAATTGCCAGAAGCCGGCAACAGGAGCCTGACAATACACAGAAGGTTATTGAGCAGATATCTGAAATTGCAGGCAATGTAGTGGATGAGCTGAGCGAAATCATCTGGGCCATGAACCCCAAAAACGACAGCCTTGACAACTTTGCAGCTTATGTCAGGAGATATGCTTCTACCTATCTTGAGGCTTCCACGGTCGATGTAAAATTTCATTTTCCCGATACGGTCCCCAACCTGCCCATGTCGGCCGAGTTGCGCCGGAACTTGTTTCTTATAATCAAAGAGGCTTTGCATAATGTGATCAAGCATTCGGGAGCATCGAAGGTGATGATCGCGTTACAGATTGAAAAAAAACGCCTGAATATAAACCTGAAAGACGACGGACAGGGCTTTGACGCGAAATTACTTCCCGGAACCGGGAATGGCCTGCACAATATGCGCCGCAGGATGGAGGATTGCGGAGGCGACTTCAGGATACTTTCAGCTAAGGGACAGGGCACTGAAATTATCTTATCCGTTGAACTCTGAGCAATGATATTTCACATCAAAGGGTGATGTTTTCCGAAATCCGAAAATGTACTTTTGTGAACAATAAATAAGAAAACCATGCCGGGAACCATCAATATCATCATCGTTGAAGACGATGAAGCCGTACGTGAGGGGCTGCGAATGCTCATCAACGGGTCTGAAGGTTACCATTGTCAGGCAGCATGCGTTTCGGCCGAAGAAGCCCTTCAGGCAATTCCTGAATGCATGCCCGATGTGGTACTGATGGATATCAACCTGCCTGGCATGAACGGCATTGAATGTGTAATCTGCATTAAAAATGCCTGGCCTGCCATACAGGTCATGATGCTGACCGTTTTCGACAATACCGATGAAATATTCAAATCGCTGACTGCCGGAGCGACCGGCTATATGCTCAAAAAAACACCCCCTGCAAAACTGCTCGAAGCTATCACGGAGCTGGTAAACGGAGGATCCCCCATGAGCGGGGAAATCGCACGGAAAGTAGTGCAAACCTTTGCCCGGCCGGCCAGGCATCCACTGCCGGAATCCATCCTCACGGCCAGGGAAGAGCAGATTCTGTCATATCTCTCCAAAGGCTTTCTGTACAAGGAGATCGCTGCGGAACTTTTTATAAGCATCGAAACCGTACGCACACACATACGTAAAATTTACCAGAAATTGCAGGTCAGGACCCGCACCGAAGCATTGCTCAGGTGCATGAAGAATTAAGCTCAAATTCACGAATAAGCAACAAATCCGGTTTCTGTGGGCCCGGATCAGGGTTTCTGAGGCGGATTTCATCCGCAGTTGCTCAATCTGTTATGCTGCAAGGCAGCCCACTTCCCTTTCGCGGATTCCGGCATCCTGTTTAAAATCAGCTTCATGAATCCTGATATCAAAAATCACATCAAAGGGTGATTGACAAGACAGCTTTCTGGGGCGAAATTTGCCTTTATCAGGTAAATCAATTAACCCCCGGAGGCAATTATGAAAAAAACCTTACGCATTCTTTTTGGTATTCTTATTCTTTCAGCATTGCGCACAGAAGCGCAGATTACCATCACCCATAACGATCTCCCGACAATCGGAACGCAGATCATCAGGGCTGTTGATAATGTAACACAGGTTGACCCGGGCAGCCCGGGTTTGAACCAGGTCTGGGATTTCACCAACCTTATTCCCCTGACCCACGACACCACCCTGTACCTTCCTGTGCAGGGCCTGCCCAACTACCAGGCATACCCTGCCGCAAATGCAGCGATCAGTCACAGGAACGGCAATATGATGCCTTATTATGATTATGAATATATTCAATACGATGATGATGGCATCAGATATGCCGGAGATGAAGACTTCCTGACCATTTTCGGAACATTTACCATGTCTGTACATATATCGTGCAACCCAACGCCCCTGAGCCTGCCTCTGCCTTTTACCTATGGGCAGACCCTGAACCAGTCGACAACCTATGATTGGTTGCTGGCTTCACACAGTGACGGGGCATTGCTCGATTCAATCAGACAAATCAGCCATATGGATATTTCACTGCACGGAGACGCCTCGGGTATTATGTCAACCCCTTTTGGCACTTTTCAGGTACTCAGGGTAAAAGAGGATATTATTTCACTCGATTCCGTTTTTAACTGGGAAAACGGCTGGGTTTTCGATCGTGTTGAAACCTCCACTTATACGGTTTACCGCTGGTACACCAATGATTATTATGAAGTAGGGGAACTCAATCTGAACTCCGGAAAGGCAAATGGCTTCAGTTTCTTCAGATCGGAAACCATAGTTAACAATACTTTTACCGAAAAAACAATGGCCAGGATTTTCCCGAATCCTGCAACAGATATGCTTTCGGTTGAATCAGCAGCAGATTATATCTCTTACGAAATCATAGACCCTGAAGGCCGTATAACAGATCGTGGCCCATATCTAACGGCAATCAGTATTGCGGAATTAACTCCCGGCTTTTATATCCTCAGGCTGAAATCAGACCATGGAAGCAGTTGCATCAAATTCATCAAACAATAAACCGGATATTCTACACCCTTTAAAAACCCATTAATGAGAAATCTCATCTTTAAGTTGATGGTGATTGCATTGATCCCTGCAATTGCCTGCACCTCAGCACCGGAAACGGCAGAAATCCCGGAAAGCACAGACACTCTCTGCCAGCTATGGATTGATGCCTGGAATGCAAGGGATGTGGCGGCCATTGAAGCTTGCTTTGCCAATGATGCAATGCTGATTACCGACACGGTTTATTCAGGAATTGATGCAATCAGGTCCGGATTTATTGAAAAAGCGGCCCCTTACTTTCAGCATCTGACCTGCAGCAAACTGTATGAGTCAATCAGCGGGGATATGGCATACCATGCAGGTAAATACAATCATGAATGGATCATCAATGACTCAACCGTCGAAAAAGCAAGCGGTTACTATACTATGGTATGGAAAAAATCAACTGATGATTCCTGGAAACTTGCAGTTTTTCAGACTAACTGAAATATAATTAAAATACCCGATTCACATTTTAACAATGAAGCAGCGGCCGGTGCATGGATCATGTGCCGGCTGCTGCCTTGAATTTAAATGCAGCGCTTCACGGGATAAACTCATCCCGGCTTGTAAAAAAAGGTTAACTTTGAATTGAATTTACCTGTTCTGACCATTTCCTGTTACGTCAGAAAAATTATCCTATGAAAACAGCAGGCCCTGCATATTCAGCAACTGCCTGAAGTGCCGGAAGCAATGCTTTTACCCGGGGTCTGGCAAAATAACGGACTATGAAGCACAACCACCTGCCTGTCAATCTGAATCTTAACGTCAGGGGGCTTGAGACCTCTGCCACCCTCAGGATCAATGAAATAAGCAACCGTCTGATCAGTGAAGGAAAGCGGGTATACAAATTTGGTTTAGGGCAATCCCCTTTCCCGGTTCCGGAAACCGTTGTTGAAGCCCTGCGGCAGAATGCCCACCAAAAAGATTACCTTCCTGTGAAGGGTTTGTATGAACTTCGCAAAGCGGTGTCAGGATTTAATTACCGGCATCAGGGAATTGATACGGATCCGGAAGATATATTGATAGGCCCGGGATCAAAAGAACTGATATTCCTGCTGCAGCTGGTTTATTACGGTGATCTGCTTATTCCAACCCCCAGCTGGGTTTCTTATTCTCCACAGGCCCGCATCATTGGCCGGCATGTGCATTGGATTCCTGCATCGCCCGGCAACAACTGGCGGATGAGCCCGGAGTTGCTCGACATGGTTTGCCGCGACGATCCTGACCGGCCACGGGTTGTCATCCTCAATTACCCTTCAAACCCGACCGGAAATACATACCCTGTAGAAAGGCTGAAACTCCTTGCCCAGGTAGCCAGAAAATACAAGGTGATCCTGATCTCGGATGAAATCTACGGCATGATCCATCACAACGGACAGCATGTTTCCATTGCCAGGTATTATCCCGAAGGAACCATCATCAGCAGCGGGCTCAGCAAGTGGTGCGGTGCCGGCGGCTGGCGGCTGGGAACCTTTTCATTTCCGCCAAACCTGCGCTGGTTGCTCGACGCAATGTCGTCAGCGGCAAGCGAAACTTTTACCTCTACCAGCGCGCCCATTCAATTTGCGGCCGTTACAGCATTTAATGGCAACAGCGAAATTGATGAATACCTCAGACAAAGCCGCAGGATTTTAAAAGCGTTGGCAAAATATATGACAGAATCCTTTGAAGCTGCAAACATAATGGTTCCGCAAGCCGACGGCGGTTTTTATCTTTTCCCCGATTTCAGCCATTACCGCGAAAAAATGAAACTGAGGGGAATATTTACCAGCAATGAAATGTGCAATGCCATCCTGAAGGATACAGGGGTCGCTATGCTCCCCGGCAGCGAATTCGGGCTGGCACCGGGCGAACTTGTAAGCAGAATGGCTTATGTGGATTTTAACGGCGCTGAAGCACTGAACACGGCAGCCGCCGAATGGGCCGAAAAAAAACTGAACGGAACATTCGTGCAAGCGTGTTGCCCGCGCATTGCCGAAGGAACAAGGGCGCTGATTGAGTGGATGAAAGGACTATGATTGGCTCAATTTCATCAAAAACAATGCGAATGAAGCTGTGCAACCACTCCAGGCTCAACCGGACATCTATTCACGTTTTGAGATGAAATACCTCATCCCTATCTGAAACAGAAATGCATTCCCCGTCTGTGTGCTGGTGGCATAAACAGTCTCGTTTTCAGAATAATGGGTAATAACATCGTAAGACAGGGGAGCAAAACTGCTTTGATAAGTTCCTTTAAAATAAATATCTGCCTTTTCTTTAAACCGGTAACCAAATGAAAAGGCGGTTTCAATGCCAAAGTTCGATTTTGCTGCACGATAACTGTAAGCCCTGGTGGAATCGGGGCCGCTTGGTGTAAAATCTGGATAACCCGGAAAAGGGGATACATTCTGGCCCCAGCCACTGTTGGGCTGTTTGGACGAGTAATCGCGTGCAAAAACTGCAATAATCCCCATTTCCGGTTTCAGAAAGAAACGATCCTGGAGGAATAAAAGCTCTTTACCAAACCTTAAAGGGATAACCCAGCTGTTCATGTCAGAACTCCCGCTCGAACCTGATGTTCGTGAAATTTCATAAGTGGCATAATCATAGCTGATGAAAGGCCTGGAGGTGTAATTGCCATAAAATCCGGTTTCAAGCGTAAACCCATTGTAAGAATAGCCTGCATATGCTCCGAAAACCCCATCCACCGGTAACATGGTTAAATTATTGCCTTTGCTGTTGACATAATGAAACATATCGAATTTCATTCCAGCCTCTGCTCCGAAATATAACCCGGATTGACTGAATACTGAAGCATGCAGCATTAATACCAATAAACAGGAAAAGATTAATTTTTTCATAGTTGTAACTAATTGAAATGGTGCACCTCAATAACGCTGACACCAGTCAAACATTGCATTAAATTATATTTGTTTTGCTGATTTCGGGATAACCGGATTCAACTGAATGATTCGTGAATGTAATTGTTAGTATTTACAACTTTATAAATGGCATCGGGATAGGCCTGCCTGAAGATATTGGGAAGTTGCGCATGCTTCTTTGGACTGTATTTAAATTCGAAGGCCGTTATAAGGCCGTCCTTTTCTTCGATATAATCCACTTCCCTGCTAAAGTAGGAACGCCAGAAGTATGTATTAACGGATTGTCCCTGATTGCTGTTATACTTAAAACGTTCCGATATGCAGATGTTTTCCCACAATGCACCAACATCATTCCGAATGGATAATGAACTGAAATTCCGGATAATGGCGTTTCGGATACCTGAGTCATTGAAGTAGATTTTTTGTCCTTTCGAGATCTCGTTTCGCAGATTTCCACTCAATAAGCTTAACCTGAAAATTACTAAGGATTGCTCAAGTAATTCAATGTACCGTTTTAAAGTGTGCACACTTGTTCACAGTAAATGCGACAACTCCTGAAATGATACTTCGCCACCTATCTGCAAGGCCAGCGCTTTCAGCAAATTAAACAGCAGATCGGGACGCTTCAACCGCTCAAATTGAAGTACATCCTTGTAAAGGTAATTACTTGCTATTTCGCTCAATTCTTCAATGGTCTCTTCTTCCGGTTTCCTCCGGGAAAGTATCTGCCGGAATTTATAAGATAAGGCCGATCTGATCAATATGCTGAGCCTCATCCAGCACAACTATGTGACAATTTCCGGGAAAATCTTTCAGTAGTATGGAATTTGTAGTTGAAAGTGCTGATTGGATTTTTAACAACGCGCAATTGAGATAGCACGTATCTTTCAGGTCCTTGATAATTTGTTTTGAAAGAAAGATTTATTACCACTCTCATGGAACCACATATTATGATGACTTCTAATTTAAAAAGCCCCTTTTCAATCCTTGCCTTTAATGCCTTTGAATCATTTATAAGGATGAAAGACAAAAGAGATAATAAAATTTGTGAAGTAAAGTTCACAGATTAGGTCAAATTTGTGAACCTAAGTTCAGGTATTTGAAGTTTTGAATTTAAGTCAGCATAGTATATTGAAGGGCATTCTTCTGTTTTCACACCATCTAATTAATTACCCGTCGGAATTCTTCAACTTCGCTTATTCGTCTTTAATAATGGTTATCCCCATCCGCTGCATCAGGAAAGTGGCATTCATATTACGGGCGATGCCGGGCTTCAGTTTATAATCAAAATGCAGCGCATCGCCGTCAATCACCGCTTCGAAACTGTGGTTAATGATTCTCTCCGGGAACGCTTCGGCCAGCCTTCCCAGCTCAAGGTCATGGGTGGCGATAAAACCTGATGCTTCCATCCCGATCAGTTGCCTGAGCAAGGCTTTTGAACCAGCCTGTTTATCCACTGAATTGGTCCCTTTAAGGATCTCATCCAGCAAAATGTACAGCGTTTCTCCGGCATTCAACCTGTCGATAAGTTCCTTCAGCCTGAGCAATTCTGCAAAAAAGTAGGACTGGCTTGCACTCAGCGAATCGGTGGTCCGGAGGCTGGTATAAATTCCTGCAGGATAAAAGGTGAAGGAACGGGCACACACCGGGCTGCCGCACATGGCCAGCACCAGGTTCACCCCTATGGTACGGAGGTAGGTACTTTTCCCGGCCATATTGGCGCCGGTTATGATGTTGAAATGCCCTTTCCCAGGAAGTAAAATATCGTTGTTTACCCTGCCGGCAGCTTCAATCAGCGGATGGCCGGCCTCTTCGGCGCTGAGCATTAAACTTCCGGAAGCTGTTTCAGGAAAAATATAAGCGGGGTTGCAGTATGCAAAAGCCGCGATGCTTGTAATGGCTTCGGTTTCAGCCAGTGCACCGAACCAGACGGGTATCGGTATCCTGTTCGCGCGCTGCCATTCCTCCAGTCTTCTTATCTGCCGGATATCCCATAAAAGAAGCACATTCAGCACAAATCCGGCCAGAAAATTCAGGCGGGTATCAAGGGAGGAAGTAATCTTTCCCAATTTATGAATGCTGTTGCCTGCCCCATTGTTCCCGGAATGAAGCCTTCCTTTAAAATTCAGCATCTGCGCACTGGTAAAAGGCTCCTGCTCAACCATTGCAAAGCGCGAGGCATACTTCTGCAGCAGGTCTACCTTACGGCTGAGCATCATGTGCCGCCTGTTGATGCTTTTGGTATAGTAACCTGTCAGGGATAACGGAATCAGCAGGTAGAGCAGAAAAAGCTGTATGCTGATCAGACCGGCCGAAAGCAGCAACAAAATGGCAAATGACAATACCGGGATCAGTGCAACGGCAACCCTGAAAAACGGGGATGAAAAAAGCGCAGGCGTTTCAAGCCATTGATAAAAAGAGCGGAGGTCGTTGGCCGATTCATCCGCAACCATTCCCAGCGCCCTGAATTTTATCCTCCAGCCCGGCATCGCCGACAATTCCTTTACCGCATCCTGCCGCAACCTGATTTCATCCGGATTGTTCAACAGATTTTTCAGCCACGCGGCCAACGTCTCTTTGCCCAGGGGACTGACGGTACGGTTGAGTGCCTGAAACAGGGAGAAGTCCCCGAAAAGGTCAAGGTCGGTGGCATAAGGATGACGGGGATCCGCAAATGATCCGCCGCCTTCAAACAAGGAGTAATTTCCTTTGCAGGCTTCAACTTCCTGCTCCAGTGCCATAATTTGCGCACCGTTAAGTTTTTGAGCCTCGAGCACACCATTGTGCCTGATCATTAAAAATATGAATCCTGAAAGCAAAACCACTGATGCGGCCCACCAGGCAGGTGCAGAAGTAAAGGAGAGATAAACACCCCCTATAAAAGCCAGAAATGTAATCAGCCTTGCCACCGAATAGCGGCGCGCCTTCCCGGCAAGCTTGTCCCTTTCGGTGACCGCTTCCCCGAGCATCTGACGGTAAACATTTTCAGGAGAAAGTTCCGCCATCGCGCCAGTTTTTATAAGGATTCAATGCCAGGGCGGCATTCAGGTAACGGTCGTCCCCGGTAATCTCTTCACCTATCCATTCAGGCTTGCTGAACGGATAAGCAGGGTCGGGAAGTTCAATTTCAGCAACGACAAGCCCCTGATTATCACCGGAATACTCATCAACCTCCCAGATAAGCCCATGGTCAGGAATGCGGTAACGCAATTTTTCAACACAGTATCCTGTACACAGGTTGTCCAACATAAATATCGCATCTTCAGGAGGAATGGCATATTCAAACTCATGCCGGGTGGTTTCGTCAACCCTTGCTTTCACTGAAAG
This sequence comes from Bacteroidales bacterium UBA5833, assembly GCA_002433025.1. Taxonomy (GTDB): domain Bacteria; phylum Bacteroidota; class Bacteroidia; order Bacteroidales; family Lentimicrobiaceae; genus Lentimicrobium. The sequence goes on from DJGZ01000022.1 coordinate 27,731, forward strand.
ATAACTCTTCCTGCCTGCCAGCCTGACCCTGACCTCCCTTTCGGGCAGAATAGCCAGATAGCCCTGACGGTAAATGAGCGGCAAAGCAAGTGAGCGGTAGTTATTATTTTTGACCAGAAATTTACGTTCAATTTCCAGAGGCATCTGAGCAATATTTATGGTTACTTGATGGCAGGCATTAAAGCAACAGCCCGGTTCCCCGGGCTGTTAATCATTCTTCTCAGTTTTCCGGTCTGACATCAACAGACATCCCGGCGCTGCTGATCTCTTTTTCAGCTTTGCGTCCTTTCGGTACAATGGTCAGTTCATTGATGATATTCTTTGCCCCGGCATACTTGTCGATGATAAAAAGCACATAGCGGATATCCACACTGATGGTTCGCTGCAATTCGGGTTCAAAAGCGATGTCCCCGCTCATGGCTTCCCAGTTGCCGTCGAAAGCCAGCCCGATCAGCTCACCTTTTCCATTGATTACCGGGCTTCCCGAATTCCCTCCGGTAATGTCGGTGGTCGATAGGAATGCAACCGGCATCTGCCCGTTATCCATGGCATAAGGTCCAAAGTCCTTTTTCTGATAAAGTTCTTTCAGTTTTGCCGGCACAACGAATTCCCAGTTATCAGGATCCTCTTTTTCCATCACCCCTGTCAGGGTGGTGAAATAGTTGTAATGGATTGCATCGGCCGGATAATAGTCGAGTACCTTGCCATACGTAAGCCGCATGGTTGAGTTGGCGTTGGGATAGAATTTACGATCCGGCTGCATTTCCCTCAATCCGGCAACAAAAAGGCGGTTGCCGCGTTCCAGCATCTCATTGGCAGCATCCAGGTTCTTCTGGTTTTCGCGATACTTCTCAACCATCAGAACTGAAAGCGTGTAGGCAGGATCCTTTTTAAGCACCTTCAGGTTGGGCTTTTCCAGGAAAGCCCGGACTTTTGCTTCATCGGCAAAAATGGACCTGGCGAAAATATTTCCGGCTATCCTGTTGAAATCGCCCTTATTCTTTGCGACCATTTGCCTGAATGCCTCCGGTTGTTGCTGCACGGGTACATTTTCATAATACATCTGAAGCATCGCCGACAATAATTTCACATCCGTCGGACGGTTGTAGTTTTTAAAATGCCGCTCCACACTTTTGGTAAGCGCATCCTTCATCCGGGCAATTTTTTCCTGCGAAGGGGTTTTCTCTCCGAGTTCGGTCCCTAACCCGGTAAACGACTGGGCCAGCGTCATCACTTCGGCACCGCGCATCACCGACTCAATAAAGTACCAGCGCTGTAAGGCATATTCCTCATAAGTTTTATAGGCTGACGCTATGTCGCTGAGTACATTGCCGTATTTCTCTGTCCGTGCAGGATCAGCATTTACCCATGTCTGAAATTCACTTTCAATTTTTTGCTTGTCTTCAAGCACTTTCAGCCTTTTCAGTCCCCTGGTCTGACCGATAAAGTATTTCCAGTAATTGGATATTCCTGCATATTTTGAGGCATACTTAATCGCAACTTCCCGGTCGGCATCCATATCCTTGCGCATGATATCCAGTTTTTTCTCGCGTATCTTCACAATGGTGGGATTGCTGATCTCAATAGCCAGATTAACGCCCCAGGAGGTAAGATAGCGATCGGTACTTCCGGGGTATCCCATAACCATGGCAAAATCGCCCTTCTCATAACCATCGAGCGAAACAGGCAGGTGATGCCTGGGTTTCATGGGGATGTTCTCAGCGGAGAAAGATGCCGGTTTGCCATCTGCGCCGGTATAAACCCTGAAAAGTGAAAAATCTCCGGTATGGCGCGGCCACATCCAGTTGTCGGTATCCGCCCCGAATTTACCGATGGATGATGGAGGGGCCCCTACCAGCCTGACATCGCGAAAGACTTCGTAAACAAAAAGATAAAACTCATTGCCGTTAAAGAATGAAGCAACCCTGGCATCATAACCGGTACCCTGTGTGGCTTCCGATTGAATGGCTTTCGAAAGCCCGGCAATTTTTTCATTGCGCTCACTTTCCGTCATCTGATCATTCAGCCCTTCGAGCACACGCGCCGTAACATCTTCAATCCTCACCAGAAAACGGGCTGTCAGGCCTTCGTTGGGCAGCTCTTCTTTCAGGTTCATCGCCCAGAAACCATCAGCAAGATAATCATGATCGATGGTACTGTGAGACTGGATGGCGCCATAACCGCAATGGTGGTTGGTAAGCACCAGTCCCTGGCCGCTGATCATCTCTCCGGTACATCCGTTCCCGAACTGAATGATGGCATCTTTCAAACTGGAATGATTGATGTTGTATATCTCTTCAGCGGTCAGTTTTAATCCCTCTTTCTGCATATCGACATAGTTCAGCCGGTCAATCAGCAACGGCAACCACATCCCTTCATCTGCACGGCCCAGGGTAGCCAGGAATACAAAAAACAGCACAAACAGCTTTTTCATCTTGATTTATTAGTTGAGTTACACATATTTTTCACCCTTTTCAATGAGCACATCATTCACAAACTGCCTGATCTGCTGCTCGTCACCCTTGCGGCAAACCAGCAACACCCCTTCATCTTCAACAACGATGTAATCGTCAAGCCCATGCAACACCACCAGCTTATCCTTAGGCATATTTACAATGCAATTACGGGTATCATACATCATCACGTTCTGACCAACTACGGCGTTGCCCTGTTCATCCTTCAGGCGCGTTTCATACAGCGATCCCCAGGTACCCAGGTCACTCCAGCCGAAATCGGAAGCCAGTACATACACATTATCGGCTTTTTCCATCACACCATAGTCAATGGAAATGCTTTTGCAGATGGTATATGTTTTCCGTATAAAGGTTTCCTCTTCAGCGGTATTGTATTTACCGATGCCGGCCCTGAACAGCTGGTCAACCTCGGGCAGATACTTATCAAAAGCGGCCAGAATGGATTTAAGTTTCCAGATAAAAATCCCCGAGTTCCAGAGAAAGTCACCACTGGCCAGAAACTGCATGGCCATTTCTAGCTGGGGCTTTTCGGTAAACGTCTTCACCTTCCTGATCCTGCTGTCACCGGCATAACTCCGGGAATCATCAAACTGAATATAGCCATAGCCGGTGTCCGGGCGGCTTGGTTGTATGCCCAGGGTCAACAACCAGTCATTTTCGCTGGCGGCGTTTAGCGCCGTGGTGATGACTTCAATAAACTGTTCCTCCTTAAGGATAATGTGGTCGGAAGGAGCCACAACGATATTGGCATCGGGGTTTATCTGAAGGATGCGGTAATTGGCATAAGCGATGCAGGGAGCGGTATTCCGCCTTGAAGGCTCACAAAGGACCTGTTCTTCGCTGATCAGCGGCAGCTGCTCAAGAACCTGGCTTTTGTAAATTTCATTGGTAACAATGTAAATATTTTCAGGCGGGCATACCCTGGTAAACCTGTTAAAGGTAGCCTGTATCAGCGTTTCGCCGGTGCCAAGGATATCGATAAACTGCTTGGGGTGATGCTGACGGCTCAGGGGCCAGAACCTGGCGCCAATGCCTCCTGCCATAATGATGCAAAAATTGTTTTTATTCATCTCCTTGATGGTTGGTTAGTCAATAATCATGGTTGCCTTTAAGTTTTCAGACAGCACCTCCGGATTGCTCCGGATTGAATGGCAGGATTTCGGCCAGCGGACTGAAAAGGTATATGCGTTTATTGTTCAGACATTCGCATTTATAACGCTTCCTGAGTTTCTCCCCTTTTCTGAAAACCCGTCCATCGGGCAATGCAAATACAGCCTCCTCCGGCAATTCCGAAACCAGCATAACATTCCCCGGCGGATCATACCCCCGGAGCACAACGGCCAGATTGACATCGGATGTACTGGATGCAGCGGGATTGATCAGGTAATTCCCGAAAGCCTTGCGGATATCTTCAGGCAGCAGGCCGTGGGAAAGAAAAGGAAGGCTCAGCCGCCGGTAAGCGTCCTTCCATTGAATTCCATGCGGTTGAACGCGACGCTTATACTTCAGGAAAACCTCCGCATGCGCCATTTCATGCAAAAGCGTGACCAGAAAACTATATGGGTTCAGGGAATGATTCACCGAGATTACCGGCGGAACGGATGAACTTCCGCTCCGGAAATCGCCCAGCTTGCTCCGCCGGGCCCTCGTAATGCGCAATACAACATGGTTCTGATTAAACCAATAGGCTATCTGTTCTCCACACCCGGAAGGCAGGTATGCTGACAGGGAATCCCCCGTTAACTTACTTCTGCTCATTATAACTCAGCATCACATGATGGTCGGCGGGCTTTATCAGGCAACCGCAATCCCTTCCGCTACGCCTTGCCTTTTTGTACTTGTTCTGCTTGTAAGTGGGGGTTGAACAGGATGCGGCCATAAGGGCAACCAAAATAACCGATATAAAAAGATAACTGCTTTTAAGTTTCATAGCACTGAATTAATAAGTGATTAGCGACTTCAAAAATAATAAATCCTTAATGGCCAGCGGCAATTTAAACAACTAATAAAGGCAATAATACGATTTCACCATGCAATCATGCCTTCCATTCTGCAGATCCCTTTTATTAGTGACAGCCCGATTTCTTAACAACGATGTCACATAAAAAATCATGTTGTAAAACCAATAAAAAAAGTAAGCAATCTTACGTGAATCAAAAAATAAACGGATCTCATAAAATGCCGGCGCGAACATCAACGGCAACTGATGTGCATCTATTGACTTTTACCTGCAATTTTCGTATCTTTAAACTCTTTTCTTTCAGATCAATCCTGAATATTGATCTTATCAGCCTGGCTTAGCTTTGCTTCGGCGCACTCCCCTTGTTAAAGATTTGTTAATGCCGGAACATAATCACTTTTTCTTTGTTTAAACCTGACCATAATCATTAACCAAAAACGCTTAAACTATGAAAACAAGAATTAAACACACACTGCTTCTGCTGATGGCAGTGCCGTTTATACTCGTTTCGTGCCAGAAAAATGAGTATAACGACAATACTGAAACCACTGCTCCTGTTGCAGGCCAGTTGAAGACCGACCTTGTTTATTGCGGAACCCCGCTGGTCGCCCCTATAGTGGATTATGCACAAACTGTTGCCCCCGCAACTGTTACGGTGATGAACGACGCCACCACCCTGCTGGTTAAATTCGAGCTGAGTGAGCCGGGATGGTTTATCAACCTTCCTGCCCTGTTTATCGGAACTCCCGAGCAACTGGCAGCCCTGCCAGATGTGACCGTTGATTTTAACGGCCCCAACACCGTTTACTTTAATTCAGTCAACGCCCCCTTCGGCCTTCCCATCGGGCCGGGTAACTACGCCAATTACGGCACCTACTGGGAATACTCCATGCCCCTCAGCGAACTGCCTGAATGCTTTGTGGTGGTCGCCTATACCAGAATCAGAAACAGTACCGATCAGAGTTTCCTTGATATCTGGGGCAAGAGTCCTTCAAAGACTTCTGGTTACTACCTGAACTATTGCAGGCAGGAGTGCCCTCCGCCTCCCCCGCCGCTCGGAGGATGTGAAACCGCTTATGCTTTTGGGGAATCCGTGGCCACCTGCTTTATCAGCATTCCCGGTGTTCAATCCAACAACTGGGGATGGTCAAACGGCCCTCTCGGCGCCGGAAGTTATTCATGGCCCATGTATGCAGGTGCAGGTCAGTGCAACATCGGCAACGGAACCCACGTAGGAACGCTCACGGTTGACTACACACCACCAACAGCCGTTGTAACCTACACTGTTTTTGATGGTTATGTCCTGAACGAAACCCATCTGTATGTCGGTAACGACATCCTTCCGAAGAAGAAGAACAAATACACCACGGCGCCGGGACAATTCCCTTACAAACACGGGAATCTGAACGGAGTTTCCTCCGATACATTCACCATCAACGGTTTGTCGGGCAATATCTATGTAGCCGCACATTCTGTAGTATGCGACGAGTAAAATCGTGATTCATTACACTGAAATGCAGGGCGATTGTCCTGCATTTTTTTTGTCGTCAGCCCTGGAAACACTGATCTGCAATAATTTCCGGAACATAGCCGGCATGCATCTTCAGATTGTGTAACCTTCATTAAAAAATAATATCTAATTTAGCACAAACGAAAACACCGTGCTGAAAGGATTTCTGTTTCACATTGGCAGGTATATATTACTGATGCGTCAGGTTTTCAAACGGCCTGAGAAACAATCAATTTATATCCGCCAGATTATGGTGGAAATCGAGAATCTCGGACTGGATTCTGTCGGGATTGTGGCTTTTATTTCCACCTTTATGGGGGCCGTGCTTTGCATTCAGATGGCTTTTAACATCGACACCCCATTTATTCCGCTCTATACCATTGGCTTCGTTACACGGCAATCTGTTGTGCTCGAGTTTTCACCTACCATCATCAGCCTGATCCTTGCCGGAAAAGTAGGTTCAAGGGTGGCTTCAGAGCTGGGGACCATGCGGGTAACCGAACAGATCGACGCCATTGAGATCATCGGCATCAACCCGGCGACCTACCTTATTTTTCCGAAAATCATCGCCGCGGTGCTGATCAACCCCATTCTGATCATCATGAGCATGGTGATGGCAATAATGGGCGGATGGCTTGCCGGAATCTTCACCGGACTGGTACCTACCAGCGAATATGTTTACGGAATCAAGGCATTTTTCGAATCTTACGACATCGTTTACGCCCTGATCAAAACGGTGGTATTTGCCTTCCTGATTGTTTCAATCTCGGGATACCACGGTTACTACACAAAGGGCGGCGCGCTGGAGGTCGGCGCTTCCAGCACCAAAGGGGTGGTACACAGCAGCATCGCCATCATCGTTTTTAACCTGATCCTCACCCAACTCCTGCTGTCATGATCGAAGCTAAAAATGTCTCCAAATCCTTTGGCGAACACCTGGTGCTCGATAATGTTTCATGCCGGTTCGAGGAAGGCATGTGCAACCTGATCATCGGGCAGAGCGGATCCGGAAAAACCGTGCTGATGAAATGCCTGGTCGGGCTTTTTGAAATCGACAAGGGAAATGTTGAATATGACGGAAGGGTCTTCTCGAAGATGTCGTTTGATGAAATGAAAGTGATCCGGCAGGAAATCGGCATGATGTTTCAGGGCGGGGCACTCTTTGATTCAATGAACGTGGAAGAAAACATCATGTTTCCCCTCTCGATGTTTACCGACCAAAGCCTTGAAGAAAAGCTGGAAAGGGCCAACTTCTGCCTTTCCAGGGTGCGGCTCGAAAATGTCAACAAACTCTTCCCTGCCGAACTGAGCGGCGGTATGAAAAAACGGGTGGCCATCGCCAGGGCCATCGCCATGAATCCCAGGTACCTGTTCTGCGACGAGCCCAACTCCGGCCTCGATCCGCTCACTGCCAACGTAATCGATAACCTGATCAGCGAAATTACACAGGAATACAATATCACAACGGTAATCAATACCCATGATATGAATTCCGTGATTGAAATCGGCGACAAAATCGCTTATGTGCACAAAGGAAAACTCTGGTGGGAAGGAAACAAGGATACCATACTGAAAAGCGATAATCCGGAGCTAAATGAATTTGTTTTTGCGACTGAACTTACCCGTAAACTGAAATAAACCCCGCCCATGCACTGGATTGATATTGTAATACTTATATCACTGGTTATCGCTGCGATCTCAGGCTTTTCGAAAGGCTTTATCGTCGGGCTGGCATCCCTGGCCGGATTTGTCCTAGGAATTTATCTTTCGCTCCGGTATGCCGGCATCATCGAGGAGATCCTGTGCAATGCCACCGGCTCTCAGGCGCCTTATATGTATGTAATCGCATTCTTTCTTTGTTTCACCGTGGTGGTCATCTTCGTCCACTTCCTGGGAAAATCGGTTGAAAAAATCGTTGAGATCGCCGCGCTGGGCTTTATGAACCGTTTGGCAGGCGCAGGTTTTGGTGTGATTAAGTCATTGCTGGTATTCGCCATCATCATTCACCTGCTCAATGTTTTTGACGCCGGTCACAGCATCATCAAACCTGAAAGCAAGGAAAAATCGATCTTCTACAATCCGCTGAGCCAGGTAATTCCGGGCGTTCTGCCGTTTCTCAAAAATCAGATCGACAGGAATAGCGATGAAAACGAAACACCCGCCATCGTATAATCAGGCAATGGTAGCCCGAAGTTATCCGGACGAAAGAATGGATTACTGGTTGTCGTATTTCATCGTATCCTCGCTCACATAGTCAAGCAGTATTCCCGCTTCACGGAACATCTCTTCTGATTCCTTACCGGCGTGATACTTCTTTTCACACACCACCCTTTCTATCCCGCAATTGATAATCAGCATGGCACAGGTGCGGCAGGGGGTCATTCGGCAATAGAGTGTGGCGCCTTCAAGGGCGATCCCCAGCCTCGCGGCCTGACAAATGGCGTTCTGCTCGGCATGTACCGTGCGCACACAATGATTGGTGACTTTTCCGTCGTCGTGAACTACCTTTTTAAACAAATGCCCCACATCATCGCAATGTGGCAATCCCCTCGGCGAACCGACATATCCGGTAACCAGAATCTGCTTGTTGCGGGCAATCACGCATCCGCTCCGGCCCCGGTCACAGGTTGCGCGTTTGGCGATGGTATTGGCCACCTCCATAAAATACTCGTCCCAGGTCGGGCGGATATACTTCTGTTCTTCCATAATCGAGGACCCGGCAATTTTAGTTGGAATACCGGTCAGCCTGCAAAGATAACACCTTAATCGGGTTGCCTTGCATCAGCGTCCCACATAATCAAAACCAACCCAGCGCCGGACAATTTCTCATCTGTATCCCGATTGATCACTTTTAGCAGGATTAACACACTTCTATTATAAGTCTGATTTACATTGCTTTACACTTATGTCAATTTTAATTCAAAAAAACACTTGACAAACTAAGTTTTTAGTTGTAGTTTTGTATGACTGAATAACTAATAATTTAGTTACACCGGAAAACCATGAAAGAACTTACCCGTGCAGAGGAGCAGATCATGCAGATACTCTGGCGCATCGGCAAAGGTCATGTGAATGATCTGCTGGAATATTTTCCTGAGCCGAAGCCGGCCTACAATACGGTTTCAACCATTATCCGCATTCTCGAGAAAAAGGATTTTGTGGATCATGAGGCCATCGGAAAATCGCACCGCTATTTCCCGAAAGTAAGCAAACGCGAGTACGCCCGTTTTACCATGAAGCAAATGCTGAATGGCTACTTCAGCAATTCATACAAGCAGATGGTCTCCTTTTTTACCGGGGAACACGACCTGTCGTTAAAGGAGATGGAGGAAATCCGCCAACTGATAGAACAGCAGATCCATCAAAAAAAGCAAGAGCCATGACACCGGTTTTTATATACCTGACCAAAGCGGCCCTGATCAATGCCCTGATGCTGGGGGTTTATTACTATGCCATCCGCCCCGGCCGCAACTTTTCATTAATGCGGGCGGCATTGCTGGCCACCATTGTCCTGCCGCTGCTGCTACCGCTTATCCCGCAGCCGGTTATTCATCAGGGTGATACCGCAGTACCGGTTTATGTGATTACATTGCCGGAGCCATCCGGAATGGTCACCATACAGCCCGGATCTGAAACCGCTCCTCCGTCATTACCGCCACTTCATGAAATCATATATTATGCAGTTTCAGTGATCCTTTTACTGTCCGCATTGATCGCGGTATTGTCTGTATTGCAGAAAATAAAAAAATCAAACGTCAGAATTACTGCCTACGGAAAAATATACATCGATGATAAAGCCACCAGCCCTTTCTCCTTCTTCAGGTGGGTATTTTTCCCCGGCAGCAGCCTTGAGCTTCCCGGAACAGAATTACTGCTCAGGCATGAATTCAGCCACGTAAGGCGGCACCACAGCATCGACCGCATGATATCCGCGCTATTCAGATCCTTCTTCTGGTTTAGTCCTTTTGCACACCTCAGCTATAAATTATTGGCCGAGGTAAATGAATATCAGGCTGATGCCGACGCAATTCAGGTAACCGGCGACAAGGATGGTTACAACAACCTGATGATAGAATTTGCAGGAATTTACAAGAACAACCCCATAAGTCATCCCTTTAGTGCTCACTTAAAAAAACGCATCATTATGCTCAATCACCTCAAGCCCGGCAAACTGAACCTTACAGCCATCGTTACCGGTATGCTGCTGGTGGCAGCAGTTGCCATCCTCACAGCCATGATACAACCGGGAACTTCTTCCACTGAAATTAATGGTACCGGGAATAACATTCAGGACCTGCCGGAAACCGCAAACACCCTGTTCGCCGACATTGAGCAAACCCATGGACAGGCAGGCGCTACGGAAGACACCACCCTGAAGGAAGCGGAATATCCTGGCGGGGAAGCTGCCAAGCTGAAATTTCTGCAGCAGAACATCCGCTACCCGGCTGAAGCCCGGAAAAACAACATTCAGGGCACAGTGCTTTGCAGATTCACCGTGGAAACTGACGGAAAAGTGACTTCTCCGGAGATCATCCGGGGGATTGGTACCGGCTGTGATGAAGAGGTACTCCGGGTAGTGGCTTTGATGCCGCGCTGGCAGCCTGCCGAAAAAAACGGTAAACCGGTCAGGTCATCCATGGTAATGCCGGTCAAATTTGCCCTTTCGGGCGATTCGGACGATGCCGTTTCGGAAGAAGTCTTTATGGTAGTTGAAAACCCGCCTCAGTTCCCCGGCGGCGATGAAGCCAGGGCAAAATATTTCTCCTCGGCCATACAATATCCTGAGGATGTCAGAAAAGAAAAAATCGAAGGGACCGTATATGTCACCTTCGTGATTGAAAAGAATGGCAACATCAGCAACGCGAAGGTAATCAGGGGCGTTGACCCCAGGCTTGACAAAATAGCCCTGGAGGCGGTAAACGCGATGCCCGCCTGGACACCAGGCACGCAGCGGGGAAAAACGGTAAGGGTGCAGTTCAACATCCCGGTGAAGTTCAGCCTTAAAAGTGAACCGGCAAAACCAAAAGAAGTAAAGACAACCAGCCAACTCCCTGACGGCAGGGAGGTTTACAACGTGGTTGATGAAACGCCGGAATTCCCCGGCGGAATGGAGAAGCTGGCAGAATTTATAAGTTCAAATACCAAATACACCGAAACCGCGAAAAAGGAAAAAACCGAAGGGACTGTTTATATTTCATTCGTGATTGAAGCTGATGGAAGCGTAAGCAATGCTCAGGTTCTGAGGGGCATAGGCGGAGGATTAGACGAGGTTGCCAGAGAGGCTGTAATGAAAATGCCCGGGTGGAAGCCCGGGAAAAAGGACGGGGTGGCTGTTCCGGTAAGGTTCAATATGCCTGTGAAGTTTAAACTTGATCCCGCCGCGCCCGACAAACCCATAGAACTGCCCGAAAAGATCGTTTACCAGGGACGTGAGGTATATTACAAAGCGGAGCAGATGCCCGAATACACGGGAGGAAACGAGGCGTTGCTGAAATACTTCAGAAATTATATTCCAAACCTGGAATTTGACTCAGAACACGGTAAATCAACCATCTACGTAAGTTTTATTGTAGAACCCGACGGTAGCATCACTCCGTCGGGAATTGCAGGTTCTCCTGAAGCTACTGTCTCCGATAAATTTACAGAAGCCATAGAAAAGATGAAAAACTGGACTCCCGGCAAAACCAGGGGAGCAGTGGTTCCGGTGAAACTGAACTATTTTTTCAGGATAAACAAGTAGTTGCCCGCGTATGATCTGCCGCCTGATCTTCTTATTGCTGATTGTACCGGCTTCTGTAAATGCCACCGGAGGATGGCCGTTCAAGGCTCAAATCAACCGGTACAACGCCAATGGCCTGCGCGATGGGCGCTGGATCTACTACTGGGATGATGCGCAGAAAAAGCCGATGAACAAGCTCCGCTTCAAAAACGGGAGGGAGCACGGCCTGAACCGCTATTACAATGAAAACGGAAAGAAATGGCTGAAATTCAGGGCTTTCAAAGATGGCAGGATGAATGTCACCTATTATGACGACAACGGCCGCCGGGAGAAGAAAGGCAAGGCGCTGATGATATACGACGCTGCTGAACTCAGGTATTGCTGGCACGGCAAGTGGAAATACTATGAGAACGGACGCTTTGTCCGTGAGGCGGTGTACAACATGGGCAATGAAACACCCGTGCTGCGGAAACAGCGACGGCGATGAAAAGAAATTCGTTAACTGACAATCAGGAATGCCCCAGCGTATCCGCGCCTTCCGTGGTCCAGTCGTAGTTGTACAACCCTTCAAGCAACCGCTGCTGCTTTTCCTCGGGTGAGAGGCTTTCATAAGCCAGTTTCTCGGCTTCAAACGCGGCGCGCTTTTCGGCTTCCACCCGGTGAATCTCATCCAGGTAAGCCTGCTCCACCCTGCGCTTCAGAAAATCGGTAGCCACGGCCGGGAATAATTCAAGCAGTAATTCTTCTTTTTCATCAGCAGCAAGTTTCACCCCGCCATATTCATGGAAAACCGGGTTTTCCTGTCGCTTGTAAAACCGGGTATCATAGGGCGTTTCTTCGCGAACGCCCGCGATGCTGTAGCGGAATTCAGGATCAACCGGAACAGGCGTTCTGCCGTAAATCCCCTTCACCAGATTGACAAACTGAATCGACTTTGTGGTGTACATGGGCTGCCCCTTCGACTCATCAATAGCACAGTTCACCGCCTGCACCCCCACAATCTGGCTGGTTGGCGTTACCAGGGGCGGGCAGCCGGCATCCATGCGGACGGAAGGAATTAATTCAAGTGTCCGGGGAAGCAGTTTTTCCAGCTTCAGCTGTTTAAGCTGTGCCAGCATATTGGAATACATTCCTCCGGGCACTTCCGCCTCCTTTACCTTCTCATCCGGCTCCGGAAAATTAAAATAACTCTCAATCCTGCCGCAGGTGCTCAGCAGATCATCTTCCTTATCAGCCTTGGCATAGGCAATGGCCAGTTCAAACAGCTCATCAATATCCCTGGGCAGTTTGTCCGTAACAATATTGAACTCCTTCGGAAATTCCTTATACTGATCATATTCAGCCAGTTCGAGCCTGATTTCACGGAGCAGGGCATCTATCTGCACCACCGCTTGACGATTTACCCCTGTTTCAATATTCATGCGGTCGCAAAAAAGCTGGATGATCTCAAACGAAGCGGCTGCCGTTCCGCCCGAGAATGACATGATGTTGGTGTCCACAATATCCGCGCCGTTCACGATGGCCATCAGGGTGGAAGCCAGGCCATAACCCGGTGTGCAATGGGTATGGAAATCTACCGGAATATCCAGGTTTTTTTTCAGCAGCCTCACCAGCCTGCCCGCCCTCAGGGGCGGAACCAGCCCGGCCATGTCCTTGATGGAAATCATGTCGGCGCCCATTCCCTGAAGCTTCAGCGCTTTTTCGATGTAATACTCGTCCGTAAAGATATGGGTCTGCAGCGGTTTGGCCTGCAGCAGCGCTTTCAGCCTTTTGAACCGCGAAAAATAAGGATCAACGGTGTAGCAGATGGCGCAATCGGCAATGCCGCCGTTTTCTTTCACCGATCTGATGGTCGATCCGATGTTGTCGGTATCATTCAGGGCATCGAAAATCCGCATAATGCTGATGCCGGATCTGATGGCGTTCCGGTTAAACCCGTCAATCACATCATCCGGATAAGGATTGTAACCAAAGAGATTTCTTCCGCGCGACAGGGCGGTGAGCTTCGTGGTATCTCCGACGCCCTCCCTGATCTTTTCCAGCCTGTTCCAGGGATTTTCATTCAGGTAGCGCATCACCGAGTCGGGTACCGCCCCACCCCATACTTCCATGGCATAAAAGCCGGCTTCACGGTACAAAGGCAATACCCGGTCAACCTGCTGCTGGGTCATGCGGGTGGCAAACAGCGACTGTTGTCCGTCGCGTAAGGTCAAGTCTCTGATTAAAAGCTTTTTAGTCATATAGCAGTGAAAATATGTATAAACAGACAACGCAATACAATCGGGAAAAATTATTTCGGGACAATTATTTCTGCCTATGCGACAAAAGTAAAAACTTTAATATTCAATGCGATAGGAAACGGAAAATAAAAGTTTAACTCAAACTGACGGGGACTTCCGCTATGTGATGTGCCTGTATTGATTCAGCAACGTACCTTAAGAAGTTTGCCACAAAAACTCAATAACACAAAAACGCACCAATGATTTTTTCTCTTTTCATGAAGAACCCGATAAAAACAGATGCTGATAGCAAATGCTGCTTCACTCAAATTATAATATCCGGCCCTCTGTTTACCGCTGATGATTATGTAATCAGCCTGAACCGGAAAACTGAAGAATAATATTGACATACTTCAGAATCGGTATCCTAACCACAGGAATATCGAAGCTGGTTAACTAGCCTGCAGTATAATCCGGAGATAAATAATTTCTTAAAATATTTCTGTGCTATTCTGAGTTTTGGTGTTTCCGCGGTATAATAATCAGCGCAATATTTAATGAATAATTCAACTCATGTAACTTTGCAGCCCGAAAAGCATCTTATTCAGCATCAAAAAAAAGATTCACTCCATGACTTCTGACTGCCCGACAGCAGATTCCGTATATGAAGCATATCCCCGGATCAGGATGCTGCCGGTACCCGAAAAGGTGTCAGCTTACGTAAAAGCAATCTGGACGCTTGAAAAAGGGAGCGGGGTTCACCATGAGCGCCTGTATCCCAATGGCGAGACCCAGCTGATCTTCCATTACGGCAGTCCTTTCGGCGAAAGCTATGGAGGCGGCCGGCCCGGACTACAACCTCAAAGCCTTATCAGCGGGCAGTTTACCACATACAAGGATATCTTCTTATCCGGCAATGCCGGCCTGCTGGGGGTGGTGTTTCACCCTTATGCTTCCAACGCCTTGTTTGGCATTCCGGCGCACCATTTTACCCACCTCACGGTCGGTCTGCCTGAAATTGACAAGAGCCTGGAAGAAGCCGGCAGCATGGTAGCCGAAGCGCCCGGCCTGCCCCAGCGCCTTCAGATCATTGAAAATTTTATGCTGAAGCGCCTGCACACCATAAACCAGCGCCATTTTGCGCTGGTCAGGAAAAGCGTGGAGCTGCTTGCCCAAAAAGCCGATGGCCCCGCGGTTTCAAAAGCCGCTGAATCCCTGTTTGTCGGGAACCGTCAATTTGAAAGGGTTTTCAGGGATTATGTGGGGCTGAGCCCGGTCCGGTATGCCGGGATTGCCCGCTTCAACAAAGCCATGTCGCTTTTCGGCACGCCTCAGCCGCTGACCGGTATCGCGCTTGAAGCCGGATACTACGATCAGGCCCATTTTATCCGCGAATTCAAAAGCATTGCCGGCGAACTGCCTTCCGTTTACCGGAAAAACCTTTCAATGCCGGATTTCGGATAAAAGTCGTATTTGTACAATTCCACCTCCCGGCAGCGGAATAATTTTGCAGCAAAAACGAAAATTATGAATCAGGCAAACGATTATGTGGAAAAAAGCAGAAGCTATCTGCAGATGTTATGTGAAACCATTCCCGGACGCTGCGTCGGCAGTGAGGGCAACCGCCAGGCTACCCGTTACTTCAGGCAGACACTTGAATCCCTCGGCTGGGAAACGCGATCGGCGGCATTTAACGCGATGGACTGGATCACCAATGGGGCCAGCCTTACCGCCGGGGGCGAAGCATTCAGCGTACACTCAAGCCCCTACGCGCTGGGCTGCAACACAGAAGCCTCCCTGCTGCAGGCCGGTTCCCTTTCCGAACTGGAATCACTCAGCATGCAGGACCGGATCGTTCTGCTGCATGGTGAACTGGCCGCGGAACAACTGATGCCGAAGAACTTTGTATTTTATAATCCTGAACACCATCAGAAAATCATCGCCGCCCTGGAAGCCGGAAAACCGGCCGCGCTGATCTGCGCTACCGGATACAACCCGGAACTGGCTGGCGGTGTCTATCCCTTTCCCCTGATTGAAGACGGCGATTTTAACATACCGTCAGTTTACACCACCGAAGAAGAAGGAAAGCGCCTTCTCGCCCTTACGGGTAATAAAGTAAAACTGGTTTCCGAAGCCACACGCATCCCCGGAACCGGATATAATGTTACAGCCCGTAAAGGGAAAAATCCCGGAAAAAGGATTGTGGTTACCGCGCACATAGATGCCAAAAAGGGCACCCCCGGCGCCATTGACAATGCCACGGGAGTGGCCGTACTGCTGCTGCTGGCCGAAATGATGAAGGATTATCAGGGCGAACCGGTCATCGAACTGGCGGCCTTTAACGGGGAGGATTACTACGCGGTACCCGGACAAATGCTTTATATCTCAGAAAACCATCAACATTTCAACCAGATCAGCCTGAATATCAACATCGACGGGGCCGGTTATCACGAAGGCGGGTCCGCCTACTCGTTGTTCGGCCTGCCTGAGCGCCTGACACAGGAGGCGCATGCCGTTTTCAGGGATGCACATGGTTTTTGGGAAGGCCCGCAGTGGCCGCAGGGGGATCACAGTATTTTTGTACAATACGGATGCCCGGCCATCGCCCTTACTTCGGAATGGTTCCTTCAGCACCTTCACTCACAGCGCATTACCCATACCCCCGCCGACCAGCCGGGAATAGTCAATCCCGCCCGGATGCCGGAAATTGCTGCAGCCATCAGGGATCTGATACTGAAAATCTGAAGCCGGTTTCCCGGCATAGCAGCGGTTTGTTGATTTGCCAATCCGATGGTATTTCAGGCGGAATCCAAATTCCGCTTAGCCGGGGAAAAACTGAATACTGATTTGTCAATGAACATAAAACTGAAAATCATCTTGTTCACGCCTGAATGATAAGGCCGGAACAAATGACTTCTTTCCCGTATTTTTGTTATCTTTGTTTTAAAAACGTTATTCGGGTGTATCGCTTGCCTTTTCTGGCATCTATACGGAAAGTATGATTACAGGATTATTTCCCTTTTCCTGAAATCAATACAACGCAAACAAGCCTGACAAATGTTTTATAAGCCCCCTGAAAATGAAAACAGAAAACAAAGTATTACATCTGCCCATTCTTGTAGAACAGGACGAAGACAATATTTATATCGTAAGCTGCCCTGTTTTCAAAGGCTGTCACTCTTATGGAAAAACAGTTGAGGAAGCCCTTACAAATATCAAGGAAGTGATTGATATTTGCATTGAAGAGGAAAAGGATATGGTTTCCGGCACAAACCGCTTTGTTGGTTTCAGAGAAATACAGGTTTCATATAAACCCGCAACAGCCTGATACAGATTTTTATGCCCCAATTGCCTGTTATTTCCGGTAAAGACTTTATCAGATTTCTGCTGTCGCCTGGCTTTGTGGTTGTGCGGATCAACGGCTCACATCACAGACTGAAACATCCTGATGGCAGGGCAACTACTATTCCGGTGCATAAAAGCGAAAGTATTCCGAAAGGCCTGTTACGAAAAATTATTCGTGAAGATTTAGACCTTGAACTCACCGATTTCCTGAACCTTTTCAAAAAAATACAATTAGCGTCCGGAATAAAAACGAAATATCACGGCATTTTGAACAGCTGCTAAATTGCAGGGTTGCTTTTACAAAATGCCGGTACAGGTTATCAAAACCAACGGGTTTTGCTGAATCTCAAATTCAACGGCATACCAGGCGGAATTCAAAATCCACTTAGCCGGGCCCGGATAAAACCAGGATTAAATTACGTCCGCCTCGATCGCCTGAAGCACCTCTTTGGTGTCATTATCATACACAAATGCAATCACACTGCAGTTTTCAGGCACATACTCCTCTTTAAGGATATACTTGAATGATTTCACCAGGGATTCGGGATTCGGCGTTCCGGCAGCTGCAATGCTGCTTCCCCAGGTGGATGTAATGGCTGAGCGCAACACGTGATTGTGAACATATTCCTTAATAACCGGCGTATCGCCCGAGCCGGAATCATTGTTCTTCTGCGGCTTCACAATGCCGCTTTCGGCAAGCACCACCACCAGTCTGAGGTTTCTGTCAAGCGCGGTGATAAACCTGGCTTTGACATGGGTGCACAGCTTCCTTTCCGCAGCGTCATATTCGTTGATCATCTGAAGATCAATCAGCGGCTGTGTTGAGAGGGCGTCGGTTACGTTAGCGCCCCAGGCGGTCGGCGTGATGATGTGGTTGTTGGGATGTCCCCTGCGGTTAACCATACCATTGGGATTGCCTACCATCCCGACCCCGAAAAAAACGTCCCAGGCCGTTCCGGCCTCCGTCCTGAAATCATAGGTAAAATCGCCCCCGGGAGTGGGATTGGCAAAATACCCGGCATGCACCGCCAGCAGCACCAGCTTTTCTCCGTGCACTTCTTTAAGATCGTGCGCCAGTTTGGCCGCTTTGGGGCAGTTTACACAGGTGTGACCCGTGTAGTCCTCCAGCAGGACCCGCTTCTGCACGGTTGTAACCGCGGGAAATTCAGGTACCGGACAGGCTGCCGTATCAAGCGACCCCGTTTTTTTGGTGAAGGGTTCTTCAATCTTATCACATGAACTGATCAGGGCTATTCCCGAGAACAGCAGAACCGATCCTATCAATGCTTTTATGCTGATTTTCATTGTTTTGTCTTTTTCAGTTTACACTCAGAAAGCGCTGGTCAGGGTAATGGTTAATCCGTTGGAAGCAGGGACATTGCGGCAGACGCCGCCGACGCAAAGAATGCCTTCACGCTGCTTGCCGTAAGTAAGCGTCAGGCGGTTTGATCCGTATGTATAGCCCGCCGAAACCGCCGGATAATGAAACCTCCTGTCCTTGTCCGGATTACCGTAATTGTACTGATCTGCAACCGTAAGGTACCACTTGGGCGCCACGGTATACTCGATCAGGAACTGCAGCCAGTCGCCTTCATCCTGTTTCGTGAGCAGGTGCTGATACTCCAGTTTCACAGCCCTTTTATCCGTAAGGCGGTAGGTGCCGTCGGCAATAAAAATATGCGCGTTCACCATAGGATCGCCCGGATGCCCTTCAATCACATCAATATTATACTTCAGGTTTACGTAAGATACCAGTAATTTGAAATCGGCAGTGAATTTCCGCTGGATCTCAATGTTGAAGTCCCGGAAATAGAGTTCATTACCGAAAGCCAGGAAGGGAGAGGTATATCCCGCTGTCCCTGCTCCGCCGGGCACGGTGTCGCCTTCAAGCGGATCGCGCTGTATGGATGTGATGCGGGAGTAGTTGATGGCAATATCGGTACCGTATTTTCCCCCGATCTTACTGCCCCGTTTGATCTTATAATTCACCTGCCCCTGAAGCGCCATTTCGCCGTTGGGCTGAGTGGCATAGGGGTACATGGCAGAGAGTGCATAGGCATGCTGGCGGGTGAGGGCCGGAAGATAATTGATATCCAGCGCGCTGCCCGTTTCGGTGCGTTTCGATTTAAAACTCATGTTATCGGTACGCTTGGCCGAAACAATAACGCCCAGTCCCCTGGTGGAATAAGAGGTCTGCAACAGTAGCGACTCCCCGTTTTTATAGATATAATCATTCATGGCTGAGGGGTCGTTCATTTTGTTTGCATACTCCCCGTCGATGGCAAACCCACCCCTTGAAATATTGAAACGGGCCGCCCACGAAGCCACATTGGCAGGAAGGATCAGCAGCTCATCAGGCCCTGCCGAAATCTCCTCAGTGTCCTGATACTTACTTACGAAGCTTCCTCCCATGGTTACCCTTGTCCTGTATTTCGCTTCCTTATCGAAAATATCGTTCAGCGCAAACTCTCCGTCAAGACCGCGTACTATGCCAGGGCCCTGTTCCCAGAAATAACGCTGGGTGCCGATCAGACCTTTCAAAACAACACCTTCGGTCGGGCTGAACCTGACTTTGGCGCCTTTCAGGGCATTGTCATACCCAAGGTTGCGTTCTTCATAACTGCGGAGCACCATACCCGAGCCGAACTGCTCGTAAAAATTTCCCACGGTGATCTCAAACTGCTCGTTTCTCCAGGAACCAAACCAGTAGGGTACGCCATTCCCCTTATAACGTGGATCGTATCCAAGGATGGGATTGAGGTAACTTTCGGCGCGCAGTCCGGCACTGAAGTTTCCGTTTGTATAAAGCAGGTTGGCAAAGGAGTTCATGCGCATTTTTTCAGCTACCTCAAAAGCCCCGATGGCCGAGTCGGCACGGTAAACCTGCGCATCGAGCTGAAAATTGCCGCTTACGCGACCGCCTTCCAGGAAATTCTGGGCACGAACTAAGGGAGCAGCCAGCAAAAGCATTGCTGCTGCAAAAAGAGTCAGGGAGGTTGTTTTCAATGGATATAAATTGAAAGGATTATTCCGGTTTTAAAACTTTTCGATCCTGAGATTGGCTGTTTATCTCCGGGAATCAGTGAGATTCTACCGCTTCTCCGCGGTTTAGTTTACGCACCATCTCAATCAGCTGAAGTTCGCTGCCTTCGCTGAAGGAGGTATGCTGCCATACGATCTCTCCCTTGCCGTTCACCAGGAATGTATGGGGAATCATATTCACATTCATCGCACGTTTGAAGTCGCCGTTGGCATCCAGCAGCACTTCATAATCCCAGCCCTTGCCGTTTACGGTAGGGCCTACTTTCGAGGTTGACCTGGCATCGTCGATGGAAACGGCCACCAGTTTCACACCGGTCTCCTCAACCCAGTCCTGATAAACATCGGCAATGGTGGTCAACTCGTTGATACAGGGCTTGCACCACAATGCCCAGAAGCTTACGATCATGGGCTTGCCATTATTGTTAAGGTCGGCGGTATTGAACACTTTGCCATCGAGGGTTTTAACATTGACTGCAGGCAGTTTTTTCAGATTTTTTTCAGCATCCTGGGCTGCAGCCCCCATCACAAAAGTGAGCATCAATGAGAAGAAAATGACTTTTTTCATGTTGTTTTGTTTGTTTCTCTGCTTTCAATTCAATAATCATGCCTCTCAGGCAATGTAAACTTCAAGGATCTCCGAGGGTGATGAAGGAATGATATCAACCCGGTCGATGCCTGCAGGAATCAGCACAGCCTCCCCCTGCGAAAGGGCAATCTGGGGCTCGGTGGTTCCGTCGTGAACCAGGGTCACTGAACCGGCCACGCAAACGTAAATCACGAATGAGTCCAGTTCACTGTAATCCTTGCCCAGGGTCTTGTCAAGGCTGATCAGGTTGGTGGTGAAATACGGACTTGTCACCAGGTTGGCCGATCCATTCTTATTCGGCTTATATTTTGACTTATAATCGTCGTAAACATTGAAGTCAATGGCATCCAGGGCTTCCTCAATGTGCAGTTCCCGTGATTTTCCTTCATGGTCAACACGGTCCCAGTCGTAAATCCGGTAGGTAGTATCGGAAGTCTGCTGTATTTCGGCCAGAAAGGTTCCCGGTCCCAGGGCGTGTACCCTTCCGGCAGGCATATAAAAAACATCACCCTTCTTTACCTTCTCCACATTCAAAATATCGCGCAACGTATTGTTATGAAGGTGAGCGAGATACGTTTCCCTGTCCACCTTCCGGCTGAAACCGCTGATCAGTTCAGAACCCGGATCGGCATCAATGATGTACCACATTTCCGACTTGCCGTAACCGATGTTGCGCTTCGCGGCCAGCTCGTCATCCGGATGAACCTGAATGGAAAGGTAGTCCGCGGCATCAATAAACTTGACCAGAATGGGAAACTCATCACCGAACCTTTCATACACTGCATCCCCGACCAGGTCGCCCATGTAGATCTCTACCAGTTCATTCAGGTCGTTTCCTGCAAGAAACCCGTTGACAATGGCGGTCTGATTGCCCGCAACACCCGAGAGCGCCCAGGCTTCACCGCAATTGGGCAGGGGGGAAAAATCAATTCCAAGTACTGACCTTATCTTGGTTCCTCCCCAGATCTTATCTTTCAGTACCGGCTTGAATTTCAACGGATACAATTGATTTTCCATATCGCTATTCAGTTTTTATGCGTTTTCCCGCGACGCAGGCAGACAAAGCCAGTGAGCTTAAGACTGCGGGGTAAAATTACAATAAATTCAATCATACAAATAGTAAGATACATTACCATTTACTGATAATCAAACACTGCTGAGCCTCTTTTTGATATTTTTTAAAATGTTTTTGCTGTAGGAATGCCATCACTGTAAATGATGACTCAGCATCAGAAAAGAATGATCAAAAGAGAAAGTGTATTGACAACCGGTAAAAATTTTCATTGAGCAATTAGAAAATACCTGAAAACGGCTAACAATCCGTTCAATCTTTTCGAAAAAAAACGACGCAGCCTTGTTTCCAAAGCTGCGTCGTTGAAAAAATTGAAACAGGAATTACCTCACAATAAGTTTGTAACTCTGATGTTCAGCATTTCTGATGATTTTTGCCACATACAATCCGGCCGGGATATTCAGGCCGAACGTATATTCATCACTTCCATTGAGTTGACGGCAGTAAACCTGCTGTCCCTGAAGGTTATAAAGCACAAAACTGATGGCGCCATGGTCAGCCGCATTCACGGTAATCTGCCTGCCGAAGGCAAAAACCTTAAGGCCGCTGATCTGCGGTTGATCAATTCCGATTGAAATCAGGTCAAGGAGCAATACATTGTCAAGTCCGCCCGAAGGATTGCGTGTGTCGGTTTCTATCCACACTCCTGAAGGGACTTCATAGGCATGCACAACGGATCCGTCTTCACCGCTGCGGATTTCCACGCGCTGAACTCCGGCATCGTTCACATTCGGAACGATGCCGCCCCATGATCCGTTATCGCCGGCAACCTCACTGATATAGAAAGGCGCATAGGATGTAATGGAAGCAAAATCCACCTCGCTGCTTTCGATATGCGCTGCATAAAGCGGGCGGCCTGTGCCGGCTGCATTGTCATAAAGCAGGGCGAAATCCTTGGGAGTATCCTCACTGATGCCCATAATGGCCGTACCCTGTGCGGGATCAGCTTCCACGCCGAACTGCAGCACGGTAGCATAATCGGTTGTGGTAAGCCGGTGAGTAATTACAGAGCCATCGGCACCATCATTCAGCGAAATGCGCATAAAAATCTGGTTACCGGGGGTGAACCTCGCGTTACCGGTAGGCTCAGCGATAAACCATCCGGTATAAGTTCCGGTGACATCGGTGGTAAATTCGCCGTACTCACCCGGATTTGCCAGGGAAGTGCTGGTGGTACGCGAATAAGTACCATCAGCGGCGATAAAGATACAGTTGCCCGCGCCATCTGCCGTTGGCAGGTCCGATTCGAGCACAACCTTATTGAAATACCTGTAGGTTGCTTCAGGCGTCAGGTTTTCGAGGGTAGCCCAAAATGCATAAGGTACGCGGGTATTGTTGGTACCGTTGATCCCCTGTACAAACTGCGGAAGGATAACGGCGGCAATTCCGGGTTGCCCCGGATCTGTAACATTACCATTACAGGTCACCACTTTATCGGCTGCGCCGCCACCGGCATTTACAATGGTTTGCCCGTTGTAATCGCCTGCCGTGAGACCCGCTGTTAAACGTACTGAAACGGTTACCGGTTGTCCGGTAATGATTCCGTCGGCGTAAGCAAATTCAAGGGTTGTTCCGAAGGTTGTTCCGTCAGCCGAAATCTCATAGTCAGCAGGTGCTGTTACAGTAATGTTTCCGCTGCCATCGAGGTCGTTTCCGCTCAGCAGGTATGTCTGCACGCCCGAGGGGCCACTGCCTTCAATGTAAGTAAATCCGCTAAGGGCGGAAGGACTGACCGAAAGCGCAGGTTCGCCGGTAGGCATCAGGTCAATGACAAGGATATCCACCTCACCTCCGAAAGGATTGCGGGTGTCATAAACTCCCCAAACGCCATCCTCAGAAGTATGCACAGCCACCAGGCTGCCGTTGGTCCTGCTGCGTTCTTCAATCCTGCGGATGCCATCGGGAAGGATGTTGGGAACGATACCTCCCCAGGAGCCGTTATTTCCCTGAACTTCCGATGTATAGAAAGTTACATAAGTACCAACGGCTGTAAAGTCGATACCGGTTGTTTCAATACTGGTGCCGTAAACCGGACGGCCAGTACCGTTAACATTGTCGTAAAGATACACCATGTTGCCTGAAGCAGCCTCGGAGATACCCCTGATTCCGGTACCTTCGCCAGCCTGGTTTACCGTCCCGAAATTAATCACTTCGGCCGAAGCTGTGGTTGTTAAGCGGGTAGCCACGCTTGTACCATTTTCTCCATTGTTCAGCATAATACGCATGAAAACCTGGTTTCCGGGGGTGAAACGGGCATTGCCGCTTGGCTCGGTGATAAACCATCCGCTGTATGAGCCGGAAGCATCCGTGGTAAACTCCCCGTACTCACCGGCATTGGCCATGGATGTGCTGCTGGTTCTGGCAAAGGATCCGTCGGCATTTACAAAAATCACGTTACCGGCTCCGTCGGTAGTAGGCGAATCGGAGCTGATTACCACCTTATTGAAATAGCGGTAGGTTGCATTGGGGAGCATATTGCTGATGCTTGCCCTGAAAGCGAATGGCACCCGTTTTGCATTCGTGCCGTTGATCCCCTGTATCCACATCGGCAGGGTCTCAGCACTCAGCACGGGAACCGGATAAGTAACACTTCCCGAGCAGGTTACAATGGCATTAGAGGCATTTCCGCCTGCATGCACAATTTGCTGACCGTTGTAATTACCCACGGCCAGCCCGGCTTTCAGCCTGACTGAAATGGTGAGGGGCTGTCCGATGATAACGCCGCCGGCAAACGGAAGGCTCAGGGATGAGGAAAATGCTGTGCCATCGGAAGATATCTCATAATCGGCAGGCGCTGTTACGGCAATGTTTCCGCTGCCTTCCAGATTTGCGGCGCTGAGTGTATAGGTCTGAGCAGCCGAAGGCCCGCTACCGGTCACATAGGTAAAACCACTGAGTGTAGCCGGAGAAACTGTAATAACCGGAGTATTGGCTGCGATCAGGTCGATCACAAGCACTTCATCCAGTCCGCCGGCAGGATTGGCCGTTACGGTTGCACCCCAGACTCCGTCAGGTGATGTATCTGTCTTAATGATAGTCCCGCCAGCCAGGGCACGTTCCTCAATTCTTCTCACACCGTTGGCATTCACATTGGGGACGATTCCTCCCCATGCGCCGTTAACATTATAGACATCCGTTGTATAGAATGCGGCATAAGAGCCTGCACCCGCATAATCCACACCGGTTACTTCGATACTTGTACCAAAAATCGGGCGACCGCTACCATTCGTATTATCGTAAAGGAAAGCAAAGTTCTTCGGTGATGCAGTAGAAACTGCACGGATTGCAGTTCCTTCAACAGCGGTAGAACCAGTCCCGAAACCGATAACGGTAACATAATCAGCAGTGGTAAGTCTGTTCACAACGGTTGTGCCATCGTTCCCGTCGTTGATCATTATGCGCATAAACACCTGATTCCCTGGTGTAAATCTTGCATTTCCGGTTGCTTCAAATAAAAACCAGCCGCTGTATTGCCCGCCTGAATTAGTAGTGAATGTTCCGTAAACATTTGACCCGCCGAAACCGGGGCTGCTGGTTCTGGTGAAGGTACCGGAAACGGCATCGACAAAAATCGGATTTCCTGCACCATTTGTGGTGGGTCCGTCAGCTGAAGTCACTGCCTGGTTGAAATACCGGTAAGTGGCATTCGGTTGCAGGTTACCGAGCGTTGCATAAAAAGCGAAAGGCACCCTGGTATTGGCCGGGGTATTGCCGTTGATATAAATCGGAAGCACCGCAGAAGTGATGGCAGGAGCAGGTGAGATGACGATGGAAGAACTGGTCGCCTGGGTCAGTCCGCTTGCATTCGCGTTCAGGGTGAAAGTACCCGCGGCGCTGAAAGTGATGTCGTTAAAGCTAGCTACGCCGGCCACGGCTGCACGGGTCACAGTTCCGCCAAGCGTACCGGTACCGGAAGCAATGGATAAAGTAATATTGCCTGTAAACCCGGGATCTACCGTGTTGTCGCCGCGGCGCGCTTCAACGGTGAAGGCAGCAATTGAATTCCCCTGAGTGCCGGCAGCCGGGAAACTGACGAATGCCAGCTGGGTGGCAGGGGAAGAAACAACATAGCTCTGCTGCGGCGAAGTAGTGGAAGCAGAAAGATTGTCAGTGGCCGTTATTGAATAATAAACGGTTGTGCCGTCTACCTGCGCGGGAATGTTGCTTGCCGTAGTATAAGTGCTTCCCGAAGTTAGTGTCATGGTAATCGGATTGGTAAGGCTGCCACTAACGGTACCCCAGTTTAGCACCACCGAAGAAATGGTTCCGTCGGTATCGGTAACATCTGCACTCACCGAAACAGTGGTTGAAGGAGTAATTCCCGTTGCGGGTGTCTGAACAATGTTTGAAATAGACGGGGGCAAATTCCCACCTGAGGTATAACCAGTCCAGGTAAAATCATCAATCATGATTCTTTCCGTTGTACCAGTATTACCAACCTCAATAAGAATATTATCTGCTGAACTGTTAATTGTTCCGTCATAGGAAAACCAGTCGCTGGAAACAAGCAATGAGCCGTCAATATTAGCCAAATTTGTCCAATCTGTACCTCCATTAACGGAATACCTGACAGTATAATCAGGGATTGGATTCCCATCCCATCTCCTTACTGCAAATGAAAAAGTCGATACCCCACCTGATGTTATTGTGGCAGTTAACCTTGTATCGGCAGTATTTCTTAAGCGCCATGAATATGTTCCAAGAGCTCCGGGAAAACCATCTTGCGCTGCTGTGGTATTTCTCAAAGCATTGATAGATACAAAGGAAATAATTCCATCTGCATATGAATGATTCCCATATGAACCAAACCCTGAAACATTTGGATCCTGAATCCAGTTGGCTTCTGAATCAAAATCAATGGTTGTTTGTCCAAATGCGGTTAGTGATAAAAAAAGTATCACAGCCTGCAAAAGAAAAATTTTACTAATTATTTTCTTCATTTTTTTTTGTGTTAAGATTTAAAAAATTAGCCCAAACCATTATTGTAGAATAGATTAATGCTTTTAGAAAATTCTCTATCTCACCATCACCTTACCTGAAGCAATGCCTTTATTGCTGAGAATGCGAACGATGTAAGCGCCGGTAGGTACATTCAGGGTATACGAAGCCTGGCTGCCACTGATGGTATAGCGGGCGACCTCCTGGCCGTAGAGGTTGATGAGTTGGATATGTCCGTTCACCACCTGATCAAGCTGAATGCTGAGTTCTTTACCATAGGCAAATATTTTACCCATCTGGTTTACAGGAGAGCCGACACCAAGGGTTGTATTGATTACCAGCACATTATCAATGCCTCCGGCCGAATTTTTCGTATCAACGGTACCCCATACACCATCATCATCGGTATAATTGCTGACGATGGCCCCGGTAGTCAGGCTGCGCTCTTCAACCCGTTTTACCCCTTGAGCGTTAATGTTCGGTACAATTCCGCCCCAGGCGCCATCGGTACCGGCTACATCATTGGCATAAAATTCCGCATAGGTTCCTGCAACAAAACTTACTCCAGTTGTTTCTACCTGGGTGCCATACAGCGGCCGACCGGTTCCTGCAGTATTGTCATAAATAAAAACAAAATTCTTCGGAGTGAAATTGCTGATCCCGCGGATGGCAGTTCCGGCCGTGTCGGCAGCGCTGGTATAGAACCCCAGGGATTTCACGCTTTCGGCAATTGTAAGGCGGGTGGTTTCAGCAGTTCCGCCGGCACCGTCGTTTAGCATGATGCGCATAAACAATTCATTGCCCGGTTTAAACCTGGCATTGCCGGTAGGCTCTGTAACAAACCAGCCGCTGTAACTTCCGCTGGCATCGGTCGTAAACTCGCCAAACTGACCCGGAGTTGTCATTGAAGTACTGGTGGTGCGTACAAATTCACCGGTTGAAGGATTCACGAAAATACAATTCCCTGCGCCGTTGTAATCAGGACCATCGGATCCGCTGACAATTTTATTATAAAAACGGTATGTTGATGAAGGCAGGAGGTTAGAGAGGGTGGCATGATAAGCAAACGGCACCCTGTTACCATTGGATGGAGTGGCCCCTTCGATAAACTTTGGCAGAATGTAGGCCGAAATGGAAGCAGGAGTGCTTGTTGTAACGCTGCCGCTTAAAGGAATCTGAAGTTCGGGGGCTCCGCCTCCGGTAACGGTGAAAACACCGGAATAACTGCCGGCCGGCAATCCGGCTTTCAGCCTGATGCGGACAGGCACATCCCCATTGCCGGGGAAACTTCCGTTCTCGTAAACCACATTACCCGGATCACTGGTGAAATTAACGCCATCGACAGAATATTCATAATCAGCTGAAGGGGTCATTGTAACGGCTCCTGATGCCGGGGTCAGATTAAAGGCATTTAATGTAGTTATCTGAACTTCAGAAGGACCAGCACCTTCCAGGTAGGCAAATCCTGATAAGCCTGAAGGTGTAGCAGTAATCATCGGAGAACTGCCCAGACCCCTGAAAGTAACATTGTCGTAACGGAGGGTTCCGTTAGAACTGTAGGATGATGTGGAGGTTGCAGCGCCGTAGTTCGAGCCGTCAACAAACTCAGTTACTATCCGTACGCCAAATGAAGCATTCCCGGCAACGCCTGAAATACCTGAGAAATCAGCGCTACGCTGATACCAGGTATCGCCTGCATCAGCAATATAGCGCCCGTTATCAAATCCTTTATCCACGCCGGCGGCAGTATTGGTGGCATTGCCTTCATTGGCCTCAAAATCTTCCCATTCGCTTCCGTTGAGGGTATACTGAACCCGGAGTCTGTTTGCTGAAGTATTGCTGTGCCGTCCGTCCCAGCTCAGGGCAATGGTGCTGTAACCGGAGGTAGAAACCAGGAACTCCACCCCCGCGGTACCTGATCCGGTTCCCTGCGCGGGATATGCTGCTGAATTCCAGGCACGCCCGCCGGTGCCCGTTCCGGTGTACCCTGTTGCGAAGGTGGCTGTCGTTCCGCCGATCAGGGCAGCGGTTCCCGAACCGGTGCTGGGAGTAATCACGTCGCCCTCAAAAGTCCATTGCGTAATCGTTACCTGGGCATTTGCCATCCCGGTGGTTATTGCAAAACCAGCCATCAGCAAAAATGCAATTACAATCATTTTAGGGTAATTTTTCTTCATATTGACAGGAATTAAATTGTTAGAAAATTCTGCTTTACAGCGGTGAGAAATTAATCTATTAACCAATGTACAAATTTAACTGATTTTTGCTTCCATTATGTTAACAATTCCTAAAGATTTGCTATTATCAGATCAAATATTTACTTCGCTCCCCTTTCGCACCTGATTAGCAGTCAAAATGCATAAAAATCAGTGCGATGCAATAAACCATATTCTATGTTTACTGCTAAACAAGGCGATGTTTGTCCCAGATAACCGGGTGAAGTTCCGGCTCAGCCATAGCAAACCGGACAATCTGAATCCTGCAATGCCCGTTCTTAATAAAAACACCAAACTCTGCTCTGTCAACCCGAAAAGTCAGGAGAGGGTTTCAGTCTGTCCGCGGCAGTTATAATACCAAACAAATTCTCTACATTTAGCTGAGATTATGTACTGAACTTGAAATAATATCACTACTTCCGAAAGCTTATCTGTTTATTATTCAGTAGTATTATAACATTTTCCAAACTCTACATGCAGGATTGCTGCCAAAATATACTACATAACAATTTCTATTTTGAATCCGGGAGATTTCATAGCTTTGATCATTCATAAAACTGTTTGAATTATGTTTCTGTTCAAGCATGCGGGCAAATCTATCGAACTGATAGATAACTTCCTGAATATCATAGATCAGGGAGCCATACTATTCAAAGAGGGGGTCAGAAATTACCTCTACGGCAACAGGGAGAATTTTCTGAGCAATCTGCAAACGCTCTCATCACTTGAAACTGAGGCGGATATCATTAAGCGGAAAACCGAAAACCTGCTTTATACCCAATCCCTAATGCCACAGCTTAGGGGAGATATTCTGAAACTGCTTGAAGAGCTTGATAATATTATTGACCTGGCCAAAACGAACCTGTTTCAGTTTGATGTGGAGATTCCTTTTATCCCGGCCGAACTGAACCAGGAGTTGGTTAAGCTGACCGAGTTGTCGGTTTCTGCCATTGAGTCTGTGATCCCGGCTGCAAGGGCCTATTTCAAAGATCCTGAATCGGTGAAGGAAAAACTGCACAGGGTTTATTTATATGAGAAAGAGGCCGACAAACTGGCTGATGCAATCAAACGCAGGGTTTTTCATGAGATGCCCAACCTTAAATTAAGTGAAAAATTTCATCTAAGGTATTTTACCCTGCATATTGAAATACTGTCGGATGCCGCTGAAAAAACAGCCGATGTGCTGTCGATCATGGCCATAAAACGTACCATCTAACATCAGATAACCGGATGTTGCTGCTGATCTTTCTGTCGAGCGGGTTATTTCTGGGTTGGTCCCTTGGGGCCAATGATGCGGCAAATATTTTCGGTTCGGCGGTAGGATCAAAAATGATCCATTTCCGGAAGGCTGCCATCATTGCCAGCATATTTGTGGTCCTGGGCGCAGTATTTCAGGGCCGGGGCACAGCCGACACCCTCTCAAGCCTCGGCGCCGTGGACGCATTGGCCGGAGGGTTCACCGTTTCGCTTTGCGCCGCGCTTACTGTGTTTTGGATGACGCGTTATGCCATTCCGGTATCCACCAGCCAGGCAATAGTGGGAGCCATTATCGGTTGGAGCATGTTTGCAGGACTGCCCACTAATTATACGGTGCTTACAAAGATTGTCTCAACATGGATATCCGGCCCTATCCTCGGAATGATCTTTGCCGCGGGGCTATTTCTGCTGCTGAGGTGGTTTTTGCGCAGAACAAAAATTCATGTAATCAAACTCGATTCGTATATCAGGATTTCGTTGATCGTTGTTGGCGCATTCGGGGCTTACAGCCTGGGAGCCAACAACATCGCCAATGTTATGGGCGTTTTTATAAATACCGCGCCTGATATAATACTCAATTTCGGTTTCTTTTCGCTTGACGGGGTACAGCTCCTTTTCCTGCTTGGAGGGCTGGCCATCGCGCTTGGGATATTTACCTACAGCGAAAGGGTAATGCATACGGTTGGCAACGGCATCCTTTCGCTCAGTCCCGAAGCGGCCATTGTGGTTGTTTTATCACAGGCCCTTGTGCTGTTTATTTTTTCTTCATCCGCACTTTCCGGGTTCATAATGTCGGTGGGTTTACCGGCAATTCCCCTGGTGCCGGTTTCGAGCACACAGGTGGTGGTGGGTTCGGTGGTCGGAATCGGACTGGTGAAAGGCGCCCGTGAAATCAAATCAAAAGCGCTTGGCGAAATTGCAGCCGGCTGGGTGGTTACCCCGCTGGCGGCAGGTTTTCTCACCTATATTGCACTTTTCTTTGTCCAGAATGTCTTTAAACTGCCAGTATTTTCAGGCACAATCAGCAAACCCGCACTGCAGTTAAACACCGGAGCAACCCCATCAGGGTTTGCAACCGAAATCAATATGATCCTTCCGGCCATACTGGCAATGTCAGCTTTGGCAATTATCATACTGATCTTCCTGATATTCCGTCAGCAAAAATTACGGCTTAAAACTGAAAACGAGCTCCTTCAGCAACAGAATAATTACTACCAGGCCCAAAAGACACTGAGCGGGATGGAAGTTACCGCAGTCCACCTGGAAAACAGCCTGCTGAACCAGAAACTGGAAACCAAGCGGCGCGAATATATCAACATTGCTTTAAATATCTCTTCGCAAAGGGAGTTTCTTCAGTCTGTTGCTGCCAAAGTAGAAGAAATCAAGGAAATTGAGGACAGAAATCATCAACAGGAACTACTGAATGAATTATCGCTGGTCGTTAAGCAAAAAATGAACTTCAGCAACGAAACCGAAGAGCTATACGCGAAAATCGAATTGATTCACAAAGATTTCCGGCAAAAACTGACGGTTTCCTTCCCTGCCCTTACCGAACAGGAAAAACGGCTGGCGGTGTTGCTGCGCCTGAATTTTTCATCCAAAGAAATCGCATCGTTGATGGGGATATCACCTAAGAGCGCTGAAATTGCGCGTTACCGGCTGCGCAAAAAACTGAATCTTAAGCAAGGTGAAAGCCTTACCCAATTTATACACAACCTTTAAAAACCAAAAGTATGAGAAAAATGAATCATCCGAAACTAATGCTTTTACTGGCTGTTTTCTGGTTAACAGGTGGTTATGCCCTCGGACAGGAAACCGACACCACGGTGCGTTACAATCAGTATGGTGCCAGAGTGAACCGTACCCCGCTGAAAGCGGAGGAGAGGAACGGAGTGCTTGTGCTGGAAAGCAAGGACCAGAAGTACAAAATATGGTACGACGCCCGTGTACAGGTGGATGGCGCCATGTTTTTCGGCGACACTTACAACCCCATCGGCAACGGAACTTCCATCCGCCGCGCCAGGTTTGCCGTCAAGAGTCAGTTTACCGAAAAATGGTATGGTGAATTTGATCTTGACATTTCCAATTCGGAATTGGAACTGAAAGATGCTTATCTGGAGTTTTCGCCTAATGAAAGGCTGAGCCTGCGTGCAGGAAATTACAAGGAGGGCTTTTCGTTTGAGTCAACAACCACTTCAAGGTACCTGACCTTTATCGAACGCCCGAACGCAGTCTATACCTTTGCTCCTTCGAGGCATATCGGGGTTGGAGTGATGTACCACAAAGACTGGCTGTTCGGGATGGGAGGAATCCATTTTCAGACAGTCGGAGATCCTGAAGAAAGACTTTTCTCGGAAGATAACAATAAAGATTACGGCACCGACGAAGGGGTTTCGTTCACCGGTAAACTGGTTGCCATGCCCTTCCACAGCGACTTCAACAAGGGATTGCACATCGGGATAGCCGGTTCTTACCGGACGCCGAAAACGGATTCCGAAATCAGGGGCCATGAGCGCTACAGCACCCGTTCACTCACCTCGATCAACCGCAAGAAATATATGGATACCGATCTGATTTCCAATGTTGATCACATCGTGCTCGGCGGGCTGGAATTAGCAGCTTATCATAAAAATTTCCGCTTTCAGGGCGAGTACCTGATAAGCAATGTACATCGCAAAAAATGGGATGAGGAAATGCCTACCGAGAAATTTGACGGATGGTATGCCTTTGGCAGTGTGCTGCTGTTCGGCGGAAAATATAATTACAATACGAATGATGCCGAGTTTACCCAGCCCACCCGCGGCAAGTCATGGGGCGATGTGGAACTTGCCTTCCGCTATGATTACCTGAGCCTTAATTCGGGCATGGACCAGATCATGGGTGGCGCCGGCGAAGGCTATACGTTCGGGATCAACTACCATGTGAACAACAATGTGAAAATCATGCTGAACTACGCCTACCTGAACCACGACCGTTATGCAAGCGGCAAAAACAAACTGTTTGTGGGCTATGACGAAACCGGAGCACTGACAAGGGACCCGCGAAAAGTGGTGGATGCCAATGGAAAAGCCGGTGAAGATTTTAGTTTTATCAGTGTCAGGTTTGAGGTTGACTTTTAATTCATTTTGTAAATCCTAAAAAACTATTGCAATGAAAGCACGAAATATATTGTTGTTACTGATCATTATCGGGCTGAATTTCACTTCCTGTGTAAAGGATGAGGTATTTGAAGGCCCGCCGGTACTGAGCGAACTTTCCATAACCCCCCAGGCTCCCGGCGAAAGCGACATTGTTACGGTATCTGTAAAAGCTACCGACATGAACGGCATCAAATCGGTAAAACTGCATTATGCCGTTGACGGCGTTTCCGCTACCGGGGTAAGCATGTCGGCAGGCTCCACCGCCAATGTATATACCGCGCAGATTCCGGCCCAGGGTGCCGGCAAAACGGTAACTTACTATGTGGAGGCAGAGAACGAATCAGGGAAAATAGCATATACTCCTGAAGGAGCACCGGCTACCCCTGCCGCCTATACGGTTGGCGCCCCAAGCATTGTTCTGAACGAGGTATACAGCAGGGGAACGGTTGAAGCTCCCGACTGGGTGGAAATATACAACAACTCCGACAGCCCGGCCGATATCAGCGGCTACAGGGTTTACGATCCGGGCGGACAATCGGGTTCCAAACCCAAAAAGGAAATCCCGGCCGGTACCATCCTCCCCGGCAAGGGCTTTTACGTGATTGTGGTTGACGACGGCACCGAAAGCGGATTCGGCCTTTCGAGCGGCGGTGATGAAGTATGGCTTGAAAATACCTCCGGAAACATCATTGACAATGTAGCGCATCCTGCATTTGAACCCAGCCAGTCATACGGCCGTATCCCCGACGGAACAGGCGCATGGCAGATTCTTGATAAAATTACCCGCGGCGCTGTCAACGACGACTCCCCTCCCGCCCCTGTGATCCTGATCAATGAAGTATACAGCCGCGGCACAACCGAAAATCCCGACTGGATCGAAATCTATAACGCCACCACAGCCAGTGTGGACATCAGCGGATATAAAGTATATGACAATGGCGGACAAGCCGGCACCAAGCCCAAAAAAGAAATTCCGGCAGGAACCACCATCCCGTCCAAAGGTTTTTATGTAATTATTGTGGATGATGAAGACGCCAGTGGATTCGGCCTTTCAAGCGGGGGCGAACAGGTTTGGCTCGAAAATACTTCTGGCACCGTGATTGACGATGTAACTTTCCCTGCATTGGAGGAAACCCAGTCATACGGACGCTATCCGGACGGTGACGCCAACTGGCAGGTGCTTTATGTTGCCACACCGGGCTCCGCAAACGACAACTCGCCGGCCCCTTCAGCCGTGGTACTGATGAATGAAATTTATTCGCGTGGAACCACTGAAGATCCCGACTGGATAGAAATATACAACACTTCAACAAGCGTGGCTGCCGATATCAGTGGTTTTAAAATCTACGACAGCGGCGGACAGGCCGGCACAAAGCCGAAAAAGGAAATTCCGGCCGGCACCATTATTCAGCCGGGAGGTTTCTTTGTAATTGTAGTGGATGATGAAGACGCCAGCGGTTTCGGACTGTCGAGCGGAGGAGAACAGGTCTGGCTCGAAAATACTTCCGGTACAGTGGTAGACGATATCACATTCCCGGCACTGGCTGAAACAGAATCTTACGGCCGTTACCCCGATGGATCATCAAACCTTCAGATTCTGAGCGTTATAACCAAAGGCGCTGCCAACGATAATTCCACGCCTCCTCCGGCTACCATTATCCTGATGAATGAAATCTATTCAAGGGGGACCACCGAAGACCCTGACTGGATTGAGATTTATAACGGTTCTGCCTTTGACGTGGACCTTTCGGGATACAAAATCTACGACGGCGGTGGACAGGCCGGTACCAAGCCCAAAAAGGAATTCCCTGCAGGAACCATCATCCCGGCAGGCGGATTTTACGTCATCGTTACCGATGATGCAGATGCCAGCGGATTCGGACTGTCGAGCGGAGGCGAACAGGTGTGGCTCGAAAATGCAGAAGGTACCGTAATCGACGATGTCACCTTCCCTGCTTTTGAACCCACACAATCCTTTGGCCGCAAGCCTGACGGTTCTTCAAACCTTGTGATTTTTACCGAGATCACCCGCGGATCATCCAACAACAACGCCGGCACCCTGCCCAAAGCCAGGCGGAAATAATAACCCGGCCTGACAGGTTCCGAAAAAACCTGTCAGGCCTTCGTTTTATCCTTAATGCCGGCTGTAAACAGCCCGGATGTAATAATTATTAACCTTCTGCATATGTCAAAAGAGAAAATAGAGATCGGGGAACAATCAAAACCCCGTTTTGAATTCCGTACGTTCGGCCAGAATTTCGATGTGATCCATAAACGTATGGCCAGGCTCTCCGTACCCATCCCTGAAAAAGTCTGGGAGCGGCACTCCGAAGAAATCTACATTATGTCGCGTACCAACGATATCAACAATACCAAAATCCGTAACGGTAAAATGGACATAAAAACCTATGTACAGACCGTTGATGGGCTTGAACAGTGGAACCCGCTGATGAAGGGCGAGTTCCCGATGAAAACCGAAATGCTTCTGAAGGAGGTTTTCCCCGCTTTTCAGGTGGAAATTCCATCGCTTACAAATGAGGAGTATACCTATGAAGAATTCATGCAGATGATCAACGCCCATCCGGACCTTCAGGCAGTGAGGGTAAATAAGCAGCGTTTCGGTTACATGGTAAATGATACCATCTGTGAATACGGAATCGTGCTGATAAACGGCGCAAGGGTGGTTACCATTAACTCCGAATCAACAGAGGTGGACGATATTCTCAGAACCATGAAGGATATCGGTGCCGGGGGGATTGAAAATATCAATTACCTTCAGGCCATAAAGAGGGTGATCGGCATGATAGACAAACCTTTGGCTAACTGATTAAAATTACTGAAATGGGAAAAGAAATAGAACGCAAATTTCTGGTAAAGGGCGAGTTCAGAAACCTTGCCCACAAGAAAACCCGCATCACCCAGGGTTACCTTTGTTCGGTACCCGAGCGCACGGTCAGGGTGCGCACCAAGGGAGACCACGGTTACATTACCATAAAAGGGATAGGCAATGAGTCGGGAGCAAGCCGATATGAGTGGGAAAAGGAAATCTCGGTGGAAGAAGTGCATGACCTGCTGAAAATCTGCGAACCGGGCGTTATTGACAAGACCCGCTATCAGGTTAAAGCCGGGCCACATACTTTTGAGGTAGATGAATTTTACGGTGAAAATCAGGGGTTAATTGTTGCCGAAGTTGAGCTCTCCAGCGAAGACGAGAATTTTGAAAAACCCGGATGGTTGGGCGAAGAGGTAACCGGAATCACCAAATACTACAATTCGATGCTGATGAAGCATCCGTTCACAAAGTGGTAGACAGGCACCAGGCCGGCTGGCCTGAAATACTGCCGGCCTGGTGTTTAAGGAAATGAGCCGATATTAAATGTTTATCCGGGCTTTAGCAACCGGATTCA
This sequence comes from Bacteroidales bacterium UBA5833, assembly GCA_002433025.1. GTDB lineage: Bacteria > Bacteroidota > Bacteroidia > Bacteroidales > Lentimicrobiaceae > Lentimicrobium. The sequence goes on from DJGZ01000022.1 coordinate 64,616, forward strand.
TGTTGCTTAACATAAAACCTCAGAAATGAATCAGAAATCAAATCCGGAAACTCCCGCTTTCGACCCGCTCGACATGCATAATTACCGCATTGAGAAACTTCCCAAACGGGAAAAAACAGGATTTGAAAAGTGGCTTTCCATTGCCGGGCCAATTTTGTCAATACTGGCTTTTATTTTGTTCGCTTTTGTGATCAAACTGCCTTTTCTGCAGGAAATTGACTCAGCTCAGCTGGTGTCGGAAGAAGCAAAAAAAGCATGGGAAAAGCTGGGATCAGCCGCATTTATAAGAAGCAACGAGTGGATGCTGGCCATTTTTATTGCAGGCATCATCCTTTGGATTACCGAGGCAATTCCGAATTACCTCACCTCCCTTATCATTATTGTCACGCTGGTGCTTACGGGTGTCCTGAGCGAGAAGAGCGCTTACGCCCAACTGGGCCATCCGGTTATGTGGCTGAACATCATGTCGTTTGTGCTGGCAAGTATGTTGGTTGCCACCGGGGTGGCCAAACGCTTTGCCCTCTGGTTCATTCTGCGCTTCGGGAAAAATGCAGGCACCATTTTCATGAGTTTCATTGTCATTAATGTGGTGCTTTCGGCATTTATCTCGGCAACAACCGCCAAGGCAGCCATTCTGCTGCCGATTTTTATGGTGATTGCTGCCATTTATGGTGCACACGGAGGGAGTAACCGCAATAATTTCGGAAGAAGCATTGTTTTGCAAAATCTGCTTTACATCAACATCGGCGCCAGCGGTTTTCTCACCGGTTCAGGCGCCAATCTGCTGGCTGCCGCCCTGATTGCCGGCGCTACCGGCAGCACCGTTTTTTTCTCCGACTGGCTTTTTGCCATGTTTCCGATGATGCTGGGAATGATCCTGATCGGTTATATCCTGGCCATGAAAGTCTTCTTTCCGTTGGCTCAGGGGGAGCGACTGCCGCAGATAGAAGGAGGAATGGCCCGTTTAAGGCAGGAATATGATAAACTGGGAAAGTTAAAAACGGATGAAGTCAAAGCAGTGGTGATTTTTATACTGATCCTTGGCTTTTGGTCAACCGACCGCCTGCACGGAATCAGCCCGACTGCCGTGGCTTTTGTAGGCGGAGTGGTTGCCTTGCTGCCACGTATCGGCATCATCAGATGGAATGAAGTGGACATTCCCTGGCACCTCATGCTCTTCTCGGCCGGCGCTTACACCCTGGGAGCCGGGCTTGATGTCACCGATCTGCCCAGCATCAGTGTAAACGCCTTTTTCGACCACCTGGGCATTAGCAACCACACGCCTTTCTGGGTACTTTACCTTATCCTGACCGGTGTCATGATCTTCAGCGCACTGATTTTCCAGTCAAAGACCATGCGCGCCATGATCTTTATCCCCATCGCCATCGGCGTTGCTAACCGTTTCGGATTTCCGGTAATCAGCCTGGCGCTCCCCGTGGCATTTATGATTGAACATGTCTATGTGTTACCATTCAACAGCAAACCAGCCGCTCTTCTGTATGAAACTGACCAGTACAGCCTCACAGATACATTCAGGTTTGGTTTTACCGTTATGGTGATTGCCTGGGTGCTGAATATTTTTGCCGGCGAAACCTGGTTCAGATTCCTGGGGATCACACCCGACGGGGTTTTTGGATTGTTCTGACGACAAATAAAGGTCACAATTGATTACCTTTGACCAATGATTGAAGAACTGGTAAAAATACATGATAAATTCTCCGTTGAAATCAAACTCGGTTTCAATGCCCGCCGGAAACAGGAGGTGAATGACTTTTCGGTAAACACCTGGATATTTATACCCAACAGTCTGGATATCAACCGTACAACCTATCTGAAAACAGATTTCTACCGTGACCTAAAATCCAACATCAGACTCATTACGCCGGTATACCTGTTGCGCGACCTGGCCAATCCAGAAAAAGAACCCTTTACCATTTTGCAGAAAGCCATGTCGGATCTGGCTTCAGAGCCTAACCGCACCAGGATTGCTGAGTATGAGTACCACATCAGAATGTTTGTATCAATAGTAAAATCGTCGCTGCGTGAAGAAATACATCATATTCACAGCAATGGCATCGCCGATGATGTTGATTATCTGATAGATGGATTGGTGAAGAATATGCGGGCGGTGGCCGGAAATTACCGCAGCCTTCGCCGCATGATCAATGTTCCCACCATTGGGCGTGAACTGATGAACTATTACTTCTTCGGTGATGAATTTCTGAGCAATATTCTTGAACAACACGCCTTTAAACTGATAGACGGGCTGAAAAAAAGCAACAACCTCACCGAAGAGCGCAAAACCAACCTCATGAATTTTGTGCATGAGGAGGTTGCCTATAAACGGGAAAAAGGATTTCTGGTTGTTGAAAAAAACAGCCCCGATAAGAACCGCGAACTGGTTTTCAGGCTCAGCCTGCTGAAAAAATATGCTGAAAATGAGCTTTTTCTCAACACCAGCCAGCGCAGGGACGGGGTTTGGATTGAACAGGTATATCTGAGCATTGCCGCTGGCCTGTCAATGGTTTTTGCCACTGCAGTAGCTTTTTCGTTTCAGCAGAAGTATGGCAACTTTACCATGCCGTTTTTTGTAGCGCTTGTGGTAAGTTACATGCTCAAAGACAGGATCAAGGAACTTACCAGGTATTATTTTGCCCACAAGCTTGGCCGGCGCTTTTTCGACCATCGCACCGACATCACATTGAGCGAACACGAGGTAGGCTGGAGTAAGGAAAGCATGGTCTTTGTCCCGGAAAGCAAGGTGCCTGCCGAGGTATTAAAAATCAGAAACCGCTCTGCCATTCTCGAAGCAGATAACCGCAATAACCGGGAGAAAATTATCCTGTACCGGAAACTTGTAAGACTGAACAGAAAAAGCCTGAATGATTGCAGCCCCTATCCTACCTCGGGCATGAACGATATCGTAAGGTTCAATGTATCAAATTTTATCCAGAAAATGGACAACCCGGTTGTGCCTTTGTATGCTCCCGGCGAAAATGAAGATTTTGAAATAGTGAAGGGCGAAAAAATGTATTACATCAACCTGGTGCTGCAGCTTAAAAATGAGGAACAACTGGATTACAAGCGCTACAGAATTGTTTTAAACAGAAAGGGAATCCGTGAAATTGAAACATTTTAATCCCGCATTGCTCCGGATTTCAGCATTGTTGACTGCCTTTCTCCTTATAATTTCCTTTACGGGAGGTTGCCAGGGATTCAGCGGGCAAAAGTCAGGGCTTGAAATTACAGTTAATCTCAGAGCTATAAACCGCCTTCCATCGGTACTGGTCGAAAGTTCAGGCATTGAACTAAGCGGAAGCAACCGCATATGGTCACACGAAGATTCGGGCAACAGCAATGAGTTGTACTGCTCCGATTCTACCGGGAACCTTCTGAGAACTTTGGTTATCAGCAATGTATCGAATACTGACTGGGAAGACATCACTGCCGATAATGATGAGACCTGGTTTATAGGCGATTTTGGCAACAACAACAATCAGCGTACCGACCTGGCCATCTACATCATCCCTGATCCGGAAACCATTGCCGGAAATTCAGTGCCTGCCGGTATTATCAGTTTCAGTCTTGATGACCAAACGGCTTTTCCTCCGCCATCCTCAGACAGGAATTATGATATTGAAGCCATGGCCTGGTATGCCGATTCGCTTTATCTATTTACCAAGGACCGCAGCAATCCGTTTACCGGGATTGTAAAAATGTATGTATTGCCTGATCAACCCGGGAATTACTCCGCCCGGCTGGCGGGGTCGTTTTTTGCCGGAAGTACTGCCGGCTCCGGAAGGGTCACGGCAGCTGATATAAACCTGCATACCGGCGAACTGATGCTACTGACCAACGAAAAACTCATTTCATTCAAGGATTATCCCGGCAACCGCTTCTTTGAAGGCACAAAAACCGAATATTCTTTCAGGAATTTACCCGGGCAAAACGAGGGGCTGGCTTTTGTGAGCGGCAACAAGCTTTATATAACGGAAGAAGGCAGTGGCAACACGCCGGGATATCTTTATGAAATCATCTTGCCTCAACCCCAGTACATCGACGAAAAACCCTGTCTGAACACCATGTCGGCTTACCCGAACCCCGCCTCACACATACTCAGACTTCTCCCGGTTCCCGACGGGCAGGTTTACATATTTTCCCTTCAGGGGAAGCTGGTAAAATACATTACGCCCCTGAATCACGAAATTGATATTACCGGATTATTGCGGGGCACTTACCTGCTCTGCGCAGAAATTAATGGCAAACCGGCCCGCTGCATTTTTATCAAAAACTGAACAACCTTTTTCAGGCATAAAACACCCGTTCAAAACTGCGTTTGATGGTTTTCCGGTATTTCACCTGCGGATAACCGAAGACAACCATTATGGAATCATTCATTTTGGAGGGCAGGTGATACTTTTTCCTGAAATCCGATCCCATGTTCTTCAGAAAAGGACCCACACTCCCGATCATGCAGGCGCCCAGTCCCAGCGATTCGGCGGCCAGGGTGGCATAAGTGGCCGCGATGTAAGGATCGGCTGGATCGCTCAGGTTACCATAAAACATCATGGCCAGGGGCGCATCGTACAACAGGTAGTTTTGCTCCTTTTTTCTGGACTTGGTAAAAAAATTCACCATCGGGAAAACAAATGACTTGAACATCAAATAGTTGTCTTTCCCGATAAAGGGGCGCATCAGGTTCAGGGCCAGGGGCGATGCCATCCATTTTGCCCGCTGCAGCATATCAATAAAATCAAAAGAGAACGCCCTGACCTTTTCCTTCCCTTCGAGTACCATCACCCCAACATCAGAGGGCGGGAGTCCCATGGGGGCCGTCACCGCCATGGCCAGTATCTGTTCCGTGATTTGGCGCGGTACCGGTTTATCCCTGAAGTCCCTGGTACTCCTGCGGTTCAGCATCAGCTGATAAAGTGAGGCATAATCCGGGAGATGATCCGCTTTCAGGGGTTCAAAATCGCCGGGCGATAATGTCCGGCCTTCAACCATAATGGCATCGTGTGGACAAACCGCCACGCACTGTCCGCAGCCAATACAGCCGAAGAGCGGCTGATCGCTCACTTTTAATGTTTTATCTTCAATAAGCAATGAGAAATCCTTGCAGACCTTGACACAAAGTCCGCAGAGGTTGCATTTTTCATGGTTTATGATGATATGCCCGTTTTCGGTGCCTGTGCGGCTGGTAACTACTGACATGTGCTCATGTTTTTACACAAAATTAGTCTGTAAGTCCGGAGAATGCCAGATAAATTTTAAAAAAAATAATATGATAATTAACTAAACACTTGTATTCCAAAAAGCTTAACAGTATATGGATTGCAATGATGAGAATGTAAACAGAAGATAACAAGCGGGTGTTATTACAATACCGAAGTACTAAAAAATGATCCGGGCCGGTAAAGCAAAACGATTATGCCAGCGCCTGCATATCGTGCAGCCGCTTGTAAACTCCCTGAAGAGCCATCAGTTCATTGTGGGAGCCCCGTTCTGCTATTTCGCCTTTATGGAGCACAATGATTTCATCGGCATGCTGCACAGTGGACAGCCTATGGGCAATGACCAGCGAAGTGCGGTTTTGCATAAGGTTGGTCAGGGCCTCCTGAACCAGGCGTTCCGATTCGGTATCCAGGGCCGAGGTAGCCTCGTCGAGAATCATAACCGGCGGGTTACGCAGCACCGCCCGTGCAATGCTGATGCGCTGACGCTGCCCGCCCGACATTTTCACGCCCCGGTCGCCGATATTGGTCTGATAACCCCCGGGCATCTGCATGATAAACTCGTGGGCATTGGCCACTCTGGCGGCTTCCATCACCTGCGCTTCCGTAACGCCCTGAAGCCCGAAAGCGATATTGTCGAAAACCGAGGCATTGAAAAGCACGGTTTCCTGTGAAACAATCCCCATCAACGCCCGTAAATCGCTGATGATACAATCCCGGATGGGCACCCCGTCGATCAGGATTTCGCCCTGCGTGACATCGTAAAAACGCGGCAGCAAATCCGCCATTGTTGACTTACCGGAGCCGGAAGCGCCCACCAGCGCAATGGATTTTCCCCTCGGGATTACCAGGTTGATATCTTTCAGCACATCTTCCTGCCCGTAGCGGAACCATACACCCCGGTATTCAATCTTTTCGCGGAATTCCTTAACGGGATGGGCGTCCTGCTTTTCGGTGATCACCTCTTCAGCAGCCAGGACGTATTCGATACGCTCCACTGAAGCAGCACCTTTCTGAATATTATAAATTGCAGTAGATAAGGCTTTTACAGGATTAATGATCTGCGAAAACACCAAGATATACATGATAAACAGGGCTGCATCAAGCGTGGAACCCGGCTCAAGGATAATCTTACCGCCATACCAGATCACAAATACGGATACGGCTATCCCCAGAAACTCACTAAGCGGGGACGCCAGGTCGCGTTTGCGGTATAACCTCACCATCAAACGGTTGTAGCGGTGATTGGTTTCCCTGAAATTGCGGTTGGCCCAGTCGATGGCATTGAAAGCTTTTATATTTCTGAGTCCGCTGATGGTTTCTTCGATGGTTGAAAGCAACTCGCCCATCTTGATCTGGCCCTTTGCGGAAGTCCGTTTGAGGCTTTTGCCTATCTGCCCGATGATCAGTCCGGTGACCGGCAGCAGTACAAGCACCATCAGTGTAAGCTCGTAATCGAGGATAAACAGGGTGACCAGGTAGGAAAGAATGTACACCGGATCCCTGAACATCATTTCCAGCGAACTCATCACCGACCATTCCACTTCCTGCACATCGGTGGTCATGCGCGAAATGATATCGCCCTTTTTCTTTTCCGAGTAGAAAGACAGCGGGAGAATCAGAATTTTATGGTAAAGCGCGTTGCGGATGTCCTTCACAACTCCGTTGCGCACTTCGGCAATGTAAAACATCGCCATGTACCGGAAAAGGTTCTTGAGAAGGTAAACCAGTACCAGTGTACCACAGATATATGCCAGAACGGTTAATTCATTGTATTGTGTGATCAACCGGCCGATTTCAAAATAAAAATAATCCTTGATGGTATTTACTTTCCATTCAAAATCGGGCCGGATCTCCATCGGCTTGTCAAGCTTGAAAAGGATATTGAGGACGGGAACCACTGCGGCAAATGACACCAGCGAAAAGATCACGCTCAGAATATTGAATAGAATGTTCAGCAAGGCAAATCCCCAATAAGGAATCGCATACCTGAGAACTTTTAAGAGGTTTTTCATAGGAAAAGCTGCTGCTGTTAAAGCAGTGGGGCAAAGATATGGCTAAAACGGCTTTGTTGGCACACTGAAAACGCTTACTCAGACGAATAACGCAAGGGATCTTTCTTTTATTATCTATCTTTGCACCATGGAAAGTACAAGACAACAGAAGATTTCGAGACTGATACAAAAAGACCTGGGGGAAATATTCCGTCTGCTGGCCCGTGATAATTTCCCCGGATTTCTGATCACTGTTACCAAAGTCCACATTACGCCCGATCTTTCCCTGGCGAAAGTTTACCTGAGTTTGTTCGGCGCCGGAAATAAAGAAGATATTTTCGGCAAAATCAAGGCGCATAAAAAAGAGATCCGGCACCAGCTTGCCCTGCGTGTAGGCAAACAAATGCGGGTTATCCCTGAACTTGCCTTTTTTATTGATGATTCACTTGATTATATAGAGAACATTGATAACCTGCTGAAATCCTGATATTTTATAACTTTAACACGGGGTAAATTGAGATTACCGCTTTTCATCGCCTGGAGATACCTGAAATCGAAAAAATCGCACAATGTGATTAATATTATTTCAGGGGTTTCGGTAGCCGGAGTCACCATAGGCACTATGGCGCTGGTAATCGTGCTTTCCGTCTTCAACGGTTTTGAAAGCCTGGTCATTTCGCTTTTCAATACTTTTGACCCTGAAATAAAGGTCATGCCTGCCCGGGGCAAAACCTTCAGCCCTGATACCTACCCCTGGGACAAAATTGCCGGAATCCCCGGAGTCAGGGCACAAACCGGAACCATTGAGGAGAAAGTCCTGCTGCGCTATGGCAATAACCAATACCTGGCCACCCTCAAAGGGGTGGATCACAATTATGAAACCTGGACCGGCCTCAGCAGTATGATTACTGAAGGCGCGCTGATGCTGGAATTCAAAGGCCAGCCACTCGCTATCCCGGGGCAGGGCGTTGCTTACTACCTCGGCCTGAATCTTGACAACTTTCAGCGTGAAATCGAAGTATATGCGCCCCGACGCAAAGGAGCGATCGGCGTAAATCCGGAACAGGCATTCAACAGGATGGATATAAGACCTGCAGGGATATTCTCCATTCAACAGGATTTCGACTCAAAATATATGATTGTCCCGATATCCTTTGCACGGGAAGTGCTTGGGTATAAAGGGGAACTTTCATCCGTCGAGATTGCGTTAAATGAGGGCACCGACATGGTAAAGGTACAATCCGGCATCAGACAGCTATTGGGAAATAACTTCGAGGTAAAGAACCGCTTTGAACAGCAGGAAGTGCTCTACCGCATTATGCGCACTGAAAAATGGGCTATTTTCATGATCCTGGGATTTATCCTTTTCATCGCAACCTTTAATGTGATCGGATCCCTTTCGATGCTGATCATCGACAAACGCAAGGATATCGCCGTACTTTACAGTATGGGCGCTGACCACAAACTGATCAGAAAAATCTTTTTAACAGAGGGAATGATGGTTTCCTTCAGCGGCGCCATTACCGGAATGATCCTGGGAGCACTGGTTTGCCTCATTCAGCAACAATTCGGACTGGTTAAAATCAATACTGAAGGCGGATCATTTCTGATTGAGGCCTATCCGGTACTTATGCAGGCGATGGATTTTCTTTACATTTTCCTGATCGTTTCCGCAATCGGAATTATCGCTGCCTGGCTGCCGGTAAGGAATGCAGGCAGGACCGGCTCGCTGCCTGCAACTCTGCATTCAAGGTAACATCATGGTATTCCGTGCATTCACCGGACAATAAGTGGAAAAAGGTATTACCAAAGGAATTTTTCCTGATTAACCAAAGCCTGACTAAATAAAAAATTTTTCAAAGCAGGGAGAAATTCCATCAGGAATTGACGAAAAAAATCAAAACAAATATCTATTTGCCTGTTTCTCTTATTGTTAGGCGTTTTGATTTTTTTAACACAAAAGTTGAATCGATCTGAATTATATATAGATTTGCAGGGCACTATGAACGGGATCACCTTTTTTAATTTCAAATTCATGAAAAAATCTTTACAACAATTGCTTTCCACCGGGTTACTGGCAGTTATTCTGTTGACCGGTCAGTTTTCCTTTGCTCAGGTTGTACTCAACGCAACCCGGGCAAACGGTATCACACTTGAAGAAAATGCTTTCCAGGGCATCCGGGTTAAAAACTCCTTCTCTTCCTTTGATTTCTTTGATGTAAATACGGATGAAGGTTTGTTTACCGAAATTTCAGCCAATGGTTATACCTTTACCTGGGAAGAAGGCTCCCCGAAACTGCCTGTAATGAGAAGGCTTATTGAAATTCCTGCCGGTGCAGTTCCCGAGGTCAGGGTTATTTCATACGATGTAAGGGAATATTCCCTGAGTGATTTCGGGATATTCCATCCCCTGATGCCTACCCAGCCGGGCGTTGCCAAAAGTCATCAGGGCAGGATTGATTTCGTTATCAACCGCGATGCTTATCAGAAAAACAATTTTCAGAAAAACACCCTAGCCAGGGTTGAGGAGATAGGCACCATGCGCAATACCCGTGTCGCCCGCCTCGAAATCGCCCCGGTTGAATACAATCCGGTACAGGGAACAATCAGGGTTTACGACAATGTTGTAGTGGATATCCAGTTTGCCGACGCCGATTACGCTGCCGCCACCGAACTTTACAGCAAGACACGTTCACCGTTTTACAGCGGATTTTCATTCCTGAATCCATTGCCCAAAGGATCCTCACAAAGGGAAAACCTGACCCGTTACCCCGTAAAGATGGTGATAGTTTCCGACCCGATGTTCCAGGCAACGCTTCAGCCTTACATTCAGTGGAAGACCAGAAAAGGGTTTACGATGATTGAAGCATACACCAATGACCCTGCAGTGGGAACCACCACCGCTTCCATTAAAAGTTATCTCCAGAATCTTTACAATTCGGCCACACCTGACGATCCGGCCCCGAGCTTCGTACTTTTCGTAGGCGATGTGGCCCAGATACCTGCATACAGTCAGGGTGGTCACGTTACCGACCTCTACTATTGTGAATACACCAACGACATCCTTCCTGAAGTATATTACGGCCGCTTCTCCGCCACCTCCGTGGCGCAGCTGCAGCCCCAGATCGATAAAACCCTGATGTACGAACAGTACCTTTTCCCGGATCCTTCCTTCCTGGGAGAAAGCCTGATGGTATCGGGTGTCGATGGCAGTTATGCTGCCATCCATGGCAATGGTCAGATCAATTACGGAACATCAACCTATTTCAATGAAGCCCATGGGATAAGCAGTCACACCTACCTGTACCCGGCTTCGGGCAGCGCCTCTTCTGCTATTATCCAGAATGTGAGTGATGGCGTGGCCTATGGAAATTACACCGCACACGGCAGCTCCAGCGGATGGTCAGATCCTTCATTTGAAATTTCGGACATTCCCGGCCTGCAGAACTACGGGAAATATCCCCTGCTTGTCGGCAATTGCTGCCTGACAAGCACATACAACACAAATAGTTTCGGAGAGGAACTGCTCAGGGCACAGGATAAGGGCGCAATCGGCTACATCGGGGCTTCAAACAGCACCTACTGGGACGAAGATTTCTACTTTGGTGTGGGTGTCGGTCCTATTGTTCTCAACCCAACCTACGAAAGCACAACGCTGGGAAGTTATGACAGGGCTTTCCACGATCATGGCGAAGCGTTTGAAGATTGGTTTACCACGCAGTCTCAGATGTTTTTCTCCGGCAACCTTGCCGTTACCGAGTCCGGTTCATCCAGAATTACTTATTACTGGCAGATATATTGCCTGATGGGAGACCCCTCCCTGATGGTTTATTTCGGGGTACCGGAACCTATGAATGTTACCTATGAAGCGCTGATGCCGCTGCAATCAGACGCATTTACAGTGAATGCCGAGCCATATGCTTATGTCGCCATTTCGAAAGACGGCGTTTTATACGGAAGTGCCCTGGCCGATGAAACCGGTGTTGCAGTTGTTGCGTTGGACCCCATCTCCGTGCCCGGCAATGCCGACGTTATCGTAACTGCCCAGAACAAACAGCCCTACATAGGAAGTGTGCTGGTTGCATCACCGGAAGGGCCGTATGTATTGCTCCAATCACAGGTAGTCAATGACCTGAATGCCAATAACAATCAACTTCCGGAATATGACGAATCATTTGGGTTCAACATGGAACTGAAAAATGTCGGGAACTCGGCAGCGGAAAACCTGACGGTAACACTTACCACCAGCAGTCCTTATGTGGAAGTGAAGGAAGGCTCCGAGACCTGGCCAAACATCGGGCCCGGCGAGATCGTGAGCCTTGAGTATGCTTTTGAGGTTACCACCAGCATGTGGCTTCCCGATCAGCATCCTGCCGTTTTTGAACTGACCATCACTGACGGAGTTGAAACATGGCTTGCTTCCTTTACAACGAAACTCAATGCGCCCCTGCTTGCTGCAGGCGATCTCATCATTGACGACTTCATGCAGGGCACCGGAAACGGGAACAGGCGCCTGGATCCCGGAGAAAATGTGGTACTCTCAATCCCGGTAAACAACCAGGGACATTGTGCAGCTCCTCAGGCTTTATCACACCTTTTTACTGAAAGTGAATGGCTGGACATCGACCTGATCCAATACCAGATAGGCGATATTGAAACCGGGGCAACAAGGAATGCAGTTTATCAGGTAGCCGTCAGCCCTGATATCCCTCTGGGGACTACCGTTGATCTCTATTTTACCAATGCAGCCGGGGTGTATAATTCAACCAGAATCTACAACCCGAAAGTCGGCCTGATCATTGAAGATTTTGAAACCGGTGATTTTTCGGCATATCCATGGAACAATACCAGCAGTTTACCATGGACCATTACCACAACATCTGTGAATGGCGGAACCTATGCCGCCCGCTCCGGAGCCATCGGACATAACGCTTCAACCACCCTGCAGATCACCATGAACGTTCAGTCCAACGACGAAATCTCATTTGCCCGCAGGGTATCCAGCGAAAGCGGATATGATTTCCTCAAATTTTATATCGACAACAGTGAAAAAGGCTCATGGTCGGGCAACGAACAATGGGCCACCGTTTCCTATCCGGTAACACCCGGACAGCATACTTTCAAGTGGACCTACAGTAAGGATGGCAGTGCTACAGGCGGGTCGGATGCCGTATTTATCGACGATATCAACTTCCCGTCATCCAACGGAAGCGGCCAGGGCACAGCACTGGCAGTAAAAGCATTTGCTTATCCCTCCTCTTTCTGCGGAACAGGTGAAGCAAACCTCTTCGCGTTTGTCGCCAATGCTTCAGGTCAGGTACAATATAACTGGTCGCCTGCCGGACTCCTGTCAAGCCCGGATGCATTTAATCCGGTAGCTGTTTTTTCAGAGAGTACCGATTTTATTGTGAACATTGTAAACCTGCTTTATGCAGCCAGCGATACCCTTCAGATTCCGGTATTCGACATTCCTCCCACCCCGACCATTGAACAGTTCTCAGCCCAACTTATTTCCAGCGCACCTGAAGGCAATCAATGGTACAACAGCCAGGGAATCATTGAGGGTGCTGTAAATCAGATTTATGAACCCCTGGTGGCAGATTACTACCATGTAATTGTTACCTCAGCTGCAGGATGTATTTCAGCGCCTTCCGAAGAGTTTTACTTCTCGGGGGTTGGTGTTGAATCTTTTAAAGCCGCAGGCGAAATGACTGTTTACCCGGTTCCTTTCCGCAATCAGCTTAACATCAGTTTCAACCTTCCTAAAGCCGGCCAGACAAAAATCAGCCTGCTGAACCTGCTGGGACAGGAAATACAGACCATTACCGAAGGAACCCTTAATCAGGGGAATCATTCACTTGTGTTCTATCCTTACGGGCTAAAACCCGGGATCTATTTCCTCAAGTTGCAGGCCAACGATAAAACCTCAGTCAGAAAAGTTGTTTTCTCAGAATAAAAATTGAAAAATAAAATTTATGCGATTAAAAACTAATTTCTTCATAGTCATTTTTCTGGTTTTAACCGGAATCGTTTCTGCACAAAACTGGGTTACCATCACTTCGGGTCAGCCGGTTGCCGCCCGCACCACCCTGTTATCTTCGGATGCAACTTCCTCAGTGGTTGAATTTGAGGTGGCGGGCTTTAACCTGATACCGGTAACCACACCACGCGGAGATGCTTTTGTTGTGGATATTGATGGAGCCACGCCCCTGCTGGCAAAAGGAATGCCCGACCTTCCCAAACTCACCGCTTCATTGATAATCCCGGATCAGGCGCTTATGGATGTAAGGGTGATTTCATCGAACTATATCGACTACCCTTTTATTGAAATTGCACCTTCAAAAGGAAATTTCACAAGGGATTTTGACCCTGTAACCGTACCTTACACCTATGGCAGGGCATACGGGCAGGATGCGTTTTATCCGGCACAGATTGCCGGCCTCCGCGATCCGTATATTCTGCGCGACCACAGGGGACAAACCATCATCGTCAATCCATTCAGCTATAATCCTGTAACCAAAACGCTGAGGGTTTATTATCAGATAACTGTGGAAGTTTTCCAGTCAGGCTTGTCGACCCTGAATATTCCGGAGCGCAACGCACAGCCGGAAACCACAGTGGATGAATTTCAACGGATTTATGAAAGGCACTTTCTGAACGCGAACAATGGATCAAGATATACTCCGCTTGAAGAGCAGGGAAACATGCTGATTATTTCGCACGGACCTTTTATGGCTGATATGCAGGCGTTTGCCGACTGGAAAAGGACTATTGGTATCCCTACAGAAATCGTAGATGTTTCAACCATAGGAACCAATTCCACAGCCATCAAAAATTTTGTTGCCGATTATTACGCCACCAACGGACTTACCTTTCTCCTGCTGGTAGGCGATCATGCCCAGGTCCCCACCGTTACTACCGGAAATCTCGGAGGCCCGTCTGATCACGCTTACGGTTACCTGGCCGGAAACGACCATTATCCTGAAATTTTTGTAGGCCGCTTTTCAGCCGAAAACTCAGCACAGGTGCAAACACAGGTTAACCGCAGCATTGCATATGAGCAAAACCCTGACGTAAACGTCGACTGGTTTTCCAAGGGCTTCGGCATTGCTTCGAGCGAAGGGCCCGGCGATGATGGTGAATATGACTGGCAGCATATGCGCAATATCCGTACCGACCTGATGGGATATACCTATACTGCTATTGGTGAACTGTATGACGGAAGCCAGGGGGGCGAAGACCTTCCGGGAAATCCGAATTCAGGGCATGTTTCGGCAGAGGTGAACGCCGGGCGCAGCATTATCAATTATACCGGCCATGGCAGCCAGACATCCTGGAGTACGACAGGCTTCTCCAACAGCGGCGTAAACGGGCTCAGCAACAACAATATGTGGCCGTTTATCTGGTCGGTGGCCTGTGTAAACGGAGACTTTCTCAACAATACCTGCTTTGCAGAAGCCTGGCTGCGGGCATCCAACGCGAACGGTCCCACCGGCGCTGTCGCCACATTAATGTCCACCATCAATCAGAGCTGGAATCCTCCCATGGACGGGCAGGATGATATGGTTGATATTCTGGTTGAATCATACCAGAACAACATCAAACGTACCTTTGGCGGGATTTCGATGAACGGGTGTATGAAAATGAATGACTCTTATGGAACCGGTGGCTATGAAATAACAGATACCTGGCTGATTTTCGGGGATCCTTCACTTATGGTAAGAACTGCCTTGCCACAGAACCTGAGTGTAAATCATAATCCGGTCGCATTTATCGGTTCAAACCAGTTCACTGTCACCTGCAATACCCAGGGGGCGATAGCTTGTCTTACGCTTAACGGCGATATCCTGGGTACAGCTGTTGTAAATGGGGGAACAGCCACCATTACAATACCAACCCTCACCAATGTGGGAACAATGAAGCTTGCGGTAACCGCTTTTAATCACATCCCATATATCGCCGATATCGATGTACTCCCGCTGGAAGGTCCCTATGTTGTTTATAACAATTACAGTATCGATGATGCCGCAGGGAATAACAACCAGCAGCTGGATTACAACGAATCGGTAACGATGGCCCTGGGGCTGAAAAATGCTGGTACCGAGGATGTTGAAAACGCACTTGTTACCCTTATCTGCGCCGACCCTTATGTTACCCTTACTGATACCAGCGAAGTTTATCCGCTGATCGGCGCAGGCCAGGTTGCTGCTGTTGCCGATGGATTTGCTTTCAGTGTTAGCAGTGATGTCCCTGACGGTTACGCAATACCCTTTTCTTTCACCGTTGTTGCCGGAGAAAATGAATGGTCAGGTAATTTCAATGTAATTGCACATTCTGTCGTTCTCAATTTTGCAGGAAATATCCTCACCGACACGCAAGGCAACAATAATGGCAAAGCCGATCCGGGTGAAACCTTCCAGATGAACCTTTCAGTTATCAATGCAGGAACAGCGCCTGCTTCGGACGTTTATGGGCTACTCAGCTCCGATGATCCATATGTAATGATACATACAGACAGCGTCAGCTATGGTACAATAGGCGGATATGAAACCATCAGCGCCGCATTTACGGTAACTGCCCTGCCTTCAACACCCACGGGTCATACCGCACAATTTGTAATCACTATGTCAGCAGGCGGTGCTTTTACCACAACTGCGCCCATCAGTGTGATCATCGGGCAAATACCGGTACTGATCATTGACCTTGACGGAAACCATAATTCAGGCCCGGTAATCAGGAACTGCCTTAATAATCTTTCGGTAACAGCTGACTACCTCACCTCATGGCCCCTGATCCTTGGCCCTTATCAGTCGATTTTCGTATGCCTCGGCACGTATACTTCCAATGCCGTGCTGACCAACACCCAGGGCCAGGCTTTGGCTAACTTCATGAATGCAGGCGGCAAGGTATATATGGAAGGCGGGGATACATGGGCATACAACACCCCAACCCCGGCCCACCCTATGTTCATGATAGATGGTGACACCGACGGAAGCGGCGACCTTAAAACCCTGAACGGAGAAAGCGGAACCCTTGCGGAGAACATGTCCTTCGAATTCCAGGGCGACAACAACTACATCGATCGCCTGTTACCCCTCGAAAATGCTGTACCCATCTTTAGCAATTCCGTGCCTCAGTACTATGCAGCCATCGCTTACGACGGAGGCATCTACAGAACCATCGGATCATCCTTTGAATTCGGTGGGTTGCGCGACAACGACAGCCGCTCGGTGAAAGACTCGCTGATGCTGGCGTACATCAACTTTTTCGGATTGAGCAATTCAGCCCCGTTACTTGCCAATTTCATTGCTTCCGAAACAAAAGTATGTGAACTTGAGGAAATTACGTTTACAGACTTCTCTGCCGGAAACATCCTCTCATGGGCATGGAGTTTCCCCGGTGCAATACCTGACACATCCAATGAGCAAAATCCGGTGGTAACCTACCGTGAACCCGGTGTTTATGACGTCACCCTCACCATCAGTGACGGGATATCTTCCCAGACTATCGTGAAAGAAGGATACATAACCGTGGATTACTGTATGGGTGTGATCAGCCCTGAAAAGAGGCTTGCTGTGCAGGTATTTCCAAATCCGGGAACCGGCTATTTCAACATTAATCTGGATGGATTCTCCGGGGCTGCTACACTCAGGGTGTTCAACACTGCCGGAAAAGAATTGATTACCCGGACGGCTCCCTTCTCAGGCGTTACAACGCTTGACCTCTCAGGTTTCTCAAACGGAATTTACATACTTTCGGTAGAGACCAATGACATCCGCCAGTATGTGAAAATGATCGTGAACCACTAATCAGATATCAAAGCCTTATTATCGTGGCCGGTGCCTGTGGTACCGGCCATTTTTGTCAGAAAATATCTCTGGGTTTGCTTTACTGAAGCAAATACAGTTCACCCCTCCGGTCAGGTATCCTGTTTCGGCTTAACTCCCTGTCTATATAACTCCGGCTTCACTATCCTGTAGCGGGTATACTCAGGCAGGAAGAAACGCCCCCATTTCAGGAAGACCTGAAGGTTCTGGAATCATAAGCATTGCACCAAATTATTCAACATCTGAAAAGATATAAGTGTTTTTTTAACACTTTTTAAGCAATATCTAACCCAATGGTTAATTTATTGAGTATCTTTGCAGCTAGGGTGCACAAACGACATTTGGAGCATAAAAGCTAAACATAAGTATCAATTTTTATTATTTCTAACCATTATTTTATATCAAAATGAACGACACGAATAGTATGATCAAAATTGGCGTTTTTTATGATGGCAATTATTTTCTTCATGTAAGTAATTATTATTACTACGAGCACGAGCGTAATGCGCGGATAAGCATTGAGGGATTGCATAACTTCATCCGCAATCGTGTTTCAAAGGAGGAGGGAATTGACGTTAAATTGTGCCACATTGTTGATTCACATTACTTCCGGGGGAGGTTAAGTGCTTACGAAGCACAGAGCAGCGAAAACAAGCTTTACGCTGAAAGGATATTTGACGATATCCTGATGGGAGAAAAGGTAATTACACATTACCTGCCATTGCGCATGCGCGGTGGAAAACGTGAGGAAAAAGGGATTGACGTATGGCTCGCACTTGAGGCTTACGAACTTTCCGTTTTCAAGAAGTTTGATGTACTGGTGCTCATCGCATCCGACGGGGATTACGTTCCGCTCGTGCGGAAACTCAATACCCTTGGAACGAGGGTCATGCTGCTGAGCTGGGATTTCAGGTATCAGGACATGAACGGACGTGAAAGTGTAACACGCACATCTCAGGAATTGCTGGAGGAGGTTACTTATCCTGTGGCCATGCACGAACTGATCGACAACCGCTTGAACAAGAATGACGCCGTGATATCGAATCTGTTCGACAAGCAGGATGAAAACCGGATGAAGTATATCAATAAACCGGTCCCTGAAGGGGTACAACGCAGCCGCACCCTCAATATGAAGGGCGGATACGGATTTATTGCGTTCCCGCCCAACAACCTGTTTTTCCATTACGAAGATGTCCTCGATGGCAACTTCAATGAAATCATGGACGGTGATATGGTGGAATTTGAAATCCGGCGTAACGAACGCGGTGAAGAAGTCGCTTACAACGTCAGGAAAATTGAACCGGGCTTACAATAAGAGGTTCAATTGTAAAGAAAGCCGGCTTTTTGAGAGGGCCGGCTTTTTTTATAATGTATAATATGCGGATAATATCAGCGCATCGCTGAACTGCCCGTATCCCCAGAATCGCCAGACATCGCCCGAAACCCTGTTTTTTCTGATTGAGAACAAAGAGTTATCTGTGCGGACATTAAATCTAATCCGTTCGTTCAGACGAATGGACATGCCTCCGGCAAAACAAAGGTTCTGCCCCCTGAAAGGAGATCCGGTGGTTTCACCGCCATTGAATGTTTCCCTTTGATGAATCAGAAAGTTCATGGCCAGACCGGCTTCAAACCCGAGTAACTCGTTATAATTGATCCGGTAAAGAAAGGGCAATTCAATATATCCGAGACGCATAATATAGGTGTCGAAACGGTTTCTCTCAAAATCAGGGTTTTCCCGGCTGCCTTTCTGTATATACCCCAACTCCATCTGAACCGAGGAGCGCTTACCTGTGGCAAGGCTCACCCAGACACCCGGATTGATGCCAGCCTTGTGATAGCCGGAATACGTATCCCCGGCCACCTGACTGCCGACAAGCCCCGCCCTCACACCACCGGAGAATTGCTGCGCATGCAAACCAACGGCTAAAAAGAGTAAAACCGGTAAGAGTAAGTAAAATACTTTCATTCCCCAAAGTTATAAACTACAAGACACTTTCAGGAAATAAAGGTAAGGAAATTTTATTTGTCAGTACATCCTTCCGGAGACCCGGCCCGGTCGGGCAACTCCCCGAACCAGATAACGGCATATCCATCAAAAACACCAACGCCCATGGCTTTCCAGTTCGCCGTTGTCCATTTGCCCCGGTTAATAATCAGGTCATGATGCCCCCTGCTGCTTTTCCATCCTTCAAGGGCATCCAAAGCAAAATCCCTGTCCGATGTATAATCATGATTTGAATAAAAAGCGATTTCATAACCATCACCGGTGTAACTTGTTAATTCACGCGGCTTATCCCACATACAGGAGGCTTTGCGGTGATCGTCGGTATAGCAGCATGAACTCCATCTCGGATCAGATGACCAGCTGTGCATGTTACACTTTCCGCCGATCTGATAGTTCTCCGCAAGGTCAATTACATGCAACCGGGCTACCTGCGACAAGGAAACCGATAAAGGGACAGGGGCAAGTTTATTCACGCTCCTGTATGCATTGATCGCTGAAGCAAGCTCCTTTTCTGCTTCATTCAGGCAATGCAGTGGGGTTTCGGCAACAATATCGGCATCGTGCCCCGGAGATGGCTGACCAAAAACCCGGAAAGTCAGTAAAAGCGCGAGCAAGGGAATGATCACTTTCATTTTTAGCAATTTTAGATCAGAATATAACGTAGCCTGCACCATAATGTTATGCAGTTAATCATTCCTTTCCGGACTAGGCAAGTATCAGCCTTACGAAAGCATACCTCCCTCATCCTGCTGCTGAAGGAATGAAAAAAACCAGGCCGTAGAATTCAAAAATGAATAAATTAATGCCTGCCAGGAGGCAATAAGTTAAAAATCACCAAAATTCGAGTAATTTTGGTAAATCTGTCTGATAGTGTTCACTTTTTATGGAAAACAGCCAATTTAAGATCCTTCTGGTTGACGATGAAACGGATGTACTGGAATTTCTCAGCTATAATCTGAAAAAAGAAGGGTACCATGTACTGAAGGCAAAAAACGGGCGTGAAGCTTTGACACTGGCCCGCAATGAAAACCCTCACCTGGTTATTCTGGATGTGATGATGCCTGAGATGGACGGAATTGAAACCTGCCGCGAGATCAGGTTGCTCCCCGGTTTTTCGGATACCATTGTCGTTTTTCTGACTGCCCGGGGGGAGGACTATTCGCAGATCGCGGGTTTTGAAGCCGGTGCTGATGATTATATTACAAAGCCCATCAAACCGAAAGTGCTTACAAGCAGGGTTAAAGCCCTGCTGCGGCGGTACAGGAACAGAAAATCACAGGATCAACCGGTGAATCTGCCCGACCTGACCATTGACCGTGAAAAGTATGTTGTCATCAAAGACGGTAAAGAAATCTCGCTTCCGAAAAAAGAATTTGAACTGCTTCTGCTGCTTACTTCGCGTCCCAATAAAGTATTTTCGAGAGAGGAAATATTCTCAAGTGTATGGGGCAACGATGTAATCGTCGGTGACCGCACCATAGATGTTCATGTGAGAAAAATACGCGAAAAAATAGGGCTTGAGAATATTAAAACCATCAAAGGGGTTGGGTATAAATACGAAGCCTGAGCAATCACAATTAATTCCGGTCCGATATGAATATTGACTTTTCCAATCCCCGTAAACTCGCGCTTAACAATGCGCTGCTGATCACTGCGTTATTCCTGTTGCTGAGCCTGTTATTCACCTTCCTTTCCCCTGCTGTTTCAGGCTGGTGGCTTATCGCCGGAGGAGGGTTGGTGCTCTTTTTCTTTTCCAACTTCATTTTCAGATACACCCTTGAAAAATTTATTTATGAGAAAATAAGGCTGATATATAAAACCATCAGAAACCGTAAAATCTCAAAAGATAATGACAAGACTTCTTCCTTAAAGGGAAAAACAATCGAAACTGTTTATCAGGAGGTTGCCGAATGGGGGGAAACAAAAAGCAAGGAAGTTGAAGAACTTAAACGAATGGCTCAGTACCGCAGGGAGTTTCTTGGCAATGTTTCCCACGAATTGAAAACTCCCATCTTCAATATTCAGGGTTACGTGCTTACGCTGCTTGACGGCGGGCTGGAAGATCCCACCATTAACAAGGAGTACCTCCTGCGCACTGAAAAAAGCATCAACCGCATGATCGCGATTGTTGAGGATCTCGAAACCATCTCACAACTTGAGTCCAGCGAACTCCAGCTCAGCCTGAAAAAGACGGATATTCTGGCCCTTACCCGTGAAGTAATGGAATTTCTGGAAATCAAAGCCAGGAAAAGAAACAATAATATCTATTTCGGCGGGAACTATGAAAAACCGGTTTATATTCTTGCCGACAAGGAGCGGTTGCGGCAGGTGCTGATCAACCTGATTGACAACTCGATTAAATATGGAAATCAGGATAATGGTTCAACCAAGATCAGCTTCTTTGACATGGATGAGAATATACTTGTGGAAGTGACCGATAACGGAAACGGTATCAATGAGACAGAATTGCCCCGCATATTCGAGCGTTTTTACCGGACCGATAAAGGGCGCTCCCGTGAGCAGGGCGGTTCGGGCCTCGGGCTGGCCATCGTAAAACACATTATCGAAGCCCACGAGCAGACCATTCATGTACGCAGCACACAAGGCGTAGGCACAACCTTTGCCTTTACGATGAAAAAAGCGTAAACCGGGTTGTAATTAACTCAACCATTGCGTTCGGTGGTAAACACAACCAGCTTTTCAAGCGATTCCCTGGCCGGACCGGGTTTAAATTCCCGGAGTATATTCAGCGCCTGCTCCCTGTATTCCAGCATACGGGCCTCGGCATAAGCAATGCCACCGGTTTCCTTCACCTGCTGAATCAGGGCTGCTACTTTTAAGGGGTGATCGTTATTGTTTTTCACAACATTGATAATCCTGCGTTTTTCAAGCCAGCTGCTGTTATTGAGCAGGTATATCAGGGGAAGGGTCATTTTCTTCTCTTTGATGTCAATACCATTGGGCTTTCCCGTATCAAAGCTTTTGCTGTAATCGAAAAGATCATCCCTGATCTGAAAAGCGATTCCGGTAAGTTCACCGAAACGGTGGAGTTTCTTTACTGTTTCTGCATCTGCCCCCGAAGAAGCAGCTCCGCATGCACAGCATGAGGCAATCAGCGAAGCGGTTTTTTTACGGATAATCTCAAAATAAATTTCCTCGCTGATATCAAGCCTGCGGGCCTTTTCTATCTGCAGCAATTCTCCTTCGCTCATCTCGCGGGTTGCATCCGAAACTATGCGTAGCAGTTCAAAATCATTGTTATCAAGCGACAACAGTAATCCCTTCGAGAGCAGGTAATCACCCACAAGAACGGATATTTTATTCTTCCACAATGCGTTGAGGGAGAAGAAGCCGCGCCTTTCATTGGAATCATCCACCACATCATCGTGAATCAGGGTGGCAGTATGTAAAAGTTCGATCAGCGAAGCAGCCCGGTATGTCGCATCATTGACCGACCCGCATGCCTCAGCTGTCAGAAACACAAAAAGCGGCCTGATCTGCTTTCCTTTCCGCTTTACCAGGTATGCAGTAATCCGATCGAGCAGCGGCACATTGCTGCGCATTGAATTTCTGAATCTTTTTTCAAATTCCGTAATGTGTTCCCCGACCGGAGCTTTTATTTCATTGAGTGAGGGCGTCATAGGCTTTGTGAAACTATAGCAGGCACAAAGATATTCCAATACAGCAGTCGCTTACCTGTTTTATAAATAATTTTGAAAAGATAAGGATCGTAATGGCAGCCAATACCAAACAATTGTGATTATAATTAGTTCGTACATTTGCACAAAAGTCTGTTATGGCCTGCTTCCTGTTTGATGATATTGTATTCGGCCCCGTGAAGAGCCGGCGGTTTGGCGTATCGCTGGGGGTAAACCTGCTTCCCCTCAATATGAAATTCTGTACTTTCAATTGTGTTTACTGCGAGTGTGGACTCACCAATCCTGCCCAGGATAAAAAAGCAAAACTCAACAATACCGAAAACATCATCAACTCCCTTGAAAACCGTTTCAGGGAACTGAATAACAATGGTTTAAAGCCTGATAATATTACTTTTGCCGGGAACGGTGAGCCTACCCTGCATCCCGGCTTCCCAACCATTATTGAAAATACCATCAGGCTAAGGGACGAGATATTTCCGAAGGCAGAAATTACCGTTCTCTCAAATGCCACCCGCCTGCATATTCCTGAAGTCAGAAATGCCCTGCTGAAAGTCGATAACAATGTGCTTAAACTCGATGCCGGAACCCAGGAAACCTTTGAACTGATCAACCGTCCTGCTTCACCCGTAAAACTGGCCGATATCGTTAGCCGGCTTGCCTCCTTCGGGGGAAAAGTTGTGATTCAGACCCTTTTCCTCAGGGGAGTGATCAACGGAGTTTCCATTGACAATACCATTGAATCCGAGATCAGCCCCTGGCTGGGTTATCTTGAAAAAATCAGGCCTTCACTGGTCATGATCTATCCCATTGAAAGAAGCACACCCGAACAGGGGATTGAGAAGATTTCACAGGCAGAACTTCAGGGCATCGCCAGGCGGCTTGAACCCCTGTCTATCCCTTACGAGGTGTTCTGATCATTGAACATTAATTGCAGCGCGGTTGTTGAGCTGATATATTAAAACTGCTTGTATGTGGGAGAAAGTTGTACCGGAATCCGGCCTTAAAATGGCCATAGAAAAAGCCTTTACATTCAGGGATTTCAGTGAGGCTTTTGCTTTTATGACCCGGGTGGCCCTGCTCGCTGAAAAATCGGATCATCATCCGGAATGGACAAATGTTTATAATAAGGTCATCATCCGCCTGTCAACGCATGATGCCGGCGATGTGGTCACTGAAAAGGATTATGCTTTGGCCGCTGCAATCGATAATTTGTTGTAAGCAGTCAATCATAACCGAATACATGGTTTTCCGCGGTGATTCAGTGAACCAATGAACCAATTCCGTATATTCGTGAGATGATAGATTATCCTGCAAAGGTGTTGATTGCTTTCGGTGAGACTTTCACCGGTAATGAAGAGCTGCTGAACTGGCTGCTGAATAACGGCTATCCGGAGCTGGCAGCCTTGTCGAGTGCCATCAGGGGCAGTGAGCAGGCATTCAAATGGCTGATGGCCAATGGCTATCCCGAGCTTGCCGCCCTCGATTCGGCTATTGATGACGACAAAAAAGCCTATGACTGGCTGAATTACCACAAACATTACTTCCTGGCCGTGTTATCCGATGCTTGTCATAACCAGCCAGAAGCCATTGCCTGGCTTACCCGGCATGATTTGAAAATCTTCCTGCTGATCGCTGCCAAAATCAGGCATTTCAGGGATAATCAGACCTTCGACTACCATAAGATTCATTTCTGATCAGCACACCCCTCTATGTATACATACAGAAAGCCCCGCCCTATTCAGCGCGGGGCTTTCTGCACTTTACCATAACCATTAACTGCACTTGGAATAGCCGCAATGCTTGCAGGTAAGGCAACCCTCTTTATACATCAGGCCGTCTTTCTCGCCGCAGCCCGGGCATTCCGTTTTACTGCTCACCGAAGTGCCATCGGGAATATAGCGTTTCAACGCACGGACAACCCCGTTTTTCCATGTGGTGATGCTGTCATTGTCGAAATTCAGGTTTTCAACGAGGTTTACCAGGAACGGCAGAGGCATTCCGTGCCTCAGGATTCCTGAAATCAGCTTGGCATAATTCCAGAATTCCTTGTTGAAAGAGCGCGAAAGCCCTTCAATGGTTACTTTGTACCCGTCTTTATCAAGAAACTGAAAATCGTACCTGGCCGGCTCATTTTCAACTTTGTTGCGCAACACCCACCCTTTTTGCACCCAGGGCGGGAGATAGAACCCATCGGCTTTCCCTGTGAAAACCTCATAGGGTTTATTATCAAGCAGGCCGATTACGGCAATCCATTTCTCATAATCATTCTGGAAGCGGACCACATCGGCTTCGAGTTTCTGCGGTCTCGGAGGTGCCTTTGTTTCGCGGAACTCAACTGCATCTTCCTTCTTGTCGGCGCCAACAAGCACACCTGAGCGTGAACCATCGCGATAAATGGTCATTCCTTTACAGCCACTTTCCCAGGCTGTTTTATAAACCTGGCTTACCAGCTCTTCGGTAGCCTCCTTCGGCAGGTTAACCGTTACACTGATGGAATGATCCACCCACTTCTGTATGGCGCCCTGCATCTGCACCTTGCTTACCCAGTCAATATCATTGGAAGTAGCCTTGTAATAAGGCGATTTCTCGATGATTGCCTGTAGTTTGGCTTCCTCGTACAGCTTTACCTGATCCGGGTCGTAACCATTTATCTGCAGCCAGTCAATGAATTTGGGGTGAAATACATTATACTCTTCCCATGAATCCCCGACTTCATCAACAAAGGTAACATTGACGTTTTTGTCATTGGGGTTTACCTTACGGCGGCGTTTATAGCTTACCATAAAAACCGGTTCGATTCCCGAGGTGGTTTGCGTACAGATACTTACACTGCCGGTAGGTGCGATGGTCAGCATGGCGATGTTGCGCCGGCCGTTTTTTACCATCTTTTCATACACTTCCGGAGATTCCTGCCTGAGGCGTTGAATGAACGGGTTGCCTTTTTCACGCTCGGAGTTATAGATCGGGAAGGGGCCGCGTTCGCCTGCCAGGTCGGCAGAGGCACCGTAAACCTCAACAGCCAGGGTTTTATGCACCTCAACAGAGAATATCGTGGCTTCGTCGGTGCCATATCGCAATCCAAGGGCCGCAAGCATATCGCCTTCAGCAGTTATTCCTATACCGGTCCGGCGGCCCTGCAGGGTCTTCGTTCTGATATTTTCCCACATCTTCCTTTCAATGCGCTTGATCTCTTCATCTTCAGGATCCGAATTTACTTTACCAAGTATGGCATCGATTTTTTCCGATTCCAGGTCAATGATGTCGTCCATAATCCTCAGGGCATAGGCAGAATGTTTCCTGAAAAGGTCAAAATTGAACCTGGCCTCAGCAGTAAATGGATTCTCCACGTAACTAAACAGGTTCAGGGCGATCAGGCGGCAACTGTCATAAGGGCACAAGGGAATCTCGCCGCATGGATTGGTGGAAAGGGTTTTGAAACCAAGGTCAGCATAGCAATCGGGAACCGACTCCCGGGTAACTGTATCCCAGAAAAGGACGCCTGGCTCCGCCGATTGCCATGCGTTATGGATAATTTTATTCCACAATGCCTGCGCGTCAATCTCCTGAATTTTCATCGGATTGTGCGCATGAATAGGGTACTGCTGACGGTAGGGCTTACCGCTGATGACGGACTGCATGAATTCATCGTCAATTTTTACCGACACATTGGCGCCGGTGACTTTTCCCTGCTCCAGTTTGGCATCAATAAATCTTTCTGCATCAGGATGCTTCACCGAAATGGTGAGCATCAGGGCCCCCCTGCGGCCATCCTGTGCTACCTCGCGGGTAGAATTTGAATACCGCTCCATAAAAGGCACTATACCGGTTGAGGTAAGCGCGCTGTTCTTTACCGGGCTCCCGGTTGGCCTGATGTGCGAAAGGTCATGTCCAACACCTCCCCTGCGCTTCATCAGTTGCACCTGTTCCTGGTCTATCTTCATGATGCCGCCGTATGAATCGTAGTTTCCATCGCCCCCAATCACAAAACAGTTCGACAGGGATGAAACCTGGAAATTATTGCCCATCCCCGCCATGGGGCTGCCCTGTGGAATAATAAAGCGGAAATTCCGGAAAAGCTCAAAGACTTCGTCTTCGCTCAACGGATTGGGATATTTACGTTCAATTCTGGCTACTTCAGCGGCAAGACGCCGGTGCATGTCATCAGGGGTCAGCTCATAGATATTACCATCGCTGTCCTTGAGGGCATACTTGTTCATCCACACATTGGCTGCAAGTGTATCGCCCCTGAAATAATCCGTGGCCTTTTCAAGGATCTCTTCATGCGAATAAGATACAGGGGCTTCCTTGTCAGCCGCCTGCACTATAGGCTCGTTTTCAATTACCAATTCTTCCATTTTGTTAACTTTCTGTTCCGGTTGAAGTTCGATTTTTTCCGGCACAGCAGGCCTTACGCGCTTTTCAAGCATCTCATTATAATAATCCCCTGTCCTTTCCTTTTCTTTTGTTTCAGCAACCTCTTCCAGATTTGCAAACAAGTTGATATCCATAGTTTAAGCCTCTAATGGTGGTTTTTGAATACGTTAACAGCCAAATTATATTAATCTGATCAAAAGGCAATTGCATTGGTTTTTACTCCCTTCTGATCGGAAAGACCAATATACAACAGCTAATTGTGAGTGGCAAGATTGACTTTTCAACAATCCCCCCGGATTCTGTCGTAATTGATTGAAACCGAAAAAGAAATATTATTAATAATTATTTTTCGGCCGGGCTTTTCCGGTTAGTTGCATCAGGTATTGGCAGATAGAAATAAGAAACTGATTATCAATATAGAAGCTGAAAGCCGCGCAGGCGTAGCCGGAATGCAAATGTCGTCAAACTTAGCTTTGAGATAAGTTTAAAATTTCCACAATCGGTCAGGAGTTATTAACAATTGCCATGGTGAATAACCTGAGTCATTGATTATAAGAGTATAAGGAAGACGGAACAGGCAGCATAATGCGCAATTTGTTCATATCATACTCATTATCAACGACTAAAAAGAAATGGATAACAAAGGAAAGCCTGAATCAGAAGTCGAGGCTGAGGGATATATAGAACACCGGTTTGTTAATAACCATATCCTCAATGCCCCAGGCGTAATCAGCCCTGAGAAAATAACCGAGCAGCCTGGTCCGGGCGCCGAAGCCCAGGCCGCCTACCAGTGGTTCACGTTGCTCACGGATGGTAATCAACAGGGGGCCGCGGCTGATTACCCGTGTAAACAAGGCGTTTTCATCGGCATAAGGAGTCGCTCCCGTCCAGGCTGTACCCAGATCGCCGAAGGCAATCAGCTGGAAATTGGTCAGAAAATCAGACCGGAGCGGACGGTTGGCCAGGTAACTGAAAACCGGGAACCGAAGTTCTGAATTGATCACCGCAAAGCTGTTGCCGTTCCGCACATTCTGATAGAAACCGCGCATGTTCGTAGCCAGGGTCTGGTAGGCATAATTCTGTGAATAATCAATGGGCGCGTCAGTGGTAAACTTTGGTGCAAGCCAGGTATCTACCCCTCCCATATAATAAATGAGCCTGCTTTTGCCAAATGATGTACTGGTGGCAAAACGGTTAGCCCAGATGAAGTTGCGGTGAATGGGCAGATAATGGCGGATATCAAATCCAAGCACCACCATATTGGTGTTTTTGCTGTCCCCGTCAAGCCGTTGGTAATATTCTCCAAAAACCTTGTAACGCAATCCATCGAGCAGGTTCAGCCCCAGCTGCCTCGTGGCATCATAGGTCAGCTCACCCTTGCCTGATACCCAGTAGCGGTTAATGTCGGGTTCCCGCAGGTTATACTGGTCGGTCGACATAAAGACAGCCCTGTCTTTGCGCATCGTGGCAGTGCCCTTTACAGAAAGCAATGGATTCAGGGGATATTTCAGGATGTAATGCAATTCATGAATACGGTACCTTACAATCGAGTAGAGACTGATCTGCTCAATTGACTGGCGGTGAAAATAGATCTCCCTGTCGAGGCGATGTTTGAGGTTGGCAATGCTCACCACATATTCATTATTCACCAGGTTGAAGTCAAGCCTCACACCTGCAACAATCCGGTAATCCTCAAGCAGATCTGACAAGCCGATCCTGAAAAAGGCATTTAACCCGGGGGTAAGGAAAATAGGGCCGCCGCCACCAGAGAAGGGCTGATAGGAAGTACTCAGAAAATTAAAGTCGAGCTGGCTTACCAACTCGTTAATCCGGTATTCCACATTGTAATTTCGTTGTTTGGGAATAACGAAATTATCTCTCTCATCAACAGGTGAAAGCCCGCTTTTGCTTCCCGGCCGTTTCAGCCCTTCCCTGCCTAGCCGGTACTGATCAAGATCGATAAGGCTGTCAGATGCCGGTAATTCAGGGTCTCCGGCATACACACTCACGAAGCGCCTGCGCCTCTCTTTAGGCTTGACCTGCGTCTGAGCCGACTTCTCTTTCTCCTTTAATAACGAGACTTCCAGCAATTTTTGCTCCATGTAGCCGGTAAGCGGCGGCGCTAAGCGCTCAATTCCGCGTGCAGGTGCCTGATCGTAACTGTATATGGTCCTG
The DNA here is from genome assembly GCA_002433025.1 of Bacteroidales bacterium UBA5833. Taxonomy (GTDB): domain Bacteria; phylum Bacteroidota; class Bacteroidia; order Bacteroidales; family Lentimicrobiaceae; genus Lentimicrobium. The sequence continues at coordinate 93,887 of DJGZ01000022.1, forward strand.
TACTGGCCCGAGTGGATGATCTCCGCTATTTTTGCTGAACGTGGCGAAGAGGTGTGCGACACAATATTCCGGGCGTAATTGGTCAGCCCGTATGTGCGGGTAAAATACCGGTAATGCGCTGCCGTATCAACATGAGTTATCACGCTGTCGAAGCCGGCAAGGTAGCGGTTGTATATCCCGTTCTCATCACCAAGATAGGAGATATAACCTTTTTCATATTCTACCGGCTGAATTTCATTGGCATAGGGAGTATCCGTAATGCGACGAAGCACTTTACTTTTTGCGGCATAATCATAGAGAAAAAGATCATGCTTATGATCAAATCCAGGCTTAATAATCTTAGGCTCTTCGGTGAGGGTATCCGAAGGCCGGTTGGAACTGAAAACTATCTGGCGGGAATTGTTGATGAACACCGGATTAAGATCGTTATACACATCCCTGGTAATCTGCTCGGCTGCGGAAGCAGCAATATTGTAAACATAAATGTCGGTCTGCCCTTTCCTGACGGCCGACATCACAAACCTCCGCCCATCGTGCGAATAGGCCATATCCACAATTTTCTGAAAACCGTAAATAAATTGCCATGTCCTCCGCTTCGATTCAAGGTTGATCTGGTAAAACCTGATTTCACCCTTGCGCTCAGTGATGAGACCCAGGGTATTCCCGTTAGGGTGAAACTCTATCAGGGGATAGGAAAGGTCATTTTTCTCATCAAGCCGGTGACCCTGACGGTAGACAACTTTAGATTTACCATTGCGGGTATCATGCAACCACACTTTAACCTGTCCGTCCTGATTGCTGATCCAGGCCATATATTTTCCGTCAGGGCTTAATCGCACACGGTCATAAACTACAGCTTTTATAACCTTTTTCTGAACCGGCGCGGTTACGGGTTTCTGCCTGCCTTCATCGCTGTTTAGGTATTGCCCGCGGTATGATTCATACCATTCTTTTACAAGATTACGAAATGAGATATTAAGCACGTAAAGAAATCCGGTTTCAACATTACGGCTGACCCTTGCCAGATAAATGATATTCGGGATAGCCTGTTTACCATATTTATCAGCGATGTATTTCCAGATTCCGTGTCCGGCATAAATGGCATCTTCGCCTTTCAGGTGATTGAATTTCCGGTAACGGCCCGAGAGGATGCCTTCGCGCATATAGTTGTCAATTTCGGTATTCCACTCTTCCGCTATATAAGATACCAGACCATCGATAAACCAGGCAGGCATGCTCATCAGCGTGGCATTGGTAATCTGCCGGCCCACCGAGCCCCCATAAATAGATTGATCTATCAATGCCCTGGCCATTCCCGCCCTGATCTGCTTCTCAAAGTTGGCATAATTACCATCGAAATAGATAAAGACTTTATTTTCTATGATATGCGTAATACCGCCGATATTATACTGCTGTTCACTGACCAGCCCTATATTACTCTGCTTCAGATCGGTGAGGGAGTTGAAAACGATGAACTCAATTTTATCGCTCATCCGCGTTTCCAGCAGCGACTCAAGCTCCGGCAGTATCTCCTTGGCATACCGCGCAGTATAAATGGCCAGTTCTTTACCATTCAGGTAAAAATAGGTGTCAAAATCATCGAAACGATAGTATGTCCATAGAAAGTCACCGTACTGGACACGACTTTTGCCGAACGGCATCTGTGATCCATTATAAAACTGGGCATGAACCGGCATCAGGGTCAACAATCCGAAAAAGATTGTACCCAATAATTTCAACTTAAAAATACCGTATCTGCCAGATAAATTGCTCATCTTTGATCCGAAAACCAGGATGTAAAAATAACACAAAAATCCCGTACTTGTTGAAGCCGGCCTGAAAACAGATGGTTTCGCAGCAAATGTCGTACCGATATATCAGCAAAGCATACAAATTTTCATGGCCATTCTGTAAATGCCACTGTCAGGCAGGGCTTCAACGCAGCGGATGACAGCATACGGATGGAATAATCAGTTACCTTTGCTATTTCAATCGGAGTCACATATTTATGATAACTGTTAAAACCTTTGTATTCAATTCATTTTCAGTAAATTCTTTTGTCATTTCAGATCAGGATGGCAACTGCGTAATCATTGACCCGGGTTGTGAGAATACCCAGGAACAGCAGAAACTTTCAGGCTATATCGATGAAAAGCAACTCCGGCCCGTGGCCCTGATCAACACCCATTTTCATGTTGACCATATCCTCGGGAATCATTTTGTTTGCGAAAGATATGGTTTAAAACCAACCGGACATACCGGCAGCAAAATGTTCTGGGAAACAGCCCGTGAATTTGGCTCAGTGTTTAACCTTAAAGTTGAGGAGATCATAAAACCTGAAATATTTACCGAAGACGGTGATGTGCTGAAATACGGAGGCATCACACTTGAAGTCCGTTACACCCCCGGGCACGCCAATGGCAGTATCTGCCTGGTGAACCACGAACAGAAATTTGTGATTGCAGGTGATGTACTCTTTTATGGCAGCATCGGGCGGACCGACCTCCCTACCGGCGACTTCGACATCCTGATGGAAAGCATACAGCAAAAGCTTTTTACCCTTCCGGATGACTATATTGTTTATCCCGGCCATGGCCCCAAAACCAGCATTGGCTACGAAAAAATGAGCAACCCCTTTCTCAGCTGACAGCCGGCTGTTGATCACAAGCACTGTGTCGATTTTCGATAACCCTAACCAGGAGACAAATGGAGTTAATTACAACCATAAAGCAAAAAGCTGCTTATCTGAAGGCGGAATTGCAGGACATCCGGCGCCACCTGCACATGCATCCTGAATTGTCGATGCAGGAAAAGGAAACATCGGCCTTTATACAGGCAAAACTTGCCGGATACGGGATCCCTTTCACAACCGGCATGGCGGTACATGGCGTTGTTGGCATGATTGAGGGCAGAAATCCGGGCAAACAGGTAATTGCACTCAGGGCCGATATGGATGCCCTGCCCATAACCGAAAAAAACCAGGTTGACTACTGCTCTAAAAACCCGGGTGTGATGCACGCCTGCGGTCATGATGTGCACATGACCTGCCTGCTGGGAGCGGCCCGTATATTAAATGATCTGAAAGATCACTTTGAAGGCAGCATCAAACTGATCTTCCAGCCCTCGGAGGAGAAGTTTCCGGGAGGCGCTTCCATGATGATCAAAGCGGGCGTTTTGAAAAATCCTGCCCCGCAGAAGATGTTCGGACAACATGTGCTTCCCACGCTCGAAGCCGGGAAAATAGGCATGAAGCCGGGCAAATACATGGCCTCCACCGATGAGATCTACCTGACCGTTAAAGGCAAAGGCGGCCATGGCGCAACCCCTGAGTTGAATGTAGACCCTGTACTGATAGCCGCACACATACTTGTTGCACTGCAGCAGATTGTCAGCCGCACGGCCCCGCCCCAGCTACCGGCAGTGCTTTCGTTCGGCCGCTTTATAGCCGAAGGGCGCACCAACATCATCCCCAATGAAGTAAAACTTGACGGTACGCTCCGCACTTTCGACGAAGCATGGCGCTCAGAAGCCCACCTGAGAATTGAAAGAATGGCTGCCTCTATCGCCGGAAGCATGGGCGGCTCCTGCGAGGTGTTTATCGACAAAGGATACCCCTTTCTTGTCAATGACGATCAGGTTACTGCTGAAGCCCGGCAGGCCGCCGTTGAATATCTTGGAGCGGAAAACGTTGCAGACCTTGACCTGAGAATGACAGCGGAAGATTTCGCCTACTATTCGCAACAGGTCCCTTCGTGCTTTTACCGCCTGGGAACCAGAAATGAAGAAAGAAATATAGTGCATAACCTGCATACCGACCGGTTCGACGTGGATGAAAAAGCGTTGGAAGTTGGTGCCGGTCTTATGGCCTGGATGGCTGTAAATTCGCTGCATGCTTTTTAAGGTTGAATTCAATTTAACTATTTAATTTTCAGGGTTTTTATTTCTTTATATAATTCACTATTTTTGAAAGATAAACCAATTAAAAAGCAGCAACATGGGATTTATCAACTCTTTGAGGAAACTGTTCGGTACTTCGAAAGAAGCCGCCACCGTGAAGTCAGCCGAACTTAAAGAAAAGGCCGCCGATACCTTCGAATCGGTGAAGGAATACACCAGAGAAGTTGCCGATAAACTCGACGACAAATTTGAAGAAGCGGTTGAGGATGTGAAAGAAGCCGCTGCAGAAACCAAAGTGAAGGCAAAAGAATTTGGATCCAAAGTCAGGGACAAGGCAGAAGATGTAATAGAAAAACTGGATGACAAAGCATCTGAAGTGGTTGACAAGCTTGAAGAAAAGATACGGGCTTCCACTGCTAAATCTGAGGAAACCACTGAAGTTGTGGCAGATAATGTGGGAGAAATTGTTGAAGACGCCACTGAAAAGGCCGGGGAAGTTGTTGAAGATGTGGCAGACACCATTGAATCGAAAGCGGAAGATGTGATCGATGAAATCAAGGATGCGGCTGACGATGCGGCTGACGATTTACCCAAGGCCTGATCAGTTATTATTACGTAAAAAGCCCTGGATTCAGATTCAGGGCTTTTTTATGCAGCCACAACAAATTCACTGATCTGTGGTTTAATTTTCCATGACCCGACCGGGTTATCAGCATTTTTTAACTCCGCCATGACTGATCCCATTTCAATTACGCCGATTCCCATTGAATTTCAAGGGCCACAGGCGATGAACCCCAAATCAACCCACCGCCACGACCATGAAGAGTTGTGGATCATCACCCATGGGAACCCTGAATACACGGTCGATTTTGTTTCTGAAATCCTGGAAGCACCGGTAATTGTATATGTTGCCCAGGGAAAGGTCCATTCATTCCTGCCCGACCATCAAACGCGCGGCTGGCTGATCCGTTACCGGAATGATTTTATCCCGCAAAGCCGCTTTAACTTCTATTCCGGATTTATTGAGAAAGTTCAATACACGCTGAGCCACGATTACTGCAGCACCACCCTGCATGCGCTGTGCGAGATTATGCTGAGGGAAAACGCTGAACCAAGTCCCGACTTTCAGGTACTGCGCCACCTGCTCAGTGCAATACTGGCTAAACTTGAGAAAGATGCACACACTGAATACCTGGGAGAATCCGGCCCGGCCAACACCCGGCTGACCACCTTCAACAACTTCCTGAAAATCCTGGAGAATAACTTTCACCGGCCTGAAGGCGCGGACTTTTATGCCGAAAAGCTGAACATGACTGCTCGTAATCTAAATCTGATCACCCAGGCTTCATTCGGAAAAACAGCCACGGAAATCATCGAAACCCGGAAACTGATCGAAGCGAGAAGGCTGCTGCTGAACACTGAAAAATCCGTTTCGGAAATCGGTTTTGAGCTCGGATATAATGAAAAGTCCTATTTTACCAGGGTTTTCAAAAAGAAGACCGGGATAACCCCCACCGGTTTCCGCGAAAAATCATTTGCCCTCATTTCCTGATTGTACCACACATGTTCCTGAAAGTGTAACCATCCGCCTTGCGGACCGGTGTAATTTTGCACCATCAGAAACAACGTAAAACAATAAGAAAATGACGACAACAAAATGGGCTCTTGATCCCTCACACTCGGAAATAAGTTTCAAAGTAAAGCACCTCATGATTTCAAATGTAAAGGGTGTATTTGCAGGATTTACAATTGATGTTACAACAACAGGAGACGATTTCAGCACTTCTGATATTTCATTGAGCATTGATCCCGCAACCATCAACACCGGCAATGCCGACCGCGATGCCCACCTGAAAAGTGCTGACTTTTTCGATACAGACAATTTCAAAACCATCGCTTTCAAATCAGAAAAGATGGAAAAAGCCGGTGACGATGAATTTAAACTCACCGGTGACCTGACCATTAAAGGCATTAGCCGTAAAGTAACCCTCGATGTGGAATTTGGCGGCCTGATGACTGATCCCTGGGGCAACCAGAAAGTCGGTTTCAGCCTTAACGGAAAAATCAACCGCAAAGACTGGGGGCTTAACTGGAATGCAGCCCTTGAGGCCGGTGGCGTATTGGTTGGCGAAGAGGTAAAGATCAGTGCTGAAGTGCAGTTTGTAAAACAGGCCTGATATATCCGACAGTTCATGAAAAAACAGGCTGGATGGTTAAAGCCTGTTTCACGACTTAAAAATAATCAGCAGGCAGACTCAGCGTCTGCCTGTAAAATATAACGAATTAAGCATCATACCATTTCAAAAGGCAAAAGATGATCCCTGAGCCATGAACTGACAGGAATTTATACGAAAAGCGCTCCCAGGCGCAGGATTACTGTTAACATCAAAACTTGCCGGAGGAATTCCGGCAAGCAAGGCGGGTAAGCCGAATGCGCCGGAGTCATCGGGGTTTAATCATTTACCGGATACAAAAGAAGAAATTATGAAAAACAAAGTGCTTCACAAAGCGGGCAGCCGCGGCCTTGCCAATCATGGTTGGCTGGTAAGCAGGCACACCTTCAGCTTTGCCAATTACTACGATCCCGACCGGATAAACTTTGGTGTACTCAGAGTACTGAACGATGATTTTGTGGCTGCCGGCAAAGGCTTTGGCACCCATCCGCACGACAATATGGAAATTATCTCTATCCCGCTAGAAGGCGACCTGGAACACAGAGACAGTATGGGTAATGTAGCTGTGATAAGCAAGGGCGATGTGCAGGTTATGAGCGCCGGAACCGGTATCACACATAGCGAGTACAACAAAAACAGCGACAGGCCGGTTAAATTTCTTCAGATCTGGCTGTTTCCCAAATCTCTGAATGTGAAACCACGGTACAATCAGATTACGCTTAAGACAGAAGATCGACAGAACAAGCTTCAGCAGATTTTATCTCCAGACCCGCAGGATGCGGGAGTGTGGATACATCAGGATGCATGGTTCTATATGGGCAATTTTGATGAAGGAATTGAGACAAAATACCAGATCAGAAAAAGCGGGAACGGAGTTTATGCCTTTGTGCTGAAAGGAAGTTATATCATTGATGGAACAGAGCTCAGTGAGCGTGACGGACTGGGGATCAGCGATGCAGACGCTGTTGATATTAAGTCTGGTCAGGCCGGCTCAGAAATTCTGCTTATGGATATACCCATGAACATTTAAGACAAAAACATGGACCGGCGGAAATTTCTGTTATCATCTTTGGCCCTGTCAATAACACCTTATGCCATGAAAGTAAATGCGTTGCAAAATATAGTTTCACAATGGGGAAATACCCCCGCCATGCCAGTGCTTTTTCTTGGCCATGGCAGTCCGATGAATGCCATTGAACTGAATGAGTTTTCACGTGGCTGGCAACAAATCGGAAAAAGCCTTCCGGTTCCTAACGCTATTCTTTGTGTTTCAGCGCATTGGGAAACACGGGGAACTTTTGTCACCGCCATGGAAAAACCGCGCACCATTCACGACTTCGGCGGCTTCCCCCAGGCATTGTTCGATGTTCAGTATCCTGCGCCCGGAAGTCCTGAACTGGCATTGGAAACCAGCAATATAATTACTCAGACCGAAGTCAGGCTTGATGAGAACTGGGGGCTTGACCATGGGGCCTGGAGCGTGATCAAACACCTCTATCCAAAAGCTGAAATTCCGGTAATACAACTCAGCCTTGACTACGGAAAATCGCCCCGTGAGCATTATGCGCTTGCCGCTGAACTGGCCGCACTGCGTAAAAAAGGGGTATTGATTATCGGCAGTGGAAATATCGTACACAACCTGCGGATCATTGACTGGAAAAAACCCGGTACAGGATATGACTGGGCTGTTGAAACCGATGCAAAAATGCGGCAATGGATTTCAGAAGGCAACCACCAGGCACTCATTGACTATAAAAAGGCCGGAACGGCATTTGAACAATCTGTCCCTACTCCGGAGCATTACCTGCCATTGCTCTATACACTCGGACTTCAGGGAAAAAACGAGGCGGTATCGTTCTTCAATACTAAAACCATTATGGGGTCGATTTCGATGACTTCGGTGAAGATCGGATAAGAATTCATGTTCACTTACAAAAATAATTCAGACGAACGAATTGAGTTTGCGTCTGATTTGCAGAAAACAATTTACATTATATTAAGTATATTTAATAAAATTATTACTTTTGTTTGTTTTGTTAAGTGTACTGAAGATGGAATTAATCAAGAGAGAAAAATATTTAGAAAAGATCAGGCCTTATTATGGAAAGGATCTCATTAAGGTTTTAACCGGCCAGCGAAGGGTTGGTAAAAGTTATTTATTACGACTGATCAGGCTTGAGTTAGAAGCAATTAATCCAACTGCTAATTTTATATTTATTGATCTTGAGCGCTTTGAATTTGACAAAATCAGAACCTATGAAGATTTATATTTATATATCAAAACTGCGCAAAAACCAGGCGACAATTATCTGTTTATTGATGAAATTCAAAATATTGAAGATTTTGAAAGAGCTATACGGAGCTTATTGTCCGAAGGGAACTGCGACATCTATATAACAGGAAGCAATTCTGCAGTTTTCTCAGGCGAAATTGTAACTTTTTTAAGTGGACGCCAGGTTGTAATAAATATCCACAGTTTGTCATTTACGGAATATCTGCTCTTTAATGAACTTGATGCGAGTGAGCAATCGCTAATGCGGTATTTAAAACACGGAGGATTGCCATATCTCAGGCATATAGAAAACGATGATGACCTGGTTACGGATTATCTGAGGAATATTTATAACACGATTCTCTATCGCGATGTAGTGAGCCGGAATCAAATACGGGATATCCCGTTTCTTGAAAATCTGACCCGGTTTCTTGCCGATAATACAGGAAGTCTTACTTCGGCTACCAGAATTGCCGATTACATGAAATCGCAAAGAAACAGTAAATCGGTTTCTGTAATTATTAACTATCTTAATTATCTTGAACAGGCATATTTTATAAATAGTGTCAGGCGTCAGGATGTGCAGGGAAAGAGAATCTTTGACAGCGGTGAAAAGTTTTATTTTCAGGACCTGGGTTTACGTAACCTGCTTTCGGGATACAAACCAACGGAAATTGCCAAGATCATTGAAAATGCAGTTTTTAATCATCTGGTTTATCTGGGAAACAAAGTTTATGTAGGGAAAATGGATGATAAGGAAATTGACTTTATTGCAGAGCAAAATGGCGAATTTGCTTACTACCAGGTAGCATATTTACTGAATGATACAAAAGTTATTGAACGTGAATTTGGTAATCTGTTGAAAATCCCGGATCACTATCCCAAATATGTTATCTCAATGGATAATTTTCCGATTACCTCATCTACTGAAGGAATCAAGCATATACATCTGATGAATTTTTTATTGGAGGAGTAATGCTGTAATAGCCATATAAAAATGATATATAGGGCGTGTAATATTGCTAATCCGGAGTAATCAGATTAAAAGCTATATCCCAGACTGATTCCCGCCCACGGTATTACTGCACTTTTGACTTCTTCGGCCAGGGGTATTACAAACATAGGGGTAAAACCTACCCGTAAAAAGAATCCTTTCCTTTTCTGAGAGCGATATCCGATAACTCCGTGAATAAACATATTGTAGAGTTCACCAGCGTTGAAATTTGTGCTCAGGCCTCCGCCGATTTCCAGCCTGCTTCTCTTTCCTCCGAAATAGTAGCCCATTATATTGGGTGCCCAACCCTCTTCTATTCCCGCAACACCCAGACTAAATGCAAAAGTTTCCCCGGGCCTGAAATCAACATTCAGTGAAATAAACCCTTTGCCGAAAAGTTCTATAAAAGGAGAAATGGCCGGGCTGGAAAAATTTTCGTTTTCCTGCGCCTGCAACTGAAGTAAAAAGATTCCGAAAAGACCGGAAAGGAAACTTTTCACAATTCTGGCAATCATATGTGATTTCATTTTTTGACGGATTAACTGATCGGATGCAAAAAATGGATTCTGCTTTTTGTTGTTAAACCAGCATTTTACCTCATTACAAACGGAACAATGATTGAGATAATCCCGGTACATACAACCACCAGAATAAACAGGTTGTACCGCACACTGTAGCTGCTCATCAGTGAAGCATCATAATATTTATCAACCTGTTGATCAACATACATTTTAATCAATCCGTTAAGCAGTTTGGTGCGGGTTTGTTTGCCTTTGGTCAGTCCGATTATGGCAACCAGATTAATGATGATGATCAGTGCAACAAAAATGAACATCACAAACAATGCGGTATCATCGGTACGTGACTTTTCGACCGATCCCGAATTGATGGCCAGCGCTATCAGGTTGAGGGCGATGGAAGCAAGTATGAAAATAATATCCGTCTTTGCATTCTGCTGCAATTCGGAAGTAATGTGTTTGTGAACGTGCTCAATCATGGCTTTTGGTTTTTCAGTTAATTCAGACAAAAGAGTTCCTGTGTGGTTTGTAACAGCGGATTATCTGATCTCCGGTTGATTTATAAAACGCCACTGCTTAATATGCGTGCCCGGCCAGCCGGCCTTGAACCGGAAAGTATCGGGTCCATCAATTGCATTAATTGTAATGATGGCTGTAATACAGGAAGCGAGTGCCAGGGTACTGCCCAGTGCCCAGCATTTATACCTTTCCGCATTCAGTTCCCCTTCTTTAAAATTGTAACTGATAATCGGTGAGAGGAAGAGAGTGAGCAAGGACAAATAGATGGTTGGTTCTACAAAACCTCCGAATTCATTCTTTTTTGCAGGGCGATACTTCAGATAGTCTATTTCGTGCAATGCAAAACTTATGAATCCCGAATCCCTGAGTGCTAAAGAGGTAAAGTATTTCACTGGAATGGTTGATTGTTGCTTTATCCCGTTCGTGAATACTGAATTTGTTTTTACTTCATTTAACCTGATCCGGATAGAATCGCCGGCACCGCCAAGGAATATCCCGCTATAATAATTATATTCCTTCAGGGTATCATTATCATTCAGCAAACGGCCGATATCGAGTTTCATTTCAGGCTTTAATCTGAGCGTCTTTACTTTTGAATTGCCCGAGACTTTTTGCAGTTGAACCTGCCAGGGCTGAGCATTCAGTATAATTGTGAAACTCAGCGCAATCATAATCAGAAATAGCTTTTTCATGTTTGTGATTTTAGGATATGACCCAATTGCAGAGTCTGTAACCAATCAATCTCCTGAACAGAAACAGTGACTTAGTTTAAAACATTCCTGAAACATTTCAATATTTTACCTCCTGAAAACCAGCTTCTAAAACGGGCTGAAAAACGAAAAGTAGTGATGGCAGACCTTATCAGGAGGTTCAAAGAGGAGCATGTTGGGAACACCTGATGCCCTGGAGAAGTATTTGTCTGTGGAAGATGCCTGCTGCTGAAGTTTTTCACCTTCTTCCTGCTTACCAAGAAACATATTAGCCCTGGCCATCAGGCCCAGCGTGTATGCCTTCAGCGGGACAATGGGCTCGGGAAGGGTCTGGAGGTACTGCTCAAAACAGGCGATTGCAACCGGTAACTCAGTAGAAGCAATTTCTCTGTTCTGCATTACTTTCATCATATGATACCTGCCCAGCTGAAGTTGAAGCAGATTGGCCGAAGGATCTTTGGTTTTCACTTCATTGTAATACTTTTCAGCTACCTCCGGATTCCCGGCTAAGATTCCGGCAATTGCCGTGCGGTAAAGGAGTTCGGGGGTCCGTCCGTTTCCGGCAATTTCATTTTCCCAAAACTTAACCAGATCAGTTCCTTCAGGTGCGAGTACCTCTCTGGCCCTGGCGCCGAAATAAGCATTTGTTTCGGAAAGCTTTCCGGCATAATGTGCAGCCTGCGCACTATCGCCTCCCATCTCAGGCGGTAGCATTCCGTAAATCTCTACAAGATAGAGCATGGGTTCATAATAATCGGGTTTCAGCAGCAGCACCTTCCTGAGTAAGCTACAGGTCTCATCCACGGCACCTTTAATCTTGTCCTCCTGCCCCGTTTGCATAAACATAAATGCATTCATAAAACCGGAAACTGCCCTGTAATAAGCATAGATTACATTATCCGGCTCCAGGTCGGCTGCCTTACTGATGTGGGCGGTAACGTCTTCCAGGCGGGTACCTCCTCCCCCGGTCAGCAGGTAAAAGTTTAGCCTGGCCATTTCGTAATGCGCCATGGCATTGGTTGAGTCTGTGTCAAGCACCTGCAGAAGCAATGCTTTTGCTTCATCCACCTGGCCGCTCATCCTGAGTTCATAAGCCCTGAAGACATCCCTGTCTCCGGGATTCCCGCTTATATAAGCCATGGCGGCCAATGAACAGGCAAGCAGGTAAAAAATCATCACATACTTTTTCATGATCATCCGGTTTAAAATAAGTGGTTTTTTTGTAACTTTAAGAATCGAAATTAGTATCTGCTTCGCTTTTTCATTTGAATCAACCTTGTAAACCGATTGTAAAACACTTTACCACCGTTTTGCCATCGGTTCAACCGGAAATTAACCACTTTTGTGAACGACAGGGATTTACTGACCTTCGGAATCCTGAAGCAAAAGATTGTGGAACGTATGCTGCAGTCCTATCCGGGAATCAATCCTTCCATTTCACAATGGAAAGGACAGGAGATCGTTGATTTTCAGGAAGAATTACTGCAAAAGGTGAATGCCCATATCAGTGAAAAGTGGTTTTACATGCACATGAAATCGGAAAACGGGGGGCTGCCGCGCATCGATATCCTGAACATCCTGAGCCGCTATGCCGGATATGCAAACTGGGATGATTTCAGATTCAAACATGCGGCAAATTCAACCAGACTTCATTCATTGAAGCATGCCAACCGCTACTTCTACTTTGTACCTGTTGCGGCACTGATTTTATCTGGTTTGTTTTTTCTTCTGTTCAAATTGCTGAACACAAAGGAATACCGCTTTACCTTTTATGATGCTGATACAGGCAATGCAATAACGAACAGCCTTATCAAAGTCAGTATGCTGCGTGACAACGAATCCCCGGTAAACTATCTGTGTGGTACCGACGGAAGTTTCGTTGTGAAAACAGGCCGGGCCAGTCTCCGGTTTGTTGTGGAAGCGCCATGTTATCATACGGATACCATAGTCAGGTTGCTCGACAAGTTTAATCCTCAGGAGTCCGTAACCCTGAGGCCGGATAACTATGCGCTGATGATTCAGTATTTTTCGGCCAGCAGGGTGACCGACTGGCAGAGAAGAAGAGACCAGCTGAACGGAATCATTTCGGACAATGCGATGATTTACCAGGTATATGGCAAGGAAACACTTGGAGTGGAATTATATAACAAAGGGGAGTTTATCAATAAACTGACGCTTCCTTCAACCAGTTTACAGGGTATTGAAATTTTTGACACCAGGTATGAAGCGGGTAAAATTTCACTGATCCGCTTCAGGCAAAGGGAGGTAAGGCCATGAGAAAAAGTTACTATATACTTATTGCTTTCCTTACCTGGTTTATACTGAGTTCGAGGTCGTGCGGCCCGGAAGAGAGACAGAAAGCCGGAAGAGAAAAGGCCGATCTTGAGCAATCCAGGGAAAGGATCAGGACTGAATTTGAAGCGGATATCCTGCCAGAACAGTCATTGAGGGCCTTCGAGATCAATGCAAAACAAAAGATCATGGATTATGGCGATTACATGGGCATCGCTTTCAATGAAAATCTGGATACAGCCCTCAGGGCTGAGGCTGAACGTATGATCAGCAGTATGTTTACCAGTGAAGATATTGCCTTAAAGAGGCATCTGGGTTTAATCACCACCAACAAAACCCTTAAAATCAAAGATACGGCTGGTCAGCACTGCATCTCCGGTTTTGAGTCAATCTTTTTCAAAATTGAGCATATACTTATTACTAAGCCGCTCCGGCCGGTCGGGGAATCCTGTTTCACCGGGCAATTAAATTTTAGTTGCACCACAGTAACATACACAAAAACAGACACGTTAAATCTGGGAAAAGAAAACCTGAGTGCATTATTTTACGCCCGTAAACTTCCCAAAGCATTCGGTAACGACACGCTGCTGATGTGGAGTGTGTTTCTGGGAGAGATCAGGTAACTGCATCCGCTGATATTTCATCCCCCTCCGGACCTTCCTCAATAAAAAAGTTGAGCAAACTCAATCCCGGGCTTGTGCCCCTCACCCTCTGAATGCTTGCCGGGGAATGCTGTGAGGGCTAATTTTGCAGCATCAAAAATTCAGCAACATGAAACAGACTTTAAATACTTCCTGGAACGGCAATATGCAGTTTGATGCGCTGGTAAGCGGACATCATGTAATTATGGACGCGAAAGCGGAAGTGGGCGGACAGGATGCCGGCCCCAGGCCCAAAGAACTGATGCTGGCCTCACTGGCAGGCTGCACCGGAATGGACGTAATCTCCATCCTGAAAAAAATGCGGGTGGAACCCAAAACCTTCAATATCCGCATAGAAGCCGAGGTGACTGAAGAACATCCGAAACACTACAGCGGCATGCACCTTATTTATGAATTCTCCGGGGACGGGCTGGATGAGGAAAAACTACGTAAAGCCATTGATCTTTCTCAGGACCGTTACTGCGGCGTTTCGGTGGTTTACCGCAAAGCAATGCCCATCACTTACGAAATCAGGATACTGGAAAACGAATAAAGTTCTTCCTGCATCTTCAACAGATTAACCAACGACTTCAATCCAAATATTTAAAAATCAAAAACAATAAGACAATGCTCTACACCAACCTTCACCATGTAATGACAGCTGCTGAACATCAGAAGCTGATAAACGAAAACGAAAATGTCATGATCTGCTGCGGCCGCATGGGCCCCATGTGTATTCCCGTTTACGGAATTATGGAAGATCTCGAAGAGGAATACAAACATGTGAAATTTGCCGATATGGAATTTGACAATCCTGAGGCTTATGTGATCCGTAATGTTCCTGAAGTGCGCGGATTTATGGGGATTCCCTTCACCATGTATTATAAAAACGGCAAACTGGTAAAAGCCACTTCCAGTATCCAGAGTATGAGCCAGGTAAGGGCCATCCTTGACAATGAATTTGCTCCTGTAACAGTCAGCTAATCTGACTCCGGATATTTCATGAACCGGAATAACCTGAGGACCTGTTTATCTGCCAGACACCTCATGTCATTCCGGTTCCAGGTAATTTATCATAAGACTTTAGAAGGGACTCCGGATTCCCGCTAAGCTTTCCGGAATTTGAAAATGAATACAAATAACCACTTCGATGCCATTGTTATAGGCGGAGGCCCCGCGGGGATGACTGCCGGCATTTACCTTTCACGTGCCCGGCTGAAAACACTGATTATCAGTGATGGTGTGCTGGGCGGTCAGATGGTTTTGACCCATGAAATTGCAAACTACCCCGGGGTGGAAAGCATTTCGGGTTACCAGCTTTCCAACATTATGAAAAAGCAGGCCAAAAGCTTCGGCTGCGTGATAAAGAGCAATTCCCGGGTTACTGATCTGCAAATTGAGGGTGAAATAAAATCTGTAACCCTTTCCGATGGAACTACATATACTTCAAATGCCATCATCCTGACGCCCGGCGGCCGCTCACGCACCCTCAATGTACCCGGAGAGGCTGCATTCAAAGGGCAGGGGATTTCCTATTGCGCTACCTGCGACGGAGATTTCTTCACGGGGAAAGAAATTGTGGTGGTCGGTGGCGGCAACTCCGCCCTCGAAGAGGCGGTGTCACTGACCAAATATGCCACCAAAGTCACCATTGTTCACCAGTTCGACCATTTCCAGGCATTTGAATACGCTGTGGAAGAGGCAAAAGCCAACCCTAAAATTCATTTCATCATGGAGTCAACCATTACCGGATTCCATGGAAATGAAAAACTGGAGCGCGTGGATATTAAAAACATCAAAACCGGAGAAGTGCAAAACTTCGCAACCGACGGGGTGTTTATCTTTATCGGATATGTTCCGAATACCGAATTTCTTAAGGGTAAAGTTGATATGAACCAGTGGAACGAAATCCTGGTAAACAGCGACATGGCCACCAGTATTCCGGGCGTTTACGCTGCCGGTGACTCCATCGTGAAGCGTTACCGTCAGGTTACAACCGCCGTTGGCGACGGGACCATTGCCGCTCTGGCTGCATCGGGCTATATCCATCAACTGAAATCCAGGCATCTCCACGAAACTTTAGCTCACTGATATGTCAACAGGTCTGATTATTGCCATCACCATTGTCGCACTTTTTGCAGTTTACATGATTTATTCTTTCAGAAGAATGAAAAACATGTCCGCTGTGCCCGAAAGCGAAAAGATCATCACCCTTACCGACAAAAGCTTCCAGAACCAGATTAAAAAAGGATTGGTCATGGTCGATTTCTGGGCCGAATGGTGTATGCCCTGCAAAGTCATGGGCCCGGTGCTGAATGAACTGGCCGAAAGTTCCGATTTTCAAGCCGTTGTAGCCAAACTGAATGTGGATCATTATCAGTCTGTCTCACAACAATTCGGCGTCAGGGGGATCCCTACCATCATCCTTTTTAAAAACGGGAAGGAAGTGGACCGCATAGTCGGGATTAATCCGAAAGATTTCCTTATCAAACAGGTGAACAAACATTTGTAAGATCTGAGTTGTTTAACAGCGGTTTACAAAATATTTGAACCTGGATAAACAGGAAAATTGTTAACCAACAAATCCAAATATCAATGAAGATCAGCGATTTGCTCTCATTTCTACTGGTACTGACAGTTATTTCTGTTTCAGGCCAGCAAACAGGTATTGAAAAGCAGGCTGTTATGATTGAAAATCAGAGCAGTTATGGTTTTACCGAAACAATGGAAGTGCTTTCAAAAACAATTGCAGAGAAGGGTTGGAAAATCACTGTCATCCATGATCTTCAGGAAACCATGAAGAAAAACGGAAAAGAAGTGTTGCCGGTGAAAGTGATTGAATTGTGCAATCCCGCTCATGCTTTCGGGATCCTTTCGAAGGATGAATACCGTGATGTGAGCCCCATGCTTCCCTGCCGGATTTCAGTATATGAGAAGTCTGACGGAAATACATACGTTTCGCGTATGAATGCACCCGCCTTCGCGGCAATGATTGGCGGGGATGCCGCAGCAACCATGGTAAAGGCCTACAACGAAACCGAAGAAATGCTCAAACTGGTTTTGCAATAATTGCCTTAATCCAAAACCAACCAACCGGGCCGGCGGAGTGATAAACCTGCCGGCTTTTTCATTTCCGGGAACGCTCAGGGTGTCATCCTGCTGACAAAGTTCGCGGCGTTATTATCCAGCAAAGTCATATCGGCTGAATCAGTAACTCCGTCTCCATTCACATCCGAAAGAAGATATCCTGTTGCAAAACCCTGCGCGTCATTATCCACCACTGTCATATCCGCCGAATCCACCACTCCGTCCTGATTCACATCTCCGGCAAAAATCAGGAAAACATCTCCGGCAGGTTTAAGATTGCCGCCCCAGGCCCTGGTAGCAGCATCGGAAAAATTATAATCTGTACTTGCATTACTGAATGAAACAGGACCGCTGCTCCATGTTTCAATGCTGTTCCGGTGTTTTATCACAATAAAATAATCTGACGAAATTTCCGGCGGCAGTGTGAACTGAGCATTGCCGACAATGTCGAGGAACACTAAAAAAGGACCCGCAGTCAGTTCATAGGGCGCTTCAGCCTCCCGGAGTTCCACCTGAATCTGGTCAGCGATTTCACCGGGGAACTGGTCTCCAGCCTCATTTTTCGCCTTGTTCATTCCCGGGCCCTGATACAAACCCTCGAGTAAAACGGTCAGATTCAGGACTTTCTCCTGTAAGCCTTGCTGAGTAAGCGTAACCTGTGCCGGTTCCAGACCAGGAACAACAACAGTAATGACGGCCACCCGCTGCGTACTCCCTGTATTTGCCTCATAATCCGCAACCAAAGCCCCGTTCCCGTTTCCTGATGGCGTAACCACACACCATTCCTGATCTGAAAAAGCCTCCCAAACGCTGTTGGACTCCACCGTAAAATCAGTGTTACCGGAAGCCGCATCAACCATCAGGTTTGAAGGCGTGACCGATAAGGTGCGGAATGTTCCTGAAACCATTATATCATCCACACATATCCCATAACCGTATTTTGCGTTGCCTTCGAAAGCAATACAACAGGTTTCCGAAGCATCCGGCAAATCAAGGGTGTGCATTGTCCACGAAGCTATGTTCTGAGTGTATGCCTGAAGCAGTATCCATTCACTGTCAGCGCTGGTCCGGTAGAAGACCCTGAGCTCATCCTGATCGGGCGACCAGAAAGCCTGGGTGTGCCAGAATTGCAGGGAGGGATTGATCAATGCACTCAGGTTCAGGGGCGGACTGATCAGCCGGGTTTTGTTATCTGCTGAAGAATTATCCTTCAGACAGGCATTGTAAGCGCCTCCGTGCGCTGTTTCCGGGTTACTGCTGCCATTTCCGGTAACGAAATTCCAGCTGATCCCCGAATTATTCACCTGCTCCTGGGTCCAGCATGCGGGGATCAGGCCTCCGTTCTCGAAATCCTCGGTAAAGGGAAACTGTTGAATGATATCGCAACTGGTGGTAAACTGCCTGTTTTCTCCGTAAACGGTACCTTCACTATTTGTTGCATAAGCCCTCGCGTAGTAAGTCGTACTGGCAGAAAGGCCCGAAATAAGGCTGATAAATGAGCCCGCACCGCTTCCATCCAGGGTGTGCTGGCCTGACAGCGACGGATTGACGGAGGTGCCCCAGCAGACGCCACGGGCGGTAACCGGAGAACCCCCTTCACAAATCACCCCACCTCCACAGGTCGCCGAGCCTGATGTTATATGAGTAACACCGGATGTTGTGACACCCGCAGAGGGAATTAGCTCAATATTTTGCGTAATTGCACTGAAATCCCCGATGGTCAGATTGCTGAAAGTCTGCGTGTGGTAACAGGGAGCACTTACCTGCAGGGTGTATGTTCCGGCTTTTACTGGCCTGTAGAAATCACCATGAAGCGCCGAAGAATAAACTTCCGAATTATCCGCATCATGTCCGGCAAGGGTGATTTTTGCCTGTACGGGCAGTCCTGATATCTGCTCAGTTACCGATCCCCTGAAACCGTATGTTGCCTGCTTCATTAAATTCAGCATACTGCGGTAATTGTAATTCCAGTAGTCTGGTAGCTGGGCGGCAGCCACCATTTTGGTGGCGGATATTTCAATGGTAACTTCCCGGCAACGCCTGAAATAATTCATATAGTCCTGCCGGCCTCCGGTAATGCGGTACCAGGCATAGCCGTTGGTGATCCCGTTATCCAGATCGTCCATGTACCATGAAGGGCTATGGGCCTGGCAGGTATCGGCGTATTCGCGGCTAACCATAACCCACCAGCTGTTATCTGCTGTCTGTCTGCTCCAGGTATCCCACGGGTAGTTCACCACTTCAATACCTCCGTGAAAGTTGGCCCCGGCTACAAAACTGCGCTGTTCCGCAAAATTCATAAAAGCGACGGTCTCCGGTTGCCATGCATTTCCGTCGGGATGGTCACCTTCGGCAGGATCCGGATAGTTGCGGTTCAGATCCACAAAATTTGCATTGAAACGGCGTGCACCGCTCACAGAACTGTTGCCCCCGTAGTATGTTCCGTCGGGGTTGGCCAGTGGACAAATGTATATTTCCATATTGTCAACCAGGTTCGTAACCTCAGGATCAGTGCCATAATTCTGCAGCAGGTATTCAATCAGGTGCAGCATCAATACATAACCGGTGGTTTCATCTCCATGCATGGATGAAGAATAGAAAAATTCCGGTTCGGCCTCGTCATCTGCAGCATTGTCAGAAATTTTAACTACAAGCAATTTGCGCCCGCTTGCCAGGTTGCCGATATTTTGCACGCGGCAAAGCGAAGGATACAGGGTCTGGAAATCCGTCATAATCGCTTCATAAGCCTCATAAGTCGGGTAAAAATTCCAAACGGTACGGGTAGCATCCGATAATTCAATCCGGTCGCGCATAATTACACCCGGTGCATCGCCCGGATGCGGAAGAATGGTAATATCATAGCCCGGTCCGGTGAACTTATCAAACTGTTTACGGTTTGCGTAAGCCCAGACCGTATCGTTCATGATTTTATCCACAGAAATCTGCCGGGAGACAGATATCAGGTCCATCCCCTTTGTAAAAGGAAAGCAAAAATAGATTTCCTGATTATCAGGTGAAATCCGCGCTTCCGGATACTGGGCGCTGACCTCCTGAACGATAACCGTAAAGAGACAGAACAGAATCAGTAGTTGTAATTTCATAAGAAACGCTTATCAGATGATTTAAAATTGCCTGAAATCATCAGCGGCAAACAGGAAAAGGATAACAGAATTGATGTTATCCTTGAAAAACAGTATTGAACCCGGCAGGCGTTCAATAATCCAAGGTAAGAATCCTGCCTTCGGTAAAGTTGAAAAACTGATCTTTCTGAGCGAGTACAACCCCGGGCATAAGATCAGCCTCGCTTTTACCGGCAGCTTTGAGGCATGAGGGGCAGGCAAAAATGGTAACGCTCTTGTCGATGAGCAGTTTCAACGATTCTTTAGAGCTGGGGAAAGTCGGATAGCTTATGTCTATTGCATCATTCAGCACAACTTCAATCCCTTTAATGTCAAAATACAACAGCACATCCTTGTCTTCGGCCATCATTACCGCCTGTTTCAGCGCCATCACCACCTTGTGCGGATTTTCAGGGCCGCTTGAAATATGGTAGAATACGCCGTCGCGGGGAAGCTCAACCGCGGATCCACCGGTTACTTCCGGCTCTTTTACAATGGTCTGGGTACAGGATGCAGCGATTAACGCCAGGGCGATCAGCCCGAAAATCATTCTTTTCATAAGCACAGATGTTTAAATCAGTATAAAAGTATGGAATAATAGCGCAGAATGCAATATTTATTTCAGACGAATATTTATTCTGTAGCCATCTATTCTCCGGCTATGATAATGGTTTCGCTGTTGAAGTCGACTCGGTCTCCCGGAAAAAGTTTTTTGCGTTTTTGCAATTCAACCTGGCCGTTTACTTTTACATGGCCCGAAGTGATTTCGAGATTGGCCTCCCCGCCGGTTTCGGCAAGTCCGAGCAATTTCATCAACTGATTCAGCTGTATGTAAGGGTATCCTGACAGGGTGAAAGTTCTCATAGGCACAGTTTTTTCAAAATTAAATGATTTGCCGGATTCAGGCAATTACAGGCGGCTTTATATTTTGTGTCAGCTGGCAGGCCGGTAGTGATTTCATGAATTAACCCTTACTCGGGCAATTTGTGCCGTCCATCCGTTCGCTTTTCTTATTTTTGCGGCTGATCTAATCTGTTATCATGCAATCAGGCTTTACCCCCACGCAATATAAATTGCAATCGCTGGCATCAGGAAAAATATTTGAAGACAATGGTTGGACACTCGATGCCCCGGGCGAAGAGAAACCAACGTTGATCCGTGCAATTTACGAGAATAAGCAACTGCATTTGAAGGGTACTGATACCAGTTTATACACCTTTGCCGACTGGTTGCCACTGAAGCGCACCCTGGATGGTTCATCAGCTCCGGTTACGTACAGGAGCAAAGGACTTGCAGCAGCCCTTGGGCTCAAAAACCTCTGGATTACTTACAGCGGATACTGGCCCGAGAAAGGAGCCGGTATGACTACCTGTTCCTTTAAAGAAACTGAAGCCTATGCTGTGTGCGGACGTATGAATCCTGAGCAGGATCATGTACTCGTTGTAGCATCGGCAGGAAATACTGCAAGGGCCTTTGCAAAGGTATGTTCTGAAAACAACATTCCCCTGCTGCTCTGTGTACCTCATGATTACATCAATGCCCTGTGGTTCGACAAGCCGTTGAATCCTTGTGTAAAACTGGCAGTAACTGCCCATGGCAGTGATTATTTTGATGCCATCCATCTCTCAAACCTTGCCACCCGGTGCGAAGGATTCCTGGCCGAGGGGGGTGCAAAAAATGTGGCCCGGCGCGATGGTATGGGCACAACTGTATTGTCAGCGGTTACTACCATCGGGCAAATACCTGAATATTACTTTCAGGCTGTTGGCAGCGGCACCGGCGCCATTGCGGCCTGGGAAGCCAACCTGCGTCTGATTGCCGACGGGCGTTTCGGAAACAATAAAATGAAACTGATGGTATCGCAGAATGCCCCCTTCCAGCCTATCTACGATGCATGGAAAGCCGGCTCACGCGCACTGCTTCCTTACGACGACGACCTGGCCAGGGAACATGTAACCGAAATTGATGCCAAAGTGCTGTCGAACCGGCGGCCGCCCTACCCCATTACAGGGGGCCTTTACGATGCACTTACAGATACCGGGGGAGATGTGTTGAAAGCAACCAACCGCGAAGCCCGGGCAGCCAAGGAACTATTCCTTGAAACTGAAGGCATCGACATCTATTCAGCTGCTGCCATTGCAACCGCCTCGCTGAAAAACGAACTTAATGCCGGCCGTCTGAACCCTGACGCCCTTATTATGTTAAATATCACCGGGGCCGGCGAAGAACGCTTTAAACGTGAGCACAGCCTCTTCTACCTGGAACCTTCACTGCATTTCGACATTACGCCGGAACTTCAGGAAGTCAGGGAAAAACTGAACACCCTCACCTGGTAAGCGAAATTTACACACGGACTTCTACTGTATTTAACTGTTTTACAGTATATTACATGGATGTCTAATATTCCCTCCACTGGAATTATACCCATAACACAGGCAGTAACGCCCGTTTAATAATCCAAAATCAATTCTTACCTTTGCCGCATGGCAAACAACGACGATCTTTTCAAAAAAATAACCGCCCATGCCAAGGAGTATGGGTTTATATTTCAGTCAAGCGAGATCTACGACGGCCTCAGTGCCGTATATGACTACGGTCAGAATGGCGTGGAACTGAAGAACAACATCAAGGAATACTGGTGGAAGGCAATGGTTCGCTACCATGAGAACATTGTGGGGATAGATTCGGCCATTTTTATGCATCCGACCATCTGGAAAGCTTCCGGTCACGTGGATGCGTTCAACGATCCTATGATCGACAACAAGGATTCGAAAAAGCGTTACCGCGCCGATGTACTGGTTGAAGACCACCTTTCAAAACTGGAAGATAAAATCAACAAGGAGGTAGAAAAAGCAGCCAAACGCTTTGGTGATGCCTTCGACGAGGCCCAGTTCAGGGCAACCAATCAAAGGGTGCTCGAAAACCAGGCAAAAATTGACGCTATCAAGCACCGTCTTTACACAGGGCTTGAGAACAACGACCTTTCCGATATCAAGAAACTGATTGAGGATTGCGAGATTGTTTGTCCCGTTTCAGGTTCGCGCAACTGGACGGAGGTGAGGCAATTCAACCTGATGTTTTCCACCCAGATGGGCTCGGTCAGCGAGGAAGCCAATACCATCTTTCTGCGGCCTGAAACCGCCCAGGGTATTTTTGTAAACTTTCTGAATGTGATGAAGACCGGCCGTATGAAGATCCCTTTTGGGATTGCCCAGATCGGCAAGGCTTTCCGTAACGAAATTGTAGCCCGTCAGTTTATCTTCCGCATGCGTGAGTTTGAGCAGATGGAGATGCAGTACTTCGTGCGCCCCGGCACCGAACTTGAGTGGTTTGAGTACTGGAAGAAGGAGCGCCTGAAATGGCACCTTTCCCTGGGCCTCGGTGAAGACAATTACCGCTTCCACGATCACGAAAAGCTGGCTCATTACGCCAATGCCGCAGCCGATATTGAATTCCGCTTCCCCTTTGGATTCAAGGAACTGGAAGGCATTCACTCCCGCACTGATTTCGACCTTGGCGCTCATCAGCAATACTCGGGCAAAAAAATCACCTATTTCGATCCTGAGCTGAATGAGAGTTATGTGCCTTATGTAGTGGAAACCTCCATCGGTCTCGACCGCACCTTCCTGGCCCTGCTCAGCAATGCTTACACCGAGGAGAAACTCGATGATGGCTCGGAGCGTGTGGTCATGAAACTACCCCCGGTACTTGCACCCATCAAAGCCGCGGTGCTTCCGCTGGTAGCCAAGGACGGGCTGCCTGAAAAAGCCCGCCAGATCATGGATACATTGAAATATGATTACAACTGTCAGTACGAGGAGAAAGACTCCATCGGCAAGCGCTACCGCCGGCAGGATGCCATAGGAACCCCTTACTGTATCACCGTTGACCATCAGACGCTGGAAGATAACACGGTTACCATCCGCGAACGCGATACCATGCTGCAGGAACGGGTAGACCTGGGGAATGTCAGCGATATTATCGCCAAAAAACTGATGGTAAACTAATCCTGTACAGCAAAAAATGCAGACAGCAGGCCCCGGGGTCTGCTGTTTTGTTTTGTTATCCTGAACCTGCCGTATAAATATTCCGGAAGACAGGCCTCAGATCATCAGTGATCGATTTATCCCGGGTTATCCATCCGTAACAAGATGATTCATTTATCACTATTGTCCGGATAAAATAAAGAAAGAATTTGCCACAAAGACCCGAAGACACTTAGTATCACTAAAAGAGAAAAACAGGTTTTGTGCAACCTGATGCCTTTGTGCCACTTCTGCAGGCTTATTGCATCGCTAAGTGGCGAAATATTTAAAAGTAAGTTGTATGCTGTTACAATCTCCTGAAACCAACACCTATAAAGGATTCCGGTCAAATAATAATAATTTCCCCGGACAACAATGTTTCATTTATTATTAAAAGCATTCATGGTATTGGTTGCTCCGGCGGCAATGTAGCTTTTAATCATATCCACAGCTACGGGAATGCGTTCTATAAACAGCTTCTCTTCCTCTCGTGTAAAACGCCCCAGCACATACTCCACCTGGAATCCCCTGGCAAAGTTGCTGCCGATGCCCACCCTCAGTCGCGGGAAATTGTTATGCCCCAGCGTTTCAATGATGTGGTTCAACCCATTGTGGCTGCCTCCGCTACCTTTGGTTTTCAGACGGAAAACACCGGGGTCAAGGTCGAGGTCATCAACAACCACGAGCGAATTTTCAATGGGGATATTTTCCTGTGTAAGCCAGTAGCGGTATGCCTTACCACTCAGGTTCATGTAGGTAGTGGGTTTGATGATAATCACTGTTTTCCCCCTGTAGCGGGCTTCGGCGCGCGCAGCCAGGCGGTCGGTGGTAAATTTCACACCCAGGTCATGCGCCAGAGCATCGGCAATGATAAAGCCGATGTTGTGCCTGGTGCTGGCATATTCATCTCCTGGATTTCCAAGTCCGGTAATCAGATATTTCACGGTCTATTCCATTTTAGGCAATTGATTCCCCGCCGGGATTAAGCATGGGAGGCCGAACTATCATTGATTATATTGTCAAAAATAATAATTATGACATCGCAACCTGCCCTATCGTCAGGCCTTATTAATCAAAAAACCGGAGGCAGTGATCGGTGTCGCCTGCCTCCGGTTTGGTATATTCAGCAGTTCCCTGATTATTTTCCGGGTGCTGCAGGCTCAACATTACGGGTTGACATAACGCTGACTATCACACCACTCCTGATATCGAGGAATTCTACATTTTCCATTTTCAGGTCACCAACCTTCACTGACTGGTTGAGGTCGAGATCGTTAATGCTAACCTCAACTTCGTCGGGCAGGTGCTGGATCAACGCTTTGATTTTCAGTTTACGGAATTTCTTGACCAGTTTACCTCCGCGCAGCACGCCGGGCGAAGTGCCGGTAATGCGGATGGGAACAGAAATGATCACAGGTTTCAGGGGATCCAGTTCAAGAAAATCAGCGTGCAGGATACTGTCGCTAACCGGATGAGACTGAACATCCTGCAGGATGGTCAGGTATTCTTTACCGTCAACACTGATGTTGATAAGGTGTGCATTCGGGGTGAAAAGGATGGGCTTGAAGCTTACTTCATCGGTAGAGAAGTGAACCTGCTCTTTGCCGCCGTAAATTACACAGGGTACTTTACCTGCAGCGCGCTGGGCCTTAGCATCTTTTTTCCCTACGTTCCCGCGAAGGGAACCGCTCATAGATACTGTTTTCATTGTTTAAGATTTAATTGATGATTATTAAAGGTAACCTTATGGTTATTCAAACTTGAAAAGTGTTGAGATGGACTCGTAATTGTGCACCTTGCCAATCACATCAGCCAGCAGCGTTGCGGTACTGATCACCTTGATCTTCGGGCTTTCGCGCCGCAGGGGGATGGTGTCAGTGACGATGACTTCGGTAAACGGCGAGGCTTCAATCCGCTCGATGGCATTTGCCGAGAGGAGCGGATGTGTACAGAAAGCCCTGACACTTGAAGCGCCGTTGTCCATCATCAGTTTAGCCGCCTTGCAGATGGTGCCGGCGGTATCGATGATATCATCCACAAGGATAACATCCTTTCCGGTGACATCGCCTATCAGTGCCATGGTATCCACCTGGTTTGCCTTTGATCGTTGTTTGTAACAAATTACAAAACTGGTATTCAATATCTTGGCATAAGCTGCAGCCCTGCGGGTTCCTCCGGTATCGGGGGATGCCATTACCAGGTTGGGCAGGTTAAGTTGCTTGATAAAAGGCACGAAGATCGAAGAGGCATAAAGGTGATCAACAGGTACATCAAAGAAGCCCTGAATCTGGTCGGCATGCAGATCGATGGTGATGATTCGCTGAACGCCAGCAGCGGTAAGCAGGTTTGCCACCAGCTTGGCAGCTATCGACACCCTGGGTTTGTCTTTCCGGTCCTGCCGTGCAAACCCGAAATAGGGAATCACGGCAATGATATGCCTGGCCGATGCCCGTTTGGCCGCATCGATCATCAGTAAAAGTTCGAACAGGTTGTCGCTTGGTGCAAAGGTCGATTGTACAATAAACAGGTCGTTTCCACGTACATTCTCTTCGAAGGAGGGCTGAAATTCACCATCCGAAAAATCAGTAATCAGGACATCACCAAGTTTCTTACCATAGCTGACCGCTATTTTTTCGGCCAGGTAACGGGTGGCTCTGCCCGAGAAAATGTTAACCACTGTGGCCATTTCAGATGTGCTAATGCTGGTTATACGATCCGGTTTTGAGGGCGCAAAATTATAAAT
Organism: Bacteroidales bacterium UBA5833; assembly: GCA_002433025.1. Taxonomy (GTDB): domain Bacteria; phylum Bacteroidota; class Bacteroidia; order Bacteroidales; family Lentimicrobiaceae; genus Lentimicrobium. The sequence goes on from DJGZ01000022.1 coordinate 120,878, forward strand.
TATTTTGAAGGTTACTGTAATGATTTTAACAAATGTTAAAAATAAACCTTCTAAACCCTTGATTTTTCGGCAAATTAGTATTACTTTTGCACCCCTTTTGAGGAGTGCGGCAAGGCGAGTGGGGTGCAGACAATATCAGGGACAGGATACCCGTTACATTCGATGTCCGTGCAAACATACGACTTTTTTTGAAGCGGCAGCTAAAATAATGGCTATTCACTCCTCTTTCTGAAGTGAATATCTCTAAACATAAAACCATACAGAATGAAACTCTCGCAATTTCGCTATCAACTGCCCAATGATCTGATTGCAAAGCAACCGGTCGATAACCGGGACAAATCGCGGCTCATGGTACTGAACCGCAAAACCAAAACCATTGAACACAGGATGTTCACTGATATTCTGGAGTATTTTGGAGATGGCGATGCATTTATTATCAACGATACCAAAGTATTTCCGGCATTACTTACCGGCGAGAAGGAAAAAACCGGGGCCAAAATCACCGTATTTCTGCTCAGGGAACTTAACGCGGAAGCCCGTTTGTGGGATGTTCTGGTTGATCCGGCAAGAAAGATCCGCATCGGTAACAAGTTGTATTTCGGTGATGATGACTCCCTGGTTGCAGAAGTGATTGACAATACCACTTCCCGGGGCCGCACCCTCCGGTTTCTGTTCGACGGACCATATGACGAATTCAAGAAAACCATAGAAAGCCTTGGCAAAACACCACTTCCGGAGGAGTTACAAGCTATACGCGACATCGTCCCTGAGGACAAAGATTGGTATCAGACCATTTATGCTTCCAAAGAAGGAGCGGTTGCCGCTCCGACGGCCGGCCTGCATTTCAGCAGGGAGCTTATGAAACGCCTGGAACTCAAAGGAGCCTCATTTGCTTCGGTTACCCTTCACGCGGGTGTGGGTAACTTCAGGGCCATAGATGTGGAAGACCTCACCAAACACAAGATGGACTCCGAAGAACTGATCATCGAAGAGGAAGCCGTCCGCATCGTTAATAAAGCCAAGGAAAACCGAAAACAGGTATGCGTAGTCGGCACTACCACGATGAAAGCCGTGGAGTCGTCTGTTACCATCTCTGGTATGTTGAAATCTTACAAAGGATGGTCAAACAAGTTTATTTTCCCTCCTTACGAGTTCAGTATTCCCACCTGTATGGTAACCAATTTCCACCTGCCACAGTCACCCATGCTGATGATGACGGCCGCTTTCGCCGATTTTGATTTTCTGATGAAAGCTTACAAGGAGGCCATAAACGAAAAATACCGCTTCTTTACTTATGGCGATGCCATGCTGATTTTGTAACATCACGGACAAAATATCTGAAAGACTGTCACTGAACGAAAGCACTCTTCAGCGGCAGTCTTTTACTTTTTGGCCGACTGCCCTTGAAGCAAAGGACTGTTTGCAAATCAGCGGTTTTCTGTGTAGGTTTGTTTAAAAATCCGATCTGTGAAACGTTTCGTGATCATTGTAGCCGGTGGTACAGGGCAAAGAATGGGGGCCGGAATCCCCAAACAGTTTCTTCCTTTATGCGGCAGACCGCTGCTGATGCATACCATAGAGATTTTTCACCGTTATGATGCGAAAACCGGCATGGTGCTGGTACTACCCGCCGGACAGGCTGAGCAATGGAATGCGTTGTGTACCCTACACGGATTCACCCTTCCCCATAAGCTGGCAGAGGGAGGTGAAACCCGTGGGCACTCGGTGCGCAACGGGCTGGATGCCATCACCGCCACACGGGGAGTTGTGGCCGTGCACGATGGCGTGAGACCGCTGGTCAGCCAGGAAACGATTGCCACCGGATTTGCCCTTGCCGAAAGCGGGAAGAACGCCGTTCCCGGCTTGCCCCTTACCGATTCGCTCAGGATCATTGACGGGAAGGGTAGCCGTCCAATAGACCGGACTTTGGTAAGGCGGGTACAAACCCCGCAGTGTTTTCCGCTTTATGTCCTGCGTAAGGCATATGATCATCCGGACTTCATGCACTTTACCGATGATGCCCAACTGGTTGAAAAGACCGGTTCTGTCATAACCCTGTATGAAGGCAATGCCGAAAACATCAAAATTACCACGCCTTTTGATCTGAAACTGGCCGGATTACTGGCCGGTGAAACGACACCTGAATTATTGAGACAACAAAACTGGCACTGCGATGAATGAAGAAGGACGGATTCTTGCTAATCGTGAAGGGTGGGTTTCCATTGTCGGGAACATCCTGTTGTTTATCCTTAAATTCTGGGCCGGAATTGTATCCGGCTCCATTGCCATCATCGCGGATGCCTGGCATACATTGTCTGATTCGCTTACCTCAGTGGTAGTGTTGGTCGGGGTTAAACTCTCTTTGCGTCCGGCTGACCGCGAACACCCCTTCGGACATGGCAGGGCCGAACTGATTGCCGCACTGGTGATCGGTGTGCTGCTGAGCGTTGTGGCGTTTAATTTTGTGGTTGAAGGCGTACAACGATTGCGCGAAAGGCAGGAAGTGAATTACGGGACCTTTGCCATTATTGCCACTGTAATCTCTGTTGTGGCAAAAGAAGGTATGGCCCGCTACGCCTTCCGGATTTCCAAACGCTCGGCCTCACGTTCGGTAAGAGCAGATGCCTGGCACCACCGTTCCGACGCCATCTCTTCTGTTGTCATCCTTGCAGGTATTTTTCTGGGCAAACATATTTGGTGGATTGACGGTGTGCTGGGAATTATTGTGGCACTGCTGATTTTCTATGCAGCTTACGACATCCTCCGCGATGCCATGAATACCATGCTTGGCGAACAACCTGAGCCTGAACTTATCTCGCAGATTGCAGAAATATGCCGCAGCGAAAGCCTGCTTGAACTTCAGCCGCACCATATTCATGTGCACCGCTACGGTGAACATACAGAACTGACCATGCACATCAGGCTTCCTGATAACATGACCCTGTTTGATGCCCATGAGATAGCCACACGGGTTGAAGTCCGGCTGAAAAAAGAAATGAGTATCATCAGCACTATTCATATGGAGCCACAGGGCCTTACCCACCCATGAAACGGCGGCCTTTCCAACGTACAGGCATTATCTGGCCGGCAAGTGCAACAAGTGTTGTGTAAAAAGCCACCAGCGGCTCGGCCGGGATTATCAGCCACATTAATCCATGCTTTCGGGTAAACTTTATGAACCCTGCCAGCAAGGGCAGATCTGCCAGGGTTTTCACCAGGAGGATAAACAAAAACCATAACATGAAACGCGCGACAAAAAGTCCGGCAATCAGGCTGAATACCAGCAACGCGTTCATTAAGAAAACCATCGTTGCAGACAGGATAAGCGGAGGATACCTGTAGGCCCTGCTTTTTGAAGTCCACCGAAGGCGTTGGTTAAAAAAATCACCAAGGGTCCCGGCTGGCAGGGTAAATACGAGGGCATCGCGGCAGCGGGCAAAAGCGATTTTCCCGCTTCCGTGACGGTCAAGCATGGAAAGCATCAGAAACACATCGTCACCCGACGCCGTTTGATTGCGGAGTGCATCACCCTGCAACGAACGGTAGGCCTTAAGGGAAAATCCCATATTTGCGCCATTGCACATCAGGGGAAATCCTGCGCCAATGGATCCCGCCCCGGAAGCCACCAGCGAAATGAATTCCAGGTCCTGCAGCTGACGGAATATACCGGCCGGATTATAAAAAGTCACGGGACCCGAAACAAAAACGGCCTGCCGGCTTTCCATCACCGATATCATGGCAGCAATCCAGCCCGGTGAAACTTCGCAATCGGCATCGGTAGTCAGGATATAATCTCCACGGGACTGCTCCAGTGCAAGCGCGATGGCCGCCTTTTTCCCGTGGCGGCCGCTTTGACGGATCAAATAAAGATCAACTTCCGGATTCTGCTTAATAAAATCTTCGACGATGGCAGCAGTCTGATCTGTGGAATAGTCATCCACCACCAGCACCTCAAATCTGTTGCGCGGGTATTGTTGATCAGCAAGGCTTTGCAGGCACCGGCCGATATTCTTCTCTTCATTCCTGGCGGCAATGATCACAGTAACCCTGGCAGTTTGCTGCAATGGCGGGCAGCATCCCAACCGCGACCACCCCCTTGCAAGCAAGGCCATCAGAAGTGTGTAACCGGCGGTTATCACCAAGGGAATCAGTATCAGCGCGGGAGCAGTCATAGGCTCAGGGTTTATTGATGATACTGATCCTCCTGATAAAAAGAACACCCAACAATGCCGGCAGTGCCAGATTGATGATCCATATCAGGGTGGAAGCAGAGAGTATGGATGCTGCAGCCGCGGTATTGCCTCCAAAATATATCCCTATAAAGAAAATGGAGACAGATCCCCTTATGCCCAGATCGGCAAGGGCAACGGTAGGGATGGCAGCCATCACAAAGTATGTAAGGGAAATCAGCATCATGGCCTGAAAATAGGGAATTTCCAACCCAAATGCCCGGAGGAGCAGGTAAAACTGCCCGGAAAAAACCAGGTATCTCAGGGCACTCAACAACAGCACCCCGGTCAGTGTTCGTCTGCCAATCCTTTCTATAACTATCAGATACAAATTCATACGCCTCCATTGAGGCCGGATAAGTTTATCGAGGCGGGCGGTAATCACCGGACTTTTCAGGAAGAGCAAAACCAGCAGCGAAGAAAGAAGCAGGACGAAAATCACCAGGCCGGCAAACAGATAATCCTGCCACCGTTCGTAGAAAAGCACATACTGAGGTATAAAAAACAGCAGGGCGACCATGCCTGCCACCAGGGTGACAATCAGCTGACTGATACTGCCGGCAATGGTAAGCAGGGCGCTTTTGATGCGGTTTGCCTTCAGAGTGAAAACGCGGCCAAGAAACTCGCCCACCCGGCTTGGGGTGAACAGGCTGAAAGTAATGCCTGCCAGCACCGACCGGAAAGCAGAAGGAATGGTGACCGGTTCCAGATAACGGATCAATGAGCGCCATTTTACCGTTTCGAGCAGCCAGTTCAGTGGCATCATCAGCAATACTGCAAACAACAACAAGCGAAAACTATCCGAATGAAAACTAAAGACAAGCTGCTGCCTGAATTGCGCAAAATCGCCCTGCACAAATACCTGCCGGTAGATAAACCAGCAGGCTACCGCAACAATCAGTATGCGGGCCGTGCTATTAAGTGTTTTCTTTACCTTTGCTGAAAGTTTCATTACGCAATAGCATCCGGTTTATGACAGGCGAACGCATTATCCTCGGCATTGACCCCGGCACCCAGGTTATGGGCTACGGTTTAATCGCCGATAAAGGTAAGAAAATAGAACTGATCACCCTGGATGTGTTTAAGTTCGCCTCAAAAGAGTCGCAGGCATTGAGGCTGAAGCGGATATTCAGCTCGGTACTCGGGCTTATCGACAAGTATCATCCGGATGAATTGGCCATTGAAGCCCCGTTTTACGGAAAAAATGTGCAATCGATGCTGAAACTCGGGCGTGCGCAGGGGGTAGCCATGGCCGCAGCGCTTTACCGCGACATTCCCATATTTGAATACTCCCCGCGCAAAATCAAACAATCCATTACCGGCAACGGCAGTTCATCAAAAGAGCAGGTCGCCGGGATGCTGGGACACCTGATGCCACTCGGCGATGAACCAAGATTGCTTGATGCCACCGACGCCGTGGCGGTGGCAGTATGTCATTATTACCAGAGGAAACCGGAAGCACCAGGGAAAAACTATACTGGCTGGAAGAACTTCCTGGATCAGAACCCCGGTAGGATTGCCGGAAAATAGGCAACCCATCCGCAGCCCTCAGCCGCCGGAACCCTTATTTGTGTAATGTTAATCTAAAGGTAGTTCCCTTGCCCGGCGATGAGGATTTCACATAGATCTTCCCAGCGTGAATTTCGCGGATAATGCGCTGTGTAAGCGACAGGCCAAGCCCCCAACCCCGTTGCTTGCTGGTATAGCCTGGATTAAAAATTGTGCGGTACTTCTTCTTTGGAATTCCTTTCCCGGTATCCGAAATATCAATGTGAACCAGATTTTCCTCTTCACTCATTTCGATGCGGATATCGCCTTCACCCTCCATGGCATCCACGGCATTTTTCACCAGATTCTCCACCACCCAATCGAACAACTGGTAGTTAAGCCGGGTAAGTATAACGGCATCGCGCTGAGGATGAACGTGAAACGAAACCTTGTTGGAAGTCCGCGTTTTCAGATAAGCCACAGAGTTGTAGATCACCTCCACCAGATTTTCCGTTTTGAGGTTCGCTGCCGACCCGATTTTGGAGAAACGCTCGGCAATGGTATTCAGTCGGTTAACATCTTTGTTCAGCTCATCTATAGTTTCGTCTCCTATATCCTTGGTCCTCAGATATTCCACCCAGGCCATCATGGATGAAAGCGGTGTTCCCAGCTGATGGGCGGTCTCCTTGGCCAGCCCCACCCACACCTGATTTTGCTCCGAACGGCGTGCTATGCTGAAAAGAAGATATGAAACCAGCAAAAAGATGCCAATGATAACAAGTTGAATAACAGGAAAATACCTTAACTGCGTCAGCAGAAAGGAGTCTTTATAGAAAATATAATGCTTCCTGTCGGCAATAACGATCTCGATGGGTTCATTATAAGCTGCCATTTCATCGATGGTATTTTTGACGAAAGCAGGATCGTTCAGCCGCGTGGTATCAATTTTTCCCCATGCCACCAGTTTGGAACGGGTACTGTCGGTAATAATCACCGGCACCGATGCCGAATTGTTGACCACCTCATTGAAGAAGGATTCCACCAGGTCGTCGAGCACCACTTTCAGCTCGGAAAACAGATGTGAGTCCTTATAATAGAAATACACGAAGTTACCTGAATAATAATCGAGCTTGAGCGGTGGATATACCGAAAACTCCCCGAGGAGGGCAGGTGTGAATTTCTTGACTGTATCCGGATCAAAGTCCACATTACGGGCTTCCTTTATATTTCCCTGCTCATCAGCCAGAATAACCGGTATGGACGTATTCTTAGAGATAATGCTCAGGTAGAAGAGGATATTCTCATCATCGCCTGCTTCCACCATCCGCTCGGTAGCTTCAGCCAGTATTTCCACCCTTTTGCGCTCTTCAACCCTGATCTGATCAAAAAAATCATCGGTGTAATTGACCAGACTTACTCTTTGCTGTATGGCATTGGCCCAGGTTGTGATCTTGCTCCGCTCATCCCTGGCAATGTTTTTCACCAGCTGGTTTGTATACCACAGCGAAAAACCCACAATCAGCAACGCGATCAGAAACAGCCAGCGCTTCCAGGTTTTCTTCTGCTCGTATATGTTGGTAACACGTGGTTTGAAAAGTTTTCGAAGGTTCATCAAAGTGAGGCTAGATGATACAAATATCGGATATTTATCTTAAATTGCTCAGCATAAGTCAATCCAATGAATTAATGCCATTAAGGACATTGCCTGTGAGTCCTGATTCAGCACGGTCAGTCTTCGTCCCATTCTATTTCAAACTTAACTTCTGAGGCTTTTTTATCCTTTGCCGATGCGGTGTTGCGGTCTTTCCCAAACTCCGACCTCAGGGCCTGCCTGAGTTCCTGTTTCTGATTTTTAAAATCATCGGCCATTTTTTTCACCACTGCCTGGCTATCGTACCGGAACACCGGCTGGTCAACTGTTCCGGTAAGATGGAGGAACAGCCGGGTATTTCCGCCTTCTGCTGTTTCATAGGAGCCGGCAGGAGCCGGATTGCGTCGCTTTTTATTACGTCCGATTTCTGAAAGCAACAGATTCAGATGATAATCGATGTCGTTGCCAAAGGTGTGTGAGCCATAACCCTTCAGGCCCATGACCGAAGATTTCACTTCCATTTCGGGAATAATCACCGTTTTGCGCGCTATTTCAATGCGGTTTTTCAGGGTGGAAAACTTAACATTCATCAGTTCGCCCGCATCCAGAAAGCGCGACAATTCCTGCAATGGTTCAAATCCGATTAGTTCCCCGTCCCTGATTTCAAGGTCGGCGATGGCACTCACCGAGGCGGCATCCGTTTCGAAACGGTTGCTCATGGTAGCCCCGTACTGAACTTCGGCATCGGCCCGGCCTTTAAGGTGACGGCTCTGCAGGCTGGTTTGTCCGAAATCGCCGAATTCCCTGAACAACCTGCGGATATCCACATTTTTCAATGATGCATTGCAAACCACCTGGGCATGGCTGCCATAACGGTTGTTGAGTACCCCGCTGCCGCTGACACTTCCATCCATGGCTTTCATCGAAAAAGAGCCGACCCTCAGTACCATGTCGTCCAGGCTTAACCTGCCGCTGACCTTTTCGGCGCTGAAATCCCGGTAGGTAAACAAATCACATGAAATCGCGGCATTGAATCCTACCCTTTCGGGAAAAATGCCAGTTGCCGGATCCGCGGGGTGCCCCACTCCGGTTGTGGATGCCGCCGAAGCCGGTGCAATATCTTCAAGACAGAGTCTTCCCGAACGAACCTCGGCATCAATGAACAAGGGTTGGTCCTTTTGAAACAGAAAAGCGGCAAGATTGCGGAAATTTCCCGACAGGCTGAGGTCGCTCCGGCCGGCCCTGAGGCTCAGCCGGTCCACCATCACCGAGCCGTTCTGCAGTTCTAGTGCTGCATTGAGATCTGATATCTTTCGCCCGTCTTTTACAAGTACAAAACCCGCATCAGCAAGACTCACCTTTCCCGAAGCCTTCTCAGGCACCCTGGCAGCGGCATCAAAGCTCCCTTCGTAGCTGATGTCTGCCACAAGTTTTCCGCGGGCATCCGCAATCTGTCCTTCAGGCAAAAAGGCTGCAATCTCATCCAGGAAAAGCAAAGCACTGAGGGTCATGCGCACCTGTGGCCTGCCGGTATTCTTGATCAGCAGTTCTCCCCTGAAACTTCCTTTACCCGCCGATCCCGAAAAATCAGTCAGCTCAAGGCGATCGGTCCTGTTGCCGGTTTTGGCTGAATAGCTGCCCGAAGCCGTAATCCCGCTCAGCCTGGTTTTGTGCTGCAGATGGGCGAGACTGCCCTTTTTGACAGAAAAGCCGGCTGTCAGTAAAGGCGATTGCTTTCCTCCATAATTGCCTTTTAGCCTGAGTTCGGCTGTAAGTCTTCCTCCCGGCTGATAGTCCTTCAGGGAAGCAGTAAACCGCTCCGGAATCAGGGCAATCAGTTGCTCAATGTCAGCCAGCTTTACGGAAAGGACCAGATCCATCGCATTGACCGGCTTTCCGTATGATAACAAGCCGTTCAGAATGAAATCTTCTCCCCCTGCATGTAGACCTGCACGCGTGATATTAATAGTTCCGGCATCCTGGTCAAGAATCACGGCAGCATGAAGATTGATTGACTCCTTCAGGGAGTAGTCGTCGGGCCCAATAAGCATTCTTTCAGCCATCAGGCTTCCCGAAAGATCCGCCTCAACTACCGCCCCTGATTTCTTGCCTTTCAGGGTAATGTAGCTGATGCCCACCGCAAGGTCGTTTCCTGAAGCCACATCGCGGTAATAGACCTTAGATTTACGCAGCACTACCCGCTGAATGTCGAAATCCACCTGCTTCCCCTCTTCACCGTCACTCTTATTCCAGATTTCATAGTTATTCCTGCCATCCTGGTCGCGCCAGAGGGTCACTGAAGCCTCATTGATGTCCACACTCCGGATACGGTATTCCCCGGTAAACAGGCTGAAAATTCCAAAACGGAGGGAGACGGCCCTTGCATGGAGCAGCCCTGGAGTTTCTTCGGCGTCAGCCGGAGGTTTTATGGCAACCTGTCTGAATACAACGGATGCGTCAGGAAAATTCCTGAAAAGGGTAAACTCCACTTCCCCGACTTCGGCCGGGGCCAGCAGGTGCTTGTTGATTTCAGCAACCACCAATTGTTTGGCTTTATCTCCGTAAGTAAGGGAAACAATCCCAAGAACCACCAAACCAATAACCAGAAAAGCCGCAATTGCTGCAGCAATCTTTATGGTTCGCCTGTTATGCCGGGATGATTCTTGCATGTGTAAAGGTTCCGGAGTCTGATCAGAAACTAACGGTTATTCCTGAAAATCATTGCATCGGCTGGTGAAAGAAGCGCTATCGCTTTCAGTATGCGATCCGTGGTTCTCAGCTGTTCAGCATACTCCTCACGGTCCTGACGATACCGTCAGTATCAAATCCGCACAAGGCATACAACTCTTCCGGCTTTCCCTGGGTGATAAATTCATCGGGGATGCCCAGCCGCACGACCCTGGCCCGGTAGTTACCGGCGGCCATAAACTCAAGCACCGCGCTGCCCAGTCCGCCATTGATGGTTCCGTCTTCAACGGTCACAATGCGGTTGTACTTTTTAAACACCCCGTGCAGCAACTTTTCGTCAAGGGGCTTGAGGAAGCGCATATCGTAGTGACCGGCCAGGATACCGTCGCGCTGCAGTATGTCACATGCTTCGGCGGCAAAATTGCCCGGATGGCCGATCGACAGTATGGCCACACCTTCGCCATCACGCAGTTTACGACCGGTACCGGCAGTGATTTCCATAAACGGCTTCTTCCAGTCGGTGGAAAGTCCCCTGCCCCGCGGGTAACGGATTACAAAAGGACCTTTGCCGTCGAGCTGAGCGGTATACATCAGGTGACGAAGTTCCGCTTCGTTCATGGGTGCGGCAATGGTAAGCCCGGGAATGGCCCGGAAGTATGCCAGGTCGTAAGCGCCGTGATGGGTGGGTCCGTCCTCACCTACCAGACCGCCGCGGTCGAGGCAGAACACCACCTGCAACCCTTGCAGCGCTACATCGTGAATTACCTGATCATAAGCCCTTTGCATAAAGGATGAATAAATATTGCAGAAGGGGATCAGTCCGCGTGCGGCCATACCGGCTGAAAAAGTTACGGCATGCTGTTCGGCAATGCCCACATCAAAAGCCCGGTGGGGCATCACGCTCATCATCATGTTAAGCGAACACCCCGAGGGCATAGCCGGGGTGACCCCGACAATTTTAGGATTCTTCTCCGCCAGCTCAATAATGGTTTTTCCGAAAACATGCTGATACTTCGGGGGCAGGCTTTTACAGGGTTTTTCGATGATTTCCCCGGTGGTTTTGTCGAACATTCCCGGTGAATGATACAGGATCTGATCCTGTTCCGCCTTCTCGAAACCCTTGCCCTTAACGGTAATTACGTGCAGCAGGCGCGGACCGGGAATATTGCGGATATCGTGCAGCAGTTTGGTAAGCCTCACCACATCGTGGCCGTCGACCGGACCGAAATACCTGAAATTGAACGCTTCGAAAAGGTTGCTTTTATTGAGGATGGTGCTTTTCAGGGCATTCCCGATCTGCTTCACCACGGCCCGTGAATTCTTGCCGTAGCTGGTATTGCCGCCCATCAGTTTCCACACCTTGTCTTTCAGCTTGTTGTAGGCCCTGGAAGTGACAATATCAAGCAGGTACTCACGCAGAGCGCCCACGTTTTTATCGATGGCGATGCCGTTGTCGTTGAGGATTACCAGCAGGTTGGTATTGGAGACACCTGCGTTGTTAAGGGCCTCCATGGCCATACCGCCGGTCATGGCTCCGTCGCCGATCACGGCGATGTGCTGTTCATTTTTCCCGTTCAGCAGCCTGGCGGCTGTAGCCATGCCAAGTGCAGCAGAGATGGAGGTGGAAGAATGGCCCACGCCGAAGGCATCGTACTCGTTTTCACTCATTTTCGGGAATCCCGAAATCCCGCCAATTGTGCGGTTGGTATGGAATGTATCCCTTCTGCCGGTGATGATTTTATGCGCATAAGCCTGATGGCCGACATCCCAGATCAGTTTATCCACAGGAGTATTGAAAGCGTAATGGATGGCAACGGCCAGCTCAACAGCCCCCAAACTGGCGCCCAGGTGACCAGGATTGGAAGAGATCACCTCGATGATAAACTGCCTGATTTCGCTGCATAACAGCGGAAGTTCATCTTCCCTGAGCAGGCGGAGATCAGCCGGGGAATTGATTTTATTCAGCAATTTTAACGGTATCTGTGGCGTCATGATCCTTATCGGATTTTAACGGACAAATGTACAAATTATTAGGGTAGCGGGATGTTTGAAATAATTACCCAGATTAAACATCTTCAAACAGCAGATCGGGGTTACCACCATAAAATAATTAGTTCAGCCCTTCCGGGATTTCTATCGATTAACTCAGAATAAATAAAATGTGGTTATTCAATGACTTCTCTTAGCTGAACTTTTTAAACTACCATTCAAAGAAAACAATAGCTTTTGACCAGCAATTCTTTAATCATTAAATGGAAAATGAAACAGAAGCATTATGAGCAGAACTTTCTTCTCATTACGCAAATCCTTCGGGTTGGATATGGATAAAATATTTCAATTCCTTCAATTTCCAGGGGTTTGACTATTTGATTGATCCCCTTGATGTTGATTCCAAATTCATAAGAAATAAACTCTGATGGATTCCTGTCGATTTATCAGGTCACTTTTCAATTGCACTAATCAATCACTTTGACTTTGTTAAAGAATACCCCATTCTGAGTGATTGTTCTGAATAAATAGATCCCGGTTAGTATATCAACCGGCAAATAAAAATAACCATTTGCTGAGACAGCCGTATGTACCAACCTGCCGGTTAAGTCAAATATTTCAACCAAAGTTCTCCCAGTTGAGTTTAAAATACGGAATTCATCCTTTATTGGGTTCGGGACTATCATCATCTTTAATAATCCGGTCGATTCTTCAAGAGAGTTTGGAATTATTTTTACATAGGCAGGCAACGATAATTTTTCACCGCAATAATTCCAGATCCTGCATTGATAAACGCCTGTATCAGCCGGAGTAACCGGGAAAATTTCAAGAGTCGTGGTATTACATCCTATAAGCGCAGTCCCGTTGAAAAACCATTGAACCTCTTGCTCTTCACCTGAAGTTGCCACGATCGAAAGCAAGGCTTGACTATCTTCTTCAACAAATTGACTTTGAGGATGCTGTATAATTTCCGGCGTTGAAATATAATTTATACAGATCTCCCGGGTGAATTGTGCATACCACTCATTCCAGATAATACATCTGTATAATTCTTCCCCATCATTAATAATCGTATTATTGATCCTTAAAGTATCCGACTGGCAATTACTATAGATATCATTATTTTCCAGAGAAATCCACAAGCTATCCTGCAATATTTGCCATTGGTACTGCAGATTCAAACCAAGTGCATTTACTCCGATAAAATTTTGGCCCCCTTTACAATTAATCTGAGAATTTGTCGCATCCATGATGGTCACTCCCGTTGAATCACAGCCCGGGACATCACACCCATACAAATCTGTTTTAACCACCCATGCCCTGTCAGGCCAGTCATTCTCCGGATCTTCCATCACAATACTGCCACAAAAAACAATGTTCTCATCCGGTGTCAGAATACCATTATTCACAAAGGCCATATGCGCTCCCGGCCCTCTGTACATAATACCCGGCCGGTAGTAAATGCTATCTGCATCAGCGGTAATTTTAAAAATAAAGCCTTCATTGTCAAGTCCCGCGCTTCCAAAGAATTTAAAACTGCCGTCACTCAGTCTGAATAACCCATTAACTCTGGGATAGTATAGGACATCACCAAGTGTTTTACTCCAGAGTATCTGCCCTTCCATAGTAAACTTTGAAGCCTGCAACTTCCCGCCCTGAGTACCAATTGAAAGCAGCGTAGAATCTTCCAGCAGTGCCAGTTCATAAATCATTCTTGTGTTATCATAATTGAATACAGTGGTCGACCATGTAATGGTTCCTGCAGCGCTTAGCCTGGCAAACCTGGTCATTCTGGCATTATTGTTTGATCTGCTGTAACTCAGGAAAAAATCTCCGTTTTCAAGTTCAATAATACTGGAAACATTAATAAAATCATTATTAGAACTTATATCTTTCATCCATTCCATGGAAAGATCTTCCCTGAACTTCATCAAACGTCTGGCAAACGGGAAAACATCACAAACCAGCAGATATCCGTTATCCCTGGTTTTATATGCTTTGAGAGGTGTGAGGCTTGCTGAATCGGATAAAGCAGCATCATACAGTACTTTTGTAAACAGAACCTGACCTGTGGAATTAAACCTGATCAGCAAAGGTCGCCTAATATACTGTTGAGAAATTTCAGATTGAACAACAAACCAATCGTACAAGGAATCATTAACCCGGAAAAGATTACACCCGGAGGAGAACCTGTCATAATCAGCATTATAGAACTGCCTGCTCCAGATCAGGTTTCCTTCTTTATCAATTTCATATAGCAACAGTTTATTCCCGGTATATGGGATGATATATGAATCAACATCTCCCGCTATGATGAAACCTTTTTCAGTTTCTATAATGCTCTGGGCTTTTTCATGATCTGCCTCGGGCCCGAAATGATAAATTTTGTTAAAAACAAAAGATTGAGCGTTTAAATTAAAACACAAGGTAACGATAAACCCGGTCATCAGAATTATTGTTCTCATAAATAATCATGTATTATTAATATTACAACCATTTATCCCAGCCATAATCATTATTTAATATTATTATGCCCGGGAAAAAATACAGTATGCGAAAACCTTCACCTTATAATACCATGGTTTTCAAATAACTGGAAACCCGGTAATAGCAAAAAACTACAAACTTTTGCTATCTTATTATGCTTACTCTATGTAAAAGACAATCAAAACTGTGTTTACCCCTATCAATAAAGGAGAAAATGCCTCATTTTTTTTATTTCATCCGCATCCTTAAATAAAAACCTTAATCATCAGGCAAAACTGACAAATAACCGAGAATGAAAAAATCAATATCAGGTTGTTAATCTGCTGCTTGAACGCATCGATAATAAAGTAATGTCAGGAAGTCATGATTTCTATAATAAAAACAAGAGGCTTTTCACCGGCTTCTCATGAACAGTTCAATTCCCGGACAATATTGAGGTCGGGCATAACGGACCCTGCAGGGAATAATCAATGATTTATGGGAGGGGTACAAAAATTGGGTGCTATGTGTTGAATCAAGGTTTAGCGATTAGCAGTAACAATTTTACCATTAAGCATCGAAATGTAGTACATTTGCGGGTTAATTTCCAATCATAAACAGCAATGAACATTATCATAGCCGGAGACGGGGAAGTCGGGTTTCACCTGGCCAAAATGCTTTCCGGCGAAAACCATAACATCACCATCGTAGATCCGCATCAGGAGCTGCTGAAGATGATAGAAACGCATACCGACCTGATGACCATCACCGGGGATTCCACATCCATCAGTGTGCTGGAGCAGGCCAATGTGCGCCGTGCCGACCTGTTGATTTCGGTGGTTCACGACGAAAAAATCAACATCACCACCTGTGTGCTGGGCAAAAAACTGGGTGCCCGCCGGACGATTGCCCGCATCAACAACACGGAATATCTGACTATTGAGAACCGTGAAATCATGCGCTCACTGGGGATAGATGCCATGGTGTGTCCCGAACGGATTGCCGCCAAGGAAATTGTAAAACTCCTCAGCCAGACGGCAGCCACCGAGATTTTTGATTTCTCCGAAGGCCGGCTCTCCCTATTCCTGATTAAACTTGATGAAAAAGCCCTTGTGCTCAATAAAACCCTCAATCAGGTTGCCCATGAAAACCCCCGCCTCGATTTCAGGGCTATTGCCATACACCGGAATAATAAAACCATTATCCCGAAAGGGGATGATGTATTTAAACTAAATGACCTGGCCTATGTAATCACAAAGCCCGATGGTGTTGATTCGCTTCTGAAGCTCGGAGGCAAGGAAAAACAGGAGATCCGCAATGTGATGATTGTCGGCGGGGGCCGCATCGGCCGGAAAACCGCGCGCCGCATCGAACGCGACATGAATGTGAAACTGATCGAAATCGACAAGGAACGCTGCCTGAACCTGATCGACCAGCTGGAACATACCCTGATCATCAATGCAGATGCGCGCGACATCGACCTGCTCGAAGATGAAGGTATCCGTAATATGGACGCCTTTATCGCGGTGACCAACGACTATGAGACCAACATCCTTACCTGCCTGCTGGCCCAGCGCTTCGGTGTGAAACGCGTGATCCCGCTGGTGGAGAACATCGACTACATCGGCATATCGCAGAGCATCGGCATAGAAACCATCATCAACAAAAAGCTGATCACGGCTTCTTACATCGTACGCTTTACCATGGATGCCGAAGTTACAAGCATCAAGTGCCTCAGTGGTATCGACGCTGAAGTGCTTGAGTTTGTGGTGAAGCCAGGAGCCTATGTCACCCGCCGGCCCATCAAAAAAATCGACATCCCTAAAGGGTGCATCATCGGCGGAATCGTTAGGGGGATGCAGAGTTTCATCGCGGTAGGCGACTTCCAGATACAGGAAGGCGACAAGGTGGTGATATTTGCCCTTCCTGAGGCCATCAGCAAAGCCCAGGCCCTGTTTAATTAGTTTTATATATATCGTTCAGCCTGATTAAACAACCATAATCTGCCATGGCCGCCAAAAGCAGGATCAACCTGAATGCCATCATGAAGATCACCGGATTACTGATGGTGATCGAAGGATTGTTTATGCTCAGCAGTCTGGGATTTTCGGCCTGGTATGATCCTGACTGCCTTGACCACCTCCGTTTGTTTGATCCCGCACACGATTTTCTGCCATTGCTGGTTTCAGGCAGCGGAATAGGGCTGGTGGGACTTATACTCTGGACTTTCAACAAAAAGCTCGACCAGAACTCCATCGGAAAGCGCGAAGGTTATATTGTCGTATCCCTTACCTGGGTAATCATTTCGTTTTTCGGAGCCATCCCCTTTATCCTGAGTGGAATTACCACCAGCTATACCGACGCGTTTTTCGAGACCATGTCAGGATTTACCACTACCGGGGCAACCATCTTCACCGACATAGAAGCCCTTCCCAAAGGCATTCTCTACTGGCGAAGCATGACTCACTGGATAGGTGGCATGGGAATCATTGTTTTATCTCTCGCCATCCTTCCCATTTTGGGTATTGGCGGGATGCAGCTCTTCGTGGCAGAGGTGCCTGGTCTTACACCCGACAAACTCCACCCGCGCATTACACAAACAGCCAAACGCCTGTGGATCATTTATGTGGTACTTACACTACTACAAACCATATTGCTGATGATGGGCGGGATGAATTTATTCGAGAGCCTTTGCCATGCCTTTGGCACGATGGCAACCGGAGGATTTTCAACCCGCAATGATTCCATTGCAGGATTTTCTCCTTACATCCAATATGTCATAATCGTCTTCATGTACCTTGCAGGTATCTCTTTTACCCTTCATTATTTTTTCATCAAACGACAGTTTCAAAGGGTATTCCGCAATGAAGAACTCCGGTCGTATACCCTGCTGCTGATTGCAGCAACGGTAACCATCGCAGCAGCACTTTTTTACACCCAGCACCAGGAGCCGGGAATAGCTTTCCGCCACGCCCTTTTTCAGGTGGTATCCATTGTTACCACCACCGGCTATATTACCAGCGACTACCTTGTCTGGCCATTTTTCACCTGGCTGCTGCTTTTCATGCTGATGTTTACCGGAGGTTGCGCGGGATCCACCGGTGGAGGAATTAAAATTGTGAGAATCATCCTGCTTTTCAAAAACAGCAGGATGGAGCTTAAGCGCATTGTGCATCCGCAGGCTATATTACCCGTGCGCCTGAACGGCAAATCCATCTCACAACAGATTATATTTAATGTACTGGCGTTCTTCCTGATCTATATTATCATTTTTGCCTTCGGCTCTCTGGTGATGTCAGCCATGGGAATGGAATTCGAATCTGCAATTGGTTCAGTTGCTGCCTGTCTTGGAAACATTGGCCCCGGCCTTGGTACAGTTGGCCCTGTGCTGAATTACAGTACTGTCCCCATGGCCGGCAAGTGGGTGCTCGCCTTTCTGATGTTGCTGGGCCGCCTCGAACTTTTTACGGTACTGATTCTTTTCTCTGCCTCTTTCTGGAAAAAATAGCATTGTGAAGGCTCCCTTTCAGGAATGATCTCTTCTAAAACTGACCGATCATCTATTCCAGACCGCTATCAATAATGGCTGTTTTACTGTATCTTTGCAGCCACAAATGAGTCAACGCCTGCCTTCGTACCGGAAAATATGGGATATCTCACTTCCCATCATACTGAGCCTGGTTGCCCAGAATGTGGTAAATGTTACCGATACGGCTTTCCTTGGACGGGTTGGAGAAGTGGAACTGGGCGCTGCAGCGCTTGCCGGCCTTTTCTATATCTCGCTCTTCATGCTGGGATTCGGCTTTGGCATAGGGGCGCAGATTCTTATTGCCCGCCGTAACGGAGAAAAAAACTATGCCGATATCGGAAGGATTACTGACAACAGTCTGTATTTCCTGACTTTTCTCGGACTTCTGCTTTTCCTGATCATCAAATTTTTCTCTCCGTATATGCTGCGGCCGATGATTGCTTCCGACGCAGTCTACCACGCCAGTCTAGACTTCCTGCAATACCGGATCTACGGCCTGTTTTTTGCCTTTGCAAACGTACTGCTGCGCTCTTTTTATATAGGAACAACCAATACCCGAGTGCTTACATACAATGCCCTTATTATGGCAGGGGTTAATGTATTTCTTGATTATGTTCTGATATTCGGCTATCTCGGTTTTCCGGCCATGGGCATCAAAGGCGCAGCCATTGCTTCAATAATTGCAGAACTTGCTTCTGCAATCTTTTTCTTTACCTATACGTTCCGCCGGATAAACCTGCATCAGTTCAATCTCTTCCGGTTTGGACGGTTCGACTGGAAAGTGGTCCGCACCACCCTCGAAATATCCGTATTTGTCATGCTGCAGTATTTCCTCTCCCTTGCCGGGTGGTTCGTATTCTTTATGATCATTGAGAAGATGGGGGAACGCCCGCTGGCTATTTCAAATATTATCCGGAGTGCATACATTGTGCTTATGATCCCGGTTTTTGCCTTCGGATCAACAACCAACTCGCTGGTCAGCAACGTAATAGGCCAGGGCAAGCCCGACTATGTGATTCCCCTGATCAAAAAAGTTGCCCTCATGAACTTTTTGCTGATCGGAAGTGTAGTGCTGGTTTCTGCATTCATTCCCCGGATTCTGATATCTGTTTACACCTCCGACCCGGAACTGATCAGTCAGACCATCCCGTCATTTTACGTAGTCATGTCAGCCCTCCTGTTGTTTTCATTCTCCAGCATCCTGTTCAACGGTGTCAGCGGAACTGCCAATACAGCTACCGCCCTGATGATAGAATTCATTACCATTGCCGTTTACCTGATTGTAGCATGGGTGCTTGCAGTGCGGATGAAACTTGAGATAGAACTGGTATGGACCAGCGAATATATTTATTTCATGGTGCTTTCATTGCTTTCATTCTTCTACCTGAAATCAGGAAAATGGCGAAAGAAGTTGATTTAGCGGAGATTATGAATGCCCAAATGATGCGGACAATTGGCTATTCGAAAGAAAAAGCCTGAAATAATTCGCAATTTCTCTGAGCCGGACTATATTTGCAGGGAACGATAAAGCATTCCGGCAGAATTGTTTGATCCGGTTCTATTAAAAAGCCGGTTATTCCGGCAGGCAAATGCCTGTAAAGTATTCAACAGTAACTATTAAATGCCTTAGCCGCAACAGCGCATGATCAGTCTATCGGTAGTGATTATTACATACAATGAAGAACGCAACATAGGACGCTGCCTTGAATCGTTACGCGGCATTGCTGATGATATAGTTGTACTTGATTCTTTTTCAACCGACAAAACGGAAGATATCTGCAAAGCCCACGGGGCAAGATTTGTCCAACACAAGTTCGACGGCCATATTGAACAAAAAAACAGGGTGATAAATCATGCCCTCTATCCACATATACTTTCCCTTGATGCGGATGAAGCCCTGGATGAAACCCTGACAGAATCCATACGAAAGGTTAAAGAAGACTGGAAACATGACGGATACACCATGAACCGCCTGACCAACTATTGCGGAAAGTGGATTTATCATTGCGGCTGGTATCCCGACCGTAAACTCAGGTTGTGGGACTCCCGCAAAGGGCGCTGGGGAGGCGAAAACCCCCACGACAGGTTCGAACTCACCGATAAAGATGCAATCACTGCACAACTGGAAGGAAACATCCTTCATTACAGCTATTATTCCCTCAAGGATCACTACAGACAGGTGGAGTACTTCACCACCATCCTGGCAAGAACACAATTCAATAACGGAAAGCGTGCCCCCTGGCTGGTAATGATAATAAGTCCAGTCGTAAAATTCCTGCGCGACTATTTTATTAAACTCGGTATTCTTGATGGCAAGGCAGGCTTTACAATCTCACGCATCAGCGCCTATGCAACCTATCTGAAATACAGGAAAATAAGACAGCTTCAGCAGTCGAAAAACAAACAGGTTTGAGCAGACAGCGCAATTACCGGAAGATCATCATCAGCCGCACCGACAGCATAGGCGACGTAGTGCTGACCTTGCCACTGGCCGGCCTGCTCAAAAAATACTATCCCGGAACAAGCATTGTATTTCTTGGCCAGTCCTATACCCGTGCGGTAGTGGAAGCCTGCCAACATGCAGATGAATTTATCGACTGGAAAGAGGTATCTTCATTGCCGTTTCCTGAACAGGTTAAATTTTTGCACAACCTGCAGGCCGGACTTATCCTGCATGTATTTCCTGTAAAGGAAATTGCACATCTGGCGAAACGGGCCGGTATTCCTGAACGGATGGGATCCACAGGACGGCTTTACCATTACACCACCTGCAACAGGCTGGTAAGGCTTTCGAGAAAAAACTCCCCCCTGCACGAAGCAATGCTAAACATCAGATTGGCTTCCGGCCTGCTTCCTGCATCCATGATTCCGACGGAAGACATTCCGGGCCTTTTCGGAATGAGCCGGATAAAAAGCCTCCCGGATTCCCTTGAAAGACTGATAGACCTGAATCGGTTCAATTTGATTCTGCATCCGAAATCGAAAGGAAGTGCCCGTGAGTGGGGAAGCCCCAATTTCGCAAAGCTGTCGACGATACTCCCTGTTTCTGATTATAAGGTTTTCGTCACCGGAACCGCGGCTGAAGGCGCCATGCTGAAAGAAGAAGGCTTTTTTGAAATGGCCGGTGAGGTGACCGATATTACAGGAAAAATGAGTCTGGATGAAATGATTTCGTTCATCAATACAGCTGACGGCCTGATCGCAGCCAGCACAGGTCCTTTGCACCTGGCCGCTGCTTTGGGTAAGGTGGCGCTGGGTATTTATCCACCCATCCGGCCTATGCATCCCGGACGCTGGGCTCCACTGGGGAAAAGAGCTGGTTACCTCGTTGCAGATAAAGAATGCAGCCAATGCCGGAAAACAGGTCCCTGCCAATGCATGCTGAATATCAGCCCGATGCAGGTAAAACAAAAACTCGATTCAATGGTTAACCCATAACTTTATAGAACGAAAGGTATGCACAAGGACGGTGAATGGTTTGTCATTGTCAATCCCAATGCCGGGCGGCGCAAGGGAGAAAAGGACTGGCTTGAGATAGCACGGCTGATGAACGATGCAGGCATAAGATTTACCAATGTTTTCACAGAGCACCATAACCACGCGGTAAGGCTTGCCAGGAAACACATCGAAGCCGGATTCAGAAAGATTATCGTGGTTGGTGGCGATGGCACCCTGAATGAGGTGGTGAACGGCATCTATACCCAGAAACGTTTGCCGCCAGCCGAGATCACCCTGGCTATGATCCCGGTGGGAACCGGAAATGACTGGGGCCGGTCATTCAACATTCCCCTGGATTATAAGGGTGCCATTGATGTGATTGCACGCGAAAATACCAGACTCCAGGATGTGGGCAAGGTAAGCTATCACAGCAAGGACCTTCAGAAGCAGCGGCATTTCATCAACATGGCCGGGCTCGGATTCGATGCCATGGTGGCAAAACGCACCAACAAGGTGAAGCAGGAAGGCAAAAGCGGCCCCTTCTCGTACCTGATCAGCCTCTTTACCAGCCTGATCAGTTATAAAGCGACTTATGCCAGGGTAAAGGTCGACGGACAGGAACTGAAAGCGGGCGTTTTCACCATGAGTGTCGCTATCTGCCGTTTCAACGGAGGAGGGATGATGCAGGCCCCTAATGCCATCCCCGATGACGGCCTCTTCGATGTAACCGTAATCACCCGAGTGAGCAGACTGCTGGTTATCCGCAGCGTGAAAAAACTTTACGATGGCTCTTTTCTGAAACTTCCCCAGGTAAAGACCTTCAGGGGAGTAAAGGTAGAAATAGAATCGGATCAACCCATGTTCCTCGAAACCGACGGCGAATCGCTCGGGCATACACCCATGAATTTTGAAGTAATTCCGCTGGGGATTACTGTAGTGGCCGGGAACTAAGCATTTCCCAGCCCGCCGGATCAAACCGCATTAAAACCGATCAGCCCTTGGCAGGAATCTACATCCATATCCCCTATTGCAGGCAGAAATGCCACTATTGCAACTTTTACTCGGTGGCTTCCACGAAATTTATGCCCGAAGTTGCTTCGGCCATAGCCCGCGAAGCCGCTTTACAAAAAAGATACCTCGACGGGGCCATGATTAACTCGGTTTACTTCGGGGGCGGGACCCCTTCCTTGTTCAATCAGTCTTACCTCTCCGGAATTATAGATGCAATTTCAGCGAACTTTGTCCTTTCAGGAGATGCGGAAATCACCCTGGAAGCCAATCCCGACGATGTAAACAACACTAATCTCAATGCATGGAAAAACCTGGGCATCAACCGCCTGAGTATGGGCGTTCAGTCGTTCCGCGATGAAGATCTGCGCTATCTGAACCGTATCCACACAGGAAGCAAAGCCCTGGAATGCATTGACCTGGCGCAGGATAACGGATTTGAAAACCTCACCATTGACCTTATTTACGGATTCCCGGTGCTGAGCGACGAGGCCTGGCTGGACAACCTGCAGAAGGTCATCGGCAGAAACATCCCGCACCTTTCGGCTTATGCACTCACGGTAGAACCGCGCACAGCCCTCGATGTGATGATCCGCAAGGGGAAAATTGCCCCGGTAGAGGAAGGTCAGGCGGTGCGGCATTTCGAACTGCTGATGGAAGCCATGATAAATGCCGGATACCTGCATTACGAAATCTCCAACTTCTGCAAACCCGACCGGTATGCCAGGCATAATACAGCCTACTGGAAAGGCGAACCCTACCTGGGACTGGGACCCTCGGCGCACTCTTTCAATGGAGGATCAAGGCAATGGAATATGTCAGGAATCGGAGAATACCTGCAGGCCATCGAAAGCGGAAAAATTCCGCATGACATTGAAATCCTTGAAATAAGTCAGCAATACAATGAATATGTAATGACCGGACTGCGAACCATGTGGGGCTGCCTGGAAAGCGAAATTGCACTTCGGTTCGGAAAAGATTACCTGAATCATTTCCGGAAAGGCATCGCTAAATACATGGCTTCAGGCCATATCCTGAAAGACCACGAAGTTTATATCCTGACCAATAAAGGCAAACTTATGGCCGACGGCATAGCCGCCGATCTGTTCGCAGACGACGGTTTATAACAAGTGCGTCAGACCGGAAGGTATGCACTCGTCCAAAACATAGCAATATTCTCCATACATTCGCTTCATAAAATAATCCACAACTTCCATGAGAAAACCGTTACTGCTGGTGTCCGTCGCTTTGCTGACCGCTTGCTCCCATAAAATCAGCACAAATTTTCAATCCGCTGCTCCAGCCCCGGCAGATACCACCTGCAATCCTGAAATTCGGAAAAAAAGCGACCTTTTCGGACTCGATGCCCAATATCTGGGAAGCATAACACTGGATGAGCCAGTCGTTTACATGCGCCGGAAAGTTTGCTCGGAAGAGGCAGCCATGGATATATTAAAAACCAATGCATGTAATCTGAATGCCAACCTTATAAACATCACTCTGGAAATAAAGCCGGGCGAAGATGCACCCCCCTATCCCAGAAGTGCCTGTTACAGGTGTATCGCTAATTACTATTACGTTGAAATAAATGAAACTTCAAAACCCATACTGAAAGAAGATGCCCGGAAAACGATCAGCTGGGAGGATAAAACGAAAATCACGTGGGACAATTTTATGATAGAACTGCCGGAATCAAGCGAAGTCCCATACGAGTTTATCTCTAGAATTTTTGTAAGCTGGAAATGGTCACACTGGACGGGAGTTTGTAAAAATTATAAAGCTCAGGCGGTTTTTTATAGCGATATCTCGAAGGTTAAGAAATCATTTAAAACCACCGAAAATGAAAAACATATTAAGTTGCTCTTTTCTTTAACCCAACTCTATGCAAAAAGGTTAGAGAACAATCTGAATTCATGGAAGCCAATAATTGGAAACAGGAAGAAATTATTCAGAATAATCAATTGGTATCATATGGATTTGGAAAACGCTAAAACAAGGTTTTATGAGGAGGCAGAATACGGCGAAAATGAAGCGGCTCTTAAAAAATGGGAAGACGAAATAAATACAGAATTGGAGCAGCTTACCAATGGTGAGAAAGACCCCAACGAGAAGTGAAGCATGTTGCGATGCATTTGCAGGCAATGACAGGTGCAGGAAATAGTTATTTTCTTTATTTCTCACAGATGGTTTTCGACGTAGTTGCAGACTACGCTGAACAGTCATTTATCATTGCTTTTCAGCACAATCCCCAAAAGCTCGGCGAAGTCAGTGACTACGTCGACAATCTATATTCTATCCTTAACACCTACGTCGGAAACATGCAAATAACATTTATAACCATCAACATGTTTTCCATGAAACTGCCAACAAAACAACATCCAACAAGCCTGGAAGTCCGGCATAATTTCGTGCACTGGAATAAAGATAGTCTTCCGCTTTCTCAACTAAGCCGGCCCTGACAGGATTTTCATGTATATAAAACAGTTTTTCTTCAATAAACTTATTTGTATACAAAACGACTGCATGATTTTCGTGTGTCCATATCTGAAATTCTTTGTTTCTTTTGTGACTACCGGCATTTTCCTTGAAAATATCAAGCATCCAGGCTTTCCTGCTTTCAACATCATGTTTGATCGATCTTATGATGGCCTTTGAAGTGAATTTCTTCAAATCGCCTATGGTGGCGCTCAGGTTATCTGATTGACTGTTTACGATCATATGAACATGGTTTGACATAATTACATAAGCAAAAACCTGAAGACCTTTTTCTTGCTGGCAATAACGAAGGCTATCTAAAAAGATATCGCGGTATCGTTGTCTGGAAAATATATCAACCCAGTCAACAATCTGGATTGTCAGGTAATACAACCCGGACTGATCATCAATTTTTATCCTGTTGTCATTGATTTTAGTATCAATATTATAAGCACTTTAAAATTAATATGACTATCGCGGATTCAGGTAATAGTGAATGATGCTGTCAAATAAATTAAATCAAGGTGTTTTTCGACGTAGTCGCAGACTACGCCGAACGTACATTGGATTTCGATGTAGTAGCAGACTACACCGAACAGTCATTTGTCATTGCTTTTCAGTACAATCCGTATAGTCACCGGCTGGTGGTCGGCTTCGGTGAAGCCGGTGGCGGTAGTTTCAACTTTCAGCAAGTCAATGTTGGGTGATAGTACAAAGAAATCAATCAGGGTGGTTTTGGTTTTGCCTGCCGTATAGGGGATGTCCACGTTACGGTTGGTACTATGCAGGGGATCATAGGCAAACTTCCAGCCTTCAGGCAGAAAATCATCAGGAATGGGAGGCTCGATTAGTTTTGGCAGGTATTGCGGCAGCAGCCGGGCGGTGTCAAAACCCACCGGATTCTGGTTCCAGTCGCCCCCTATCAGTACAAAATTTCCGTTAGTATATTCGGTTTCCATCAGTTCCCTGAGCTGGGCAAGTTCGGTTTTGCGGATCTCCGCTGCATCGCTGAAGGCCGAGTTGTGGGTGTTCACAAGTACCAGTTCGTTCCCGAATCCCGTATTATACCTGGTAACCAGGTAACAACGCTTTAGCATAAACAGGCTCATGGGCCATGAGTAGCCTGATTTAAATGCAAACCGGACCGCACTGGCGGGTGTATGCCCCGACAGGGTGACCAGTCCTGCCCTGACCTTCCCCATTGGATTATTAACAGGCATGGGAACCCAGGCCTTATAGTTCATGGCAAAGAAGTTTTCGAAATCGCTGAAATGATCCGTGATCATCTTCAGCTGATTAGAATACCAGCTCCGTCTGGCACATGTATCCACCTCCTGCAGCAGCACAAAGTCATGTCCTGAAAAGGTCTCCAGCCTTTTTAATACGCCGTCTTCATATTCCGATAATTGTTCCCTGCCGGGCCGGGCCATCTTTCCGCCTTCATAAAAAAAGTCCATTTCGGCGCCCAGGCCACAATAGCCGATATTGTACGTTGTTATTGTCAGTGTATCGGGAACAACGCCTGCATGTCCTTCAACAGGAAGCTGAACCATTTCACCGGGGCTGAACTCCCGGATGGTTTGCCAGGTGAGAAAACCTGCAATCAGTAGCAGCAAGGCAAGCAGGATGCCGGCAAAAAGGCGCAGCAGGGCTGAAATTATTTTTTTTATGTTCATGACAGGAATACTTATGAAATATTCTCAAATTTATAACAAAAATCCCGAATTTCAACTCCCGGAACCATCTCAGCTTCCTTGTACCGGTAAAGAACCGGAACGCATTCCGGCACTGTTAAATCCGGATACAATTACCTACTGCATCCGGGTTGTAACCATTATGCAGATGCATTATCTAACTTCCTGGTGTTACGGGCCTGCAGCCGTATTTGATGAGAAATCAAAAAAACACTAATTTTACATCCCGATAATCGCAGTTTTATAAAGAAACCGTCATATGCCAATCCTTGGATCCATCATCAAGAGCGCGATAGAATTCCCCAGCAAGATACCTCTTGAGAAAATAAGGCGTTTATCGCCCGAAAAGCAACAGAGGGCTACATTAAGAAAGCTCCTTCGCGAGGCCCAGTACACCGCGCTCGGTGAAACTTACGAATTCGGCAATATGCTCAGGCAAAAGGACTTCGTTCAGGCATTCCGCCAAAAGGTCCCCTTGCATGATTACAATGCTATCCACCAGCGCTGGTGGTACCGTACACTGAACGGTGAAGCGTTTGTAAGCTGGCCGGGCAAGGTGAAATATTTTGCGCTGAGTTCGGGAACCAGCGAAGCTTCCAGCAAATACATCCCTGTAACTGCGGATATGCTTAGGGCGATCAAGAAAACCAGCATCAGGCAGATTTTTTCGCTGGCCAGGTACGACTTCCCGCGCGATTTTTACGAACGCGGTATCCTGATGCTCGGCGGAAGTACCCACCTTCAGTTTAACGGCACCTATTACGAGGGGGACCTTTCGGGAATTACAGCCGGCAACATCCCTTTCTGGTTCCAGCACTTCTATAAACCTGGTAAACGCATCTCAAAGGAGCGCGACTGGACCACCAAACTCGACGAGATCGTGAAAAATGCAAAGAACTGGGACATCGGCGTGATCGTAGGCGTTCCGGCATGGCTGCAGATATTGATGGAAAGGATCATTAAACATTATAATGTTAAAACGATTCATGATGTCTGGCCGAACCTGTCGATTTACGTTCACGGCGGTGTTTCGTTCGCCCCTTACGCCAAGACATTTGAAAAACTGCTGGCCCGGCCAATCACTTACATTGAAACCTATCTTGCTTCGGAGGGTTTTATTGCCTATCAGTCGCGCCCGAATACCAATGCGATGCAACTGGTGCTTGACAACGGGTTGTTTTTCGAATTTATCCCTTTCAACGATAAAAACTTCGATCATGAAGGCCATTTCCTTCCTGATGCTGAAACCCTTACCATTGATCAGGTTGAGGAAGGAAAAGAATATGCCCTGGTGCTCTCCTCCTGCGCCGGTGCCTGGAGATACCTGATCGGTGACACCATTAAGTTCACCAGCAAGGCCTTGTCAGAAATTGTGATTACAGGCAGGACCAAACATTTTCTCAACCTTTGCGGGGAACACCTTTCGCAGGAAAATATGAACCGCGCAATACAGTTGCTCGAAGAGCAGATGAATATTCCCGTTCCTGAGTTTACCGTTGCCGGAATCAAACATGACAGTATGTTTGCCCATAAATGGTACCTGGGAACACCCACCGATCTTTCATCCCTTGACGTAAAGGCCATCCGCGACCGTATTGACCAGAACCTGAAAGACCTCAACGATGACTATCGTGTGGAGCGCATTGCCGCCATCCGCGAAGTACTGGTTGAAGTAGTGCCATTGCAGCTTTTCTATGATTACATGAAAATTCTGGGCAAAGAAGGCGGACAGCACAAGTTTCCGAGAGTTATAAAAAATGAAAAGCATCTTCACTGGGAAGAATTTCTTGACAAAAACTACCGGAGCAGGACGTAAATTACGGCCGTTATCAAACAGCGGCTGCAGGAACGGGTTAATATATGATATGCAAGTAAGAACAATCGCATCCATCAGGTAATATGCACCCTTTTCTCGAAGGCATGATTCTGGGACTCACCCTGGCCATAATGCTTGGCCCGGCTATGTTTTCGTTGATTCAGACCAGCATTCACAGAGGGCTTTACAGAGGCATACTGCTTGCAGCCGGCATATTCCTGAGCGACCTCGCCCTGGTTTTACTCTGCTACCTGGGCGCCTTACAGGTGTTTGGCAATCAACGCAACTATCTGATGTTCGGAATAATAGGCGGAGCTATTCTGGTAGCCTTCGGTATTGTGACATTCTTGCGCAAAGTTCATATTGCCGATGATAACAGCCTGATGGAAGTGAAAATGCCGGGGCCGCTCACCTATATTTTCAAAGGTTTTTTCCTGAATTTCGCCAATCCCTTTGTATGGATCTTCTGGATTTCGGCAATGGTAACCGTCAGCAGCAGCCATGAAGCCGATTCAAGCGCCATAGAAGCATTTTTCAGCGGAACCCTGCTTACCATTTTTGCCACCGACATGGTCAAGGTGGTTGTTGCCAGCCGTTTAAAACATTACCTCAAGCCCCGCTTCCTGATTATGATCAACCACGCGGTCGGGATATTGCTGGTTATTTTTGGGATTTACCTGGTAGTCAGAACATTTTTGAACTTCTGAAACAACCGGCTAACAAGGGGTCAGGCTTCCCCGGCTTCCGGAATTTTAATGTCTTTGATATTCAGCTGAATTGATTTCTGGTTATTCCATTCGTTCTCCTCTATGTGATAGCAGATACAGAAGGGTTTTCCCTGGCTGATGTAAGGGTAATGATCACCCTGCTGAAAGGCAATTGCCGGGAAAGGCGATGAAGATATTTCCGGGTGGCCGATGGTCAGTTTCAGGTGATTCTTGCCCACAATTCTGCCGTATCCGTTATCAATTACTCCGTCGGTCTGGAATACCGGCGACATATTGCCCGGTCCGAAAGGGGCAAACTGCTTCAGCACCTTGAAAAATTTCGGCCCTATCTCGTTCAGGTTGATCCTGAGGTCAATTTCCACTTCCGGAGATAGCATATCTTCAGTAATGCCGCGGCTCACCACCTGTTCAAATTTCTCGATGAATTCATCCAGTTTTTCCGGTTTCAGGGAAAGTCCGGCTGCATACTTGTGACCACCGAAATGTTCGAGCAGATTGCTGCATTCATCGATGGCATCATAGATATCAAAATCCTTGATCGATCGTGCCGAACCGGTTACCAGTCCATTTGAATGGGTAAGCACAATGGTAGGACGGTAGTATACCTCTATCAGTCTCGAAGCTACAATGCCAATTACGCCTTTGTGCCATTCGGGATGATACACCACTGTTGATTTCGCCTTCAGGAGTTTGGGGTCGTTTTTTATGGCATCCAGGGCCATATCGGTAGTAGTGGAGTCGAGGTCGCGGCGGGTGGTATTTAAATCATTGATCTGTTGCCCGATAATTTCAGCAGTCTCAGCGCTGTTGCAAATCAGCAGTTCTACCGAATTGCGGCCGCTTTCGATGCGTCCTGCCGCATTGATGCGGGGGCCAAGCAGGAATACAAGATCCGAAATAGTCAATTCCCGCGTGAAAATACAATCTGTGTCATCAACGTTATTGCCGTTATTCACCAGATCCTCCAACGGCCTGGCTTCAGCACCCGGCTTCCGGTTGATATTTGAAAACTTCAATATGGCTTCGAAGCCTGGCCGGGGGTTGCTGTTGATCAGCTTCAGTCCGTAATAGGCCAGAATCCGGTTTTCGCCGGTGATGGGCACAATGTCGGAAGCAATGCTTACCACCACCAGATCGAGGTACTTGTAAAGGTTTTCAAATGCGATGTTCCGGCGTTGCGCAAGTGCCTGTATCAGTTTGAAGCCCACACCGCAGCCCGAAAGTTCCTTGTAGGGATAACCGCAGTCGGGACGCTTGGCATCGAGTACCGCCACCGCATCGGGCAAATGATCGTCGGGCCTGTGATGGTCGCAGATAATAAAATCAACCTGATATTCATTGGCTTTGCGGATTTTTTCAATGGCTTTGATTCCGCAATCGAGGGCGATCACCAGCCCGAAATTATTGTCATGTGCAAAATCAACCCCCGTAAATGAAATACCATAGCCTTCAGAATAGCGGTCGGGGATATAAAAATCGAGGGCTTCATGCCCCATTTCTTTCAAAAAGGTATAAACCAGCGATACGGCAGTAGTACCATCCACATCATAATCACCATAAACAAGAATTTTCTCGTTGTTATCCAGGGCTTTTACGATGCGCTCTACGGCTTTGTCCATATCCTTCATCAGGAAAGGATCATGCAATTGACTGAGCGATGGCCTGAAAAAATCCTTCGCCTCTTCAAATGTATTCACCCCCCGCTGCACCAGCAACTCAGCCAGTACAGGACCAATCCCAAGCTCAGCGGACAAAGCGGCAACCTTTACGGGATTGCCCCGCGCTTTCAGTACCCAGCGTTTCTGCATTTTTTTCTTTTTTCGAATGGTAAAATTAGGGATTATGAAGTAAAGATGGAAGGAAAAATTAAAGGATATTCTCACAAGCCCGGATAATAAGTCTGCCAGGCTTAGGTACCAATGGGTTGAAGATAAAATGCAGTTATTGTCCGAACTGATCCTATTCCTGCGATAATTCCTTCGGGCTATATTGCCGCTTCAGCCAGCTGCTGAGGCCATCGAGGCCCGGAAAGAGCACCCTTTCGGTGATATTGGCCTGATCGAGCTTGTCGCGTATTTCCCATTTAAGCGAAGCCGGGATAATGATGCGGTAAAAAAGTTCGGGATGGTCCTCAAGCCAGTGGTTCATCAACAGACTGGAGCCTGACATCAGCGAAAAAAGTGCATGCTGGTTTACGATGCGTTCGTCCATCGACGGAGGCTCCAGAAATATCACAAAACGCCTTTCGTGCAGTGTATCCAGCTGTTTTAAGGAGTTACATTGTGTATCAAGCATCTGCGGGGTAAACACGTTGGATCCTTCATCCATAATGGTGGTGTGTAGCGGAGCCGGTAAAAACTCGCTGGATTTAACGTAATTCACACACCAGATTACCCCGTCGATGTCGAACTTTTGCAGATTGGCCGTGGCAAAATGCAAGGCAACAAAAGGTGAGTACGTCCAGTCGAGCAGGCGGGTGGGCAATCCGTGGTGCTGGGCAATGGCCATCAGGTTCCACACCGATTCACCCGGTAAGGCATTCCGGTGAGCGTATTTTCTGAAGTTGCGCAACAGATGACGTTCCAGGTCGCTGTATGGCCCCTCAAGGCGCATCAGGCTTGTTTTCAGCTCATAGCGCGCATCCGACAACCCCCTGAAAATAAAAGAGGAACGAAATCTTCCCAGGCGCTGATCATATGCATCTCTGAAAAGCAAATCCTGCAATTCCATCCAACTGTTGGCGGTAAGGTCGTTGAGCATATCGTTGATGTGTTAATGTGTTCGGGTGTTCAGGTGTTCGGGTGTTCAGGTGTTCAGGTGTTCAGGTGTTCGGGTGTTCAGGTGTTCGGGTGTTTTGGTGTTCTGGTACGAAGTGAAGCAGCTTGCCCCGTTACTTCGACGGGGGAGTCCCGCAGCTGCGGGGTTCAGGTGTTGGGGATGTACCTTTAAACAGGTGATTTCGGAGATTGATCTTTTGACCCTTTGCCACCCGGCAAGGCCGGCATCCCGGAGCCGGCACGATCAGAAGGTCGATCGCATGGCTTCCACCGGATCGAGGCGCGAAGCCGACCAGGCTGGCATAAAACCCGACACAAGCCCGATAAATGCTGAAACACTGATACCAAGCATAATATTCCCTGCCGTCAGTATCAGATTCATGTCAAAAGCGGCAGAAATGGCCAGGGTGATTACAAAAATAATCAGCAGACCTACAATCCCGCCGAAAAGGGAGAGAAACACCGCTTCGAACAAAAACTGCAGCAAAATAAAATAGCTTTTGGCACCCATGGCTTTCTGAATCCCGATTTGCGCAGTGCGTTCCTTTACCGAAACAAACATAATGTTGGCAATGCCGAATCCGCCGACCAGCAGCGAAAAACCGCCAATGATCCATCCAACCAGCGAGATTACGCTGAAAAGGCTGTCAAAACCTTGTGAAATCACACTGGTTTCGTTGATGGCAAAATCGTCTTCCACCCCGGGTTTTAGTTTTCGCACCGAACGCATGATACCGGTAAGTTCATCCCTGAGTTCATCATTGCTGACCTGGGGCTTAGCCCTCACCATTATGGCTGCACCAAGGTTGTCGCGCTTAAGGTCTATAAAATTCCGGGCAAAGTTTACAGGCAGTATCACCTGGTCATCATTGGAATTGCCGAAACTCACGTTACCCTCCTTTTTTAACAACCCGATCACTTCAACCTTCTGCCCGAAAACCTTGATGCGCTGCCCCAGAGGATTGGGCATGGTAAAAAGGTTTTTTACAATATCACTTCCTATGATGGCTACCGGCCGTCCTCCTGAAGATTCTTCAGTTGTAAAATACCGCCCTGCAGTAAACTCGATGGGGGTAACATCGCTGTAGTCGTGCGATACAGCCACAACAGTGGCATTTTCAACCGCCGCATTTCCAAACTTAACGGTCCGGTTAAGCGCCACCATGTAACCGCTGGCCTCCGTAGCCTGGCTCCTGCGCTGAATCTCGGCCAGGTCGGTCATGGAGGGCTCCGGGCGTTTCATATACTTCCACCAGGGATAATCACTGCCGCCAAATGCCCAGGGCCATTTCTGAACATATAACACATTGCTGCCCAATGTATTGATACTATCTCGTATGGTCCGCTCTACCGAATCGAAAACCGTAAAAACCGAAATAATGGAGAAAATGCCGATGGTGATGCCCAGGAGCGAAAGCAGGGTGCGAACTTTATTCACAACAATGGCAGTAAGCGCGAACATGTAACTCTCACGGATAAGCCGGATAAATATCAGCGATCTTTTCATCATTATAGCTCTGAGGGTTGGTAAAGGTAATAAAAATCAGAATCAGGGAATCCTTGAGTTCAAAATTACAGGCTTTCCGCTTATACCGCAGAAGTCTGAGATAAAAGTGATGGACACTAACTATGTGACAGGAAAAATTGCTGAAGATTTTACTTGTTAACCAATAACAAACAAGTGATTCTATACCATGACCAATCCCGGAGTGGGAAGTGCAACACCTGACAGATCAATCCTACCGGCCATTACCGGGTAATCCGGGCAAATTAATTGTTTTATTGTGTAAATCTTTTCAACTGACCGATTTCATCCTTGCAAACTCAGCCGATTTTTAATAAACTTGCACAGCCGTAAAGAGCAAGATGCTTTTCCGGTATTACTTTGTATTACTGACAAATACACTTCGTTGTAATTGATCCCATCTAATAATCCTACCGCTTCCATCAGGGAGAACAAAATATGAGCGAAAAAAAACAGATCAGGTCGGCCCTGATATCGGTGTATCATAAAGACGGCCTTGAACCGGTCGTAAAGTTATTGAATCATTGCGGTGTTGCCATATATTCAACCGGTGGGACCCATCAGTTTATTGAATCGCTGGGCATTCCGGTGCATACAGTAGAATCGCTGACCGATTATCCCTCCATTCTCGGAGGAAGGGTAAAGACGCTTCACCCAAAGGTATTCGGTGGTATTCTGGGCCGCCGCGACAACATCGCTGACCAGTCAGAAATGGAGCAATACGGCATTCAGTCCTTCGACCTGGTGATTGTGGATCTCTATCCTTTCGAAAAAACGGTGGCTTCAGGGGCCGGGCATCAGGAAATCATCGAAAAGATTGATATCGGCGGAATCTCCCTGATCCGTGCCGGCGCCAAAAACTACCGTGATGTACTGATCGTTTCCGACGCAAAACATTACGCTGAATTGCTTGAGATATTAAGTAATGACACCTGTTTCGTTTCGGAAGAAGAGCGCCTGCGCTTTGCCGCTTACGCTTTTGCCATGTCGTCGCATTATGATTCGGCCATTTTCGGGTATTTCTCCGGCCTGACAGGATACCGCGAATTCCGTCAGAGCAATGGCAATGCACACTTACTGCGGTATGGCGAAAACCCGCATCAGCAGGGTGAGTTTTTCGGCAGGCTCGACGAGGTATTCACCCAGTTACATGGCAAGGAGCTCTCTTACAACAACCTGCTTGACCTTGACGCAGCCATAGCGTTGATCAGCGAATTCAGCGCAACAACTTTTGCCATCATCAAGCACAACAACGCCTGCGGCATTGCTTCGCGCGAACGCCTTGTTGATGCCTGGAACGCGGCCCTGGCGGGCGACCCTGTATCTGCCTACGGGGGAGTGCTGATAACCAACGCTGTGGTGGATGAAGCAACCGCATCGGAAATCAACAAATTATTTTTTGAAATTATCCTTGCGCCCGGGTACGAAAAAAATGCGCTGGAGCTTCTGCAAACAAAGAAAAATAGAGTAATTTTGCAGGCTAAATCGTTTGATTTTCAGGGCAAACAGTTCAGAAGCCTTTTAAACGGCGTATTGCAGCAGGATAAGGATACTAAGTCGGAAACCGCTGACGGGCTCAGGATAGTTACGGACAAGGTTCCATCAACGGCTGAAGTAGCAGACCTGTTGTTCGCAAACATTGTGGTAAAGCACAGCAAATCAAATGCAATTGTTCTGGCGAAGAACGGGCAGATGCTGGGCAGCGGCGCCGGGCAGACTTCAAGGGTGGATGCGCTGAAACATGCCATTGAGAAGGCAGGCGCTTTCGGGTTCGATCTGAAAGGGGCGGTGATGGCATCCGATGCCTTTTTCCCGTTTGCCGATTCGGTAGAGCTGGCCCACAAAGCCGGCATCACCGCGGTGATTCAGCCCGGGGGATCGGTAAGGGATGAAGACAGCGTGAACTATTGCAACCAACACGGCCTGAGCATGGCATTCACCGGCATCAGGCATTTTAAGCACTGATAATAAAGATATTCGGATAATGGGACTTTTCTCTTTCATGACCAAGGAGATCGCGATGGATCTCGGAACGGCCAACACGATAATAATCTACAACGACAAGGTGGTGGTTGATGAGCCTTCCATTATTGCCATTGAGCGCAACACCGGAAAAATCATTGCGGTGGGGAAACGCGCCATGATGATGCACGGAAAGACCCACGAAAACATCAAGACGATTCGTCCCCTGCGCGACGGGGTCATCGCTGACTTCCAGTCGGCTGAGTATATGATCAGGGAACTGATTAAGATGACCGGCCCTACCCGCAGCCTCTTCCCGCCTGCGCTGAAAATGGTTATCTGTATCCCTTCGGGTATCACCGAGGTGGAAGAGCGCGCCGTGAAGGATTCAGCCGAGCAGGCCGGAGCCAAGGAAGTCCGCCTGATCCATGAGCCAATGGCAGCCGCTATCGGGATCGGGATCGACGTGCTGGAGCCAACCGGAAATATGATCATTGACATAGGCGGAGGTACAAGCGAAATCGCTGTGATCGCCCTGGGCGGAATCGTCAACAACAAGTCAATCCGTATTGCCGGTGATGACTTCAACAACGACATTGAGGAATACATGCGCAAGCAGCACAACATCAACATCGGTGAACGCACTGCCGAAGCCATCAAGATCAATGTGGGCGCAGCCATGACCGAAATCGACAACCCTCCTCCCGACTATCCGGTACATGGCAGGGATATGCTCACCGGTATTCCAAAGGAGATTTATGTCAACTATTCCGAAATAGCCCATTGCCTCGATAAATCCATCTCAAAAATAGAAGCCGCTGTGCTTAATGCCCTGGAAATGACACCGCCGGAGCTTTCAGCCGATATCTACCGCACCGGTATCTACCTTGCCGGAGGAGGATCAATGCTCCGCGGCCTCGACAAACGACTGCACCTGAAAACCAAACTGCCTGTACATGTGGCTGAAGACCCGCTCAGGGCTGTTGCCAGGGGCACAGGCATCGCGCTTAAGAACTTCAATAAGTTCACCTTCCTGATCAAATAACAAACCCTGATCAGAAAGCTGCAGCCTGAGGAAAAACTATGCGACATATTCTGGCATTCATCTGGAAACACAACTTCTTTTTCCTGTTCCTTTTACTGGAAGTCGTTTCAATAGTCCTGATTGCCAACAAGAGTTTTTACCAGCGTTCGGTGCTTTCCAATGCCACCGACCGGGTTACAGGAGGTATTTTTACGACTTGGTCGGGTATTACTTCCTACTTTTCACTTAAGCAGGAAAACCAGAGGCTGGCAGAAGAAAATGCCAGGCTCCACCAGATTCTCACCCGGGAACAGCTTACTGCTGACACGCTTACCTATAAAATCACCGACACTGCCTATAACCAGCAGTACATCTATACGACAGCCAACGTTATCAGCAATTCGACCAACCGCCGCGATAACTATATTATGCTGAACAAGGGCAGGCGGCATGGCATCGAACGCGATATGGCGGTCATCAACCCCCAGGGTGTAGTAGGCACGGTGGTCAGCGTTTCGGAAAACTTCAGCTGGGTGATGTCGCTGCTGAATAAGCATACCAAGATCAGCGCCCGCATCGACAGGCTGAACCAGATGGGCACCGTGGTGTGGGAAGGCGGAAACCCGGCCACGGGAACCCTGCTCGACATCCCTGCACACGTGAAAGTCAACAAAGGCGACACCATCGCCACCAGCGGCTACAGCCACATATTCCCGGAAGGGATAATGATGGGAACAGTTGAAGAAATTGAAGTGGAAACCGGCGACCATTTTTACACCATACATTTCCGTTTCTCAGCCGACCTGAACAGCCTGAGGCAGGTATATATTGTAAAAAACCTGTTCAATTCAGAACAGCTTGAACTGCGAAAAAACATCATCAATGAATAAGGCTTACGGCAAGGATATTCTCAGGTTTTTTGTACTGATCGCGGTGCAGGTGCTGATCCTTGATCACATTAACCTGGGCGGATACATCAATCCGTCGCTGTATGTGCTGTTTATCCTGCTGCTTCCTTTCGAGATACCCGGCTGGGCGCTGCTGATCTCCGCATTCCTTATCGGATTCAGCGTTGACAGCTTCAGCAATTCCACCGGTCTGCACACTGCGGCTTCAGTATTTATGGCATTCCTGAGACCCTGGGTGATCCGAATGGCCGGGGCCCCGGCCGAGTATGAAGGAAACCTGAAACCGGGCATCGCCGATATGGGCTTCCGCTGGTTTTTTGCCTATACCCTTATGCTGGTGTTTGCGCATCAATTGTTGCTGTTCCTGTTTGAAGCATTCCGCCTGAATGAGATCGGTTATGTGTTGATCAGGGTTTTGGCAGGCAGCACCTTTACCATTATCCTGATTATCCTCGCCGAATATCTTTTCATGCAGAAACGGAAATAATCGGTGTGAACCCGATTTTGCGACGAAACCATCAGCTCCCGGCAAAACATTATCTTTGCGTGGAATAACCAACGCTGCCATGAAGACTTTCATCCCTCCCGACGATTGTTCGCTCGGAAATATTGACGCTCCCTGCTTCCGTAATCTGCTTCCCGAGGAGATTGATCTTGCCCGCAACAGCAAGACACGGGTGATCTTCCGCAAAGGGGAAAACCTGACCAAACAGGGTGCGTTCGCTTCGAGTGTGCTGTTCATTGTGGATGGCCTCGCAAAGCAATATGTAGAAGGAGATGCAACCCGAAATTTCAACCTGAGGCTGTTGAAGGGCGGTGAATTTGTGGGACTTTCGGTGGCTTTCAATAACCATACTTACCAGTACTCGGTAGTTGCCCTGCGCGAAACCACTGCCTGCCTGATAGAGAAAGAGGCTGTAACCAGCCTGATCAAAGCCAACGGAACCTTTGCCTATAATATCATTAACCGCTACTGCGAGCAGAACAACAAACTGTATAACTCTATCCGTGACCTGATGTACAAGCAGATGAACGGCCGGCTTGCCGGAGCGCTGCTTTACCTGTGGAATGAACAGGTGAACGCTGAGGTATTCCCTTACCTGAGCCGTAAAGATATCGCCGATTTTGCGGGGCTCTCAACAGAAAGCACGGTTAAACTGCTGAAAACATTTGAAAAAGAAGGGCTGATCAGCCTGGAGGATAAGGATATCCGGCTGAACGATGTGGCAGGCCTGGAACAGATAAACCTCCGCGGATAATGCTGCCGGATGTTCCGGCTCTGACCCTTATAAATGTTTACGATAGTAATGAAACACCGAAGGGAAAAGGGTCAAAATTGATATCAGCGCACCGGTGAGCGCAAAAACCGGCTGAAGCAGGGAAGAGTAACTGAGCATAATGATCTGCACGTTGATCCAGATAATCAGGATAAAGCCATAGTACAGGGAGAATGTCCAGCACCAGTGCTGCTTATGATACAGGTTAAACAGTTCCGGCCATTGCCAGGGCGGTCTGACGAACAGCCCCCAGGCAATCAGCAGCGGAAGCAATCCATTGAATAACAGTAATATGATTCCGGGCACTAAAAAGGTGCGGAAAGGGCTGTTTGACAGAATTTCAGTACTCATCATCATCTTACTCCCATCGGGTGCGGTAACCAGTGCATATCCGCCGTAGATTC
Organism: Bacteroidales bacterium UBA5833; assembly: GCA_002433025.1. Classification (GTDB taxonomy): domain Bacteria; phylum Bacteroidota; class Bacteroidia; order Bacteroidales; family Lentimicrobiaceae; genus Lentimicrobium. The sequence goes on from DJGZ01000022.1 coordinate 159,894, forward strand.
CTCCGATCCCGGTAAATACCAGCAATAAGACAAGCAGGTAAACCATTAATGGAATTCGCGTATTATTTGCCATAATGATAGTTTTGGTAAATCTATGGCAATATTTTAAATATCCACCCTCTTTTGCGCGAAAAGCCGGCGTTTTTTCTGAAAAACGCATTCAAATCACTGGAGTATCAGCTTAAATCAGGCAACCTCTCTTTATTAATGAGGATTCCGCATTCCTTATGCTCTGCTGAAAATTCATACCATACCTGTTGCTGGTAATCATGGTCAGGATGAATTTTCTCCGGTTTCCCGAAAAAAGCTGCGCATCATAGATTTTCCGGATTTTTCTTGTCAGATGTGTGAACCTTCAGTGACTGCTTCTTGCATAAACAAGTCGCAACCGGACAGAATTACAGGTCAGTTCAAATAAATATCATTCAATACGGAACAGGTTGTAAAGATGGAAGCCTCTTTAAAATCATTCCAAATTAATCCCCACAGGAAGTTAATCTACCGGATTTCAGGTTTCTGAGTTATCTTTGTACCTCAGATTCTCAGAAAATGAAAGGCATTAAATCCTACATCAGCCTTTATCATTGTTTTGGCCGCGGGCTTTATGAGTGCTGGCTGTGCTAGCTGTTTATCCGTTTAGCTTTTCCGGGAAAACCCGGGAGTTCCCCTTTTCTTTTAATTTTATAATAATCCTGCATTGCCATGAAAGGCTGTGTATTTGATATCAGGCATTATTCCGTTCATGATGGTCCGGGCATCCGTACGTCGGTATTTCTGAAAGGCTGTCCGCTGCGATGCCGCTGGTGCCACAACCCCGAAGGGCTGGAACCGGAACCTGTGCAGGTTTGCCGCGAAAGGCAGGCCGGAGGCAAAACCATCCGTAATACCGAAACCATTGGTAAATCAATGACTCCGGACGAAGTGGTTAAAGAGGTCCTCAAAAGCCGCATTTTTTTCGAAGAATCAGAAGGAGGCGTCACCTTTACCGGTGGGGAGCCCCTGATGCAGCCGGAATTTACCGAAGCCTGCCTGCTACTGATGAAGCAGGAGCACATCCATACCGCCCTTGACACCTGCGGTTACGTATCACCGGATAATTTCATCCGGATTGCAGCCCGGGCTGATCTTATCCTTTTCGATCTGAAACATTGTGATTCCGGCATCCATCAGCAATTTACCGGAGTTCCTGCCGGACTGGTGCTGACGAACCTGCGTGCGTCGATTGAAGCCGGTTTTCCCCTGATTGTGCGCATCCCGCTGATTCCGGTGTTTAACCTTTCAACAGATACATTGATCAGCATGGCCGGCTACCTCCGGGAAACCGGCTGGTCAGGCCGTGTGAACCTGCTCCCCTATCACCACATCGCCATTCATAAATATGAAAAACTAGGTATGGACTATGGCATGAAAAACATCCGGCCGCCATCAGCAGCGGAGGTTGAACAGGCAGCAAAAATTTTCAGGGAACGCGGTTTCGTAGTCAATATCGGCGGATAACCTGAAAAAGATATTTAACAGCTTTTAAATCAGATGAAAACATAAAAATGAACGAAAGAATCAGCTTACTGAGACAAAACAGTCTGGATGCCGTCAACCGCATCTCAGGAGAGCGTGCAGGGCTGGTCACCGGTTTTTACCGGCAGCCGTTTGTTGCTGCGCTCCCGGTTCCCGTGCAGCGGGGCATGGCGCTGAAACACATCATGCAGCACAAATGCTTGTACCTTGGTCAGGGAGAACTGATTGCCGGGGAAAGGGGCCCGGCACCAAAAGCCGTACCCACTTATCCGGAAGTATGCGTGCATTCGCTGCAGGACCTTGATATCCTTGATTCCAGGCCAAAGGTTTCCTATAAAGTGGATGAAGAAACACGTGCACTTTACCGCGATGAGGTGATCCCGTTCTGGAGCGGCCGCTGCGTGCGTGACCGCATGTTTAAAGCACTTCCGGATACCTGGAAAAAAGCATATCAGGCCGGGATTTTCACCGAGTTTATGGAACAACGGGCACCGGGCCATACGGTGGCCGGCGAAAAAGTATTCGGTAAGGGCATGAACGACCTGATGGCCGATATTGATCTGGCACTTGATAAGCTTGATTATCTGAACGATATGGAAGCCCTGACGAAAGCCGAAGAATTACAGGGGATGCGGCTGGCATGCGAGGCCCTTGTTGTTCTAGCCGGCCGTTATGCAACGCTGATCGAAGCGCAGATTCCGGTAGAAAAAGATCCCGGACGCTGCGATGAACTCCTCGAAATGGCAGCCATCTGCCGGAAAGTACCGGCCAATGCCCCCGAAACTTTTCATGAGGCTTTGCAGCACTATTGGTTTATCCATCTGGGGGTCATCACCGAGCTTAATCCCTGGGACTCCTTTAATCCCGGCCGCCTCGACCAGCACCTCTGGCCTTTCTACAGCAGGGAAATGGCCGCGGGAACGCTCACCAGAGAAAAGGCCATCGAATTGCTGCAAGCCTTCTGGATCAAGTTCAACAACCATCCGGCACCGCCTAAAGTCGGGGTTACTGCGCAGGAGAGCAATACCTATACCGATTTTTGTCTGATAAATGTGGGTGGAGTAAAAGCCGACGGCTCAGATGCGGTAAATGAACTCAGTTACCTGATTCTGGATGTAATTGAAGAAATGCGGCTGCTGCAGCCCAGTTCCATGGTTCAGCTGAGCAAGAAAAATCCCGACGCCCTGATTCACCGTGCAATCAGGATCATCAGGACCGGGTTTGGACAACCTTCCGTTTTCAATACCGATGCCATTGTGCAGGAACTGATGCGGCAGGGGAAAACTCCTGAAGATGCCCGCCGCGGGGGCGCTTCGGGTTGCGTCGAAGCCGGGGCTTTCGGCACCGAGGCCTATATCCTGACCGGTTACTTTAACCTTCCGAAAATCCTTGAGCTCACCCTGAACAACGGCAAGGATCCCCTTAACGGTAAACAAACCGGTCCGCAAACCGGCGATCCGGCGTTGTTTTCTGCTTATGATGAATTTTTGAAAGCCTTCCGGAAAATGTTGCAACACTTTGTTGACATCAAAATTGCCGGTAGCAACCTCATTGAAAAAATCTGGGCTATACACATGCCGGTGCCTTTTCTCTCATCCATCATCGACGACTGCATCGCCAACGGCCGCGATTATAATGCCGGCGGGGCGCGGTACAATACCAGTTACATACAGGGCGTCGGGTTGGGAACCATGACCGATTGCCTTACGGCCATTCATGAACAGGTGTTCTGGCGCAAACGTTACTCCATGGCAACCCTGTTGAAAATGCTGGCAGCAAACTTTGAAGGTTATGAGGATGAACTGGCCGTGCTGCTCTATGAAACCCCGAAATACGGAAACGACGACGACCTGGCTGATGTGCATGCAAAAGAGGTTTTTGAAGCATATTTCGAAGCAATTGACGGGCGGAAAAGCCCCAGGGGAGCTACCTACAGGGTGGAGATGCTTCCGACAACCTGCCATGTATATTTTGGCAGCAAAATCAAAGCATTACCGGATGGCCGCCTGGCCGGTAAGCCCCTTTCTGAAGGCATTTCGCCGGTGCAGGGCGCTGACCGCAAAGGTCCGACTGCAGTCATCAAATCAGCCGTGAAATTTGATCATATCAAAACCGGCGGCACCCTGCTGAACCAGAAATTTTCGCCTGATTTTTTCAGGGACGAAACTGCCATTGTAAAACTTGGACAGCTTGTGAGGGCCTACTTCCGTATGGACGGACATCACATACAGTTTAACGTGGTTTCGGCCGACACCCTGCGTAAAGCAAGGCAACATCCCGAAGTTTTCAGCAACCTGATAGTCAGGGTAGCCGGATACAGCGACTATTTCAACGACCTTACCCCGGAACTGCAGGAAGAAATTATCTGTCGCACGGAACAGGAACAGCTGTAAAACCGGTTAAAGCGGAAAAGTCTGCTGCAGGCTGTAAGGCGTAATTGCTAAAACCCTTGAAAACAGGACACAAACTGCTGTCCGGGTTTTTTCATGCTGCCCCGACCTCCTTTTGTTTTCCGAACCCCGTTAATCTTTAACTTTGTTGGGAATTCAAAGCCCCTGACCGTTACCGATGGCGAATAAATCCCTCGCTTCACGAAAACAAACAGTTATAGCCATTTTTCTGGCAACCGGCATCATATTTCTGGGCAGGCTTTTCTATCTGCAGATCATAGACGACAGCTATGAACTTTCTGCAAATAACAACGTTTTAAGGTATGTTACCCAGTATCCGGCCCGCGGCCTGATATACGACCGCAACGGCAAACTGCTCGTATACAATGAAGCGGTTTATGATCTGATGGTACTTCCCAGACAGGTGAAAGACATCGACACCCTGGAGTTTTGCCGCCTGCTCGACATCACCCCCGAGGGGTTTGTGCAGCGCATGAAAAAGGCCAGGGATTACAGCCGTTTCAAACCCAGCCTTTTTGAGAAACAGATCTCAAAGGAAACCTACGGATACCTTGAAGAAAAGATGTACCGCTTCCCCGGTTTCTTTGTTCAGCCGCGTACCCTGCGCAAATACCCTGAACCGATGGGCGCTCATCTGCTGGGATATGTAGGTGAGGTCAACCAGTCGATCATTGACAAGGACCCTTACTATAAATCCGGCGATTATATCGGCATCAGCGGAATTGAGAAATCTTACGAGGAAGATCTCCGCGGAAGAAAAGGCATAAAAATCCGTATGGTGGATGTGCACAACCGTGAAGTCGGAAGTTTCCAGAATGGTCTTTACGATACCCTGGCGGTGATGGGCAAGGACCTTTACCTCACCATTGATGCAGAATTGCAGCAGTACGGAGAGTTGCTGATGCAGGGCAAAATGGGCAGCGTGGTGGCCATTGAGCCATCATCGGGCGAGATCCTTGCGTTTCTCTCAAGCCCCACCTACGATCCCAACCTGCTGGTAGGAAGGGTCAGGGGGAAAAACTTCAGTGAACTGTCGAAAGATCCTGTGAAACCCTTGTTAAACCGCGCCATGATGGGACAATACCCGCCCGGCTCCACCTTTAAGATGGTGAACGACCTGGTAGGTTTACAGGAAGGGGTGTTAAACACCCGCACCCATTATACCTGCCAGGGGCCGGGCTCTTCCCCTATCCGCTGCACCCACCACCACCAGTCACCCCTCGATGTATATATAGCCATTCAGCAATCCTGTAACCCATTCCACTGGCAGGTCTACAGGAGTATCCTCAACAATCCGCGGCGAAAAAATGTAAAGGAAAATTATACCGCCTGGAGAAATCATGTCATGAGTATGGGTTTCGGTCATAAACTCGGAACAGATATGCAATTTGAACTGAGCGGTAATATTCCTTCGGCTGAAAAGTTTGATGCCATATATGGCAAAGGCCGTTGGAATGCGATGACGGTCAGATCATTGTCAATCGGGCAGGGAGAAATTCTGGTTACTCCCCTGCAACTGGCCAACTCGGCGGCGGTAATGGCCAACCGGGGATATTATTTTGTTCCGCATGTTGTTAAAAGCATTGGTGTGAATGAGACCAGGAATGAAAAATTCAACAAGGTAACTTCAACGATCGATCCGGCATATTTCGAAATCGCAGTGGAAGGTATGCGGCAGGTGGCAACAATGGGGACCGCGCGCTGGTACCAGATTGAGGACATTACCATGTGTGGAAAAACCGGCACAGCGGAAAATCCGCACGGCAAGGACCACTCTTTGTTTATGGCTTTTGCCCCGGCCGATCAACCGGTAATTGCCATAGCCGTGATCATTGAAAATTCAGGGTTCGGATCCACCTGGGCCCTCCCTGTGGCTTCGCTGATGATTGAAAAGTACATCAAACGTGAGGTATCACGCAAAGACATAGAAGAAAGAATGATTAACGGCAAACTCTACTGATAAATGGCAAGGGAACGGAATAATGTATTCAACAATCTCGACTGGACCCTGGTCATTATTTACCTGGTACTGGTGCTGATGGGATGGTTGAATATTTATGCCGCCGTCTATAACGAAGACCATAATAGTATTTTCGATCTGAGCCAGAGCTACGGAAAACAGATGCTTTGGATCATCACCTCCCTGTTTATCGGATTGGTAATCCTGCTGACAGATGCACGGTTTTTCAGTACTTTTGCCTACCTGATTTACGGAATAACCATACTATCGCTGGTGGCTGTGCTGCTGGTGGGCAGCGAAGTGTCCGGTTCAAAATCGTGGTTCGAAATCGGCGGATTCAGGCTTCAGCCGGCCGAATTTGCCAAGTTCGCCACCAACCTGGCCATAGCAAGATTCTTCAGCGGACAACACATCAATGTCAAAGATTTTAAAACCAGGGTCATTCCCCTCATCCTTTTGGGTATTCCGGGCCTGCTTATCCTGCTGCAGAACGATACAGGCTCTGCGCTTGTATATTCATCATTCATTCTTGTGCTTTACCGCATGGGTATGTCAGGCAATCTGTTGCTGGCCGGTGCGCTTGTGGTTATCATTGCACTGTCAACCCTTATGGTCGGACACATATATGTATCCGGGTTACTGGTGATCCTGGCCGGCCTGTTATTTGCCTTTATGAAGCGCAACCGCAGGAATATCATAAACCTGCTGGCACTGCTGATCATGGGCATTGGTTTTACCTTTTCGGTGGAGTATGTGGTCGATAATTTTCTGGGCGAACATCAGAAAACCAGGATCAACGTGCTGCTTGGCAAGGAACTCGATCTGAAAGGCGCCGGCTACAATGTAAATCAGTCGAAAATTGCCATTGGTTCGGGAGGCTTCCTTGGCAAAGGCTATCTGAACGGCACACAGACAAAATACAACTTCGTTCCCGAGCAAAGCACCGATTTTATTTTTTGCACTGTAGGTGAAGAGTGGGGATTCGCCGGTTCGCTGGTAATCATTGTGCTATTCCTCTATTTCCTGACAAGGATCGTAACCCTGGCGGAGCGACAACGATCCGACTTCAGCAGAATATACGGTTATGGGGTGGCTGCCATCCTGTTCTTTCATTTTATGATCAACATCGGGATGACCATAGGCCTGGTTCCGGTGATCGGAATCCCGCTGCCGTTTTTCAGTTACGGCGGATCATCCCTCTGGGCCTTTACCATTCTGGTGTTTATTTTTATCAAGCAGGATGCAAACCGGAACGCCCTGCTCTGAAAAATCAACTTTTTAAACCGCAATCCATAATATATGCCCGAAACAGTACTGCATGTCAATGACCTAAGCATCGCGTTTCATGGCAGAGAAGGCTGGCAGCAGGCGGTACGGCAGGTTTCCATTTCGCTGAAACGGGGCGAAACACTTGGCATTGTAGGGGAAAGCGGTTCGGGGAAATCGGTCACATCACTGGCCGTGATGCATTTGTTACCTGCCGGGATCAGCAGGATAAACAATGGCAGCATTGTATTTAACGGAAAATCCGGCGAGGTCATCGAAATTCACAACCTCGGCGAAAAGGAGATGCTTCAGGTCAGGGGGGGAAAAATCGCCATGATTTTTCAGGAGCCTATGACCTCGTTGAATCCGGTTATGCGCTGCGGCCGTCAGCTGACTGAAGCAGTGAGGATGCACCTGGGCTATGATCAAAAGAAAGCCAGGGATTATGTGCTTTCCCTTTTCAGTGAAGTGATGCTCCCTGATCCGGAAAGGGCTTACCGGGCCTATCCCCACCAACTTTCGGGCGGTCAGAAGCAAAGGGTGATGATCGCAATGGCCATCGCCTGCAAACCGGAAATACTGATTGCAGATGAACCCACCACTGCACTGGACATGACTGTTCAGAAAGCCATACTCAGGCTACTGAAAACCCTGCAGCAGAAATACAATATGAGCATGATCTTTATCAGTCACGATCTTGGTGTTATATCCGAAATCGCCGGATCCGTTGCAGTGATGCGGGAGGGACAGATTGTCGAGTATGGCAGGGTCAGCGAGATTTTCAGCAATCCGGAACACCCGTATACCCGCGGACTGATAGCCTGCCGCCCGCCACTGAATATCAGGCTGCGCAGACTCCCGGTTGTCAGCGATTATACTGAAACAAAGGAGGGCATTAAGAAAGTCCGGCATTATTTTTCAGCGGCAATAACGGCAGAAGAACGCAGGTTAACCCACCTGAAACTTTATGAAAACGATCCCTTGCTGAAGGTCGAAAATCTCTCGGTACATTATCCATTGTCAAAACCATTTTTCAAAAAAGAACGAAGCTGGTTCAAAGCGGTGGATGATGTAAGTTTCAGTGTATACAGGGGTGAAACCCTCGGGCTGGCCGGCGAATCGGGCTGCGGGAAAACCACCCTCGGCCGGGCATTGCTCCGGCTGCTGGAACCAACTTCAGGAACCATTACTTTTAAAGAAACTAACATTGCTGCCTTGAGCCGGAAAGAACTCAGGATGACAAGGAAGAATATGCAGATCATTTTTCAGGACCCCTATTCCTCTCTGAATCCGAGAATTACCGCCGGCGAAGCGATCATTGAGCCCTTGCTGGTACACAAAATCATCAGCAATCAAAAAGCCGGAATGCCGCAGGTAAAAGACCTGCTTGAGAGGGTAGGCCTGAAGCCGGAGCACTACAACCGTTACCCCCATCAGTTTTCGGGCGGACAACGCCAAAGGATCTGCATCGCACGGGCACTCGCCCTGAATCCCGAGTTTATTATCTGCGACGAGTCTGTCTCAGCCCTTGATGTTTCCGTTCAGGCTCAGGTACTTAACCTGCTTAATGACCTGAAGAAAGATTACGGATTTACCTTCATTTTTATATCCCACGACTTATCTGTCGTAAGGTTTATGTCCGACCGGATCATGGTGATGAAGGAAGGAAAGCTTATTGAATCGGGCGAAGCGGATGCCCTCTGTGAAAAACCTCAGAAAGATTATACACGGGAACTGATTGCGGCAATTCCCGGAAATGCGTTTAATCCAGCGCCCTGATTACTTCCTCGGCCCTGAAAGGCTTGGTGATATATCCATCCATACCGACAGCATAACAGCGTTCGCTTTCATCAGAAACAGAACTGGCGGTCATAGCGAAAATCTTAACCTTTTTGCGATTCTCCGCTTCTTCAATTTCCCGTATCTTCAGTGTGGCCTCAAATCCATCGAGTTCAGGCATGTGCAGATCCATCAGCACCAGATCATAGTCCTGCTTCCGGAATTTCTCCACCGCAATGCGACCGTTATCAGCTATGTCAATGGTCTGCTGGTACTTTTGCAGTAATAACAGTGCGACCTTCTGATTAATTGCATTGTCCTCTGCTATAAGAATTTTTTTCCTTTCGGTTTCCATTTCCTGAATTCTGTTGAAATGTTTCTTACTGTCGTTCCGGCACGATCCGGCAATCCGGATTTCTTTGAAAATAACTGAATACCAGCAGGAAGCATCCCGCTTGCCAAAAACCGGCTTATCCTGTTGTTGTATTTATCTGTCTTTTCATAAAAAGTAACCCCTGAGCAGCATTGTTTTCTGAACTTTTTTTATAAAAACGGTATTCTGCGGCCTTTTTGGCAGTTCCGGATTTCAAATCCGGTTAAATTCATACCTTTACAATAATAATTATCTGACCATGGCAAAAAAGAAAAATCCCAAAGCAAAGGCTGTAAAACACGATCCGTTTATCAATACTGTTGAGGCGCTGTTCTCATCCAATCCGTTCAAATCATTTAATTTCAGGCAGGTTGCCAAAATGCTCGGGGTAACCGACAAAGTGAGCCGTGAAATGGTAAAGACACTGCTTGAAAAACTGGCGGCCGGAAATGTGATTCTTGAACTGAACCGCGGTAAATACAAGTATAATCCTGAATTACTTGCCGATAAACTGTTAAACACCACCATTATCGGGATCGTTGACATGAAACAGACCGGTAAGGCTTATGTATCAACGCCCGACCTTGATGAGGATGTGTTTATATCGGCCAATAACACCGGCCATGCCCTGCATGGTGACAAGGTTAAGGTTCATCTCTTCCCGATGCGTAAAGGACGGAAAACAGAGGGACAGATTATTGAAGTACTTCAGCGGGGAAGAAGTCAGTTTGTGGGCACGGTCCAGATCAGCGGCAAGTTTGCGTTTCTGGTGCCCGATGATGTTGCAATTCCGGTTGACATTTTCATACCACGCGAATCGCTCAACAAGGCCGGCCACGGGCAGAAAGCCATCGCACGCATCACGGAATGGCCCGAGCGGTCGAAAAACCCGTTTGGTGAAATTATCCAGGTCCTTGGTAAACCGGGCGACAACAATGTGGAGATGAACTCTATACTGGCTTCATTTGAGTTTCCGCTTCAGTTCAAGCCGGAGACCCTGAAAGAAGCGGAAAAAATACCCACAGAAATTGCACCTGCCGAAATAGCCGAACGCAAAGATTTCAGAGATGTATGGACCTGCACCATCGACCCGCCTGATGCCAAGGATTTTGATGATGCCCTTTCGCTGCGGAAACTTGAAAACGGAGAATGGGAAGTCGGGGTGCACATTGCCGACGTTTCGCATTACGTAAAACCCGGCACTGCCATTGACAAGGAAGGTTACGAAAGGGGAACCTCCGTTTACCTGGTTGACAGGACCATTCCCATGCTTCCGGAAAAACTCTCCAATATGGTCTGCTCCCTCAGGCCCAACGAAGATAAGTTGTGCTTTTCAGCCGTATTTAATATGGATGAACAGGGCAAAATAAGCCGGGAGTGGTTCGGCAAAACCATCATCAACAGCAACCGCCGCTATAATTACGAGGAAGTGCAGGCGATGATCGAAGGAGCCGATGGTGATTTTAAACAGGAACTGCTTGTACTGAACGGCCTGGCTACCAGATTGCGGGAAGAAAGATTCAGGAAAGGCTCCATTGCCTTCCACACCCAGGAAGTTAAGTTTGTACTGGACGACACGGGCAAACCCATAGATACCTATATCAAGGAGCAAAAGGAAGCCAATATGCTTATTGAGGATTTCATGCTGCTTGCCAACCGGCGGGTTGCTGAAAAGATCGGTCGTAAAACCGGGGATGCCAAACCCAAGACTTTTGTTTACCGCATTCATGACGAGCCCAACCCGGAAAAACTCCAGCGTTTTGCCGAGTTCCTTACCAAACTGGGTTACAAAATCAATCTGGGTACCCGCAAAGGACTGGCCAGTTCCTTTAACCACCTTTTTGACCAGATCGCTGGAAAGGGAGAGGAAAACATGATCGAATCCATTGCCATCAGAACAATGTCGAAGGCTGAATACTCCACGGTAAATCTGGGTCACTACGGTCTTGCATTCACACACTATACCCACTTTACCTCTCCCATCCGCCGCTATCCCGATCTGATGGTACACCGCCTGCTTGAAAGATACCTTGCCGGAAAACCATCGGTAAACAAGGATGAATATGAAGAATACTGTGTTCACAGTTCCGATATGGAGCGAAAAGCGGTTGAGGCGGAACGCGCCTCGGTAAAATACAAGCAGGCTGAATTCCTGATGGACAAAATCGGCCAGGCATTCAGCGGGCTGATCTCCGGCGTGAGTAAGTACGGCATTTACGTTGAGCTGGAAGGAAGCAAATGTGAGGGGATGGTATCACTGAAATACATGGATGATGATTTCTATTACCTTGATGATGAGAATTACCGGGTGATCGGACAGCATCATGGCAGGGAATTTAAACTGGGCGACCAGGTCCGCATCCGCGTGAAGCGGGTGGACCTGCAAAAAAAGCAGATGGATTTTGTACTTGATTCAAATGGCGTTGATCCAAAACGGAGATGAATTGTTTAAATGCATAAACATTGAACTATGGAAAATTTTATCGCTTATAATCCCACCACGCTGCATTTTGGCAGGGATGTTCTCCGGACCCTCGGACAAACGGTCAACCGTTATGGGAAAAAGGTACTGCTTGTTTATGGAAAAGGTTCTATCAAAAAGAACGGGCTGTATGATCAGGTGATAAAACAACTTGAATCCATCGGTGCAGAGGTATATGAATACGGGGGCATCCGGTCAAATCCGGTTGTTCAGGATGTAGATGCTGCAGCGGCTATCGGCCGTGAAAACATGGTGGATGTAATCCTGGCCGTTGGCGGGGGCAGCGTAATCGATTCTGCTAAGGTAATTTCGGTGGCCATTCCTGTTGAAATTCCCGCCTGGGATTTCTTTTCACGCAGGGCCATGCCCAGAAGCGCCGTCCCGCTGATTGCCGTGCTGACACTGGCTGCCACAGGCACCGAAATGAACCAGTTTGCAGTTTTATCGAATCACGAAGCAGAAGTTAAAGGAAGTATCGGCAGCCCGCTGATCTTTCCCAAACACTCTTTCCTCGATCCTCAACTGACCATTCCGGTGCCGCGCAATTATACTGCTTATGGCATTGCCGATCTGATCGCACACGCGCTTGAGGCTTATTTCGGGAAAGGGGAAGATGCCACCCTTACCGACCGGTTTGTATTTTCTATCATCAAAGAGGCGATGGAATATGGCCCGGCCCTGCTTGATAACCTCTCAAACTATGAATTAAGGGCAAAAATTATGTTTGCCGCCACCATGGCCCTGAACGGGATGACCATGTACGGACGTGCTTCGGGCGAATGGGGGGTGCACAGCATAGGGCATATCCTCTCCCTGCTCTATGATGTACCGCACGGGGCGTCCCTTACTGTTGTCTATCCGGCCTGGATGCGGCTGCAACGTGACCGTATCCCTCACCGCATCGTACAGCTGGGAGAAAACCTTTTCAATGTCAGGGATCCGGAAGAAACGATTTCCCGGTTCGAGGACTTCTTCCGCCACATTGAATGCCCGGTCAGACTTAAGGAAGTGACCGGCGATCAGGCTAACCCGGAGGAGATTTTCAGGGTAATGGTCAGCAATAAAGCGGCCACCTATGTGCACAAACTGGATCAGGACGACTACAGGAAACTTATTGAATTAATGATGTAACTTTACTCTTCCTAACCCTGTCAGTTCCATGACAAATAAAAACAAAAAGCGCGGTTTTACCGGAAGGTTGTTCCATCGCATTTTTAAAGGTCAGAAAGAGGCTTTTTATGGTCCGCATCAACCATTGGCCGGCATCCCGCATCAGGAACCTGAAAAACCGGCCAAACGAAAAAATAAACCGGATGCTTCCGGACCTAAGCCGGTGAGCCGCGAAACACTTGCCGCAAACCAGCTGAACCAGAACCTGAGCAGGCAACCTGAACAGCCCGTTAATCAGGATCCTTTACCGGTAAATCCTGACAGGGCCCGCCCGGCTTTCCCTGTAAAGCAGGTGGCAAAGCCAGGAAAAAGAAAATCACTACTGAAAAGACTTTTAAAAAGAAGCAAAAAAAGGCAGGAAGAACCAGCTATAAAAATCGAAAAACCCAGGCCTGAAAGGCTCAACCAGGTTTTGCGTTCCGAAATCAGGCCCATGTTAAATTCCCTGGGGCTTTTCCTACTTTCGTACATGGTGGTTTATTTTATCTACCAGTTTGCCGCTATAATTGCCGCATCCGGCTTTGGGATCGATTCAGTGCTCTATTATTACGAGCTTTACTTTCCTATTGGAAATTACAGCCCTTTATGGTCGAGATTGAATATCATTGCCATTACTTTCATCAGCCCGCTTATCTCGCTGGGTATAGCCATTATCCTGCTCAGGGGGATTCTTCCGCGTGAAAAACCCGGAGTCCAGGCACGGTTATTTTTTCTCTGGACAGCTTACCACGGTGCCACACATTTTCTCGGCGCCTTTGTTGCCGGTATAGTCACTGACCTGGGGTTCGGATACGTTGCCAACTGGCTATATATGAATGTATCCATAAAACTCCTGATATCCCTTGTGTTTCTGTTTATTCTTGTGGTTACCGGCTATCACAGCACCCGCTTTGCCATAGAAACCATCGCGCCGGCCCAGCGCAACAACAAATCCAGGGTAAGAAAGGCATTGTTTTTCCGGTTTCTGTTGCCATGGCTGATCGGGGCAGCACTTCTGATCATCGTAAAAACCCCTGATGCAACGCCCCAGCATGAAGACATCATGATCTATGACACGGTCATCATCGCGTCAATGGGATTTCTCGTAATTCCATTGCTGTTCAACCAGAAAGCACGCCCCAGACCGTTCGGGAACCGCATGAATTACTACAGGAAGCCTTATGCCTACATTGTTTTATTGACTTCCCTGCTGACACTGGCAATTTTCAGGCTGCTGCTGAGCCATGGATTACACTTTGTTATCCGATTCAGCTTTGATGTCGGTTTCTATAAGTAAAAGGCCAGAAAAGACAGACCTTCAGCCTACCCCCCGTTCAGCAAATGATTGGTGCCAACCATGCCCACCCCAACGGTATTGTTGGTGGCTTCGTCAATAATAATCAGGGCACCGGTTCTCCGGTTAACATTGTAAGGATCGACAAATAGGGGTTTGGTAGTGCGAAGCCGGACGCAGGCAATGTCGTTCAGCCCGACGGAAAGATCATCCGGAATTTTTTCCAGTGTATTGACATTTACCTTGTATTTGACCTCCTGAATGATGCAACGAACATCTCGGGTGGTATGTTTTACCGCATACTTTCCGTTGATCTGCAAAGGTTTTTCATTCATCCAGCACATCATTACTTCTATATCCTGTGTTATTAAGGGCATATTTTCCTCTTTCACCAGCATATCGCCCCTGCTGATGTCGATATCGTCTTCGAGGGTAATTGTAACTGACATCGGCGGCCATGCTTCATCAAGTGACCCTTTGTAAATATCAATGGATCTGATCTTGCTGCTGAGCAAGGAAGGAAGAACAATCACTTTATCCCCGGTACAAAAAACCCCTCCGGCAACCCTGCCTGCGTAACCACGGTAGTCATGAAATTCATCGGATAAAGGTCTGATTACATGCTGAACGGGGAAGCGCGCATCCACAAGGTTATGGTCATTACCGATTTCGATATGTTCAAGTACATGCCGGAGCGTACCGCCCTCATACCAGGGCATATTCTGTGAGGCATCAACAACATTGTCGCCATGAAGGGCGCTGATAGGAACATAAGTAACCTCACGCAACTTCAGTTTATTGGCAAAATTGCTGAATTCCAGCCTGATTCGCTCATAAACCTGCTGACTGTATTCTACCAGGTCCATTTTATTGATGCAGATGATCACATGGGGGATCTGCAGCAACGAGGCAATATAGGAATGTCGGCAGGTTTGTTCTGTAACGCCGTTTCTGGCGTCAATCAGGATAATGGCGGCATTGGCAGTAGAAGCACCGGTAACCATATTGCGGGTGTACTGAATGTGCCCCGGCGTATCGGCAATGATAAATTTCCGCTTTGGTGTAGCGAAGTAGCGGTAAGCCACATCAATGGTGATTCCCTGCTCCCTTTCGGCCCTCAGGCCATCGGTAAGGAGTGCCAGGTCAATATGTTCATTACCGCGGCGGATGCTGGCCCTTTTAACGGCTTCAAGCTGGTCTTCAAAGATAGATTTGCTGTCGTACAGCAAACGGCCTATCAGGGTGCTTTTGCCGTCATCCACGCTTCCGGCAGTTGTAAACCGGAGCAGTTCCATATCCAGATATCCTTTGGTCGAAAATTCACTCATAATTGTATTTATTAACGCATGCTGAATCAAACGGAGAAAAAGGAGCATGAACTTTTCAGAAGTAGCCCTCCTTTTTACGGTCTTCCATGGCGGCTTCGGAGCGCATATCATCAGCCCTTCCGCCTCTTTCGGTAACCCTGGTGGCCGCTATTTCATCAATAATCTCCTCAATGTTGTTGGCTGCGGAAAGGGTAAGGCCGGTACACGAGATATCCCCGATCGTACGGCATCTAACCGTTTTGGTTTCGTAATGTTCATTATCCTTCAGGGTCATAAAGGGGGCTTTGGCAAGCCATACGCCATCCCTGTTAAATACTTCGCGCTGATGGGTGAAATAGATCTCCGGAAGCTCTATTTCCTCCTTCATGATATATTGCCATACATCCATTTCGGTCCAGTTGCTGATGGGAAACACCCTGAAATGCTCTCCCTGGTTTTTCCGGCCATTGAATATGTTCCACAGCTCGGGCCGCTGATTTTTCGGGTCCCACTGTCCGAACTCATCACGGTGGGAGAAGAAACGTTCCTTTGCCCTGGCCTTTTCCTCATCACGCCGGCCACCGCCCATGGCAGCATCAAATTTATACTTTTCGATGGTGTCAAGCAGGGTGGTTGTCTGAAGGATGTTGCGGCTGGCGGTAGCCCCCTTTTCTTCAATAACCCGGCCTGTATCAATGCTTTCCTGAACGGACCCGACGATCAGCTGCGCCCCGAGTTTTTTCACCAGGTTATCGCGATAAACGATGGTTTCTTCAAAATTATGGCCGGTATCGATGTGTAATAGCGGGAATGGAAGTTTCCCCGGCCAGAAAGCCTTGACAGCCAGATGGGTCATCACGATCGAATCCTTACCGCCCGAAAACAGCAGGACAGGCCGCTCAAACTGGGCAGCCACCTCTCGGATAACATAGATGGATTCGTATTCCAGCTCTTCAAGGTGGGTAAGTGTAAACTTATTTTTCATGCTTCAAACTTAATTTTCGGAATGATGAACTCAAGGAGTTCGGCAATATTCTGTTGAGGAGTCCTGGATGTTGTGTCAATCTTATAGTCGGGGTTCAGGGGGATTTCAAACGGGGCGCTGACCCCGGTGAAATCGGGGATATCTCCCCTGCGCGCTTTACGGTACATCCCTTTGACATCGCGGGCTTCACATACCTCTACAGGAGCATTTACGTATACGCTGACAAGATTATCTGATCCGATGATATCTATGGCAAGCTTGCGCAGCCTTTCCGTTGGGGTAATAAAGGCATTGATGGTGATGATGCCGCTTTCAACAAAGAGTTTCGAAATTTCGGCAACCCGCCTGATATTCTCTTCCCTGTCGCTGACCGAAAAACCAAGATCACTGCAAAGCCCTCTGCGTGTGACATCACCGTCGAGTAACCTCACATGAAATCCTTTATCAAGCAAGGCTTTCTCAAGACCGGCTCCCAGCGTGGTCTTACCCGAGCATGGAAGCCCGGTTAGCCAGATTACCCTGGCCTTCTGTCCGAGACGTTTTTCAATGGTCTGCCTGTATCCGGTTCCATTCATAATCCAATCCTCCTGCAGGATATTGCCTGCAAAGCTACTACTATTTTTTTGATTGCCCGCCAGCTTGCCAAAAACGGAAAAAGGCCACCTTTCCGGGTGGCCTTCAACACTTTAGCCTTATAAATTATCAGCTCTTCCTGAACATTTTATCAACCAGGCCTTCCTCATCAGGCTCCTGGTCATCGGTATAATACCCGTAGCCGTATCCTGATCCGTAGCCATAGCCATAACCGTAACCATAGCCGTAACCATAACCGTAACCGTAGGAATTCTTGTCCATCTTTACATCATTCACAAGAATGGTCATATTCGGGATGTTTCTGGATTCGATATCCGCAATGATTGAACCAAATACTTTTTTGTTGGTATAGTTCTGACGGACGACGAATACCTTTACATCGGCATATTTCATCAGCAGAAAGGCATCCGTTACCAAACCCACCGGCGGGGTATCTATAATGATGAAGTCATAGATTTCCTTCAGTCCGTCGATCAACTCATCGTTGCGGTCCGAGGCAATCAGTTCTGCCGGGTTCGGTGGAACCGGTCCGGCCATCACGATATCAAGGTTATCAAGCGGCGATTTCTGGATGATGCCCTGCAGATCGCTCCGGTGAATAAGGAAAGAACTTATCCCTTCGGTGTTTGACAATCCGAAATCCTGATATATCTTGGGTTTACGCAGGTCGTAGCCCATCAGCAGGGTTTTCTTTCCGTAGAGGGCAAAGATGGAAGCCAGGTTGATTGCGGTAAAGGTCTTCCCTTCGCTGACCATGGTCGAAGTGATCAGAATTACCTGCTTTTCCTTATTCTGTGCATAATAGCTGAGGTTGGTCCTGATTGACCTGAACGACTCTGAAATGGACGACTTCGGATATTCTGCCACAACAATCTGACTCTCTTTGCTGTTGTGGATCACATGCCCGATCATAGGGAGTGATGTCAGGCTCTCAAGATCCTTCTTATCAATCAGTTTGTCGTTGAAATAATCCTTGCCAAGTACGTAAACGACCGGGAAAACCAGACCAAGCAGAAATGCAATGGTGTAGTTGAGGGTTTTCTTCGGGAAAACAGGCTGCAACTGATCTACGGTTGCCTCATCAATCACTTCATTGTCAGGCATATTCGAAGCCCGGGTAATCTGGGCCTCAGATCTCTTTTCCAGCAAATAGGTGTAGATGGCATCGTTCAATTTGAATTTACGCTCAATTCCAAACAAGGCCCGTTGCGTTCCCGGCAAGCGGTTGATCCGTGTTGACAGTTGATTGATGCGGTTGTTGATATCCCTGATTGCAATATTGGAGGTATTTACAATATTTTTGATGTTCTCTTCAAGGGTTCGCTTATTCACCCTGATCCGGTCGTCAAATGATGCAATGATCGGATTTTTTTCACGGGCAGTCAGCAGGGCTTCACCCCGTTCGGCATACAAACGGGTCAGTTCATTGATCAGTGTAGTCAGTACAGGATCGTCTATACCCATTGAAGACGGGACGGTGAGACCATCAATATTATCTTCATTATTCCGGAGGTAATTCTGCAAATACAGATAGTATTCATTTTTAACGATCAACTCGGCCTTCCTTTCTTCAAGGTCACGCATCATGGTAAATACCTGCTGCGACTGGAAATCAAGGTTCATCACCTCGTTGGTAGTCCTGAACTGCTGCAGGTTCATTTCGGCCATCTGAAGCGAGTCGGAAATCCCGAGCAACTGATCGTCAATAAAGTTGATGGTATTGGTAGCAATCTGGTTCTTTTTTTCAAGACTCCGCTGAAGATATGCTGTCGTAAGCATATTCAGAAAGTCGGCAGCCTTGTGCATATTGTTGCTCCTCATTGAAATTTCAACAATAGAGGCCTCCCTGTTGATCGGCTCAATGGTATAATCCATAAATTGCCTGGCAAGATCCTCTGTTTTGTTGAACATGAAAAACATATTTTTCCCCAGATGTTCTTTAGGGACATAATTCGGATTAAGTATAATTTTAAAATTGTGGTAACGTCCCTTGATCTCCTGCCCGAATCCAAAGGTACCGCTGATGGCTACCTGCTTGCTGATGTCCTCCAGCTGCCTGTTGTTTGAAAAACTATACAGAAAGGCAGCTTCTCCTTCGGTGGATAGGGAGTATTGATTTTCAGGCAGAATCTTCAGGTTAAACCTCAGCCCCGCTGGCTGGGGAAAGGCCGTATCAAAAACTACAGTAAAAGGGGATTGGGTATACAACTCGCGGGTAACAAAATTGTCTTCCAGAAAATAGGAAACCCTGAAATCCAGTGCCCGAATTGCCCTGTTTACCAATGACCTGCTCTTCAGCACGCCTATCTCATTATTAAGATTCTGATTGCTTTTCAGATTACCCAGCCCCAGCAACGCCTGGGGGTCAAAACCAGTTTTGTCATCTTTTACCATCACTGTAGTGCTCACCTTATACACCGGTTCGGTGTATTTGTTGAACAGAAAAGCGATGATCATCGCGATAAAGATGGTGATGATGAAAAAATACCAATAGCGGTAAAATTTGAAGAATAATTGTTTGAAATCAATCGATTCTTCCTGGTTCATTTCTTTGATATAATTCTCCACGACGATATTTTATTTTAAAAAGTTCAGGATAAGCAATGTTGTTGAAATGGTTGAAAAAAGAATTGCATAGGGGAATGCTTCAAAAGTGAAATTCTTGTTGCTCATTGGCTCCACGTAAACAATATCATCAGGCTGAAGATAATATGCATCCGAGGTGAGGATGTCGGATTTCAGCAGGTTGATGGTATGTATGCTTGACCCATCTTTTGTTTTCCGGATCACGGAAATTTTTTTTCTGTTGGCAAAATTTGTCAGATCCCCCCCCAGACTGATGGCCTGGAAAACATTGATGCTGTTCTGATATACCTGGTAAGTTCCGGGCCTCTCAACTTCGCCCAACAGGCTGATCTTGAAATTTACCAGTTTTACTGTAACTGTAGTAAACTGAAAATATTCATCCACCACTTTCTGAAGCCTGTCTCTGACATCATTAACCGTCAACCCTTTAACCATAACCTTTCCAACTACCGGAAAATTAATATACCCCGAATCATTCACCAGATAACTGTTCAGATAGACCCCCGCTTCCGTTGACATCTGATAGCCCATCGACTGGTTTGCCAGGAAAGGATTGCTCGTCTTGGTGTCCAGGCTTTTTACATCAATGTAAAGATTATCGCCTGCCTGCACCTTGTAGTCGGTAGTATGACTGTTCGGGAATTCCGTTTTATCACCCTTTCTGTAGTTTTCAGCATCCTGCAGATATGTTACTTTATCCAGGGAAACACAGGAACTTGCCATAATGGCGATAAATAAAAAGAACAAAATTCGTTTCATATACCGGGATTTAGAAAATAAAATTCAGGTTTGTGTTATGTTAATTGATTTTTAGCGGCAAAGTAACAGGAGAACAAAGATAAAATGTTATTCAGAAACCGTGATAAACTAAGCAATGATAACACGTTTTTTCTTAAATAGTTTCAGGATTCAGTGTTTTCAGACTGACATAATGTGTTTTTAAACAAATATGATCTTACTGCACCGCTCCTCACTCATCTTAACGGGTTTTGCAAAGATAAGATTACCTGACTATTTAACGTGCCATTTATCGTTTGATCATTCAGCTATTCCGGAACAGCCTCCCCCTTCAGTGTCGCCGGAGTGCAGGCAGTTACCCTGACCCTTACGTAATCTCCCGGTTTATAACTTTCCATGGGGAAAACCACCACTTTATTCTGGCTGTTGCGTCCCGAAAGCTCTTTCCCTGATTTCCGTGACAAACTTTCTGCCAGTACCCCGAAGGTTTTACCAATATCCGCATGGTTGCTGCGGAATGACAACTCCTGCTGAAGGTCGATAATTTCCTGAAGGCGGGCGCTTTTCACCTCTTCGGGAACATCATCCGTATACTTCTTATGAGCCAGTGTATCAGGTCTTTCAGAGTACTTAAACATAAAAGCATAATCGTAGGCTGCCCATTTCATCATTTCCAGGGTATCCTGGTGATCCTGCTCCGTTTCGCTGCAAAAACCGGTAATAATATCTGTGGAAATGGCGCAGCCGGGCAAAATTCGCCTGATGGCTTCAATGCGCTGACGATACCACCGGCTGTCATACTTCCGGTTCATCAGTTTGAGGATACGGTCGCTGCCTGATTGAACCGGCAGGTGTATTGACCTGCAGATATTCGGATGGGCCGCCATGGTATGCAACAGCTCATCGGTCAGGTCTTTGGGGTGAGAGGTTGCAAAGCGCACCCGAAGAAAGGGATTCACCAGGGCAACACGTTCCAGAAGTTTTGCAAACCCGGTTCCGTCATCCCATATATACGAGTTGACATTCTGCCCCAGCAGGGTCACCTCGCGATATCCCCGGCTGAAAAGATCTTCAGCTTCTTTGACGATGGTCTGCGGATCACGGCTGCGCTCCCGGCCGCGGGTGTAGGGAACTACACAATAAGAACAGAAGTTTTCGCAACCCCGCATAATAGAGATGAAAGCCGACACCCCGTTGCTGTCGGGCCTTACGGGATTGATATCTGCATAGGTTTCGTCGGCCGAAAGAATAACATTGATAGCTTTCTGGCCGCCTTCGGCTATATTCAGCAACCGCGGCAGGTCGCGGTAGGCATCTGGGCCAACGATCACATCCACCATTTTCTCCTCACTGATCATTTGCTCCTTGAGCCGTTCGGCCATACAGCCCAGTACACCGATAATCAGTCCGGGTTTCTGCTTTTTGTAGCGCTTGAACTCCTGCAGGCGGGCCCTCACGCGTTTTTCCGCATTGTCCCTGATTGAGCAGGTATTCACGAAGATAAGATCGGCCTCCGCAATGTTGCCGGTGGTTTCAAAGTCATGATCGGTCATGATGGAACCCACAATCTGGGTGTCAGAAAAATTCATCTGACAGCCATAGGTTTCTATATAAAGTTTACGTTTCTGATCCACAATATAATTTTAATGAAAACAACCGCTGCATCCCTGCTCCGGGCGGCAAAAATACACATTATTTGAACAGCCTCATTTTTACCTTGTTATAAATTATTCTTGATGTTCTAAAAGTGTGGTATCTTTTTATTGCGTTACTTTGTGCCCGTTTTAAGACATTGATTATTAATCAGCATTTGTCAATATGATCAAAAACCTGGTGATCGTAGAATCTCCTGCAAAAGCAAAAACCATTGAAGGCTTCCTTGGCAAGGATTTCACTGTTAAGTCGAGTTTCGGCCATGTGCGCGACCTTTCAAAGAAGCAACTCGGAGTAGATATTGAACATGATTTTAAGCCCAAATACGAAATTTCCGGCGACAAGGTTAAACTTGTGAAGGAGTTGAAAAAACTGGCTTCCGAGGCTGAGGTTGTCTGGCTTGCTTCCGATGAAGACCGCGAAGGGGAAGCCATTTCGTGGCACCTTACCGAAGCGCTGGGGCTGGATAAATCGAAAACCAGGCGGATTGTATTTCATGAAATCACCAAAAGCGCCATCACCGAAGCCATACAAAATCCACGGGGCATTGATAAAAACCTGGTAGATGCACAACAGGCGCGCCGCGTACTCGACCGTCTTGTTGGTTTTGAAATCTCACCGGTGCTGTGGAGGAAAGTAAAACCCGCGCTTTCAGCCGGCAGGGTGCAGTCAGTTGCAGTCAGGCTGATTGTGGAAAGGGAAGAAGAGATCAAATCATTCAGGAGCTCCTATAACTACAGGGTTACTGCCACATTTGTAATTCCCGGCGAAGAGGGTCAGCCGAAAATTGCTGCCGAGCTCAGTCACCGTTTTTCTGAGAAACCGGAAGCCCTGAGATTCCTTAACACCTGTGTGGGAGCAAGCTATCAGGTAGCCGATACCGAAACCCGTCCGGCAAAAAAATCGCCCGCTCCGCCATTTACCACCTCCACCCTGCAGCAGGAAGCCAGCCGCAAACTGGGCTTCTCCGTAGCCAAAACCATGATGGTGGCCCAGCAGCTTTACGAAGCCGGAAAGATTACCTATATGCGTACCGACTCCGTTAACCTGTCGTCACTCGCCATCAATATGGCCAAAGAGGAAATAACTTCGCTATACGGTGAGAAGTATGTAAAAACCCGTCAGTACGCCACCAAATCAAAAGGCGCACAGGAAGCCCACGAAGCCATCAGGCCTACCTACATGAATCACCGTGAGATATCTGGGGATGCCTCTCAGAAAAAACTTTACGACCTGATCTGGAAACGCACCATCGCTTCGCAGATGAGTGATGCCGAACTGGAGCGTACCACCGTAACCATCAGCATTTCAAAATCTCCGGAAAAATTTGTCGCAAAAGGTGAGGTCATCAAATTTGACGGATTTCTGAAGGTTTATCTTGAATCAACAGATGACGAAAACATTGATTCGGAAGAAGGGATGCTGCCTCCACTGAAAACCGGACAACCCCTCAGCCTGATTGAAATGCTGGCCACGCAGAAATTTTCGCAGCAACCTCCGAGGTATACCGAAGCCAGCCTGGTTAAGAAACTTGAGGAGCTGGGTATCGGCAGGCCGTCGACCTATGCTCCGACCATCTCAACCATTCAGAAAAGAGAATATGTGGTTAAGGAGGACAGACCCGGAATTCAGCGCAGCTTTGACCTGCTGAAACTGAAAAATGAAAAAATCACCGAAACGGTTAAAACCGAAACTTCAGGGCAGGAAAAGAACAAACTTTTCCCTACCGACATAGGATCGCTTGTGACCTCTTTTCTTGTACAGTATTTCGAAAACATCCTTGACTACAACTTCACGGCCAACGTGGAAAAGGAATTCGACGAAATCGCGCAGGGACAGAAAGTCTGGAACCAGATGATCAGGGAATTCTACTATCCCTTTGCCAAACAGGTGAAAGAGACCCTTGAGAAATCGGAGAAGGTCAAAGGAGAACGCTTGCTCGGGCCGGATCCTGAATCAGGTAAAAACGTGTATGTAAAAATCGGCCGCTTTGGCCCTATGGTGCAGATCGGCGAATCGGAAGACACTGAAAAGCCACGTTTTGCCAGCCTGAAAAAGGGACAAAGCATTGAATCGCTCACCCTTCAGGAAGCCATGAAACTGTTTGATTTCCCGCGGACCATCGGCGAATACGAAGATGCGGAAATGACCGTGGCCATCGGCCGGTTCGGACCCTACGTAAAACATAAATCTGCATTCTATTCCCTGGCAAAGACCGACGACCCGGCTTCCGTTGATGCCGAACGGGCGGTAGAACTGATAGAAGAAAAGCGCAAAAAGGAAAAGGAGCGCGTAATCCGGATTTTCGAAGAAGATCCTGACGTTCAGGTGCTCAACGGCCGCTACGGGCCCTATATTGCCATCGGTAAATCCAACTACAGGATTCCCAAAAGCACCGATCCCGCCTCGCTTACCCTGGAACAGTGCAGAGAAATAGCCGCGAAATCGGATGCCGCCCCGAAGACCCCGGGAAAAGGAAAGTTCAGAAAAAAGTAAGCCCCGGGACTTATTCCGGCATCCTGCATGCCATTGCCGGTGCAGCGCTTTATGCCTGTCACCGCATCAACCCATTTGCAAATTCCAGGGAAAATCCATAGGTTTGAACGCTTAAAACCCCCTGCTGATTATGGATATCTCCATCTATTTTGAACCATTGCCTGATGAGCTGTTCGATAGTGCCGAAACCATTTCGCATCCGCGCATCGGACAGCAAATGCTCGCTTACCGCCAGAATGCTGATTTCCCCGAAGCGGCTGATGTTGACATCGCACTTATCGGGGTGGTGGAAGATCGGGCAGCGGTGAATAACGAAGGTTGCGCCGATGCTGCCAACGAGGTGAGAAAACAGCTTTACCGGCTGTTTCCCGGTTCCTGGACGGCGCGTATCGCCGACCTGGGCAACATCAGGAAGGGATTTACCATTGAAGATACTTACTATGCGCTATCTTCCACTGTTTCATACCTGGTTGCAAACAAGATACTCCCGGTCATCATCGGCGGAGGCCAGGACCTGACCTATGCCATGTACAAAGGGTATGAAAAGCTGGAGCAGATCATCAACATGGCGGCTGTGGATCAGATGTTCGACCTTGGTGAAACACAGTCGGAACTGGATTCGCATACTTATCTCAGCCGCATCATCATGCAGCGGCCCAACTATCTGTTCAACTACACCAACCTCGGGTATCAGACCTACTTTGTCGATCAGCCGGCGCTCGACCTGATGAAGAAACTGCTTTTCGACAGCTACCGGCTGGGCCTGCTTACCGCCGACATGAAAGAGACCGAGCCGCTGGTGCGCAATGCCGATCTGCTTACCTTCGATATAGGCGCCATCAGGGCTGCCGATGCGCCTGGAAACGCCAATGCCGGCCCCAACGGTTTTTCCGGCGACCAGGCATGCCAGATCACCCGCTACGCCGCCATGAGCGACAAGCTTTCCTCTATCGGATTTTTCGAATATAACCCTGCTTACGACCGCAGGGGAATCACGGCACAGTTGCTGGCACAGATGATCTGGTATGTGTTTGAGGGCTTTAATGCACGGAAAAAGGACATCCCCTCCCGCGAAAACGATGCTTTTATCCGCTATACCGTACCTACCAGCGATTTCAGCGACGGCATCCTCTTCCTGAAAAGCCGCAAAAGCGACCGCTGGTGGATGGAAGTAATCTGCGGGGCCGACAACCGCCGGAAATATGCCAATCATTACATCGTTCCATGCACTTACGAAGATTACCAGACAGCCTGCAACAACGAAATTCCCGACCGCTGGTGGCAGGTGTATCAGAAACTGATGTGAGAAGGCAAGGAATTGCAGTCCCGATGCTATCAGAAGCGGATTGCGGATTGCGGAATGATTGCTATTATTTATCGCTGTTTTTTGACATAGACAGGATTAACAGGATTTTCAGGATTATAAGGGTATTGATACCAGGAAAATTCCGGATCTGGCTTGGTCCCGGGAGACAGCAATAGCCGGATAACGAGAGATTGCGGATTGCGGAATGATTGCTATTATTTATCGTGGTTTCTGTTTAAGACAGGATTAACAGGATTAACAGGATCTCCCGTTATCCCGCTATCAAGAGCCTACAGGAGTTTTTATCCCGATGGGTGTTATAAACTGAACAATGAGTTTGAAATGCGTTGAAGGAAGTAAAAAGATATATACGATATCCGGAAGCGTCTGTGCCAGACAGGTATCGCAGGCTAACAATACAAGTGAACTCTTACATCTCACTTCTTACTTCCCGCTATTTCATACTGATAAGCCAACCGGCTTCAGAGCCCCAGCGACATGGCCAGCAACTCGGCAATGTCGTAGTTTTTTACCTCTTCCTGCTTGTCTTTGAACTTAATGCCGTCAGAAAGCATGGTCATGCAGAAGGGGCAGGCGGTGGCCACTATCCGGGCGCCGGTGGCCAGGGCTTCTTCGGTGCGTTCAGTGTTCACCTCCTTGTTTCCCGGCTCTGCTTCCTTGAACATCTGCGCACCGCCGGCACCACAGCAGAGCGCCTTGCTCCGGTTCCGGGGCATCTCGGCGGTGAGCGCCCTCAGGGCGGCAATCACAGCCCTGGGCGATTCATACTCCCCGTTGCCCCTGCCCAGGTAACAGGGATCATGAAATACAATGGTCTTGTCGCTGAAAACCGCCGGGTCCGCCTTGATCCTCCCCTCCTCCACCAGCATCCTGAGAAACTGCGAATGATGCGTGACTTCGTATTGTCCGCCCAGGTCGGGATATTCGTTTTTGAAAATATTGAAACAATGCGGGCAGCAGGTGATGATCTTTTTGACATTATAGGCCTTCAGCGTTTCAATCACCGTCAGGGCCTGCATCTGAAAGGTCATCTCGTCACCTGCCCTGCGGGCAGGATCGCCGGTGCAGGTCTCCTCTGTGCCCAGCACGGCATAACTGACTCCGGCATGATGCAGAAGCCGCACAAAAGCACGGGTTACTTTCTGATAGCGCTCATCAAAAGCGCCTGCACAGCCAACCCAGAAAAGGTATTCAGGGGTTTCGCCCAATGCAGCGAGATCGGACATTAAAGGGACTTTGATTGTGTTCATGTGTTCAGGTGTTCAGGTATTCAGGTGTTCAGGTGCGTAGCGTAGCAGCTTGCCCCGTTAATTCGATGGGGAAGTCCCGCAACTGCAGGGTTCAGGCGTTCGGATTATTTTCTGAAGTTTTTCTTCCGGTTGAAAGGTAACGGATCAATCCTAGAGTCCTGCTTCGTGTCTCTGTTGCTTTACTTCTGATTTCCTCTATTGCTTCGACCGGCAGATAATCCAGATCTTCAAGGTTGTAGCACATGCTTTGAATTTCACCTACAGAGCTTTGTGCGATATCAAGAAATCTGATAAACTCATTTTTATAATAACGGCAGAAACCTTCCGCGATATTGTTCTGCGAAGACAACGCAGCCCTTTTCAACTGCGATCTCATATCCCAGTCATGGGAAAGTTCGCCCTGGCGACTATGGATAAATACCAGTTTCACCAAGTCCCTGGCCGATTGCCAGCAGGTAAGATCTTCAAAGCGTTCAATTTTTCCCGACATTTTATAAATTGTTAGTTTCCAATTATAGAAAATGATATTTACCTATTCGTGGATCATTGATTTAAGAATAATTCTTTTTAAGTCCTTGTTTTTTCAGCATTTTAACCTGCTGACTACCCTGACATCCTGCACAATGACGACCTTGTTATTTAAATCCCACATTCAAATAATATTGCATCACTCAGCACCAGAACACCTGCGCACAAGAACACCTGCGTACTTTTACAAGCCTTCCGCCCACTTCATCCTGTCCTCGGCAGGGTATTGCCAGGGGGCGCCGTTGTTCTGAATGTTTTGCAGCATAGAGGCGATAGACGGGGGCATGGTGGCTTCTTCCATCACCAGGTAGCGCCGCATATCAATGATCAGCGTGGGGTGGTTGATGTTGATGGGACATTCCTGGGCACAGGCATTGCAGGTGGTGCAGGCCCACAACTCCTCGGCTGAGATAAAGCCGCGCACCAGGGATTTTCCATCGTCAAAACTCAGGTCTTTGAGCAGGCCCGGGCCTTTCTCCTTCATTCTTGCCCGCAGGTCAACGAATATTTTGCGGGGCGAAAGCTTCTTACCGGTAATGTTGGCCGGACACACGGAAGTACAGCGGCCGCATTCGGTGCAGGCCAGGGAATCCAGGTAATTCTTCCAGGTAACATCCTCCACATCCTTCACCCCGAAACGGGCCGGTGCGGCTTGTCCTTCAGGTGTCGGGGCAAAGGCCGTTTCAGGATTCATCATCATCCTTACCTCATTGGCCACACTTTCCATGTTGGGCAGCTGTCCCAGCGGTTCCAGCCGGCTCAGCAACACATTGGGCACAGAGGTAAATACATGAAAATGCTTGGAGTAAGGCAGGATATTGGCAAACGCGAATATCAGCAGGATATGCAGCCACCAGCTGACCTCATGCAGTACAAAAAGGTCTCTTCCCTGCCCGAATAAAACCGGAGCCAGGGCCGCGCTCAGGGGATATACGCCTTCGTATCCGCCCGGATGCATCTGAACATACGTGAGGTTGATCCCTGCCAGGGAAACCATCAGCATAAAAATTATACCCAGGGCTGCCAGGGCATCAAGTTTCGACTTTTTCTGCATTTCGATGCCTGAAAACCGGCGAACGGAAATAAATAGCCGGCGACCCAGGAAAAGCAGCATCGACAGCATAATCACATACGCCATAATATCGCCCGAAGCCATCACCACATCGTAAAACCAGCCGGTGAAGGCCATGCTCCTTTCCAGGCCTGAAAGCCCGTCAATCACCATCTCAATGCTCCCCAGGGTAATGACCATAAATCCCCAGAAAACCAGGGCATGCACCAGTCCGATCACGGGAAACCTGAATATCTTGGTCTGTCCGATGGCGACTTTCATCATCAGGCTGACGCGTTTTCCCCAGTTACTGATACTGAATGGCTTTGTAAGCGTGAAGAACTTATAGATCCTTCGGATGGTAAAGGCAAAGATGCCGAGTGTAATCAGCAATGCCACCGTAAAAATGATCTGTTTTGTCATAAGTAGGTTTTATCCGGTGAAAAGCAGTTGCAAGATAGGAAATACTTCTGCAGTAAGCGAAAATCCCGCATGATTTTTATTGTATGCAGATATGTACATATCAGTAAATCATATTCCGGCAGCTATATGATTTATTTATGAATGCCTTCTGTCCCCGGCAATCAAAATATTTCACAAAGAAGCCACAAAGGAGGTTATTTTTCTCTGTGTTACTCCGTGATGCTTCAGTGTTCTCTGTGTAACTGTTTATTACACATATATTCAACCAGTTACGGGGATCGATGTAAATTCTTTACCAGTAACGGCTCATTATATTTATACAATTATCCGGTCAGATTGTGGAGCTACCGTGGAAAAAAACAGCGCTTCAGCAAACGATCAACCCGGAAAATAAGGATGGCCTCTAAAAAAAAGCAGAATAATTTTGCATTTATGAAAAATGCTTTACTTTTGACCGCAGCAAGCTGAGTATTATGCGTCAGAAAACACTCTTCCGGCTTACCTCAAAGACCATCTTCCGCAACATCAAGAACCGGGACGAATATCAGTTTTAATTGCTTTTATCCTGTCATTTTATTGACGCAATTCATTTTATTTTTTACTTTAATTGATTTATTATCATGGAATTACCATTTGCAGAATCATATAAAATCAAGATGGTGGAGCACCTCCGCCGCAGCACCCGCGAGGAACGCGAACAATGGATCAGGGAAGCCAATTACAACCTTTTCAAGCTGAAAAGCGAGCAGGTGTTTATCGACCTGCTTACCGACTCGGGCACCGGAGCCATGAGCGACCGGCAGTGGAGCGAAATGATGCTGGGTGACGAAAGCTATGCCGGCGCCTCTTCGTATTTTAAAATGAAAGACACCATCAGAGAAATCCTGGGTTTCGAATATTTCCTCCCAACCCATCAGGGCAGGGCTGCCGAAAATGTTCTTTTCTCCGCGCTGGTCAAAGCCGGAGATATCGTTCCCGGCAACTCCCACTTCGACACCACCAAGGGACATATTGAATTCCGCAAGGCCAAAGCGGTAGACTGCACCATAGCCGAAGCCTTCGACACCACCGTAAACCATCCCTTCAAGGGCAATCTTGACCTTACCAAACTTGAAGACGTGCTGAAAAGCCATCCGAAGGAAAAAGTTCCGTTTATCGTGGTTACCGTTACCTGCAACTCTTCGGGCGGGCAGCCGGTTTCGATGGAAAACCTGCGCGGCGTCAGGCAACTGGCCGACAAATACGGAATTATGGTGGTCTTCGACTCGGCCCGTTTCGCCGAAAACGCTTACTTCATCAAGACCCGCGAGGCAGGCTATGCCGGTAAAACCATACGCGAAATTGTGCTGGAGATGTTCAGCTACGCCGACGCCATGACCATGAGCAGCAAGAAAGACGCCATTGTGAATATGGGCGGATTTATCGGCATGCGCAGTAAGGAACTTTTCGAAAAGGCTTCCGTTTTCAACATTATGTTCGAAGGCTACATCACCTACGGCGGGATGTCGGGCCGCGATATGAACGCCCTGGCCCAGGGACTGCGCGAAGGCACCTGCTTCGATTACCTTGAAACCCGCATCAGCCAGGTGGCATACCTTGGTCAGCGGCTGGTTGACTTCGGCGTGCCGGTGCAGCAGCCCTTTGGCGGACATGCCATCTTTGTGGATGCCAAACGTTTTCTGCCCCAGTTACCCAGGGAACAGTTCCAGGCACAAACATTAGCCGTGGAGCTTTACCTTGAAGGCGGCGTGCGCGGTGTGGAAATCGGCGCCCTGCTGGCCGACCGCGACCCGGAGACCCGCGAAAACCGATATCCCGCGCTGGAGCTGCTGCGCCTCACCATCCCGCGCAGGGTTTACACCAACAACCATATGGATTATGTGGCCACCGCCCTCGCCAATGTGTATGAACGCCGCAACAGCATCATCAAAGGACTGAAAATCACCGGCGAAGCCCCCATTATGCGGCACTTTACGGTTGATCTGGCCAAAGTATAATCTGACTTTGTTTCCCGACCAGTGCAACCATTTACCAGGTTGATGAATGCTGGTCCGGACAACAAAAAATAAATCAGGATACGGAATAATTAAATTTTTCGTACATTTGCCATCCCAAATCGGGAACAATTGCAGCGTTTAACCTGCAAGGGCCTATAGCTCAGTCGGTTAGAGCACCTGACTCATAATCAGGTGGTCCCTGGTTCAAGTCCAGGTGGGCCCACTGGAAAAATACAGAAAATGAAAGGAAAAACTTCATTTTCTGTATTTTAACCCTGATTTTAAAGCGTTTGGCTTGCGCTTTAAAATGCGTTCTTTTCAATGTTTACGGCAATTTTTTCTACAAAATTTCTACACAAATTTTAAAGTTAAGTTGCCATGAACACTTCTCACTTCAGAATCATTCAGCGTACCGAAACAATCAGAAAAGACGGTACATGTTCGTTATATCTCTATGCGAACATTAATGGTGTTAAAAAGTACTTTACCACCGGAAAATCCATCCTGGCAAAACATTGGAATCAAAAGGCCCAGAAAGTTTCTGCTAATTGTAACGACTTCACAGAAATTCAGGACGCAATTGACCTGTATCTAAGCAGGGCCAAAGAGTTCATTGCCCGCGCCAACATAGAAAAACAAACTATTGATCTGGATGCTTTCGAAAGAATGCTGCGTGGAGAAGTGTATGACCACACAGACTTCATCGCTTTCATGGAACATGATATCAAAAATAACTGTGGAAAATATTCGCAAGGAACAATAGCAAATTACAATGTACAGTTAACAAAACTAAAAGGTTTCCGGAAAAAGATTTCTTTTCAACAGCTTAATCCTTTCTTCTGGCGGGAGTATGAATCATACTTGTTTGGATTGGGCAATAATCCGAATACCATACATAAAGCGTTCAGGACTCTTAAAGTTTTTATTAACAGGGCAATTGAGCAAGGAATTATTCAAGCTAATCCTTTTGCAAGAATAAGAGTTGAAAGAAATGAAGGAAACATGCAGTTTCTGACCAGAGAGGAATTGGGTAAGCTGGAAAAACATTACAAAGGATTTATGACTGCCGAACTGAAAAGGACACTCCAATACTTTCTTTTTTCTTGTTATACCGGACTACGGTATTCCGATATTAGAGAACTAAAACAAAAGCATCTTTTTCTCGGAGAGGAAAGGCATATAGAAAAAGTGATGTTTAAAACAAACCGGATAATCAGGATTCCACTTATTGAACAAGCAATAAGACTAATGCCTTCAAAAACGCTTGCAGAACTTCCGGTTTTTCATGTTTACTGCAATCAGGTAACTAACAGACACCTAAAGAGTATTATGAAACTTGCCGGAATTAATAAACGCATTTCGTTCCATTGTGCACGTCATACATTCGCTACTATTACTTTAGGGCTGTGTAACGATATTGCTGTAGTCAGTAAGCTACTCGGACATACAAAGATTGAAACGACTCAGATTTATGCTAAGGTACAGGAAGAGCAGAAAAGGAAAGCGATGGGGATGTGGGGATAGGTATGAATGAATCTTTAATTAGCCACCTACAAATTAATGTAAGTGGCTTTTTTTTAATACAAAGTAATGGCTTGATTTTCCCATTATAACGGGCAAGTTAATCCAGAAATAGAAGTAATATACGATAAAATTATGTAGAGTCATTGACTCGGTATGCCTTTTGATGTATATTTGTTAAATTAAAAATCACTTTCATGAAAGTAGTACAATCTAAAAAAGCTCGTGAAATTTTCAAGGTTGAGAAAGATGGTCGTTCTGTCATTAAAGGGATACTGAAGTCTGGATCTAAAGATCCACATATCCATATTAGAGTTAAAACAAGTCAAGGTGAAATTAAGCTAGTAGAAGTTTAATTGAATGAACATTGCTTTTAGCACATTAATTATTCTATTTATTGCAATTCCTGGAATTGTTTTCCGAAGAAGTTATTTCTCTTCATCATTTTCTCTAAATTACATCTCCTCAAATTTAATTAATGAAATTATATGGTCATTAATACCATCAATCTTATTTCATGCTGTTTTTATCATGTTCATTGAATACTATACTCCCTTCATAATAAGGTTTGATATTCTTGGATTGTTGATACTTGGAACTAATGATTTTGAATCAATTAATAGATCCTTTGGCAATATTCATGACTTCATCAAAGAAGTTCTATTATACTTTATATTTATTACTTTTATAGCAAGCCTTATTGGTCATTGTTTTAGATGGATTGTTCGATGGTTTCGTTTAGACATAGTCATACCATTTTTGAAATATTCTAATAGATGGCACTATTTTTTTACTGCTGAATACCTTGACAGTCTGAGCGATTTAAAGAAATCTTCAACCGTATCGTTTGTAATGGTTGATGTATTGGTGAATACGGTAAATACGAGTATAATTTATTCAGGATTAGCGGAAGATTATTTTCTTTCCAGAACATCTGAAGGGTTAGACAGAATTATTATTAAGTATCCAATGAAAAAAGAATTTACAACTGATGGGGATGGTGATTTTATTGACATACCAGGTGATTATCTTTCGATTCCTTATTCTAAGATTGAAAATATTAATTTTCGTTATATGATGATCGAGCAAGATATGATGGCTGAGCAAAATAACCTTGCAATTAATGATGATTTAATAATAGGTTTGATTGATCAGGGATTAGAGTAATTGTGGCACTTATTTCAAACAGCTATTATGATTCAGAAATGATACGGATTTATTCTATATTGCGAAGAGTTTTCAGAAAGCTATTAGTGGAAGTTTATATAATTAGTTTCTTTTGTATTGCGCAAAACTTTTGATTTAAATTATAATGAATTATTTTTTTTCAAAGAACGGGTTATCATTTTCAATATACTCTCATCATGATCGATCCCGGTAAAATTGTTAAAAACCTTATCCCTTCAGAACCGGTTGTTATCAATAAGGTTCAGGAACTGGGTACCATGGTTTCCATATATTATACTGGCGTTAATACAAACAAAGCCAGTACCAAAGTGGTATCAATAGCAGAATATGAGGCACTTGAAGTATTAGCTGAAGAAGGTTCATTCAATTTTACGGGTGATCCGGTAAGATTTTCTTTGTTTGCAGAGGCTGAGAGAATCAATTCAGCTTATCAGTTTGATCCTCTATTTGCTGTTAATTGCAGTATTATTGATCCCCTTCCTCACCAGGTTGAAGCTGTTTATAAGTTTTTACTTCCTCTACCAAAAATAAGGTTCCTGCTTGCTGATGACACCGGAGCCGGTAAAACAATTATGGCCGGCTTGCTTATTAAAGAACTCATGATGCGGGGCCTTGCTGAGCGTATATTAATAATAACTCCCGGAGGCCTCACTAAACAGTGGCAGGAAGATGAAATGGGTGTGAAGTTTAATATACCCTTTACTCTTGTCAATCGAAACCTGTTTTCCTCCGATCCCAATGTGTTTCATACAGCTCAAAGAATTATTACTTCAATTGACTTTATATCTCGTGAAGATGTAATCAATGTGGCTTCAAATACTAACTGGGATTTGATTGTTTTTGATGAATGCCACAAATTATCTGCCTATGATTACGGAAACAAACAATATTTATCTGTGCGATACAAAACAGCCCAGATTTTGTCGCAACAGTGTGAGCATCTGTTGCTACTGACTGCAACACCTCACAGAGGAAGGCCAGATACATTTAAAAGACTACTTCAATTGCTTGATGAAGATATTTTTGCAACAAATGAAATCGCCTCAACACGGGTAAAGGAATTAGAACACAACGGTATAAATAAGTTTTTTATTCGCCGCTTGAAGGAAGACATGAAAGACTGGCAAGGGAATCCGCTGTATAAGAATCGCTTTACAAAAACCGTAGCTTATCAACTTACTCCTGAGGAAAAAGAGTTATACGATGCTGTAACGAAATATCTGTCTAAACGAAAAGAAGAGGCTTCTGAAACAAAAAACATCCATGTATCGTTGGCATTGACAGTCATGCAACGCAGATTGGCAAGTTCAATCTTTGCGATCAAAAACACACTTGAACGAAGGTGGCTTGCACTTCAAGGCATTGTTGATGAATTGAATAACAATCCTGGACTCTGGAATCAGCGGATAAAAATGGACAATGCATTTAACCAGGTAATAGACATTGAGGATTATGAAGACCTGGAGGATGAAGAAAAAGAAGCCCTTGAAGGCATACTATCTGATCCGAGAAAATTCAAACTTTTTACTACTGCAAAAAATCCACAGGAATTAAAGCAGGAAGCAATAGAAGTTAAAAAATTGCACGAAATGGCTCTTTCCTTGTATAATCGTCAACAAGAAGAGAAGAAATTTCAGGAATTACAAGCATTGCTTAAAAACAATGGTGTTCTTGAGCAGGGAGAGAAACTCGTAATTTTTACAGAACACAAAGATACCTTGTTATACCTTGAGGAGCGCCTGAAAAAAAGCAGTGGTTATAAAGTTGCAACTATTCATGGAGGCAAGTCAGTAGATGAACGAAGGCAAGCTCAATGGGAGTTTGCAAAACCAGGTACTCAAATCCTGATTGGCACTGATGCAGCCGGTGAAGGCATTAACCTTCAATTCTGCCGCCTGCTGATTAACTGGGATATACCCTGGAATCCAAACAGGCTTGAGCAAAGAATGGGGCGTATTCACCGTTACGGACAGAAGCAGGATGTTCTGGTTTTTAATATGGTGGCAAATAATACCAGAGAAGGGAAGGTACTGGAACGCTTACTCACAAAACTTGATGTAATCCGTGAAGGATTAGGCGATGACCGTGTGTACGATGTAATTCAGGATGTGCTCGAAAACGTTAAACTTGATGCCATAATTAACTCCGTTTTCAATGGGAATGAAACTGCACTCGATGAATTTCTTTCTCTGGATGAAGAACAACTAAAACTACGGTTTAAAGAGAAAATACAGGAACATAAGAACAAGCTGGCGCACAGCCAAATCGACTTTAAGGATGCAAGGATATTGAAAGAAAATTCCGATGAAAAACGCTTACAGCCGATATATATACGACTATTCTTTGAAAAGGCTTTCAGTTATATCGGTGGGGAGGTTGCCGAATTGCGAAAATCAATATACCGGATAGATAAATTACCCGAGGATGTGTCTGCAGCACTGAAATCAGAGTACAACATTTATGCGGATTCTATCCGAAATATTCAGTTTTGCTTTGATAAAGATGTTTTCCTGGATTACCTGAATTACGGTGATTTAGGCAAGGTTCACTATATTAACCCCGGCAACCCAGTATTTGATAGTCTTGTAAAAGTAGTCCGGAACCGGTTTAGGGAAGATATGCTCCAGGGGGCTGTTTTGATATCCCCTGATGATAAGGATGCTTATTTTGCGTTCTTCGTTAAATCTCAGATTGTTGACAACAGGGAAAGTAAGAAGGACGACAGCATAGCAGATGAAAGACTTGTGATGGTTTATAAAACCCATGAGGGTATATTTCATATAACTTCGCCTGCAAAATATCTTGATCTTCATCCACCTGCATCTTTTACAAAACCAGTTATTCCACCTGAAGTTATAAGCAATGATGAAGTTGTTCAATGGTGTTTCATGAATATTACTCAACAACAGTTTGATGACACCAAAGAACATGTACAAAAGGATGCCTCTGACCGGAAATCTTACCTGGAATCTGCATTTACACAGGTAATTCTTGATTTGCAGCTTCAGATTCAGGAATTACAAGGTAAGGTATTATATGGTGACCTTAAAGCGCAGGATAAGATACTAAAGAAGCAGGAGCGCATTAATGAACTTATTCGTAAGAAGAAAACCCGCCTTGAGAGCCTTGACCTGATGGTGCAATTAAGCCCAAAAGCCCCGGAGATTCTTGGCTGTGCGTATGTAATCCCGTTAACACAGGTTGAATACCAGGGCCATTATGGAATGAGCCGTGACGACGAAGCCGAAGCCATTGCCATGAAAGTAGCAATGGATTTTGAAGTTAGCACTGGCTGGGAGCCCACCGATGTGAGTACCAATAATGAGGGTTATGACATCCGGAGCATCAGCCCTGAAGAACTAAAGCGATACATTGAGGTGAAAGGGCGTAGTGGCTCTGACGGCAATGTGATGCTGAGTGAGAATGAAATGAATCGCCTGGCACAACTGGGCGATTCTGCATGGTTGTATATTGTTGTGAATTGCAAAAGTGAACCAGAACTTTACCGTATCCAGAATCCTGCACATGCACTCGTATTTGAATTAAAAATAAAAGGTGTGCAATATTTCTTGCCAATGTCAGAATGGAAATCAAAAATTAATTGTATATGAACAATCAAAGTGAAACTATCAGAAAATTCGTGACTTACATTAACAACAAGGACCATTTAGGGGGTTTTTGGCTTCCTAACATTCAACGGCCATTTGTCTGGAGCGAAGAGCAAATTGAAAGGGTTTATGATTCGATTTTGAGGGAGTATCCTATTGGCTCAATGTTGGTTTGGAAAACCGACAGTGAGATTAAGCATAGAAAATTCATTGACAATTGGCGGAATGGTCTAAATATTACTGACTTCTATGTTCCGGAAAATGGCCATGCGAAAATGCTGGTGCTCGATGGGCAACAACGAATCCAAAGTTTGTTTATTGGTTTACGAGGAAGTTATAACGGGAAGGAGCTTTATCTGAATATTCTTAGCGGAGACCTGAAAGATCCAGAAGACACAAGATTTGAATTTAAATTCAGTGACAATACGGCGTGCTATCCGTGGGTTAAGTTTAAGGATGTTGTTTTAACTGACAAGAAAAATAAGGAAATAAGAAGTTGGATTTCAGAGTTAGCTTCGGATGCCATTTCTCCTGAGAACGAAGATAGAATTGAAGAAAATATAGAGCAAATCAGAAATGTTTTTTGTACGCAGGAAAATATTCTATATCAGGTAATTGACAGTATTGATAAGCCTGACACATATTCCGAAAATGATGTTGTTGAAATTTTTATCAGGGCAAATTCCGGTGGAACTCCCTTGAATAAATCTGATCTGATGTTTTCTTTACTTGTGTCAAGTTGGGATGATGTTGAGAATCGTATGTCAGAATTGTTGTTAGAGATTAATGCCACTGGTTACAAGTTCACCCGTGACTTTATTTTAAAGACATTCCTCGTTCTGCTTGATAAGGGTGCAAGGTATAATGTTAGGAAATTCAGAGAAGAGGGCACAAGAGAGCGCATTGAGCAGGAATGGGATAACATTACCGATTCAATTAGAGCGGTAAAGGACTATATTTATGGCAGTACATTTCTTAAAACTGATAAGACTATTCCTTCTTACCTTAGCTTAATCCCTTTGATTTACTTTAGATATCATTTTAAGGGAAAATGGGGAAACCATCTACCTGATTATCAAAATTACATTACAAGAACTTCGATTACAGGAGTTTTCGGAGGAACACCAGATAATCTTCTCGATAAATTAGTGAAAAGAATAAATGAAGACAAAGATTTCGTTCTAGACCAAATATTTGGAGTAATCCGGGAAGATAACAGGGGACTTGAGGTGTCACAAAGTACGATTCTCAGCTTGGATTATTGGAAAAAAGAAATTCACTTTTTCTTCAATTTATGGTACGGATTCAATTACCAGCCATCTCTTCAGGACAACAAACCACAAATAGATCATATTTTTCCTCAATCAGCATTAAAAAAAGTTAAAATGCCTAATCCTTCTACGGGTGCAATGAACATGATGAAATATGGATGGGATATGCGGAATCAGATTGCTAACCTTATGCTGTTGACTGCTGTAGAGAATGGTGCTGGAGGGAAAACGGACATTCTGCCGGAAGTTTTCTTTGCTGATAAAAGCCCGGAATATCTGAAAATGCATCTGATACCCAAGGACCCGGAATTATGGAAATTTGAAAACTTTGAAAAGTTTATTGAGGCAAGGAAAGCATTAATTCTTCAAAAGTTTGATTTTCTGATTCAGCGGACAAATTAAGTTCAATTTACATGTCAGTGGATTATTTATAATCAATTGACAATTAGTAAAATGAAGCAAACTATTTGCTGTTGTTTATTTGAATAGTAAATTTGGTCAAAAGAATAGATCCTTTGCCTTCATCTTAATTAAAGCTGAGAGTATCGTTATTTTACTTTTTCCAACATGCATTTTTTTGTGCATTAAAGATGAAATACTGATAAACCTACAGCCAATGTTTCTGCACTTGATAAAAAATACTATGAAACACTTGCAATAAACCCCGAAAAAAGGGGTATATTGCAAGCAATCTATAAAGATCAAATTATGATTGAGAGTATTAAACATACCAGTGATTTTTTACGAGTTCTCCGTAGTAATGGCAGGTATGCTTTTACTATCGATGATCTTATCAATAATGTACCTAAACCTCTGAGGAATCTAAGGAAAGATATTGACAGACTTCGTGATAAAGGTGAAGTAGTCAATATTCGAAGGGAATTTTACACCATTCTTCCCGATGAGTACCGAAAAATGGGGGCACTGCCTGTAGAGTTTTATATCGACGATCTGATGAAGCACCTGAACAAACAATATTATGTTGGTTTATTCAGTGCTGCTATGTTTTTGGGAGCGGCTCACCAACAGCCGCAGGAGTTTTTCGTAATTTCAGAATCCCCCAAGCCAAGGATGGTTCAGAGCAGTAACCTTCGTATTAACTTTAATGCTAAAAGCAGGTTCCCGGTTTATGGCACTGAAGACCGGAAGACTGAAACCGGTTATTTCCGTATTTCCGGTCCTGAGTTAACATTTCTTGACCTGATCTACTTTGAGCAATCCTTGGGAGGATTTAACAGGATCAGTACCATACTTCTGGAATTATCTGAAGGAGTCAAACTAAACCGGCTGAAGGAAGTCCTGATGAATGATTTTCCGGTAAGTGCCTTTCAAAGGGCAGGGTATATAGCAGAAAATGTGTTGTTTAATAATAAACTGGCGTTGGTTTTTGAGAACAAACTGGTTAAGATGAAATTTCAACCGGTGTTACTAAAATCCTCCGGCAAGAAAGAGGGTCCGATTAATCCTAAATGGCAGGTACGAATAAATGCGAAGATAGAAACTGATATATGATACCAAGGGCGAATATTCTAGAATGGCAACAATTTGCCCCCTGGCAAACAAACGCTCAGGTAGAGCAAGACCTTGTTATTGAAAGGGCTTTAATAGAGTTATTTTCAAGTAACATGATCCGGGAAAATCTGGCATTCCGGGGAGGAACCGCTTTGCACAAAATTTTTATGAACCCCCAGGCCAGATATTCTGAAGATATTGATCTGGTACAGATTAAGCCGGGACCAATAAATCCTGTAATGAAGGAAATCAGAAATGCTATGTCTTTTCTAGGATTAAAACGTAATACGAAACAAAATCTCAGGATGAATACCATAGTGTATCGTTTTAATACTGAAATAGCTCCGGTAATCAATACACGTCTTAAACTTGAAATTAACAGTCGTGAGCATTTTTCAATATTGGGCTGGAAAATGGTGAATCATGAATTGTCAAGTTCATGGTTTTCTGGCAGTACTGAAATAGTATCTTATGAACTCGAAGAATTGCTCGGAACAAAATTACGGGCACTCTATCAGCGAAGTAAAGGGAGGGATTTGTTTGATCTCTATTATGCACTGGTTGCTAAGAAACCGGATTGTGGAAAAATAGCTTATTGTTTTAAAGAATATATGAAATTCAGTAATGGTGCAGCCTGCTCAGCTTCTGAATTAACAAGGAACCTGGATGAGAAAATGCTTGATCCGGATTTTATTGGTGATACCAAAGGTCTTTTACGGCCTGAAGTAACATACGACATCAATGTTGCATACGAACTCGTTAAAAATGAACTTATTGAACGAATCTGAAATGACCCAACCTAAAAAACTCATCGAAGTAGCTATGCCGATTAAGGAAATATCGGCTGAAAGTGTCAGAGATAAATCCATCAGGCACGGACATATTTCAACTTTGCACCTTTGGTGGGCACGCAGACCATTGCCAGTGTGCAGGGCTGTTGTATTTGCCAGCCTGGTTCCGGATCCGATGGATGAAAATTGCCCTAAAGCATTTAAGGATGCTGTTCATATGCTGCTTGGAAAGCCATTCGCACTCAAATCAGGAGAATCACTGGTTGATTACTATAAACCTTATGATGACAT
The DNA here is from genome assembly GCA_002433025.1 of Bacteroidales bacterium UBA5833. GTDB lineage: Bacteria > Bacteroidota > Bacteroidia > Bacteroidales > Lentimicrobiaceae > Lentimicrobium. The sequence continues at coordinate 201,240 of DJGZ01000022.1, forward strand.
ACCATATACGGCTGCTATTGATAGGATGGAGGATAATCTTCGTAACAGGTTGCTTATGTTTATCGGTAAGTTCTCTGACAAATATGCAAAAATGGGTGAGAAAACGCCTGCTAAAGATATGTTAATGGATGCCAGCCTGATAAAATGGGATAACAAAAACAATGAAGATATTATTGGTAAAGCCCGCAAACTGATTTGGGTTTCACACAATGCTGCCTCAGGTAAAAGTTCAACAGAATTGCTCTTTGATTTTGAATACCATTACCAGGCTATTAAAGATGCTGAACAGGAATTATACAATACCCCAGACAGACACATTGCATCTAAAGATATAATAACAAAAGAAAACATCCTTCATAATGCTATAGAAGCCTTTTTAGACAAAATGCCAAAGGTGTTTGATCCTTTTGCAGGTGGGGGTGCAATACCCCTGGAAGCAGCACGTTTAGGGTGCCGGACTTATGGTAATGATATTAACCCGGTGGCGCATATTATTCAAAAAGGAGGTTTGGAGATTCCACAAAAATTTGGGAAGCCAATCATTTATAGTAAAGAGAATTTCATCAAACTATATGGCGAAGAACAATGGAACAATCATCAAGCAGAGGGCTTTATATTAAATGAAGGGGAAGCTATTGCAATAAGAATCGAAAATAGACTCGCTTTTGATGTCGAATTTTATGCTAAGAGGATTTTAACTAAGTCGGAGAAGGAAATAGGCCATTTATATCCTTCTAATCTAAAAGGAGAGAAGCCAATAGCATATATTTGGGCACGAACTGCCAATTGTTCAAATCCTTCTTGTCGCGCAGAAGTTCCTTTGTTAAGGGATTTCTACTTATGTGATAAAACTGATAAAAAAGTATACTTAAAACCATCTATAGTTGCAACTAAGATTACATTCACTATTGCTACCGGTATTCAGAATATAGAAGGATGGGTAAAGAGAGCAAACCTTCATTGCCCATGTTGCGGAGCATTAACGGATGTGAAAAAATTAAAAGAGCAGTTTATTCTTAAAGAAACTTCTGAAAAATTACTTTGTGTTATTTATGATACTGGCGAAGGAAAAGAGTACCAAATACCTACTCCTAAAGAAATCGAAATTTCACAAATGAAATTTGAGAATCATGGAAAACCAACAGAACAATTGGAGATTGGGAATAACAGGAATTTCAATACACCAGGCTGGGGGATAGATAAATTTGGGGAAATGTACTCAGATAGGCAAATGCTTGCAATGCTAAGTCTTGTAAAGAATTTGGAAACAATTAAATTGGAGTTTCCATCATCAGAAAAGGAATACTATATGGGTCTTTTGTTGATGCTCGGGATTTTCATTGACAGGATTTCCTCAAGAATGACTTCACTTGGGCTTTGGCATTCAAAGGGAGAAAAACTTGAACAACCTTTTGGTCGTCAAGCTATACCAATGGTATTTGATTATCCTGAGTCAAATCCATTTGCTGATATTGGAGGTGGGGCACTTAATCAACTCGAATGGATTACACGGTATATATACTCTGAAGGTCAGTTAAGTTTTATTACAAAATGTAATCATGCAAGTAGTGGTGAAAAAAATCAATTTGATTACAAAGAGTTAAATGCTGTAATTACTGATCCACCTTACTATGATGCCATAGCATATGCTGACTTATCTGATTTCTTTTATATTTGGCTAAAAAAAACCTTAGGAGCAGATTATCCATTAAATTTTGCAACACCTAAAACACCAAAAACAGAAGAGTGTACTGCGCTTAAGCATCATCATTACAATGATACGAATAAGGCAAAACATCACTTTGAGCAAAAACTATTAACAATATTTGAAGCTCTTGAATATCAAACATCCGATATTGTAAGCATTATGTTTGCTCATCAAAGTACGGAAGCATGGACAACGCTATGTAACTCAATTCTTGGAGCCAATATGAATATAACTGGAAGTTGGGCAACGGATACAGAGTTGATAGGTGCACTTAAAAAGGATATGTCTGCTTTATCCTCCTCTGTCACAGTTTCCTGTAGACCTTCACAAAGAGAAGGCTCTGGTGATTTTAAGGATGTAAAAAATTCTATTGAGAATACTGTTGCAAGAAAAGTTGAGGAATTATATCGTTTGGGTTTTAGGGGCGCAGATTTACTTACTGCTTGTTTTGGGCAGGCTGTAAGTGTGTTTGGTAAATATGAAAGGGTTGAAAAGGCTGATGGCTCTGAAATAACGGTTGCGGAATTGCTTGAGATGGCTAAAGAGAGTGCCTTTAACGCATTACTTAAGGGATTTGAAGGTGATGAGTTTACCAAGTTTTATATTGGATGGCTTCAGCTATATGGGTTCGTTGAAAGTGATTTTGACGATGCTGCAAAATTTACCAAAGTCGGTTTGTCAATAAATATTTCTGAGTTATTTAAAGAGAACATCTTGATAAAACACGGCAACAAGCTGACGCTTGGCGGATTTCAGGAAAGGTTAAAGACTGATAAAAATATTGGAGACCGATCTGTTAACTACCTAATCGATACTGTGCATAAAGCAATGGCATTGTATCAAGGTACAAATAGAAATTCGTTATTGCAATATATTGGCCAAGTAGCGGCTAATCCTGAAAGTAGTTTCTGGCGGGTTGTTACCTCTCTTTGCGAAGTTTTACCGGCAGGGAGCGAAGACTTCAAACAGGCCAATGGTTTACTGGCTAACAAAGAGAGCCTGATCAGGGAAAGCAGGCAATTAAATGTATCAAAACCCGAACAAATCAAACTTGAATTATAATAACCATGGCAATTCAGCAATTTCAGCAGGACAATCTCTTTAAGGCATTTGGGCTATTTATTGAAGCCTTCAGACCTTATGCAATAGCCACTTTACAAGAGGAAGCCGGTGATAAATGGCCGGCCTGGTTTGTAGAAGCATTGTATCCGGATCAGCGGGATAACTGGAATGCCGGGTTAAAATCAGGTTCATCGCCTATTGCATTAATTGATTATCCGTATCTGAAGTCTTTCTCATTGAAATACAAAGAATTACTGAAAGCTGATTTTGGCAAAGAAGTAAATAAATTACCGACTCGATTGGAGACCATTTACGATGTACGAAACAAACTTGCCCATTTTCAGGAAATCACCGAAGATGAGTTTGTGGAAGTGTTTATCCAGATGAAAAGCATTGCCCGTTCTATCAAAATGGATGAGCTTGAAAAAGAGCTGGTGCAATTACAAGAGGGTAAAGATCAAAAAGTGAGTTCTAAAACTCCAAATCAGGGAGCGGCTATGTTAAGTGGCCCACAACCCTGGTTCAGGGTTGTAACACCGCACATGGACATCAGGCAGGGCCGTCTGGATGAATCAGTTTTTGCAGCTAATCTGGCTGAGGTTGCGTTAGGCAACGGACGTGAGATATACAACAATCCGGTTGTGTTTTTTTCAAAAACATTTCTGACTGCCGGTCTGAAAAGCGTTTCCAGGACAGTGATAAAAGGGTTGAATGGCAAAGAAGATGCAGAGAACAGGGTAATATCGCTGCAAACTGGATTTGGCGGTGGTAAAACGCACACACTTATTTCATTGTATCACCTTTGCCGATGGGGAAGAAATGCCTCAAAATCGGCTTTTGCTTCTGAATTACTCAGTTACACCGGTGCTATGGAATTTGATTCTGCCAATATTGCAGTTTTTACAAATTCAACAAATGATCCGGCCCAGGGTAGGATGTCCGGTGCAACAAAGATAAGAACCATTTGGGGTGAACTTGCCTGGCAATTGGGAGGAGAAGATGCCTACAATATAATCCGGAAGAATGATGAGGATCGGACTGCCCCAAAAGGATTATTCAAGAAGGTGCTTGAAAAATGCAAGCCTGCCCTGATCCTGATTGATGAATTGGCAGACTATTGTGTGAGTGCTTCTGGCCAGATGGTGGGAGCATCCAACCTTTCAGATCAGACCATCAGTTTTATGCAGGAACTTACTGAAGCAATTGCCGGATCTAACCATTGCGTTGCTATAATTACCTTGCCGGCCAGTCCCCAGGAGGTTGGGAATACACCGTTGGCACAGTCCATTCTGAACAGCCTTCAGAAGAGGGTAAGCCGGGTTGGGGCAGATACACAACCGGTTACAGATGATGAAATTTATGAAGTTATCCGAAGACGGTTATTTGAAGAGGTTGGAGACGATGAAGCCATTGAGGCAGCAGTTACCGCCTATGCCAGCCTATATCAGCAGTTTAAAGGTGAATTGCCTGAACATTCAGTCAGAATTGAATACAAGGAACGAATCCGTAAATCCTATCCATTTCATCCGGAACTCATTGATGTTTTCAGAGTCCGTTGGGCAAGTCACCATGATTTTCAACGTACACGAGGAGTGCTAAGGTTACTGGCTTCGATTGTCAGTGACTTATGGAAGCGACAAAATTCCCTTGCCGGAAGCAATTTGTTGATTCAGTCAGGCATGATCAATTTCGTCAATCTCGATGCCCTTTCAGCGCAACTAAAAAGACTTTACGGCAATGGTTATGATTCCGTTATTTCAGCCGATGTGGCCGGTTCTTCGTCCAACGCATTTAAGATTGATGGCAATAAAGCAGAATACGGACTTTGGTCACTGACACAATCTATTTCTTCCGTAATCCTGATGAACTCTTTTGGTACAGATGGATCGAACAAGGGTATTTCAGTCCGGGAGTTAAAGCTGAATTTATTATCCCCTTCCGGATACAATCACAACAGCATTAACGGAGCGCTGGATGAACTTGAGAGCAAGGCTTATTATTTGTATCATGCGCAATCAGGAGGGGCTGGTAAGCGCTACTGGTTCCATACAAAGCCCAATATCAACATTCTGATTAATCAGGCCAAAGGCGATGTAAAAGGCCCTGATATTACGGCTGAAATAATAAGAAGGATTTCGGAAAAGATGAGGTTTGTTCAGATGTTCAATGTACTTGTTAATCCGCCTGAGGATATTCCGGAGCAGACAAAGCCAACCCTTGTAATACTGAGTCCTGATCACATCGCCAATCCTGATGGTGTTAATGGTAAAACACTGCCATTGATTACTAGAATAGCGACGAAAAAGGGCAATTCTGAGCGAATATACCGAAATACAATACTGTTCATGGTATGTTCTGAATTTGGCATTGGCAAACTACAGTCTGAAGTGAGAGAATATCTTGCCTGTCTTAAAATTAATCAGGATTATCAAGGTCAATTGGAACAGGAACAAAGGGTTGAATTAAAGAGAAAGATTGATGAAGCATCGAACCAGGCAAATACGGCCATGGTTGTTGCTTATTCAATTGTGGTGAAATATTCTGCTAAAAATGGGGCAGATAAACTGGTTATCAAGCAATTTAAGGATTCATTCGAGAATCAAATCAACAATTACCTGATTACAGCTCTAAAAGAAGAAGAATGGTTGCTTGAATCTGTTGGTTTGAATACCCTGAGAAATCATAATTTACTCCCAACACCAACTCAATCCATAAAGGTTAAGGATATATACGAAGCATTCCTCCGGTTTGATGACAAACCCATGATAACCAATACCGATGCCATTTCCAGGAGCCTGTTAAGGTATTGTACAAACGGGGATTTTTGTATTGCATCCGGGAACGGCACAACTTTTACTAAATTTTACTTTCAGGAATCCGTTCCGTTTTTTGATGTAACGGATAGTGTCTACTGGCTGGTAGATAAGAGTTTAATGCCTGCGCCCAAACCGGCAGATAGCACTACCAATCCACCGGGATACGCCCCATTGCCCGGAGATCCTGCTGTGCAGGAGTCAGAAAAGCCAATTTCTCCGGAAGCACAGGGAAGTACAGATACAGTTAAAAAATTCACTGCAATTACTATATCCGGCAAGGTACCGCTGGAACGTTACACAGAGTTGTTCAACTACTTTATCACCCCATTTGCCATGAGTGGCAACAAGATAGAAATTGAAGTGAACTTCCGTATTAAGTCATCACAAAGCAGCCAGCTTGACGAAAGTAAGCAGCAATACAAGTCCGCCAAAGAAGCGGCCAGGCAGTTGGGGTTGGAGTTTGGAGAGGAGTGAAAAGCAGAATCTTTCCTGATTCAAAAAAGTGGAGAATTATGAATTAATTATAAATGCTTCAATTATTATAAATGAATAAGTACTTTTGGTAAGTTTTTTGTTTAATATTGTATAAAGCAAATAGAAATGTTAAGTGAAAACTTAAGTGAAAAACTTCAAATAAGGACATTAAGTATTGTCCTTCTAGGTGATTTTAATCCTGTAATAATACAGCCATTCTGGCTCGCCCAAAAGAAATTAATTAAAGAGTATGAGGCTGAAAGCGCGAATGTAGAGCTTGTACATAATGAGGTTTGTAGATTTGATTTAGGTTGGGTTACTTTTGAGATTACTAAAAGAAGGTTTGAAATGAAAACATCAAATCAAGCTTTTTTTGAACCTATTAAGGATTTAATTATCAGTATATTTGGATACCTTAGTGAAACACCGATTAATTCTATGGGGATTAATCATGTTTTTCACATTTTATATTCAAATGATGAAAGGTATTTTGAAGTTGGAGATAATCTAGTCAAATTTCCGATTTGGGATGGGATAATAGAAAAGCCAAAGTTATTAGCGATTGAAATTATTGAACCTGAAAGAACTGAAGAATTTCCAGGGAGTATAAGGGTTCGAATCGAACCTTCAGATCAGATAACTCCTTTTGGGGTAGCTTTCAGAATTAATGACCATTATACGATAAATAAAAGTGAAGATGGTCGGCATGGAGAAATAATGAATGCCTTAAAGTCCAACTGGCAAAAATCCTTTGAAAGAATTGACAGTCTCATGACAACTTTATACGGAAAGCTATGAAACAATTTCATGATTCATCAACATCTACAAATTGGGTATTAGATGAAGATTTTTTAGAGTCCACCAATTCTCAGAGAGAGAACGCTATTTTTAATTTTATTGATAATGAATTGAGATTTAAGATTGATTTCGATTATCCCAAGGAGCCTCAAGATATTAACAAAAGAAAATTTGAGATTGAATCTTTGTCAATCCACATGAATAAATTTAATGAATTAGCTAAAAAAATCAAAGTACGTATGACCTTTCCCAATAGAATGCAAAGATGGAAAGGACAAGTAATTGAAATTCAGGAGAAAACCTTCAAAGCAAAGTTAGATGATCTTACCAATTTAGGCACTTATGAGATTGGTATATTTGACTTGCGTGATGTTTCCGATGAACTTGAGTTAGTGAGGATTGGAGCTGTCTTCTATTTTTCAATAGGATATGATTTGAATAAAGGACAAATACAAAAGGTTTCCATATTAAGATTTCAACGGATTAAGCCAATCAATTTAGATATTGTCAACCATGTAGCTGATAATGTAGCAGACTTAGATGTGCAGTTTGAATAATTTTTATGCAGGATAAACCAGATATAAATGTTGCTGAGATAACAATTATTGGCACAGGAGGTGGATATGGGGAAAGTTGTGTAATCCATATTGGCAACAATGAATGGGTAGTTGTAGACTCCTGTAGCGACCCTAATACAAAAGAGTCACTGCCGTTAAATTATCTTAGACAGATTGGCGTTAATCTGCCAACTGATGTTAAGTTGATAATATGTACTCATTGGCACATGGACCACATACTTGGTTTATCGCAATTATATGAGGAATCGAAAAGTGCCAGATTCTGTTATGGAAGAGTTGTAGATTTTGATAAGTTCAAGAGATTTCTAGAATACGATCAATTCAAAGGATCAACCCCTGATACAAATTCAACATCTATCGAGTTTAACAAATGTCTCCAAATACTCAAAGCTCGTAATGAAAATATCTTAGGTGCTTATCCTGATCGAACATTGAAAAGGGTAGATTTAAATAGTGACAATTCAATTTATGTATATTCTCTATCTCCATCAGATAATGCAATGGAATTATTTGACCTCTACCTAACCAATAACTTTAATTTAGCATGCAGTTCGAATGTTAAAATACCGGCAATTGACCCTAACCATTGCAGTATAGCAATTTTTTTTGAATTTGGTAAACATAAAGCAATATTAGGTGGGGATCTTGAAGTTACCAATAATCCTAAATTAGGATGGGATGCAATATTAACTAATACCCAAACACTTAGAGGGAAATCTACATATTTTAAAGTCTCACACCATGGATCCAAAAATGGATACCATTCTAAAATTTGGGATTTACATGTATCATCTGAACCTACCATAACTTTAACACCATGGAATCGAGGCTCTAAGTTGCCAGTGAAAGAAATGGTTGAAACTTACTTAGGCATTTCAAAAGATTTGTACATAACATCTCTCGCCTCGTTATCAGAAAAACCGAAAAAACGAGAAAAATCCATTGAAAAAATGATTAGTCAATTTAAATTTAGTCTTCATGAGGTAAAATATAATTGGGGCATTATTAGATCAAGAATAAACATACTGGACCCTGATGCTAAATGGGATGTGAAATGTTATGGTGCTGCGACAATGGTTAAAAGTGTTATTAAAAAGCCATAAAATTATCACTAACATAGGCAGCTTCACTTCATCCGAGCATTACACTTTCCATAATTCGTCTTGATATCAGCTATTATCTCGGTGAATTATTGAAAAGGTTTATGTAATCGTTAATAAAACGAGAAGAATCCGCAAAAAGAACATTACTTTTTACGGTATGTACACCTGTTTTTACGATATTAAAACTTCAACAGAATCTATGATTAAAATGATCGGATCATTTTTACGCTAATAAGGCCGATTTTACGCTAAACAGCAATGTATTCATCAGCTTGCAGTTGAATAATCAGGGCAAATCAAGCTAGTTATTCCGGAATAAGGTAGGCCACAAAGCTATGAACGGTTAGTGGGTAATAAATAGGGTTTTATTCTTTAGATTTTTTTGGAGAGATTCTCCTTCTAATTAGATTTTATGGGCTGCATCTGACAATCTGTCTATAATTGCATCGGGAAGTGTAGATTCATCCAGGCATTGGTAACAGGATTTGACAGGAAGCTGTTAAACGATTATTGGCGCACTTTTTCTAAGCCTTATTTTAAATAAGATTTTCCAACAATCTGGATTTTTTTGTATGACCTAATGTGTTAATAACGCGGCAATAAAATAAACAAGAAGAAGCAAATGCGATAGCCTTTTAATGCTTTATTTTCAATTAAAATTTTTTCTAAGAGAGATCTCTCTTAGAAAATAATATTTATGAATAACTATTATTAGATATACTATTATTATAGGTGCAAATCGTGTGCAGGACAGGTCAACAGATAGGTGTGCAGAAAAATACTATGGCGCATGCAGGCTAATTACTACTTTAGAGGTTAACTCTATATTGAACATTTACATTACGCATTATAATCACTTTGAATGAGAATCCCACCGGTTAGTAATTCCAAAAGATTCTATAATGGCTAAATATTTGAATTTGATCAAGATTAGAAACATACTAAAAGTTGAGGGTGCCAGCCGGATTTTATGACAGCAAACTAAAACAATGTAGTTTCAAATAAAAAATCCCTTCCAATGTAATTTGGCAGGGAACATAATAGATTGAAAAGGTGTCTAAATCTTTCAATTGAAGTGCAAGGTCAACAGTCTCAATCACTATCTGATATAATCTGCTCAACCTAAAATTGCCAGTGTAGAAATGCTTACGTTTGAGCAGATTTCTCATCACCAATTACTTTTTCGAGGAATTTCCCAAGAAGTAATCCACCCAAATAAATCAAGCGGGGGTCTATGGCATTATTATTGGCTTTCGCAGCCTTTTTTCGGTACTTATTTCTCAGCTTATTATCCGAATCTGACTTAGGTTCTTCGTTTAGGACAGGAGTTACTTCCTGTATTTCCTCAATTGTAGATGTGGAATCATCAACAAGCTCTGCTTCTGTTACAACCTTTTCCTGAACTGGTTCATACATTGCATCTTCAACAAAATATGCATTAGAGATTTTTCTGGACCGACGGTCAAGGTATGCTAACTGACGGCAGGAATCGGAGCAATACCGCCTTGAGATTCGCTCAGCAGTAAATAATTGCTTGCAGTGCTCACAGTAACGAATTATTTGTTCACTCATTTGCTTTGGTTTTTTTCGATGGATAAGTGTGAAAGCCCTAAAAGAATCTACTGAAACTTTAACTTAAAAGTAAAAGGTATAAGACCTCGAGCATACAATATACATCTCATTTCTGATAGGCTTAATGGAGCTGTCCATTTTGATTAATTGCCTGAAATGAATTGATATCTGGCTCAGGTGGTTTCGTCTGATCATTACAAAAGAGTCTCGCCTTTTCACGATTTATTTTCTTTTTCAGTGCCAACTCAGTTTGAAATGTTTTTCGTTTAACCCTGGAGTTTTGAATTTCCATACACAACGCTTCATGATTTAACCTAAAAGAGAAATAAAACCCACGCGTATGATCAGCCTCATATGCCAAATGCCAATACTTCTGAAGAGCAAGAATTAACTTCAATCTATAATGACGGGACTGATATTTCATTAGGATAGCTGGTATCCGCCCTTCTGCATTCTTTGCGGAAGAATACCCGGCCATTCGGGCAAACAGAGCATCAAACGAAGTTTTCTTGAATCTGTCGTTTTGCAGAATTGATTTAAGCCCGACATGAGCGCAAAACAGAACAATTTCAAACTCTGATTTTTCATTGAATGCAATATCATGAAAGATCTTGATTTTTATTCCCCCTCTGGGAGACTTTCTCCTTATCCAATCTTCATACAAAAACTCCCCTTCCACTAAGTTAGAAAGGAGACTATTTATTTTAACACCGAAAAATTCAGCAGCAAGTTCAAATCGTTCCTCCATTTCTCCAAACTGTAATCTTGTTCTTGCATGATGGTACAAACAAAACTTGATAATTTTCTGACAGACAAAAGACTTATTATCGAAAATTCCGTTTAACAAGTTTATCGGTATATTCATATACCTGTCCTCCAAATTAGTATCAAGTCCATAAGGAATCAGGTATCTGAGTGAGGGATCAATTGGCTTTCTCATTGCGGTCGAGGTTTTGGTAAATTCAAAATTGGCTTGTGGTTCTTTTCAATGTATACGGCAATATTACCTCTAGCTTGTTTTGAGGTATTCATTGATGGCTGCCTGAGTAATCCTGCGTCCATCAGCAGTAGTTTTCAATTTTCCTGCTTTTACAAGGTTTTTAATAGTAGTATGGCTACGGCCAAACATCTGCGCAACTTTAGCAAAGCTGTAATTCAAACCTGCATTTATAAGTGCAGTTTTCTTTATTTCGTGTGATTCAATTGCCTTTTCAACAATCTTCTGCAAATCGCTTTCTGACAAGGTAGTCATCAGGTAGTTTTCCATTGTTCATCAGTTTTAGTTAGTTAATGAGTTGTTTGAGTGAATCGAAAAAGAATTATTTAGCTAATTAATTGCAACAAAAACTTGCATACTCAAAATTGTATACTTACCTTTGTATTGCAATTGATAATTGCTTGCTGCAAATATAATAATTATATTATTTATTTTGCAATTATTTCTAAATATTTTTTTATTAGCACTTTCTTTATGTCTATTAATCAGCACATTGGAACCAAAATAAAAGATTTAATCAACAGTTCAAACCTGTCGGTTAAGGAAGTTTCAGAAAAGATGGGAATTTCTCCACCTAATATTTATCGGATTTATGAGCGGGAATCCGTTGAGACTAAATATCTTGTCAAACTAACTGAAATTTTTGGTATCCCGATTAGTTATTTTTTTGATGATGTTGACTCAAAAAAGCTGGAAAGTGAAATATCCAACCTCAAAAAAATGCTTGAACTCAAAGAGGGGGAGATAAAATCGCTGAAAGAAAAAATTGAAATGCTTGGTAAGTTGCTGGATCTAAGCGAATCACAATTGAAGAAACGGGTTGAATCAAATAACTTCCTTGCTTCCTTATTTAATATTCTTGAGGATCCGAAATATAAAAATCTCGGGAACAATATTTCAGCCAGAATGTATACCTTAGCCAAGGATTTATTAAAGGAAGGTGATGTTAACGCTTATTTACTGGTTTCAAAGATATCTAATGACCCTGAAATGGTCAAACTGATAGAACTAGCAAACAAGAAGATGCCCCGCTCACTCTGATTTCTGCAAAATTTCTACACTAACAATAAAAATATTAACAAAAAGCCCGTCAACATTGAAAAAGAGAAAACCTGGTTCAAGTCCAGGTGGGCCCACTTAATTTTCTTGAAACAATCAGGTGCTCCCTGGTTCATCCCGATAGCGATCGGGACCAGGTGGGCCAAAAATTTAAAGGTGTCTTATAAATGGACACCTTTTTTAGTATGGAAAATTTTTTTGTATATAGCCTTATTCGGAAAATATAGATTCTTATTCATTGTTGTCCGGGTAAAATAAAAAAATTTGACCAATATGCTTTGTAGTTATGGGTTTCAGAAGAATGTAACCAGTTACTGCTTACTTTCACTTTTTCGCCACAAAGCGATGCACTGAGCCTGCCGAAGTGGCTCAAAGGCACCAAGTTGCACGAATTTATTTTTCTCATTTAGTGGTACTTAGTGTTTCCGTGTCTTTGTGGCAGGTTCTTTTCATATTTTAACCGGACAATAGTGATTCTTATTATATCGGACAGTCTATAAATCCGTTTGTCAGGTTAGCGGAATCTAACTCACATCTGAAAAATCACGCATTTACCAAAAGAGCTGATGACTGGAAAGTGTTTCTTACGATTCAATGCGAAAGCAGAACGCAAGCGATTCTGATAGAAAAACACATAAAAAAAATGAAAAGCAAAAAATATCTCAATAATCTCAAAGCTATTCCAGATATGGTGCTAAATCTACTCCAAAAATATTGCTAAAGTATTAGTTAAGGAATTGCTCCCTGGTTCATCCCGATGGCGATCGGGACCAGGTGGGCCCACATACAGACACAAGGGTTTCAGAACATTTTAGTTTTGAAACCTATTTTTTGCACAACAGGCAGCTTAAATCTGCACCTCTCTGGACTCCGGTAATTCTATTCAGCAATCCCGTTCCGGCAACTTCGGAAATCAACGGGATTCTTCATGCATTAATGCTATATTTGTAATTCAATCAACCATTTATGACCGTGAAACAAAAAGTGATCATAGTTGCCGGCATTGTTGCATTAGCCCTTGCCGGAATGCTGGGGTTTATGTCGTTGAAAAATAACACTTCCGCCCAGGATAAGACCGCAGCCCTCAATTACCAGACCTATTGCGCCGGCTGCCACGGCGAAAAACTCGAAAAATTTACCGCCAACAAATGGATGGACGAACCGGACAACGCCTCCATCATACAGAGCATCAAAACGGGGTTAGAAGCAGAAGGCATGCCGGCCTTCGCACAGACTTTTACGGATGCCGAAATAGTGGAACTGGCTGCCTATGTCAGAAAAGGAATCCCTGCCGACCGAAGCCTGCTGAAACCTGCCTTAAGAGAAGGGGATGTTACAAAGTCGGAGGTACAGGATTTTATCACTGAGACTGTGGTGACCGGTCTGGATGTGCCCTGGGGACTGGCATTTCTTCCCGGCGGCGACCTGCTGATTTCGGAGCGCGCCGGAACGCTGCACCGCTTTTCAAACGGAAAATTATCCCCGCCCATCCAAGGACTGCCACCCATCAGGGCGAAAGGACAGGGCGGACTGCTCGACCTGTGCCTGCATCCCGATTATCAGGAGAATGGCTGGATTTACATTGCCTACAGCGCCCAGTATACCGAAAGCGGGAAAACCCTCAGCAATACGGCCATAATGCGGGCCAGGCTCGAAGGCAATCAGCTGAAGGATCAGCAGGTGCTCTTCAGGGGAACCCCCTATACCGACCGCTCGCATCACTTCGGGTGCAAACTGGCCTTCGACGGCAAGGGGCACCTGTTTTTCGGTATCGGCGACCGGGGACAGCACTTCGATTTCCCGCAGGAACTCGACAATGCCAACGGAAAGATCCACCGCATCAACGACGATGGCTCCATCCCTGCTGATAATCCGTTTGCAAATGTCAGCGGCGCGCTGCCTTCCATCTACAGCTACGGGCACCGGAATCCGCAGGGCACCAGCATTCATCCGCAAACCGGCGAACTCTGGGTGTCGGAACACGGCCCCCGCGGGGGGGATGAGTTAAACCTGGCGGAACCGGGAAAAAACTACGGATGGCCGGTAATTTCCTACGGAATCAATTACAACGGCACCATTCTCACCGAACTGACGGAAAAAGAAGGCATGGAGCAGCCCGTTTATTACTGGACCCCCTCCATTGCCCCCTGCGGCATGACATTCCTTACCGGCGGCCGCTATAAAAACTGGGAGAACAACCTTTTTATCGGTTCACTGCGGTTTGAATACCTTGAAAGGGTGGTGCTGAACGGCAGGTCGGTTACGCACACTGAAAAGCTGCTGGAAGGGATCGGCCGTGTAAGAAACGTGGTGGTAAGCCCCGATGGTCTGATTTACGTGGCCACCGAAACACCCGGCAAGATAGTGCGCCTGGTACCTGTGGATAAAAAATGAAACCACGGTTTCCGCACCAGATACAATATTGAAGTCCGACCAACAAGACCGGTTATTTCATCTAATATGTTTATGCATGCCAATAAAAGGCCTGACATTTATACTCTCCGTTGCCCTGCTGTTACTGTCAGGACTGACAAATATCTTTAGTCAGAATACCGGTCAGCTTCCGGCCGGCACTCAGTCGCCGGATACTGCCATTATCCTGGAAAAGATCACCATTGAAGGTTTCCGTTTGAGCCGCTATCAACGCTTATTCCCGGGCAATCTGGCTGTTGTTTCCGGAGATGCGCTTGTCCCTGCCGACGGCACCAACCTGGCAGCCACACTGAATGCTGTTCCCGGCGTAAGTATGCAAAGCGGCACTTACGCCACCAACCGCATTGTGATCAGGGGAATGGGAAGCCGCACCCCTTACAATACCAACCGCATCAGGTCCTACCTCAACGACATTCCACTAACAACTTCCGACGGCATTTCAACCCCCGAAGACATTGATGCGACCGGCCTTGGCCGGATTGAAGTGATCCGGGGGCCGGCATCCGCGCTGTATGGTTCGGGACTGGGAGGAAGCATCAACTTATTCACCCCCGAAAAGTTGCAGCAGGAGGGCATATTCAATATAAGCTACGGAAGCTTCAACACCCTAAGAACCAGCTTCTCCGGAACGGTCAACATGGCAAAGTCCGGCTGGTGGGGCAGCCTCAGTCACCTGAATTCGGGCGGTTACCGCGATAACAATGAATTCAAACGCACAACCTTCATCACCACGGGCAGGTGGCGACAACCCAAATGGACGATGAAATCCACACTGATGCTGACGGGTTCGGAGGGTGAGATTCCGAGTTCGCTGGGCAAAACACAATTTAAAAACGAACCACGGGCCGCCGCTTCCAACTGGGCCGCGATTGAAGGCTACAAGCGGATTCGGAAGGCCCTGGCGGGAACCACCCTTACCAACAGCCTGTCGCCCCTCCTCAGCAGTCAGCTTACCCTTCACGGGAAGTGGAGCGATAACTTCGAAAAAAGGCCATTCAACAACCTCAGCGATCAGACCCTGAGTGCCGGAGTCCGTGGAAAACTGAGCTATAACGGGCCTGCCACCGATTGGGTGCTTGGCATTGACTGGAGTACGGAACAGTACAAATGGAGGCTTCATCTGGACGGCATCCTGCTGAATGAGAACCGTGAAAACCGCGACCTGCTGGGTTTGTTTGGCATTATGAATTACAGGCCTGCCCCCCGCCTCAGTATTTCGCTGGCCGCGGCCCTGAACCATATCCGCTACCGGCTCACCGATCTGTTTGCCGGTGATGGGGATCAATCCGGCAGCCGCCATTTCCCCGTGATTGTCTCCCCGCGGTTCGGAATCAACTATGTCGCCAACAGCCACTTTACTTTCTATGCTTCAGCGGGTCATGGATTCTCCATGCCTTCGCCCGAGGAGACCCTCCTGCCTGCCGGAACCGTAAATCCGGATATCAGGCCCGAACAAGGCATGCAATATGAAACCGGAACCCGGATGAACCTGTTAAACGAAGCACTGGAGGCAGAAATATCCGTTTATTGGATTGAGCTTGACAACCTGCTGCTGACCAAGCGCATCACCGAAGATATTTTCACCGGAATCAATGCCGGAAAAACCCGTCACCAGGGACTGGAGTTGCTGCTGCGGAGCAGGATCTTCGATTCAGGAAACATTCCGGGAAAACTGAAAACCACTTTCAGCTATACATTCTCCCGGAACCGTTTTATCGATTTTACCGACGATGGAAATACTTACGATGACAACGACCTGCCCGGCATCCCTGACCATAATGCCCGGCTGCAGCTGACCTGGAGTCCTGCTGATCGGCTTGAAGTAACCACAAACTATGAATACACCGGCAATCAGTATATCAACGACGCCAATACAAAAGAATATGAGGGCTATTTTCTGCTGAACCTGAAAGCCCTGGCCCAGTTTAGCCTGAAGAAAACCGGAAACTTCAAGGTATTCGCAGGCATCAATAACCTGACTAACACCCATTACGCCTCCATGCTGCTGGTGAATGCCCCGGCTTTCGGCAACAGCGAACCGCGTTATTATTATCCTGGTCTGCCCAGACATTTCTATGCGGGGGTGGAGGTCAGATTTTGAAAGCCGAAGATTTGATATTGCCACGGAAAATGAAACCTCTGTTTGTATAGAAAACCGTAAAATCTATACATACCGGGTTCCAATTGTAAAGAAAAATGGAAAATCTATACATAATAACCCATTCTATATCGTGACGTTTCGAGCTTAACAACCGCCAATTACCTGAATACCTTGGCCGCAGTTAAACTACAACGAAAAGCAAAACCGGAAAATGGCAATTACTGTATCAATGAGCCATTGCCTGAATTATTGACAAAAAGATAGGATTCCGCGGAATACCCAGGCATTTTTATGCCCGGGTAGAGGCCAGATATTAATTCGGGAAGAAACTGTAAACCCGGATTAAGCATTGTCAAATGCTTAATCCGGGTTAAAAATATCTGAGGCCCTTTCTAAGCTAAGGCAGCGGGATTTACTAACTGAAGCCCTGTTATAAAAAGGACAAATTAATTCTGAATTATTTCAGTTTGGCAGCACCATCTATTTCTTTTGACCAGAGGATTGCACTGCACGGTAAGTCGTTTTTAGAGGGCCGGCTCCGGTAATTGTAAGACTTTTCCAGTGATCCGGCAAGCATGGGGTATGCTGAACAATCCCCGAATCCGTCAGTTGCAGACCGCCAAAACCGAAGATAACAGCCTGAAGGAGTCCCCCGGCACCGGTAGCAAAATAAGTATTGTCGAAATCTGCCGTTTCGGCAAGGGCGCCAAAAGGAGGGCGCTTGTTGGGAACATATCCTTTCCTGAACAACCGGAATGCTTTTTCAGCTTCACCCATCCTGGCATACAGTATTGATAAAATTGAATGGCTCATGGCAGGACCTTCGGCAGCAATGCGCGGCTCATAATATTCAAGGTCAGATTTAACCTGACCCCTGTCTGTAATCACATCAAGGGGATAAGACAGTAAATTCACATCAGCCTGTTTGATGATTTCCCCGTTATATTCAGCATGTTCACGGGTAACGCCATTATCCATTTTCAGGATTCTTAAATTACCTGAGACCTCATCCCATAGTTTATCATATTGCATTCCAAGCGCTGATGCGGCCTTTGCAGCATATTTTAAGACCGTAATGACAGATCCGTTGGTAAAAGCATTGTCATTCACGTTGGGCGCGAATTCATTGGCTCCCACCACATTGTTGACAGACCACGACCCGTCTCTGTTTTTTTCTGCCCTGCTTACCCAGAATGCCGCAATCTCAGCCAACACCGGGTAAGCCTTACTTCTAAGCCAGGCAGTATCATGCGTCACACGAAAATAATTCCAGAGTGCAATTCCGATATCTGCGGTGATGTGATGTTCAAATGTACCGGTAAGTGCCCACGAGGGCGTAGCCTCTTCCCCGGTGTCGTCTGACTCCCAGGGGTACATTGCGCCCTGATACCCGTAAACAGATGCCTTTTGCTTTGCCTTTCCAAGCCGGTCTATCCTGTAATCGAGCAGGGAAGCGGCTATTTGCCGGTTAAAGACAAGCAGCGGAGGAAACATCCAAAGCTCTGTATCCCAGAACACATGCCCGTTGTAAATCCTGGAAGAAAGGCCCATCGGAGGGATGCTCAGACCCGTGCCGGGCGCTGCAAAAGCATATAAGTGATACAATGCCAGCCTGACGTCCTGCTGCGATTCCTTATCCCCTTCAATGATTATATCACCCTGCCATAATTCTTCCCAAAGCTTTTTATGCTGATCCAGTGCTTTATCCTTGTTATCACGCATCAGATAAATGACCATCCGCTCCGATTCATTCTGAGGGTCGGCAAAATCACCTGTAGTACATACCGCGCCAGCCCAGGCAAATTTCAGGGTTTGTCCTTTGCCCTTCACACTTTTGAAGTTCAGCTGATGCTCATATTCGTCAATTAACACATGGCTGAGTTCAGGTGATTCTTTTTCAAAAATAAATGAGGCTGTGGCAGATATTTTATGCCTTTGATACCTGCTGACTGCATTGGTTTGCAGCAAGGGCATCTCAATTTCATTGTCCTTCAGTATCCTGAAAGTGGAAATCCCGGGAATAAGGTCCTGCGGTGTATGGATCACCCCCGAAACACTGATATTGATTGATTGCTGCAAAGAGGTGATATTAACATCCGTAAGTGCCATATATGGCATACCCCTCAGTGCACAGGTCCGGTACGATATGCTTGCTTTGTTTTTGAAAACGAATGAGGTCTCCAGATAGGCCTCTTTCATATTCAGGATTTGCTGCCATCCGGTTACCGACTGAAGGTCAACAGTTTCCCCGTCAATTGTTATATTCAGGCCGGCAAAATTTATGCCTTCCACAATTTTACTGACGCCCAGATCAGATTCTTTCTCATAAATATTATTGAGAATAACGGACTTTACCTTAAACGGAATTTCCACCGGCGTTAAACCGATTCTTCCGTTCGACAGCGCGATGCCGATATAGTTTTCAGGATTTTTCACGACAATCACCCATGATGAATCCATATCAGGCGAATGCACCCGGCCATAGCCCAGGGAACATAAAAAAAAGAAGAGCAGGGTGAATATATTGTTTTTCATGTCTTTACAATTTTCAATGATATACTGTTCACAGCAGCGGAATGCCGTAAGAAAGGGAACGGAAAACCCGTTCCCTTTACTCAAAGCACACACCAACCAACCAATGATTTAATAACCGGGATTCGGCGTAAGATTGGGATTTACATCCAGTTCGGTCTGAGGGATAGGGTAAAGCCCCAGGCGTGCCGGCTGATATCCGAGCGGACCCAGTTCCTGCACGGCGAGGCCCCAGCGAACCAGGTCGAAATACCGCTTACCTTCGAGGGCAAGCTCCACCCGCCGCTCATGAACAATAGCAGCAAAAAGGTCCTCTGAGCCGGTAAGATCGGGGAGTACTCCTGTATTACCGCCGCGGGCGCGCTGCCTGATAAGATTGACTTTTGCCACAGCCTCTCCGGTATTTCCGAGTCTGAAAGCTGCTTCGGCATATCCCAGCAGGACTTCAGCATACCTGATTTGTTTCAGGTTCTGCTCGTGCCGCTCTGCATTCCCGCCAACCGGAACATCCACAACATATTTACCGTAGCTCATGCCGGTTTCGGGGGCCCATGCAGCCTGAAAAGGAAAGTCTTTTACCTCTTCCGAAATGATATCGCCTTCCCTGATGACAGTATATCTTAAGCGGGGGTCGCCTTCCTCAAATTCGTCAACCAGATCCTGGGTAGGCATGCAGAATCCCAGGCCGAAGATGGTAGATCCGTTCCTGGGCCTTACCCAGAAGTTGAAACCATTGCCATAGGAAAACTCCTCCCCACCCTTGAATTGAGTTTCAAATACAGACTCCACACCATTGTCGGATTCGGGCTTGAAAATATCGCCGAAGTTTGTTTCGAGGCGGTAGTTTCCGCTTTCAATTACCGATTTGTATGCTTCGAAAGCATCCTGCCATTTTTCCTGAAACAGACAAGCATTCCCCAGTAAAGCCAGCGAAGCCCCTTTGTCGGCCCTGCCAATTTCGGAAGCGGAATACTGGTTTTTCCAGGGGAGCAAACCGGCGGCAGTAGTCAGGTTTTCTTCGATAAATGCCCAGGTTGCCGCTGTGGTTGCCCTGGCTGGGGTTTTCTCAGCATTTTTCGTTGAAGACATAATCGGAACACCGCCGTACCTGATAACCAGGTTATAGTAATAGAATCCCCTCAGGAAATAAGCTTCCCCGAGTATCCTGTCTTTCTTCGCCTGATCCATTTCTATATCAGGCACGTAGTCCAGTACCAGGTTGCAGAGGTAAATACCCTTGAAATACAACCCCCAGATGGTCTGATTTACTCCGTCAGTAGCACTGAAATTCAGGTTGTCAAAGCTGGTAAGGGCAGCCAGGTCCACGCCCTGCCCTTTGACGGCATCGTCTGATATGATGTCCTTTTTGAAGGCAATGCTCTTCATCCAGAAATCGTGCAGTATTGAATATGCTGCATTGGCTGCGGCTTCAGCATCTTCAGCAGTCTTATAAAAATTGCTCGTTGACAATACGCCATTGGGCGCCTTGTCGAGGAATCCATCATCCTTCTGGCAGGAGGAAGCAAAAAGCAGCAGAAAGAGTGCCGTTATTGTTGCAATGTATAGTTGATTTTTCATGACAGTTGCGTTTTTGCGGTTACTACATTGAAATTGTCACACCCATAATAAAACCCCTGTTCTGCGGATAAGTAACTTCATCAAATCCAACAGTACGGTCGCCCAAAGTAGCCCTTGCCGCACCAACTTCAGGATCATACCCTGTGTATTTGGTAAAGGTGAGCAGATTTGAACCCGATACAAACACACGGGCCCCTTTCAGACTTAGTTTCCGGGCCATGCTTTCAGAAAGGGTATACCCGATCTGAAGGTTTTTTAACCTGAGGTAAGAGCCATCTTCAATGTATCTGTCAGACCCCCTTGCATTCTGATTGGCATCAACCGTGCTGAGCCGGGGCTCTGAATTGCTGCTGCCTTCACCCGTCCATCTTTCAAGGATGGCCGTGCCTTTGTTGTAATTGTATCCCGAATTGGTCAACCAGAATTTTGTGGCATTGTAAATCTCATTTCCGTACTGGCCCTGCAGAAACAGGGATACATCAAAACCTTTGTATGAAAGCCCCAGGTTCAGTCCAAAAAACATATCCGGATAGGGATTCCCGATAAAGGTTCTGTCATCACTGTTAATCACACCATCGCCGCTTATATCCTTAAACCTGATATCTCCGGGAACCGCTCCGGGTTGTTCGGCATGTGCCTCAATTTCTGCCTGATTCTGGAAAATACCGTCAGTTACATAGCCGTAAAATTCACGGATCGAATGACCCACCTCGGTGCGGGTGGACATATCGAAAAACAATCCGGAAGTGATGGCTTCATTATTCTCACCAAGATTCAGCACCTCGTTTTTGTTGGTCGTAAGGTTGGCGTTAATATTGTAATTGAGTTTCCCGATCTTATCTCTCCAAATGACCTGAAATTCCAGTCCTTTGTTTACGATTTCACCTACATTCTCGTAACCGGTGCTTCCAAATCCGGATGTGGCCGGTTGCGGCAGAATCAGCAACATATCGGTGGTGTTCTTCTTATAGTAGTCGGCAGAGAAATAAAGCCTGTAATCAAAAGCCGAGAAATCAACGCCGAAATCGAGCT
Source organism: Bacteroidales bacterium UBA5833 (assembly GCA_002433025.1). Classification (GTDB taxonomy): domain Bacteria; phylum Bacteroidota; class Bacteroidia; order Bacteroidales; family Lentimicrobiaceae; genus Lentimicrobium. The sequence continues at coordinate 223,083 of DJGZ01000022.1, forward strand.
GTGTGGTTGTTTCCCACTTTACATCAGGATTAAAATCAGAAGCCGGCAGATAACCAACCTGTATGACCTGAGGATTTCCGAAAGGATAGAAAATCTGCTGCAGAACACTCGAAAAGGCGTACAACCCTATATCCTGATTGCCGAGCTGCCCCCATGAAGCCCTGATCTTCAGATCGTCGATGAAATCAGATTTGAAAAAGTCCTCACCCGATACTCTCCAGCCGGCAGAAACTGAAGGGAATAGACCCCAGCGGTTCTTTTTTCCGAAGCGGGATGAGCCATCGTAACGGGCATTTAATGACAGCAGGTATTTATCGGCATAATCGTAGTTGATCCGCCCGAAATATGACAATAATGACCATTCTGTCAATCTTCCCCTGGCTTTATCGTTGGCTGAACCGGCATCAAGGTAGTGCAGGTAATCTTCATTGCTGCTGAAATTCTCGCGATACCCCGAAACCAGGCCGGTAGACGCCTCCTGCATGGTATTTCCCACCAGGGCAGTCACTTTATGCAGGTTAATTTTCCTGGTATATTCGAGGGTATTTTCCCAATTGACATCGAAATAATTGATCAGCTGATGATTCAGGCTGTTTATCAGCCGGTTGGCGTTGCCTTCCGAAAACGTCGGATCAAAATCTATGGTCTGGAGTGAATACACATTCAGTCCGAGATTTGATTTGAATCTGAGTCCGGAAATAATGTCATAGCTGGCAAATATATTCCCGAACAGTTTGTTATTGGCCTGGGTCTTGTCAGATCTGTCGGCCATCCCCAGCGGGTTCTGTGCATCACCCTCGTTCTCTCCCGGGCCGGCATAGGTGCCATCCTCATTATAAACGGGAATGGTAGGCGGCTGAAAGATTGCTGACCTCACCACACCGTTGATCTCCGTATCAATCAGGTTTTCCTTGATCCGGGACAGGTTCATATTCGCCCCGACAGTAAACTTTTCAGTGACGTTGGAGTTGAGATTGAAGCGAAGATTGTATCGCGTGAAGTCTGAATGCTTAACAATTCCGTCCTGTGCAAGATATCCCAGTCCGAGCAGATAGGTGGTTTTATCATTCCCGCTGCTTACCGACAGATCATATTTCTGAAAAGCTGCATTCCGGAAGATGGCATCCTGCCAGTCGGTACCTTTGCCCAGGCCGGGATTGTTCCATACCGGAGCAAGCCCGGCGTTGGTAAGGGCTTCGTCCATAACCATGGCATACTCGTCGGCAGTAAGCAATTCAAGTTTGTTTGATATTTGCTGAACGCCATAGGTTGCGTTAAACTGAACCATAGATTCCCCTTTGGTGCCCTTTTTTGTAGTAATCAGCACTACCCCGTTGGCGGCCCTTGCCCCGTATATTGCTGCTGCCGAAGCGTCCTTTAATACGCTTATTGATTCAATATCATTGGGATTCAGGCTATTAAGATTTTCTTTCGTTGGCACGCCGTCAATTACAAATAGCGGATCACTATCACCAATGGTCCCTATGCCCCTGATGCGGACCTGTATTCCTGCTCCGGGAGTTCCATAATTCTGAGTTACCTGAACCCCGGCGGCCTGACCCTGCAGGGCATGATCTATGCCCACCACAGGACTTTTCTGAATATCCGCGCTGCTGATGGTCGAAACCGCCCCGGTGATGTCACGCTTTTTCTGGGTGCCATATCCGACCACCACCACTTCATCCAGACTAAGGGCATCCTGAACCATAATAATGTCTATTACGGTTTCATCCTTCAAAATAATTTCAATAGTCTGATAACCAACATATGAAAAAACCAAAACCACTTCGCCGTCAGGAATGGACAGGCTGTATCTCCCGTCCACATCCGTTACCGTGCCGAAGTTTGTTCCCTTAACCCTTACGGTTACTCCCGGCAGGGTGCCCGATTTGTCCTTTACTACTCCGCTGACCTTTCTGGCCGGATCATCAATAACACTTGATTCCGTAGTGATCAGCATCCGGTTCTTCGACAGCAGAATAATTTTATCTATAATCCTGAACGAGAGCCCGGTTCCCTGAAGTACAGTTTTCATAACATTCTCAATCAACTCGTCCTGCACATTCACCGTTACTTTCTTCAGAACCATTTTTTCAAGATCGGCCTGATAGGCGAACTCAAATTCAGTCTGCTTTTTAATGTCATTGATTACCTTCTCAAGCGTAACATTTTTGTAATCAAGGCTGACCCTTACCCTCTGTGCATAGCTCTCAGCAGCCGATACTGAGATAAAGGAGCATAGCACGAATATCAAGCTGATGTTTGACATAATGAGAATTCTGAGTAAAAAACTCCTGTCAAAAGCCCAGGCCTTTGCTGCATCTTTCATACTTTTGTAAAGATTTAGTTAAAAACTTCATTGGTTTCTTGATTAAATCTGACTGAACCGGAAAAATGTGCGAGATTTTTCCGGTTTTTTGTTTTCAGGGACCCATAGATCTTCGCGTTTTGGTTGGTTATTTTCTGATATTCGATGAATTTCATTTACCGGACTTTTCTTTAACATGCATCTCCCTGGAAGGTGCCACAAACTGCAGCATCTCAAAAACAGTGTCGAAACGCTGAGATTTTTTGAAGACGAAGTTGTACCGGGTATCGTCCTTCCGCGCCTTCAGGGAATCAATTACGATTTCGACTCCGTAAACCTCTTCAATCTTTTTCACGATTTCATTCAGCCCTGCATTTTCCAGCATCACAAGTCCCTCCTTCCAGGCTGTATAAAAACCGGTATTTACCTGACTGATTTCTATGCTTTCACTTTCAGGCCCGGCCTTTGCCATCTGTCCCGGAACCAGCGAACCGGCTTTTCTGCCGGAATTATCAAGCAAATTTACGGCTCCTTCAACCAGCACAACCTCTACCTTTCCCGATGCATTGGTGTTTACATTGAAACTTGTACCGGTTACTTCAACAGTAAATGCCGGTGTTTCTGCAAGAAACCTTTTTGCCTTGATTTTAGCCACCGCCAGGAAAACCTCCCCTTCAATTTCAACTTTGCGCTCCTGCGCATCAAACCGTTCAGGATAACTGAGTTTTGCCCCCAGGTTTAGCCACGCTTTTGTTCCGTCAGGTAATTCAATGTATTTTATACCCTGATTTATCCCGTTTTCAACCAATACCATTTCAGGCCCTTTGCTGAACCGGGCCACTTCCATAACCACCACACCAATACCAAACAATAAAGCAAAAACGGCAGCAATCTTCAGCCAGCGCATCTTTGATATACGCCTGCGTCCGGCCTCAAGTCTGTCAATACGTGCATTTATATCGGCTATGGGTTCTCTGAGGGCTTCATCTTCCGAATATTCTTTAACCTTCAGGGCATACCACAGCGATTTCATCCTGGCGTAGGTTCTCATATTTTCTTCGGATTCCGACAGCCAGCGCTCTATCAGCTTCTCTTCCGCTTCATCAGCAAGTCCCTGAATCTTCTTTAACAGCAATATTTCATCAAACTCCTTCACGGGCATTGTTTTAGTGTCCTATACACCAATGACAATTAACCTTGGAAAAGTACTTAGCCGGAAACACACTTTTTTCAATTAAACTCCGGGAAAATTCGTTTTTAGTAAAATGAGGCCAAACCGGTTAACCGGCTTTATTCTGAAAAGCATAAAACGATACTGATAAAAGGGAAGGCCGGCAGTATTTCCGTATGGAACCTGCCCGGACTTTATTACAATTCTCCGTTGATAGTTTTTAATGAATTGATTTACAGCGGGTTATAAAAACATGCATAAATGCTACAAATAATTCATAATCAAGCCATTGCGTCTTTGCGTCCTTGCGCGATTCTTAAATTTAACGGACTATTATTATAGAAATCATTTATTTCCGGAGAACCGGCAAGAATCTGCTTACCAATTCACGGCAGTAAGAACGGAAGGATATAGAATTTGTCTTTCAGTTTGTTTCGCAACTGTTTGAGGGCACTGTACACATGAGCCTCTGCAGTGCGTTCCGAAATATTCAGTTCTGCAGCTATTTCTTTTACTTTCTGATTGCCGATATAGCTTTTTATAAAAACTTCCCTGCATTTTTCCGGCAAAGCTGCGATGGCGTCTTCCAGCTCGCGCCCCAACTCCAGCGAGAACAATCTTTTAATAACATCATTTTCTTCAGGATCATAATAACGGACTTCATCAGTAGTCGCCAATGCCTGGTTCTTTTTATAGGATTCCCTGATTTTCTCAGATTTTATCCGGTTAAGGCAGGCCCTGTAAACCGAGCGAAACAGATATGATTCCAGTGAGGTGTGAATCACTATGGTTTCAGAATTTTCCCAAATGCAGACCATCAGATCCTGAATGATGTCTTCAACCGAGTCCCGGTCAAGGAACAACTCTCCATAAGCAAGCAAACGGGGATAATACTCCCTGAAAATAATATTAAACTTTTCCCGGTCCTTTTTCTCGGGCAACCGGTTCAAACGGGTATTAAGATTCATAACCGGTCATTGGTCAGAAGCATCGGTTTGCAGACTGTTGCGTACTATGAGATCAAGAGAGTTCATGCCGGCAGCAAACCAATCGCAAAAGCAAACAATGATTGATTTTTATACTGCTACTCCCGCAAAGATAGCAATTCAGTTTATAAACCAAAGCCAATGATATATGAATCAATGATAAAATAGGTCCTGATTACTATACTAAATGTTAAGAGGGGATTTATTGATGCCGCGGTTGATTATCCCGGTGAAGCATTAAGCTGATATTACTGCTATAACAGCAATTTTTGGTTCTTTAGTACTCATTATATTGTACAAATCGTACAGATTACTGCTATAAAGGTAAATTACCAAGACAAGGAATTCAATTCCGGCAAAAACCCTGTATATGTTACAATAATACCCAGGTTATACCCTGGATTCGTGACAAATACGCAACGGATCAGTCTGCTCTGAAATCAGAAATTCCTCATGATCAGGATATTCAATTTTTTGGAAATATTCCGGAAAATCTTTCCAGGATGAGTTCTTTGTATGCAACCTTTAAATCCTTACTCAAAAAACTACCATCGATAAAGTCAATCCATTTATCTTTTGCCTTTTCCATCTTTCTGAAAATATTTTCCTGCTGCTTTGGATCGAGTTTCAGCGTTTGAAAGGCTGCGGTAAAATCGCTTCGCCTGAGTTTTTTCTTTTTCCCGTTCAGGGTAAGGGCCATTTCCTCATCATCTGCCGGATTGACCAGTTTTGTGGCCACGAGGTCGTAAGCAGGTGAAAGTATATACCCAATCCCGGGTTGGTTGATCAATGAAAAATTCTTAAGGTGCATGTCGGCATTGCCGGTTAAAAAAGAAAACAGGACCTGTTCGAAAAAATTGACTACATCCAGAACCGGATTCACCGAATACTTTAAAATAACCTTTGCCACCTGCTCGCATGAGCCCTGGTACTTATCCTCAGTCAGACGTTCAGTTAACTGGCACATATCTTCCATGGCAAGCTTTCCCTGCTTGCTACGGTCAATTCTTCGGGTAATGTATGCCGGATTTCCGGACTTCAGGCGAATCAGGCTGTGCGGCACCACATTGATCTTCGCGATGCCGGCCAGGTGCATGGTGAGGTCTTCAACCTCCGGTAATTGAGGATAATCAGGGGTCGGGGGTTTTAAGATATAACCTCCCCACAACCCGACAATTGTAAACCGGGCGGGCTCCTGTTTATTTGAACCTTTTGCTATTTCAAGCGATAATTTAGGCTGAACGCCGGTAACAGTTATCTGACTTTTTATAACCCGGATTGCCAGTTCCTCCATCTGCTCTTCACTATATGGAATTACCGGTGGGATTGACTGTCCAAACAGCCTTTTGCTGCAAGCAGGATGAAAATCAATTTCATCCTCGTATAATGGCAGGTAACAGGCTAAACATTTCTTCATGGTTCATCCTCCAACATTACAGGATTTACACTTACAACCCCGATGCAATCCTTGCAACAAGCCATTAGCAGGCCCATTCTGTCGCGTGGATTCAGTTTCCAGTTTTTCTCGGCTATCTCCAGCAACCAGCCCTCCGGGATCAGCCCATCGAAAAACGGGAATAAAACCTTCCCGGTAAAAGGTTCTGCCTGCAAAGGCAATGTAAGACTAACGGGTTCGGGATTTTTGCAACTCAGATAAACGGGATCATATTCAAACCTGTAGCCCTTTTCATCCCGTGTAAGCCAGCCAGCCGTAATGTTCTGAATTTTTATTTCAGCTTTCCTCATGGATTAAATTTTTTCGATTTACAGGAATGGCACCAACCTCATACCCAAAAAGTTTCAGCACCTGGTTTACCTTGTCAAGACGGAGTGTTTCTTTACCTTGTTCCAGTTCTCTGACGAAGCGCAGACCTACGCCGGCCTTTTCTGCCAGGACTGGTTGTGTGAGGCCGGTAAGCCGTCTTCTCTCCTTTACAAATTCACTTAATTGCATAGCATATACCCTTTCGGGTACAAATATAGCATATTATTGACAGAATACACCCTTTCGGGTATATATTATGCTATGTCCATTCATTTTATACCCTAAGGGGTATATTTTATGATTAAACGATTGCAATTATACCCCAACGGGTATATTTTCACAGATGTTTCTTCTTTACATCATAAAATTTATTTCAGGTCAGATTTATGCTGATATGCACAGCCTGATTGTTGCAACTTCTCCGGATCAGACCTGCAATAATCACTGTATCCGCAAAGCTCAGAACCATGCCGGATTTACGCTGCTATTCAGAATCCGACACGTTTGGAATTATCGCGGAAGCCATTCAGGACATCATCACGAATAACATCGCACTATCGGGAGAAGTGGCCGGGATTTTTTCACATCAGGACTGACGAACCTGTCAAATATACTGTAACCAAACAACTTAGATAGATTCAGGCATATTTCCTGTTTTTGTCAAGTACTCAGGAGATTACCACCTGAAATTTTATGCATTCAGGATATTATCCCCCTTACACCGGCATTATTATCGGATATTTTTACCAATGCACCGGTAATATTATCTGTATTTATATAATTTTTGTAAAAATGGAACGAATTATGGTACGTCGCAAATTATATAACAAATTACTGACACACATTGACAAAAAGGAGTTCAGCATTATAACCGGAGCCAGGCAAACCGGCAAATCCACACTGTTGAGGCAACTCGAAATGCATTGTAAATAACTCGAGAAACCTGCTGTCTTTATAAATCTTGAAAACAAACTTCTGGTTGCAGACCTGAATCAGAGTCCGCTGAATCTGCCCCGGTATTTACCTGAAACAGAAGAACGAATAATTGTACTTATAGATGAAGTTCAATATTTGGGTGATCCTTCCAACTTCCTGCAATTACTTTTCGATGAATATGCCTGAAGAATCAAAATAATAGAAACAGGCAGCAGTGCTTTTTATATTGATACACGCTTTCGCGATTCGCTTGCCGGCAGGAAAAGGTTGTTTCACCTGCTTAGATGCAGCTTTGATAAATATCTGTCCATTGCAGGAGAAGCGCTTTTGCTTCAGGAACTTATAACCATCAACAGCCAACCAGAAAATAAAAGCCTGAAAACAGAACTGCTTCGCATGGAGTGGGAAAAGTATATGATTTACGGGGGCTACCCCGCCGTGGCTGCTGAGCCGGATTTAAATGAAAAAGCAGCCTTACTGAAAGAGATAAGGGACTCATTTATTAAACGGGATATTATAGAATCGGGCGTACAAAACGAAGTAGCCTTTTATAAGCTTTTCAGAATACTGGCAACTCAATCCGGTAATCTGGTAAATGTAAACGAGTTGGCATCCACCTTGCAAATTGAAAATGAGACAGTAGTCAACTACCTCAACATCATGCAAAAGTGTTTCCATATAGCGCTGATTCGCCCATATTTCAGGAACTTACGCAAAGAGCTGACCAAAATGCAAAAAGTATATCTGCCCGACAGTGGCCTGCGCAATTGCCTGCTGAATAATTTTCAGATCTTTACAGAACGCAGTGACCGGGGTGAACTCTGGGAGAATGTTGTATTCAGACTTCTCATGGAGAATCACGAAACTGACGAAATTCATTACTGGCGCACTTCTGCCGGCAACGAAGTAGATTTTATTCTGCCTGCTCAACAAAATCCATCAGCTATTGAAGCAAAACTCAATACATCTCTTATCAACCCGTCAAAATACAAACTATTCAGGTCGGCTTACCCTGAAATACCTTTGAAGTTTTCAATCCTGAATCCGGTGAATGAGGACTTTTTCCGGAATTTGCCCTGAAGGTCTTCTGAAAATCCTTGCATCATTGCCTTATCGTGATTAACCCGGATGCAGTCCTTGCAACAGGCCAATAGCAGGCCCATGCTGTCGCGTGGATTCAGTTTCCGGTTTCTCTCAGCCATCTCCGGCAACCAACCCTCCGGGATCAGCCCATCGAAAAACGGGAATAAAACCTTCCCGGTAAAAGGTTCTGCCTGCAAAGGCAATGT
>DJGZ01000035.1 GCA_002433025.1 Bacteroidales bacterium UBA5833
TTTGGCAAACTGATTAGTTACAATACACTTAATTGAAAGTTCATCATATAGATTGGGTTTTGTTCGGTTTGCAAGATACGGCTTTTTTTCGGGCAGGTAAAATAAATATTTATTTAAAATGATTACGAATATATTATTTTATTGATTGAAGGTACATAAATGCATTCATAATAAGTTGTATTACAATAAATTAAATGCTTAATTGGTCAGGTTGCTGTTTGTAAAATGCAAGATATTATTTGTGTGATTTTTTTATGAATAATTTTTTAACTTTTGAGGCCTGATTTTCTATCTTTAGCAGATGTAATCCATTAAGCTGAAATCTGAAGTTTATGAGAAAGAAAAACCTGCTGCACGACCCGGCCATTCTGGCAAAGCCCGGAACGAAAATCAGGGTATCGGACTTTGATTCGTCCTACAAGGGAATCCTTAACGGGAAAGATGAAGGGGTAAAACTCCTGGAGGAAAACGTGAATGAGCTGATAGAGCTTCAGGATAAACTCTACGCCCATAACCGGTATGCGGTTTTGCTGATATTCCAGGCGATGGATGCTGCGGGCAAGGACGGCACCATCAAGCACGTGATGTCGGGCCTTAATCCCCAGGGCTGTGAAGTCTACAGTTTCAAGATCCCTTCGGCCACTGAGCTGGATCATGATTACATCTGGCGAACCTACAAATGTCTTCCCGAGCGCGGCAGGTTCGGGATATTTAACCGTTCGTATTACGAAGAGGTGCTGGTGGTAAAGGTGCATCCTGAGTACCTGCTGGCGCAGAACCTTCCGGGGATTAAAACCGTGGATGCGGTGGATAGGGATTTCTGGAAAAGCCGTTACCGGCAGATCAACGACCTCGAAAAGCACCTGACCGAGAACGGCACCATTATCCTGAAGTTTTTCCTGAATGTCTCTAAAGAGGAACAGAAGAAGCGTTTTCTGGAGCGCATTGAAGATCCTGCAAAAAACTGGAAATTCTCTTCCGGCGATGTAAAGGAGCGCGCCCACTGGGATGATTATATGAATGCATACAGCGATATGCTCACCTCAACTTCCACCGAACATGCCCCCTGGTTTGTGATCCCGGCCGACCGCAAATGGTTTATGCGATATGCCGTGAGCAATATCATCATCAATCGGCTGAAGGAGCTGAAGGTGGAATATCCCGTGCTGCCCGAAGCGGAGAAAGCCAGACTAAAGGATGCAAAAAAGATGCTGATGGAGGAATTGACTTAAAAGAATTGCCGGTCGTCACGCATGAATGCTGTTTTGCATATGCCAATACAGGATTCAAGCGGTTAAGACCTTTTATCCGGAATCGTCTCCTGTAGCCTGAGGCCTGTTCATCGCTTAAAGAGCCTCTCAGGAATGTGAATCATAAGCCCGTCTTTATCAGCATAATGCTGTCAACCGCAACATCATTGACCTCGCCATGCATGTTTTCATTCTCAGGTCTGTAGGAGAGTTGGAGGATATTTCCCCCTTTTTCCATCGAAACAATCGCCACATTGGATAATCCCCAGTTTGACCATTCGCCTGCACCCCTTTGCGGGAATACGAATATGCCGGAATCAATTCCATTAAGTTTCAGGCTGCGAACAGCACATTTATTCTCAGTGTTAACCGGCCCGTTGCCATTGGCATATCTGATCTGTATGGAATATGTACCTTTTTCCGGAATATCTACAGGAATGGTAATATCGCCGTTTTCATTTTTGCGAAGCATAATATAGCCTCTCCCTGTATAATCCCTGAATTCTCCGGCCACCGGGCCTGCAAAGTCTTCAATATTCAGCGAAATGCACATATCTTTTTCATACACAGCCAATGGTTCAGAAGCAAATGAAATGGTGTTGCTTAGTCCTTTTGCTACAACCTGGTACTCTGCATATCCGTTCGATTCAACCCGGTAGTGGTTATCATGCGTGGTGTCAATGGTCTTTCCATTGCAGATGATTATGTATCCGGTTGCATTTTCAATAATATCCCATGAAAGTATACCATCTTCATATTTCACCTGGGGCGTTTCGGGCGAAAAATCATTCGCGCATTTGTTGATGGTGTTTTCGGCTCCTGTAAAGCCGTCGAGGATGATTTTTATCCTGTGCTTTCCTTTAAGGGTGGCGGGAACTGCAAAGGCATTGGTTGCTATATCATCTATGGTAAAACGGAGGATTTTATTGCCGTAACCTTCCGTTTCAATGTCGAGCACCATATCGCGGTACCTGAATCCGGTTAGTGATTGTTTGCCGCTGAGTGCTTCGGGAATAAAAGGTTGAAATGAAAGGCTGTCTGTTCTTAATTCCAGCCCGAAAAGGATTTTGTGCACCAGGGCGATGCTGCCGGAGAGGCTCCAGAGCATGTTGTCCGAATTGATTTGTGTGCCTGCATAATCGCCCGATCCGGCTACAAAATTTTCTTTATTGGTAAGAAACAGGGCTGCAGGTCTGTATATAGCAGCGATGGACTCAACCACGGCATTCTCGTTTCCTGCTTTGGCCGAGGCCAGGGCCCAGTATGATTGTACAAAAGGCCAGATGCCATTGTTATGGTAAGGGGGTATGCCGGGTATCTGCGGAAAGATGCACGGAATCCCGAAGTCGGTTACCGGCACTTTCCTTACTATGGAAATGCTTTGGTCCTGACCGCTGATTCCAAACAGGATGCAAAGCGCTTCTCCAAGGGCTTCAGATCTTGGTGACAGCAATTGGAAATTTCGGCCGTAAAGATACTGCCCATAGTATCCTTTGTCGGGCATCCATAGAAATTTGTTGATTCCGGCTTTGATTTTTCCTGCATTTTCCAGGTATTTTCCGGTTGCTTCTGACTCGCCCAAACGGCCGGCAATCTCAGCAAGGACGATATTTGCCTGATAATGAACAGCGTTGGTGCCAAGGTTTTCTGAAGAAAAGATATCGGCAGGCTGCATCCACCGGGGATAGGTCTGTTCCCTCCAGTCGAGAAACGATGATTCGCCTTTTACCAGGCCGGTTTCCGGATTGCAGATATTGTGAAGATCATCCTCAACGGAGTTTCTTATTATAGGGTAAATTTGATCCAGCCACTCCTTGCTGCCGGTGGCTTTATAGACTTCCCATGCTGCTACGGCCCAGATCATCCTGTCGGTTGAAACCGGATATGCTCCCCCTGTGCCGGTGTCCTGAATAATTCTGCCATTTTTTACCTTACGCATAAGGCTGTTCATGGCTACCTGCGGTTGCAGATATGCCATGGACAGGATGATGCTGTAACTGATATCGCGCGTCCACACACCAGCCCACTCCTTACCTGTTCTGAATGTGCTGTCGGGTTCAACCGCTTTCACCATCTCCTCCAGGGCAAGGTTATACAATGCGTCGGATATCAGATAGTCAGAATGATAGGCCGGGAATGCGGAGATGTCCTTTGACAGTGTCCATGATGACGCGGTGGTTTTGCTGTTGTCATGCGAATTCATTACCAGGGTGGTTTGGAAGATGCCGTCATGGTCTTCGTCGGTAAGCTGCAGGCCGGGCTGTGAGTTCAGATTGTTGAAATCCCAGCTCAGTGGCGGCTGATTGCCGGCAACATATACACCCTTAAAGTCATCACGGTAGAGTTTTTCACCGTTATACAACGTGTAGAAACCTTGTTTTTCAAAGGCATACAAAACTTCCCGCATGTCGAGGCGCAATACCCAGCGTGTGTTTTGGCCCAGGTTGTCATAACCGGTTGTTTCTGCTGTTTGAGTAAATTGTTTTCCAAACCGGACTGTTGTGGTGCATTGTCCGTTGACCGGCTGCAGGGTGACTTTATGATCGTGCCCTGATGCCATTTCATTGTCGCGCAGGTTGATACTGAATTTAAAAATTATATCCGGGCTGTATCTGCCATTTTCAGGGCTTTTGTAATCAGATGTCAGGCTTGTGGCTGATGTGGCAGTTGCTGTGAAACTGTCCTGTACTACCTTGTTTTGATAAATGGAGTATGCTTCGGAGTGATAAATTGTCTTTGCGTGTTCCTGACAGTATGCTGCCGGCAAGCAAGTGAGCAGAAAGCCGGAGAAAAAAATAATTCGCTTTATCATTAACGGGAAAATTTGATTGTGATGTCTGAGGTATCTTTAGTTTCCGGAAATCTGATCCAGAGAATCGCATTTTTTTTATCGTATGACCATGCAGCTGAATTATGGCCTGTATACCAGCTTTCCTGCAGCCTGGTATCTGCAAGTTTCTTAGCCTTAATACCATTCAGTGTCACACTTTCAGGGGCATTCTGTGTAAATATTCTCACTCCTGTGTTGCGTTTACCCGAGTTATATCCCCCATTGAAATCTTTCTTTTCGAACAGAAGCCTGATATCATGATTTCTGAAACTGCACTTAACTCCGGTTGTCGAATAAATGTCTTTTTTGTAGTCGTTCGACTCACCATCGTCTGCATATAGCATGGCGGATGAATTGCCGTTGGCCGCGGGAAAAACAGTGAACCAGACGGGGGCATCAGGCTTTTCATAAATGTATTGCATAACCGGCATCATGGGTATAACAGCGCCTGCCTTTACGAAAACAGGAATGGTTTGCAATGAAACCGGATATGCAATCCACTGGTTACCCGGATACCGGGTAAACGGATCGTTGAAACTGGCCCATTCCCCTTCGGGCAGGTACACTTCAGCAATATGTGCATTGGGGTGCACGACCGGGGCTACCAGCAAATCGCTGCCAAACATAAACTGAGTATCGAGGTTATGTGTTTCTTTGTCTTCGGGGAATGCCATCACCATTGGCCGCATAAGCGGTAACCCTTTGTCATAGGTTTGTCTTGCATGGCTGTAAATATATGGGAGCAGTGTATATTTTGTGTTGATGGCGTTGGTACAGGCCTCCTCAGCGTCAGGGCCAAACAGCCAGGGTTCAACCGCGTTGTTGCCTTCATGATGGGCCCTGCTTATCGGGTTGAAAACCCCGAACTGAAGCCAGCGGACATACAATTCTGCCATGGCTTCGTAGTCGGTTATATCGCCGCAGTAGCCTGAAATATCGCAACTCCAGAATGGAATACCGCTCATACCGGAGGACAAGGCGAGCGGAATCTGGTATCTTAGCCGCTTCCATCCGTTTGTTACATCATTGCCATCACCGGCATCGCCCGACCATCCAAAGGTGAAGCGTTGCATACCGGCAAATGCTGACCGGGTCATCTGAAAAATGCGTTGGCCCGGATTGTGTTTTTCAAATTGTTCAGTTACAACCTTATCCCAGGTATGGCCATAAACATTATGAATTTCGTTGTGCATGCCCAGATGGTGTTTCATAAACAGCCGGTCGGTGTCTTCCGTATTGCTCCATGCCGGTTCGCCCATATCTGTCCAGAACCCTTTTACACCATCCCTGATGGCTTTCTGCTGATAGTCGCCCCACCAACCGGCAACGGCAGGATTGGTAAAATCGACCACGCCGCAGTTGCCTCCCCAGGGCCAGGGCATATCATACGCTTTTCCGGTTCGTATATCGCTGACCAGATAGCCCATTGAATCGGCCTCTTTCCATTGTATGGTATTATTTTGTGAGATTACAGGGTCTTGTGAAACTATGACTTTGAAACCATTGTCCGCCAGGTCTGACAGCATGCCGGCAGGGTCTTTGTAATTGCCCTGTCTCCAGTTGAAGTCCTGCAGATAATTGGTCCACCCGATATCCTGGTAAATAATGTCGCAGGGTATCCGGCGCGCCCGATAGCCTGCGGCAATGTCGCGGGTAAGCTGTTCATTGGTGAGCAATCCCCTGCACTGTGAAAAGCCCAGGGCCCACACCGGAGGCATAATGGGACTCCCTGTAAGCTGCATGTATTTTTCGATGATTTGCGGCATTGAAGGGCCATAAATAAAATAACAGATCATTTCTCCCCCGGGAGCTGAAATAGTCAGGCAGTCCTGTTTTGAAGCCCCGAAATCAAAAGTGCTCCGGTAAGTATTGTCGAAATAAATTCCATACCCTGCACTGCTGATAAAAAAGGGAATACTTTTATAAAGCGGATCTTCATTGATGTCGTAGCAGGGTTTATCACTGTTCCACATTGTATAGCGCCCGCCCCGGCGGTTGAGTTTCCCTGATTTTTCGCCCAATCCATATATATTTTCTCCGTCTCTGAGCAGTTTTCGGCAGATAATCGTGTCTGAAACCTTCTCAAAACCCTCATTGCCATAATCTTCGAGCAGAAGTTTCTGGTATTTGTCGTAAATCCTTACCTGAAAAGGTCTTTTCTTTATCCTGATAATCAGTGAGGTTGTGTATAATTCATACCCTGATTCCTGTTCGGTAACCGACCATGTAAGTTGATTGTCAATATCATCATTAACAACGGCAAACGATTCATTCTGCCGGCTGAATTCACCCTGTTCATACCAGAACCTGATTATGCCCGGTGAGCAGAGTTTCAGCATTACATTAATTTCAGATTCGCACCGGAAGGTCACCTGTGGCCCGGTTATCTGATACGAAAGGCAGTTTCCCGGAAAAACAGGGGCAGGGGTATCATTGTCGCGGGCGAAAATTGTTCCGGATACGATTACGAAGAAAGTCAGTAGCTTCAGAATCTTCATGAAGGCAGTGTTTGGTGTCAGTGTTTAATAGTTTTATATTTTTTTGTTTGGCATTGCTTGATTTCCCCGGAATGAAACCGGCTGTTATTCCACAACAATCATGTTCCAATACTTCAGCGAAGGGATTTCAATGCTGATTTTGTCGCCTTGCTTCAGGAACTCCAGATTCCGGGGTGAACCGCCGGCGATGTCAGGTGATGCCATCCAGATATCATTGATCTGGCCGTGGCAGGTGAATGATATTTTTGCCCCGCTGATGGTTGGGGGCAGCGCCTGAATACCCATATTGTCGCGCCATGAGGTGGTGGTGGAAGCGGTAAAATTAATCAGATGAATCACCTGCCGTTCACCGACCTGTTTGCAGGCCACGGAAACACAGCCGCTTGTTTCGGGCCATGCAGCAAATTTAACCTTGTCGTCAACCGGATGCAGGGTTATGGTATTAAAACTGCCCCCATCGCGCAACAGGTTCTGGTAAGCCACCATAAAATCGTAATACGCAACAAGGGCGGTTCTGAGGCTCTCACTGACCCGGAGTTTGTTATACGGGAAGTATTCCCTGCTGAGCATGTGTTCGCCCAGTTCGAGATGCGCCCCTCCAAAAGCAAAGATTACTGCATCGGCAAACAGCACCGAAGCATCATTGAAGAATTCCCTGGTATCTGAAAGTTCGTAATTAACATAGGCGGCAAGTACCTGATTTTTTGTTCCCCCTGCCATCATGTTGTTCTGTTTGATGATAGATGCCAGGTCTTTGTATGTGTCGAAAGGTTGCCATACTTCAGTGTAAAGAAAGTTGACCGGTGATTGTGCAATGGTTTGCTGTCCGTATTGGTTGACCGCATTCATAACGGCATATTTCCCCGGGAAAGCAGTATTGTTTGCCTCCAGAAATGAGCCGAATGACTGGGCCAGGTTCAGAAAATGGCCATTGTAAGTGTATCTGCTTCCTCTGTCGCCCAGCTGGTCAATATGGTAGCCGTCAAAGTCGAGGTTGTTATAAACAATCTCATGCTGAGCCGCCAGGTAGTGTTGCCAACCTGGATTGGAAGGATCCAGCAGATACAGATTGCTCAGAAATGGATTTGAAAGTGCCAGAAAATCAAGGTTGGTGCGTGTATTGTCGGTAAATATGTACCATTCCGGTTCTACCCCATCGGCCCGGGCATCGTCCCACGCGCCGTACAGAAGGTTGTAGAACATGGCCTTCATATTCCGGCCGTGGGCTTCCTGTATGTATCGCTTAACCGTATTTAAATATACACTTCTGTTGCCGATATCTTTCCATGTTGACTCCGGCACCCCTCCTGAGAGTGGCAGGGGTTTGTGATGCTTGTTGTGCCAGTCGTAAAACTGAAGCCCATTGATGTGATAACGGTTTAGATCAGCTATTACCTGATGAATATTCTGATCATCTGCTATGTCGTAATTGCTCAGGAATCCGTAACGCGGAAATTTCGTCCAGTCGGATGATACATCAATCGCGATGGCAGCGTAGATTACTTCCTTGTTGTTATCCATCCCGTAAACTTCTGCAAGATAACCTTTGAAATCGGTATCGGGGGTTTTCCATTTCCAGGCAGTTCCGTTAAGCTCAATATCTTCAACCAGGGTGTTCAGGTTTTTATACCTTACCCTTGCCGGCAGGCTTATGGGTCCGGTCAATGAGAAATTTACCTCCTCGCCGGGCCGATAGCAGGCTTTGTCCGATTCTACGGCCAGATTATAAAAAACAGGCGCCGGAAGGTTTCCGGGGATGCTGTCATTGCCTGTATCTGCCTTATCCTTGCTGCATCCTGATAGAGCTATTAAGGCAACGAGAAATAAAAACACCGGCCTGTTTGTAATGGCTTTGGTCACTTGCATAGTTAAAGAGTAATCCGGTAAAGTAAGGTGAAAAGAACCGGAATTCATCATTAAGTTTCCCAAATAGCGGATAAGATTCTGATTGTCAGGGCTGTCCGTTAATGGTTTTATCAACTCTCTGTATGAATTCCGGATTCTTTTAACACACACCAATCCAAACCAACCTAAAGTTTTTGAATGTTTATTGTCAGGGCTTCAACATTTGCAGTAATCGCGTAATTGCCATCCTCTGTCAGCGTCCATTTGTTATCGTCGGGGTCGCCTCCGTGATGGAGGTACATATGGGTATCGTCCAGTCTCATATACATATCCTGGCCCCAGTCGGAGTTTCGGTTGACAGGGAATTTGAATTCGCCGGCAACCATAGGCCCCGAATATTTAAATATGCACCCGTCAGTAGCATCCTCTTCCATCTCAATAGAATTACTGATGTCCCAGCCAATGGGAGTAGCACTGCCAACCATGTATAGTTTGAGCCTGTTGATGCTGATGGTAAGGTCCTGCAGATTCAGCGTGATGGTGTAATAACCCTTCTTCGCGATTTCCCACTTGCTGTCGTCGGGGTCTCCGCCGTGATGCAGGTACATATGGGTTTCATCCAGCTTCATATACATGTCCTGTTGCCAGTCGGAATTGCGGTTTACAGGGAATTTAAATTCGCCCGGGTTCATTACTCCGGTGTAAGTAAACTCATACAGGTTGTCAGGATTTTGAACGAGCTCGGTTGCATTGGAGATATCCCACCCGTTGGGCGCAGCGCTTCCAACCATAAAAATCTGACTGTAAGCCGGTCCTTCCATTTTAGTGATTAAAACAGAAAGGGCGAGCAGATTGACTTCGATTTTATAAATTCCCGGATCCGAAATAGTCCAGGGGTTGTCGGTTTGGGATGCCGAAGTGCGCAGCACGATACTGTTTTGGCTGTTGCCTTTGACATAAGAAGGGAAATCCTGACCAGCAACGGTTAAGAACTTAAACCCGCCTGAGCTGAGCTGTCCCTGCCAGGTGAATGTTCCGGGAACTTCTGCCGGAGTCATTGCGATGGCCTGACTGTTGTCCCAACCGGCGGAAGTTGCAGTACCGTAAAGGAAAAGGGTTTCTGAAACAGGTTCATAAGTGGTCACACTGAAACTTACTACCGGTGAAACCTGTGGGTCAACATTGTCTGCTGCTACAGTGGCAATGACCCTGGCTTCTAATGTAATTCCGGTTCCCGCCTGTGTGTTAAAATGCCCTCTTATTGCATTGTTCAGCGCTTTGGTGGTAAAAGTGTAATTATAAACTGTTTTTCCCGGGAAATAAGTAAGCGGATCGGTAAACCCTGTGCCAGCCTGAGCTATCTGTAATTCGTAGGTAATTGCGGCATTGGTTCCATAGTTGCTTCCCGAAGTCCAGTTCATACTTAATATTGTCTTATCCCTGTTTGTTTCGTTCAGGATAAGTGTTTGCTCCGAAAGGGTCAGTGCCAGGGGAGTGTCGCCTTTATTCAGGTCGGCGAGTTCATCTTCTTTGCAGCCTGTTGCAAATGCCATTGCCATCAGACAGCATGCTATGTATGTTAATCGTTTCATAGTTTTATTTTTGAAGGTTTAGTAACCTGAATTTTGAGTTAAATTGGGGTTGGCATCAATTTCCTTTTGCGGAATCGGCAACAGAAGGAACTTTGATGAAAAATTTGTTTTACCAATGCTGTTGAAGAATGCAGCAGCATACTGACCATTGTCATAACGGATCAGGTCGAACCATCGTGAGCCTTCGAATGCAAGTTCTATTCTTCTTTCTTTTCTGATGGCATCGCGCAGGGCTGACTGCGACAAACCGCTCAGATTGTCCAATCCGGCCCTGTTGCGCACCTGATTAAGCGGGCCATAAGCTTCGCCTGTGCGGTTTAATTCGCATAGGGCTTCTGCTTCCATCAGCAATACATCGGCATAGCGCAACACCGGCCAGTTGGCAGGACTGCCATCGTAATCTTCAGTTACAGATTTTGAAACCAGGAATTTGCGCAGGTTGTATCCTGTTGATGAAAATGAAGCTTTATACTCTTTTTCATCGAAAGAGGGACATCCATCATAAAGAATCGTTGCTTCTTTGCGATTGTCGCCGTTTTCATAAAGGCTTACAAACTCCTGGGTGGGCTGGTTCCATCCCCAACCTCCGGCTACAAAATCTGAATTCCGGGGGCCTGTGAATGTGCTGACCCAACTGGCCTGATTTTCGTTGTCCCAGAAACTGTAACTGGTTTTACCGTAATACTGAACCTCGAAGAGGCTCTCCGGTGAGTTTTTTCCTGATGGGTTGAAGTTATCGGTATAGTTTTCGTTTAAAGTATAGCCCAGTGATGTTACCCTCTGGCACAGATTAACGGTTTCGTCATACCTGCCCAGCGTCAGATAAACCTTTGCGAGCATCCCGGTGGCGGCTCCTTTGCTGGCCCGTCCGATATCAGCACCCGAATATGCCTCGCGCTGAGGCAACAGTTCAATAGCACGTTTCAGGTCGCCTATAATGGTATCATAAACAACTGAGGCGGCAGTGCGGCGGGGCCGGAGGTCATCATCCGGGGTCTGGGCTTTGGTGATTAACGGAACATCTCCAAACAGCCTTACAAGGATAAAATAGTAATTGGCCCTCAGGAAGTAAGCCTCTCCGGTTATCCGGTTTTTAAGATCCTGGTCAATGTCCATTCCGGGAACATTCTCCAGTACCAGGTTGCATCTCAGGATTCCGGGAGCGGGCCCCCTCCACACGTCAAGAGCAGCTGCATTGTCGGTTGATGTAACAAAGTTTGCAATATCCTGGGTTTCGATACCATCGGTACCCCCGCCGGCGCCGACAAGGCTGTTTCCGGCCCAGATATCGGTTGTCCAGATCCTCATATTGTATAGCTTGGGCCACTGCAGCGGCTGATATGCACCGTTAATGGCTGCAATGGCATCTTCTTTCGTCTTGTAGAAGTTTGAGGTATTGATGCTGTCGAGGGGGGCAGTGTCAAGAAACTTTTCGCATGCAGCCAATGAAATCAGCATCAGGCATACAAGGGTATATTTTAAGGTTTTCATATCTTTAGTTTTGTATTGTTTCAGAAAATCAGGTTAATACCGGCGCTGACCGTTCTGGTAACCGGATAAACATTCAGGTCTATGCCATTGACCGGTACTTCGGGATCGAATCCGGAATAATTGGTAATTGTCAGCAGGTTCTGAGCCGAGAAATAGACCCTGGCCGAACTGAGTTTGGCTTTCTCAAGCCATTTCTGTCTGAATGTGTAGCCTAAGGTCAGGTTCTTGATTTTCAAGTAACTGCCATCCTCGATGAATCGATCAGAAACCCTGGTGTTTTTGTTTGGGTCGTTAAATACCGCCCTGGGCATTGTGTTGCTGGTTCCTTCGCCGGTCCAGCGTTCAAGCGTGGCTGTGGTTTGATTCTGGGCAACAGCCATGCCTTCCTGGTAAATTCTGTTGGCATTGAAAATGTCATTGCCATAAACTCCCTGCAAAAAGATACTCAGATCAAAACCCCTCCATTCGATGGTATTGTTGATGGCAAAAATAAATTTCGGGTTTGGGTTGCCGATATATGTGCGGTCATTATCGTCAATTTTGCCGTCATTATTCAGGTCTTTGAATCTGATATCACCGGCCGACGTCCGGTTAAACGGATCTTCGCCGGGAACCTGAACGGCATAATTGTCCACTTCCTGTTGTGTCTGGAACAGTCCATTGGTTACAAAGCCGTAGAAGGCGTTCACCGGGTAGCCACTGTTCTGTATCGAGAGGTTTTGATTCAGGCCTATACTTCCGGTGTATAAAGGGATGGTATCATTCAGGTTAATCACCCGGTTATGGTTATAAGCCACATTTGCACTTGTGGTCCATTTGATGGCGCCGGTCGTATTGATGCTGGTGATGCTGATTTCCACCCCTTTATTCCTGACTTTTCCTGCATTAATGCTTGGAACCACAATGTCGGAATATCCGGTTGAGATGGGAACACTCATTGGAACGAGCATATCATTGGTGTTCTTGATATATGCATCCAGTGAGAGGTTGATTCTGCCATTGATCAGCGATGCATCGAATCCAAGATTGGATTGCTCAACCTGTTCCCAGCGTACGCTCGGGTTGGGTATTGCCAGGGGCACAACGGCGTTGACGACCTGTCCGTTGAAAACATACTGAATGGTTTGTAATACAGAAGCGAAAGAGTAATCGCCGATATTCTGGTTTCCGGTGATTCCGTATCCGGCGCGTACTTTGAAGTCGTCGAGCCAGGTATAACGGTTCATGAATTCTTCCTGCGAAACCCTCCAGGCCACTGATGCCGATGGAAACCATCCCCAGCGGTTGTTGCTGCCGAACCGGCTGCTGCCGTCACGTCGCAAGGTGGCGGTTAGTAAATATCTGCCTTTATAATCGTAATTTCCCCTTCCGATAAATGACAGCAGTTTCCATTCATTGGCACTGCCGCCCAGGGTTTTAGAGGTAGTGCCGTTGTTGAGTTGCTGGGTGGTAGTACTGGAGAATCCCTGGGCGGAACCACTCATGTAATCTTTACGAAAGGCCTGTGCGCTGCTACCGGCGAGTAAAGTAAGGTGATGGTTGCCGTTAATATATTTATCGTAGGTAAGGTAATTATCCCAAAGATAGGTAATGCCCTTGTTGTATTGCTGGAAAAGATAGCTGCTTGCCTGTGGAGTTGGTTGCCAGTTGTATGCCGGTGACCAGGTCCGGTTGTCCCAGAATGATGCTTCGAGGCCTCCCGTTGATTTAAACTTCAGCTCCTTCAGAATGTTTATTTCGGCAGATATATTGCCCAGCGCGTTGTAGCCTTTGGTGCTGTTTTCCACCAGCATGGCCTTGCCTATGGGATTTGTAATGTCACCCACCCACGACGATTGGCCTATGGGGCCGCTGTAGGTGCCGTCGGCATTGTATACAGGCTGTGCCGGCAAGGCTGCCATGGCGTTACGGATATTATAGTCCCCGCTCGTTTTAACATCATGATTCAGGGTAAGGTTGTTGCTGAATTTCAGCCAGTCAAAAACCCTTGAGTCGCTGTTAAACTGAACTGTATAGCGCTTATAGCCGGTGTTGGCCACGATGCCCTGCTGATCGAGAATGGCCCCTGAAACATAATAATGCGAGTTTGCATTACCTCCGGAATATGCCAGGGTGTAGTTCTGAATGGGAGCATTGCGGAAAATGGCATCAAGCCAGTCAGTGCCGGCTCCAAGTCCTGCCGGATCGGCAAAGTCCGGGTTCAGGGCCTGGCCATTATTGGTCATCATATCATTGTGAAGCGATGCAAATTCCGAAGCATTGAGCATTTCAACCCTGTTGGCTACCGATTGTACTCCGGTAAACATTTTGAATTCCAGGGTATTTCTTTCCTGAGCGCCTTTTTTGGTCGTAATCAGCACAACCCCGTTGGCTCCGCGTGAACCGTATATTGCTGCCGCCGATGCATCCTTCAGGATTTCGATTCCGGCAATGTCATCCGGGCTGATTGTATTCAGGGATACGTTGGCCGGGACCCCGTCAATAACCAGCAACGGGTCGCTGTTGTTAATGGTTCCGGTTCCCCTGATACGCAAAGTAACATTGCTGCCAGGGGCACCGGCTGATAATACCTGCACTCCGGCAGAACGTCCCTGCAAAGCATCACCGATACTTGGCACCGGCAGCGTTTTCAACTCTTTTGTATTTACCGATGACACCGATCCTGTCAGGTCGCGCTTTCTCTGACTCCCGTACCCGACTACTACCACTTCGTTGAGCATAACATTGGATTCAACCAGCACGACACGGATTTCTTCCTGTGAAGTTATTTGTACCTCCTGTGAATCATAACCAACATAGGAAAAGATAAGCACCGGTCCGGTTTTGGAGCCGGTTTCCAGGGTGAATTTTCCGTTTACATCGGTAATGGTCCCGATGGAGGTCGCTTTCAACAAGACGGTAACACCTGTCAAGGGTTCCCCCTTTGAATCGACAACTATTCCCGTAACCGGTTTGCCTTTTATCTGGGCTTCCGCTCCGGGAATAACGACAAACATACTGCCCAGTAGCAGCAGCATCAATGGTAGATAAGTCTTCATCAATTTTTAATTTATGTTTAACGTATGGTTAGTTAATGGGTGCCTTCAACCAATGCCAAGGTTACCTGTCTCAAACATGGCAAATATATTGAACCGGATCAGGGAAGTCCAGATCATGTAAAAAGTTGTAGCCTGATATTAAATTATAATGATGTAAGTGCTTTAAAAATAACAATATATACATTTACGGATCGTAAAAAAATGTAGTTCAAATGGAGGGAGCCTCAATGAAATATATTTCGGAATCAGGGCCGGAAGAATGTAAATACCTGAAATATTCACAAACGGATCTGTCCAAATCCAGAGGTCTCAAGGAATGATTTGATATGGAGCTGTAAGAAAACCGGATCAATTTTTCCTGATGACTTTCTGCAGGTTGATCAGGATACAATTACAGATGCAGCCGGCACTTTGTCAGTTTACTGTAAAGGCAGGGTTCAAGAATCCGTGCATTATACGGCAAAGCTGCAGACTGCAGTTTGCCGCGCTTACCAAAGCTTAGTTCCGGGTATTGTTCCCTATCGATAAAACTTTATCATCAAAGCTTTCCCTGCTGTCTCTGGCTTTATTCCTGATTTTGGTCCTGTAATTATAGATTGTTGACAATGAGCACCTCAGGAAATGGGATATTTTAACACTATCAGTTATCCCCAGTCTCACAAGTGCATATATCCTCAGTTCGGTGTTAAGCAACTGCCCCTGCTTGAGCTGAATGGATTCCCCGTCAGAAAGAAGATGGTTAAAGTCTTCAACGAAATCCGGGAAAAGTTGAAGGAAGGTTGTGTCGAAATTATGAAAGAATTCTGCCAGTTCATCTTCAATGATTTCGGATGATTTTATCCGGTGAATAAGGTCGTCAATTTTGCCGGAAGATGCCATCTTATGAAGATGCTTTCTGTAATTGTCCATTTTGTCAATATATACCGAACACTGATCCATGTACTGACCGATATACTCTTCTTTGATGATATTCGCCTCCTTCAGGTTGCGGTTAATCTCACTCAATTCATTGTTGATTGCTGAAAGATCATGATTGAGGTTGTTTAATTGTTTATTGGCTTTGTCTAACTTTTCCCTTGCAACGGCAAGCTTCCTCATTTGTCTGAATATCAATCCGGCGGCGATCAATAGCAATATGGCAAGGGTGCTGATGCTTATCAGCGAGATTAACAAAGTGCGTTGCTGGGACCTGAGTTGGTACTGATAGGCTTTATCAATAATCGGCATCATCTGGGAAATTTCTATGGTACGAAGCCTGGCATTGCAGAAGATGGCATCTTCCATCGACCTGCTGATGTAATGATAGGCCCTGTTGATGTCTCCTTCTCCGTATAGCATATAGGCCAGATTGCGCAGCGAAACATATTCTTTGTTGGCCGATTCCAGATCATTGATGGCTGAAATAATCAGCCATTTTTTCTCATTGGTATGATCATTTAATCCTTGATAAGCCATGGAGATGCTGTATGCGATGATGGCTTTATTATGTTTGTCATTCCTGATGGTCGGGAAATAATTAAGCAACAACTGAAGCGCAGACGTGTAATGCTTCTTCACGATCAGCTGGTCTGCCTTTACCATGATATGGGGAGAGGATGATGGTGGGTTGGACAGCAGCAGGGAGTCGCGGTAGGCTTCCGTCAGGCTGTCGTACCTTGCCTTTTCGTGAACCGAAAGGGCATAATCAGACATGGCCCCGTAAATTGTACGGTAGATGTGAAAGTAATAAGCCTTTAAATCAGGGTATCTGGCAATGTCAACATTCCTCAGTATGTCATGCGCTTCTTTGTACATGCCCATGATTACCATAATTGAGGCAAGATTTAGCCTGGCATCGGTAATATTTGTATTGTTATTTGATTTTTCGGCAAGCTGCAATTTGCGCCTGGCATAAACCAGGGCCGAATCGGATTTGTAAGACCTGTATTCATCGAAAAGCCTGCCGCATATTTCAAATTGCTGCTGGTTTGAAGATGTGTAAATAAGCGAATTCTTGATTTGCTGAATGCGCTGCTCTTTCTGCCTGTCAAAGTTTCTGTATTCCTTAACGGTTTGGTCGAGTTGCTTTAAAAGCAGATCCGTTTCACTGCTCCCGTAAAGTAATAAGGAGGTACAAGTTAAATAAGTCAAGAGAATTAATCTGTGCATGTACATCTTTTCCGGTTGATTGATACAAATGTAAAAACTAAATGCCTGGTTTTACAACTTATCAGGATCTCCCTTCGAAAACAGCGGGTTTCGCCTGATAAGATCCGGGGGCATTGAGAAGGAACCGCAGATTCTGGAATAGTTTATAATCCCTTTATCAAATAGGAGTGATCCGGTGCATATTTCCCTGAATCAGCACGGGGTATGCCCGGTTCCTCCTCGTTTGCGGAAGGGCAGACAACTTATGCTGGCGGATGGCTTGTTATCTATGCAAAGAGAAGGAGTTGCCCCGGTCTCTGAAAAAATTTCTGCAGGGTTATGTTCTTCATGATGTTTTCCGTAAAGATCCGCTGCGGACTTAATGACAGTGGAAATCCGGCGTAAAGGATATTGTAAGATTAATCATATCCGGGCGAAATCATTCCACCACCAACTCATCAATAAATAACCATGCCGGCTGGCCTGCGCCGCGGTGCCAGTCGGGACAGGTTTTGTGGCTGATGGCAGTTATTTTGAGGAATTTTGCCCTTGTTTCCGGAAAGGAGAAACTGAAGTGCACCGGTTTTTGTCCGAAATTCCTAACCGGTTCGGGAATTTTTTCCGTATGTACGGTGTTGAAATCCTTTCCGTTGTCCGAAACTTCTATCCTTACTTCCAGGGGAAGAAAGATCCAGCTTACCAGGTCGAGGAAGAAGTTGGTTTCCACCCTGCTGAAGGTTTCAGGTTGCCCGAAATCTATCAGTACTTCCATATCATGGCCCTGATATCCCAGCCAGTTCAGCCTGAAGTGCTGCCCGCCAAACCACCCGTCGGTCAATGCTTTTTCACCGTTAACATCATAAAGTGTTGTGTAAGGTGTAAGTGAGGTGATTTGTTTGCCGGCCGCTTTGTTTGGCTTTACCGCCATGGCCGCCACATTCAACGCCTGGGTCCTGTAGGCCTCGGGTGAATAGCCGTTTTCATCAATGGTTTTTATTCCGGTAGCCTCACAGTTGCGCACAAACCGGTCCAGGTAATCCTTCATCACAGGGTTGATGGTTCGCCGGCCATCCTGCATGTGATAAAACGACAGGGAGGGGTGGTTGAGGTTGAGGGCGACATCGAGAAAGGCGAAATCCACACTGCAACGCTGCCGGAGTACCCGCTTCAGCCGTACCGGATCGACCTGCACCAGGGCCTGGGCGCTGTCCATCATCTCACGGTAGCGGATCAGCAGTTCAGGTTTCAGAAACCAGCCGGAATAGAGGGCCGGATAGCCATAGATGTCAAGCGCACGCGTGGCGGCCTGCTTTTCCATCTCATACCGGACCAGCGCAAAGTATTCAAGCATCACCTCAGCCGCAGCACCGTAAAAGGCCCGGAAAAACTTTTCGCGGAAAGCAGGCTCGTTCATATCCGCATCCCAGAGCAATCCGGTAATAAGCGCCTGCTTGTATTCGCTGAAATCGGACCAGGAATTGCCGCTGCCCTGCTGGAACATCATGGGAACCCCGTGTTCGCGGAAGAAACGGATGTTGGGCTGCAGCACGCTGAAATTCGGGAAGGGGCAGGTAAAGGTCTTGAACTGTACCACGTAATCCCACATGAAAATATTGTCCGTAAGGGTGGACCAGTCTTTCATGTCCTTCACAAAGCCGGCGCTGCGCGGATCCGTTGCCAGCGGCTGGCTGCGGTTGCACTCTATGGAGCAGAACATAATGTTCACATTGCTGTCGGGTACGATGGCCGTGGGAGCGGAGCGCGTAAACTGGTAAGCAAGGGTGGATATCTGCTTATCAGGGAACTGCCGCGCGATCTGGTTGGCCATGCTGACATACGCCCCCGAAATGCTTCCGTACTTATCGTACAGGGCCTGGCATTTTTCGCACTCGCAATAGTTGATGCAGTCGTTTTGCGATACCGACCAATAAGTACAATCCGGTTTTTTATTTATTTCTTCCCTGAGGTTTTCGGTCAGTAGGCGGATCACCTCCGGATTGCTGAGGCATAGCTGTCCGTCGCGGATTCTTTTGCCGTTCACCAGGGAGTAATATTCCGGATGACTGCCGAAGTATGTTTCGGGCGGCATCAGTTTGTGGAAGGTATGTACAAACATGCCCCATTCATCCATGGGATGTACGCGGGCCGCGAAGTAGTACTCCGGTTTGTTCTTGTCAGGAAAGTGCGGATGGCGGAAACGGAAATCCGGTTGTGAAAACAGGGAAATGCCCGGCAGGATGAGTTCCGGATTCTCCGGAATATACACCTCCCCGTTGCCCAACCACAGGCAACCGGCATAGTCCTGCAAAAGGGTATAAACCGCGTAGATATCACCCACCTGCCTTTTCCCGCCGAGATACAAGTGACCATCTTCGCTGAAAATGCAGAAACCGTCGTCGTTCATAGCTTCGAGCCTGCCGTAAGCCGCTTTTTTGGCAAACCATTCCTTACCAATAAATATTGATTTGAACCTTTTCACGGGCTTATCGGCGATCAAGACCTGCGCTCCGGATATCCTGAAAAGGTAATTCTGCAGTTCATCCGCGGCAAAACGGGTGAGGGAGTCAGCATCGTGGCTGAGGATGATGGCGTAGCGCGCTTTGCCGGCAGTGGCAATCCGGTGCTGCGGTGGTTGTGCATGCAGCAACAGGCATGAAAATATCAGTGCCGGGAGCAGTGCAATGCGATTTATGAATTTCATAAGTCAAAGGTGAGGAAAATTTCAGCATGGAACAAGAAGGCGGGGCACGGACGTGACGTCCGCGCCAGCGGCGCTGAAGAAGGGACGAGGGACGCTGAAGAAGGGACGAGGGGCGCTGAAAAAGGGACGAGGGACGCTGAAGAAGGGACGAGGGTGGTGGTCGAGCGATACCGATAGCTATCGGTACGAGACCACCAAAACTAAGGTACTGGGTAAGACATTGAGACAAGGAGACAAGGAGATGGGGAGACAAGGAGGCAAGGAGATAGGGAGACAAGGGGACAAGGGGAGAGGGAGTGAGGGAAAGCGAGAAGAGTTAAGAATAATGATGTTCTTGCAAGCTATTAATAGGATGCTCCTAACAGGTTTTCTTCTAACCTGTTAGGTGTAAAAAAGACGATTGCAGTGTTTTATTGTCAGTTTTTACCGTTGCTTTTTAGATGAAGTAGGGTTATGGACCGGACTTCCGTGCTGCCGGAAGTATTAAAAAGAAGACCTAACAAGTTGGAAGAAAACTTGTTAGGTCGGGTTGTTGATTGTTATAGCCAGGCCTGGTGGGGAAGTCAGGAGACGTCCGCGCCAGCGGGGGCTGAAGAAGGGACGAGGGACGCTGAAGAAGGGACGAGGGGCGCTGAAGAAGGGGCGAGGGGCGCTGAAGAAGGGACGAGGGACGCTGAAAAGGGACGAGGGTGGTGGTCGAGCGATACCGATAGCTATCGGTACGAGACCACCAAAACTAAGGTACTGGTTAAGAGATTGAGTTATAGAGACATGAAGGCGGGGCACGGACGGGAGCACGTTATGCAGGTTTTATTCTGTTGAGGCCCGTG
>DJGZ01000016.1 GCA_002433025.1 Bacteroidales bacterium UBA5833
ATGGCTGCTGATGGTGGTTGCACAAAAAAAATAAGGGGTTCCCAATAAAGTTAACCCCTTACCCCAAACACCAAACAAAAATCCCAAAAAAGGACAGGCGGAAAAG
Source organism: Bacteroidales bacterium UBA5833 (assembly GCA_002433025.1). Classification (GTDB taxonomy): domain Bacteria; phylum Bacteroidota; class Bacteroidia; order Bacteroidales; family Lentimicrobiaceae; genus Lentimicrobium. The sequence continues at coordinate 107 of DJGZ01000016.1, forward strand.
TAAAACAATGGAAATGTATAAAAACCGCCTGTGCCTTTTTTCGGACTATCTTAAGCTCCTGATTCAACAGGAAAATTCGCAATATTTACAGCTTTTGCAAATGCTGCGGGCTGTTCCAGGGCGAAATCACCCCGCCAGGTACATTTAACAATTACCTGATGTTTCTTGAATGCATCACCGGCAGTTGTTGAAATTTCAAGCTGCATACCCTGACGGACTCCCCACAATAGTTTTGTGAAATCACCGGCAAAAGCAATACTTTCATCCGTTCCGGTTCCAAGATTGGCCGGAATGCTGGTGGTGTGCAATCTCTTAATAGCTGAAATCAGATCGGGGGCAACATAATTAACCCCTAAATCATTCCGCATTTTTGCAAGGTTTCCGATATCCCGTGGGTTCAGAAGGAATGCAGTTGTATCATGGTTTGCAAGTGCCAGTTTTGTCCAAAGATCAATAAGGACAGTATAATCAATTGAGGCAGTCCCCAAAAGATCAAGCTCCTGCACTCCAATAACAGCGTTTATGCCAGTGGGTTCATTTATCCCGGTTCCCAATAATGCAAGCTGATCCAGTTTCACGGCCAGTGCATCAATAATGGCGCTTTCAATTGCTGTTGCAGCGTTAGGGCTGTCTGCGGCAAGTTCCCGGGACATGACTACAGTGCTTCCGATGGTGAATGCATCCAGGCTGACCGCATCAAAGGTCATATCTGCATTATCAGTAAAGGGATCGTTTTCCGATTTTATTTCAAACGCCGGATCGGTCAGCACTCTTGCAATGCTCATGGATTTCGAGTCCATCATAACCATTTTTGCCCCGGCTCGTGCTGTAACGGTTTTAGCTCTTGCGGCATCAATTACGGAAGCATACAGCGGCTCAGGTACCAGAACGGAACCTGATCCGGCACCGGTGGACAATGCCCGCTGTTCTGCTTCGGCTATCCTGTAATCACCTGTTACCATTGAAACAATAAGTTTTCCAAGTGATAAATTACGTTCTTCAGGTGCAAGATCGTTGCTCATGCGCTCCCCGAAAGAATAAACTTTTACAGGCTTACCGCTGCGAACATTAACCCAGGTTTCTTTAGGTAATACAATATCCGGAATAGAGCTGTTTGCCCGGCCTGCCATCTCACAGGCTCGTTTTTCTTCGGCTTCAGTAACCTTTAGACGATCTCCAAGTTTATCAAATTCCTGCATCAACCTGTCATATTTATCGGCTTCATCTTTAGTGAATTCCCGCTTTTCTCGCTTTGCAAGGTTAACCATTGCAGTTAATTCAGAATGAAGCTGACCCCGCTTTTCTTTGATCTCCAGCGAGGTTTCCATAAGGCCAAAAACCGGCAATGTAGCAAGGCCAGCGGCACTGATGGCGAATATACCTTCAATGCTTCCGGCATCAATAAAATGAGCTGCGGCAGGAATGGCAATGGCAACAATCAGCATCACTGCCAAGAATTTTAGAATTTCAATTGAATTTTTCATTTGTTAAAAAATTAGGGTTAAAATAACGTTGTCAATCTCCGGTATTCAATAAACCAGCTTCCTGAAATCCTTTCAGGTTCTTCGCTGTGCTGTTCGGTGCCAATCCAATTAACGTCACCGTTTTCATAAACGAATTCAAGGCGGGTTTTTGATATCCTGACTGATTTCAAGGATAAAATGTCGTAACCGCTTAATTTGTGGTACATAATCCGCATTTCAAGGAACCGGCAGATTGATTCATCCGGGGTGTTGATATCTTCGGCCTGCCTTGCGGTGGCCAGCAGATAGAAAAAGGCTGCGGCCTGCTCAAACTTCAGGTTTTTCTGATCTGACAGTAATCCATTGTCCAGCATCCAGCCTGCAATAATGCGGGGGCGGTCTCCGTGGTTGTCAAAAAGGGGCGATTTTAAAAGTTCGAAGATTTTCATGTCGGGCTGTTTTTATTCTAAGGTTGTAAATGTCTGATCTGTGCCGTTTGTGGTGCCAAGTGCATTGGCGGCCACAATGCGGTAATGATACGTTGTTGAGGGTGAAAGTTCAGCCAGGGCAAAACTTACACTTGCTCCGCTGGTTCCTGCCGTCAGTGGGCTTTCAGTGGCATCCACTGAATCGCCATAAGATGTGGTTTGACCATATTCGATGATTACGTCTGTTGCTGATCCCCCAGGGTTAACCGTTCCTGATACTGTTGCGCTGGTGTCTGTGATATCGGTTTCAGCTTCTTCAGTAATTACCGGCTTTGCGGTGCCTGATTCATGAGTAAAAACAATGTGAATGAAGGGCGCAACAAGATCCGTTAACATAATACCGGCCTGCTTTGTGGTCGATGGTATGGTAAGTGTTACGGCTGTGCCTGTGCTGTCAGTCAGAGGAACCATGTTTGTTCCGTCATGGCTCCAATTGAATGTTGCAACAGCATCAACGTCAAAATCTTCATCCAAATGAAACATGAATGATCTGCTGGTTCTGCCGGGATTCGGGATTGTTACAGTTTTCGGAAGGGATTCACCGTATTGAATGTGTGCGTTGAACATGATAATGTTGCGTTAATTTCAGCAAACATACAACCGGCCAGGGGCGAATTCATGGAAGTGAGTTCCATTTTTTACCCTTAAAATATCTCAGGCGAGTTTTATAATATGATTCATAACTTGAATAACGTTCAATTCCAAAGTATTCTAATGCAATACCTTCAACCTTTTCAAACGCTTCTTTAATAGTCAGGTCATAATTCTTTATAAAATAGTTTATCCAGTTCTCATAACCTCCAAATTCATTTTCTTTTGTCAGATATTTGAGTAAATGAATGTTTGGGTAGTCTGTACCCTCAATTATATCCTGAAAATCTTTCTCCAATATACCTGGTTCAATTTCTCCCAATTTTGCATGTATAAACTTTTGGCTGGGGAGTCGATTACTCCCGGCAGGGCTGGAAGGATCAACCCTCCCCCCGGTCTTTTCTTTTTGAAAATTTTCTTTCTTATTGATTGACAGCATTTTAAATAATTTTTTATTCAATTTTCAACCGGCATTTTTTTTAATAAATTTTCCGCAACTTTTCAAAACAAACAAGTGTTGATTATCAGATACTTAGCTACCGTATTAAAGATATTTGATTAATCCGGTAGAAAGGGTTTTTTAGTCAATTTTTAAAGCTATTTGAATCATAAATCAATTTTTGTGTGAAAACTTACTTTATTATCAAAATTTATTTGATCAATTTATTAAAGTACTTTATTAAAAAGGTTTATTTAGGTGTGGTACTCGATGTTGTACTCGATGTGGTACTCGATGTTGTTTTGATGTTGTGATCATGCTGTAATGATGCTGCGTTGATGCCAGCTTCATGCAGTGTGGCTGATAGTTGTTTTTCCTGCTTCAGTTCTTCTAAAACTTTTTGCCGGATTTCCTTTTTTTCTTTATTTTCCATGGCTTCAATATGTGCTATCCTGTTTTTTTCCACTTGTCGAATTAGTTCTTCAAGGGTAAGTTTTGTTGATGCATAAAAACCACGTGAACCAATACCGTAAAAATTTACATTGAAATGCCTGGTCAGCTCTTTCTTAATTTTGTCAAGTGCATATCGGGTTTTATACCGGTCTTCAGGGTTCAGAATGTGTGGCGGCAATGCTCTACCTTTAAAATATTCCTCCAGCGTTTTATAAGTTGAAAATCCTGCCATCCTTGCAATCCAAAGCTGATTAGTCATTTTTTGATATGGCTTTTTCCCAATAATGGATTTAATAGCAAGGAAAGCCCACAAACATTGGAATTCAAAATCATCTTTTGTATTATTCCGATAGTTCCAATAAATCTGGTGTTCAATACCTGTTACAGGAACCGTTTTGTTATTGAAATTTTTAAATATCTGTATTTTATCCTTTTTATATGAGTCTGTTTTATCGTAGATAGATATACCAAGTGTTTCCTCAACATCTTCAATATCCATTCCTTCTGAAAATAACTCGCCTTCACGATAGGAAAGGAGATTATATAAATTAGTTCGATAGTTCATAACTATCTTTATTGGTCTGTATATTGTTACCTCTTCGTGCCTCAATAGAGTAATAGGAAAATTGTAATAAATTGATTTTTTCATTATCTTTGTGTTTTGGTTGTAAAATATTTAAAGGAACATCACTTTTGCCTGGGCGATGTTCCTTTATTTTTTTAGGCTCAAACTGAAGCTTTTACCCGGTGTTTTGCAATAAAAGCCCGGACATCATTCAGATCATAGTATATACTCCCGGAAATCCTGACAAAGGCCAGTTTCCCGGAATTCCGCCAGCTTATGGTTGTCTTAGTGGTTACGCCAAACATTTCCGCCAGTTGAAATTCTCGAATAAGCTGCGGGGGGCGGTTCACTTCAGCGGAATCATAAATCAGATTAGCTGTTCTCCGTGTTTGATCTTTAATTTCCTGTTCTGTTAAACTCTGCAGATTTACGGTTGATCTTTCAGTTTTCATGACGATTACTTTTAATGGTTCGTTGGTACAAATATGTATACAGTTTTCTATTTACCTACTGGAACAATGTTCCGTTTTTTTATTAAAAATCTTAACAGTATGTTGAAAATTATTTGAAATTGAATTTTATCAGCTTACCCGGCTTTCTTTTTTCTGCTGGTTCGCTGTCCGAACCTGAAAAAATCTTAACCTGAAAATCAAGTTCACTGAATCTTTCCATAAGTAGATCCCGCCTTTTTACCATATCGGAATATTCTTTATCGTTCTTATACGTCTGCTTTACTAAATCAAGCATGATGTTACCGTATTCTTCTGAAACAAAATTTAACTGTTCTTTAAGAAATATTAATCTTGCTGTCATGGCTGGGTTGTTTTAGGGTGGTTAAATTTTTTCAATGTTCATTCTTTTCAGGTCGTTTGTGATCTTTGTTGTAACCAGTTTTGCATAATTACGGGTTGTTTTGGTGTTGCTGTGGCCTAAAATATGGCTGACCGTTTCCAGTGGTAAACCTCTTGTTAACATCAATGTGGCAAAAGTATGCCGGGCAACAATTGTTGTAATCGGTTTATCAATTCCGCAAACATCTGCGATCTCTTTTAAATAGGTGTTTAACCTTTGGTTTGATCTCCGGGGAAATATTAACCCCTGCTTTCCTTTGTCGCTGTATTTCTGAATTATTTCCAGTGCTTCATTCATTAACGGAATAGCCTGCATTTCTGTACTTACCTTTACCCGAGGCTTTATAATGAAGTGGTTCCCTTCATTTATAACAATATCCTCGTGTTTTAAGGCCATCACGTCTGAATATTCCATCCCTGTATTACATAGGAACAGGAATATATCTTTTACAACATTCATTCTGGCCGTGCTGAATTCTTTTTCTCTGATCTTGTTAATTTCTTCCTCAGTTAGAAATATCATTCGCCTTGCGCATGCAGGAATCTTAAAATTATTGTAAGGGTTTTCATCAATCATTTTTACAGCAAATGCACGCCTTAAGTATTTTCTTAGTACTTTATGATTTTTTGAAGTACTGCTTTGCTTCATGGTTGCAAGCAAATGATTATGATATTGTTTCGGAAAATCTGAATCAATATCAGTAAACAAAACAGTTTTCCACTTATTCAGATTCTTCAATACTCCGTTATGCTGCTTGTATGTTGAATATGCCAGTCCGGGCATATCATGTTTAAGTTGTTTTTCAATGTATTCATTCAGGGTTTCAGTAAATTCCTTTTTACCTTCAAAATCCCTTTTAAACATGGCTTTTGACGGTGTTATTCCTGATTCAACATATTTCTTTACAAGGCTTAAAAGTTTTGTTCTTAAGCTCTCAATCTTTAAATTCATCAACTGGGATTCCGGGTGTATGCCTTTTACCTGATTTGCTTTAGCATCCCAGTATTTTGATTCAATAACTACCCCAGGGCTGAAATACATTCGTTCAGATCTGTTTAAGTAGATTTCAAATTGAACAGGGGCTTTTCCGGATTGATTTTTTCGGTTGAAATGTAATATCATTCTCATACAGGTAGCACATTTTTTAACAAAGGTAGCGCAAAAGTAGCGCAAAGTCAACAAAAAGTTAACATTTTACTCATTTTTCCAATGTAAGCAAAGTGCTAAATAATAGGCTAATATACTGATATACAACAAAAAAGCCCCCTATATAGGGGGCTTGTCTGTGATCCGGGCGGGATTCGAACCCACGACCCGCAGCTTAGAAGGCTGCTGCTCTATCCAGCTGAGCTACCGGACCGGGTGCAAAACCAGCAATCAGATCAGGATTACAATATGCCGGCTTTTGCGGTTGCAAAGGTAAACAAATTTTATTTAGCCTCAATTCCGCACACAAAAACCGGCTTTTAATGCCACTCGCATCTTTTTTTGTTTTTTTTCGGAAAATCACCTGTTACTTTTCTATAAAACTGCCATAAACAAATGGATTAATTCACGAATAGCTTTAATTTAGCAGGCCTTGGAGCACTGCCATTAACTTAGATACTATGAGAGAACTACTTTTTACAGATTTTTCGAGTTCTTCAGGAGGAAAGATTTACAATTGGGCCGGTAAAACCATTCTGATTGCTGAAGATACCGATTGCAGTTTTCTTTATCTGAAGACAGTCCTCAGAAACACAGCCGCCTCTATTCTCTGGGCATCAACCGGCCAGGAGGCGATTAACCTTGTTCGTGAACATAAGGAAATTGACGTGATCCTGATGGATATCAATATGCCCGGGATCAGCGGTTTTGAGGCTACGGTGGGTATTCACAGTATCAGGCCGTCAATTCCGGTAATTGCCCAGACTGCCTATGTGCATGATAATGAAGTTGAACTGTGTTATGCTTCGGGTTGTATCGATTACATCCCCAAGCCGATTGATAAAAACCTGCTGCTTGAAAAGCTGAGTGTTTTTCTGGGTGCCGGTGTTCCAAAACCTCAAAAGGAAATCTCTGGTTAAAAGGTGATAAAATGAACTCTTCTTTCAGGAAAGCGGACTTGTTCCGCTTTTTTTTATGCCGGATTTATGCCGAAACTGAAAGAAACAGCATATACCAGGACTAATGAAAAGGCATTGTATTGCCCTGCTGATGCAATTACCTCCCGAGCAGGAAAAGAAGCGGGAATTCCAGTCTTTCCCTCCAGGCATTTTCGGAGTGGCCGGCTCCGGGGATTTTTTTCGTAATCCATAAGGGCGCTTTATAACCTTTTTCGGCCAGAATCTTATCAGCCTTCAATTGAAACGGTTCATACATCGCATCCAGGGTTTCGGTTCCATGATCGAAATAAAACCTGTTGTTTCCGGGAAAAGGAAGATGGTCGTTCAGGTATCTGAGCAATGCATCCGGGACCGGATTATTTTCGGTGCTGAAGATGCCCGGCCAGTGTGTTGAAAGGCAGGCTGCGCCTCCAAAAATATCAGGATATTCACAGATGGCATACATGGATATCAGCCCGCCCATGCTCGAACCGGCAATATGGGATGCTTCACGGCCTTTTATTGTTGCGTAGGCTGAGTCAATAAATGGTTTAAGCTCTGTAACAATGAATTTCAGGTAGTTGTCAGAAATGATATCGTTTTCAAACAACGGCGGCAATCCGGCACTGCGTGACACCTTTTTCAGGGTGTCAATTTCTTCCTGTTTCAGATATTGCCATGCTTTTTGCGGAAAGTATTCGATGTGTCTCAAAGGGGTATTCCATATTGCCACCACAATGCAGTCCCTGATGCTTCTGGCGCCCATAAGCTTCCACATGGTTTCATCAACTCCCCATTCCTGCTGGTTCCATGTCAGATTTGCATCAAAAAGCATCTGGCCATCGTGCATATACAACACGTCATATTCTTTTCCGGAACTGTATCCATCGGGCAGCCAGACATCAACATTTCTCGGCAAAACAAATGCCGAAGGGAAATGCTCATGCCGGATAATCTGACCGAAGCTCAAATCAGGTAGTTGGGCCCTTAGCTGAGCAGCCGTAAGGGTCAGGACAAGGATCAGTACCTTTTTCATATTTCCGGTGAAATGGTTTTTATGGTAGTTGTAAAATTGTTGCAGCCGAAAGTTATTGGTCGCCGCCGAATGCTTCAATAGCCGGCAGGGCTTTATTACTGAAGTCATACAGCGCCATATTTTCCCAGGATGATCCGTTGGAAGCCTGGGGGCCTTTGAAGGCAACCCACTCCGCACCCCAATAGCAAAAACCGGCAAGCCCGCTGGCCGAAAAAGAGATCCTGCTGATTTCTTTCAGGAATGCCAGTTGCCCGGCTTCTGTAGCCGGGTAATCAGGATGAATCTGTTCGTTGCTGCCAATGATATTGTTGGTCCAATCGTTCCATCCCAGCGTGAAGGGATAGGCTGTTTCAGCGATGACGACAGGTTTCAGAAAACGGGTATTCAGGTTTTTCAGCGTTGCGCCCAGGGTGGTAAGGTCTTTGCCGTGCCAGAAGGGATAATAAGAAACCGCAGTAATATCATAATCAATGCTTTGCAAGTTGGAAAACAACCACTCTGCCTGATCGGGGCCGGCCATATGCAGCATAATTTTACAGTTTTTATCATGATCGCGCACGGCTTTGACCCCTGAAGCCAGCAGGGCTTTCAGATTCACGAGGTTGGAGTATTTTCCGGTGGGCCAGAGCATGCCGGCATTGATTTCGTTGCCGATCTGGATGTAATCCGGTTTTATTCCTTTGATGATGCCGGCAGTGTATTGATAAACACTGTCGCTGAGTGCGTTAAAATCAAGATTCTTCCAGGCTTCGGGCGTTTCCTGGTGCCCGGGATCGGCCCAGGTGTCGGAATAATGCACCGTCAGCCACACTTTGAGTCCTTTGTTTCTGACCTTCCCGGCAAATGCCTTCACCTCATCGTACCCTGAGCGGCCACCGGCGGGCGAATGCCAGAGCCGAATCCTTACGGTATTCATGCCGGCATTTTTAAGGGTAGTCAGCATATCTTCTTCTTGTCCTGACCGGTTGAAAAACACAATGCCCGCATCCTCGATTTCAGGAAGAAACGATAAGTCCGCGGCTCTAAGTATAAGGGTTCCCGGCTGAGGGTCCGGATCAGGCGATTTTTCGGAACAGGCTGCCGGCATAAGCCACAGAAAAGCTGAGGATAATAGGGTTATAAGCAGATTGCGGGAAGCTGACATAGGCATGGATTAAGAAGAATTCCTGGTGGTTGATTGCAAAGATAACATATATCGCAGTGCCTCAGGCATGACCGGGAGTGTAATATGGTTTTTGGTAAGTAACCGGCGCCCGTTTCAACTACTATATTGTTACCTTGAGAATATTTGCTTTCCCGCGATTTCTCGGTAAGAATCAAGCATGCTGGAAATGCCGATTATGTTACTATTCCCATTCTGGCCGGCATGTGCTGAAGACTGCTGCAATCTACCAGTAAAAATTATATCTCAGGTTTGCCTGAAAGGTTTGGGATCTGAACCTGTAAGCTTTATTGACATCTCCGGCCAGAAAGTCCAGCAAATAATTGCAATTGAACTGAATACTGCTTTTCAGGCCGGTTCTGAGCGTAATATTTACATTGCCTGTCCCGCCAAAAAGCGTTCCCGGGATGTTTCTGCCGAATCTATCGGTAAATAATTTATAGTCAATATCGTTATTCTCCGTGACATTAAAGGTGAACATCGGACCCAATCCAAATCCATATTGTAAACGACTGCTTCTGATGTTGTATTTTATCAATACCGGTGTTTGAATGGAGGTGAGTTTCAGATCAGGATTGACTGAGAATACTTTTATATAGTTGTCGCTGACATAATAAGCTTCCCTGTTGTTCACATAATACCATTTATTTCCGAGGATGATTATTTCCGAAATATTGTGACCCTGCGATTTTAGGGTAGACTGGTTTAACCTTGATATCTGCAGACATGTTTCAAGTGTGATATTTTCGCTGTCCGGGAAAAGATTCAATAGCTGCAGCGCTGCCCCGGCATTCATTACAGGGGTATAATCCGAGATCAGCCCGGAACCAAACTTCAGTCTTTTCATGCCATATCCTGCATAAACAGACGGCTGCAGTTTTAATTTTTTATACCTGCGTTCAAACACAGTGCATGCTTCATCCGTACAGACCAGATCGTGATATTTATTGGCAAGTTTTATCATTGGTTTCGGCCTCAGCGGTGTCTGGATAATATCCTCCCTGATTTCGGGACAATCTGCCAGCATGTAGAGCAGTTTTCCTTTGTATTTCGGAATATTGTAATAAGCCCCGCTGTCATTATGGATGATCTTCTCAGGCTCTGATAATTCGATCAATCCTTCACGTTCTGTTTCCAAAAAATAACGAGAGGCATCACCGGATTCCAGGAAATAGACAGAAGCTTTACCCTTTATCATGAATTCAAGAAAGCGTTCAACCGGCTCCCCCTGATCAATTATTTTTCTGGAAATAAAGTATTTTCCTTCTTCAAATCTGTATCCGCTGATCTCATGGGGGTTGAACTTTTGAACGGGATGATCATCCGACCTTCTGAAATGGCATATTTGTGACGATGTTTTGCTGCCTTTATATTGCAGATAACCGAGAATGGTGTCATTTGATTTGGTAATGATGTACCCCTTGCGAAATCGTTCCTGCGCTGGCACCTCACTTGTCAGAATAATTGACAGAATTGTCAATACCAGAAAACCTGAATATTTCATGAGTGCTTGTATTTTATAAAGGTTAATATGAAAATCGGACCTGCCGGGATGGCGTCAAATTTAAAATTATAATCTTATATTTCACATATGTTCTGTTCTTTTCTGAAGAGAGCTTTTCTTTGTTTTGTCTGGCGGCATGCGTCATTGACCGGCCGGAAAAAAAAGTAAATTTCGCTTCGCGATCAGTCTGAACGTTTACCGGTTATTACTGGTCCGGGTGACTGCTTACCCTGAATGAAGGCGGCTTATAGCCTTCATCAAGGTGATCGGCCGGAATGGTGGTGGTATTCCCATCGCGTAAAGCCCTGTAATGCGGCGACATGATTTCTATCCCACGATCATTGAATACATCCTGAATATGCTGGTGAAGATCGGAATAGATGGCTGCCGTGCGGTTAATATCTTTAATATATGCGTTGATCTGATATGAAACATAAAAATCTTCAAGCCCGGTTTGCAGGACAAAAGGCAAGGGGGCCTGCAAAACTCCGGTTGTACGCAGGGCTGCATCAATCAATGCCTGGTGCACATCTTTCCATGGGGCATCATAACCGATCGTAACGGTAGAATGAATGATCAGCCCTTCATTTTTGGCAGGAGCCGAATAATTGATGGTATTTCCTGATAGCACCGAAGCATTCGGAATAGTAATTTCTTCCATTTTTGTGGTGCGGAGGCGGGTGACCAGCAGGGTTTTTTCAATCACATCCCCTGTCATTTCTCCGATTCTGATACGGTCACCGGTTTTAAACGGGCGCATATAGGTAATCACAATCCCTGCTATAATGTTGGCGATTGCTGAAGATGAGCCGAGGGAGAACAAAACCCCGATAAAAACGGATACGCCTTTGAAAATGCCTGAGTCTGAGCCTGGCAGATATGGAAAGATCATGACAAACATAAAGGCATAGAGCAGGAATTTCACAATGCTGAAGGTCGGCATAGCCCAGTCTGGATGAAATCCGCTGATTTTCAGTTTTTCCGAATCAATTTCAGTAAAAATATATCTGATAAAGCGAATGAAATAACGCATAATCACTACAATGACGGCAATGCTGAAAAAATTGGGGATATAATTCCAGACGGCATTCACAACGCCCCTGAACGGCATCCAGATCAGGGCAAAAAGATTGTCGGCCCACCCGCGTGTAAATGGAAAAATGCTGAATATCAGTGGTATATTGAGGTAAAGTATCAGGGCAATCAGAAACCACTTAAAGACCTTCAGTATAAAATAGATAAGGCTCAATTCCTGTTCGGCAGAGAGAAAAGTGTAGTCTTTGTAGGCCAGGTTTTTCAGCCAGACGTCTTTTTTGCCGGCAATATAAGTTTCTGTCCTGGTGTGTAATCTGATCATCAGTGTTATCAGAAACCACACTCCGGCAATAACAAGCAATACGAGGCCAATGCGGCCAAGCAACCTGCCCAGGCTGGCGTCTTTGCGGGCTGTTTCAATGGCAGTGCGGATGATGCCGGCATACTCTGCCGCCATTTGTTGCCTTGTTTTGTTATATATCATGGCATCCAGATCGGTAATGCTCATAATTACCATGTCGCGGCAAATAATATCGGTTGTGTAATCCGATTCTATGATCCGGATAGAATCAAGTACAAGAAAATCGTCTTTATACAGGGTTTTTAATCTTGCCGAAATATCTTTTGCCCGCTCCTCAGGACGGGTAGCCCCGCTCCGGGTGTATATCCTGAATAAAGTATCTGTTCTGAGGATTACAGGGTAGTGTCCGGCGCTTTGTCTCAGTTGCCTGGCCTGTGCTGAAAGCCGGCTGATTCTGAGACTGTCCAGGGCTTCAAGTCTTTTGATTTCTGCGATCAGTTCATTCTTTTTCTGCACATCTTTGGAGGTAAGCAGCGATAACTGATCTGTCAGAATGGCTTTGTGAACTGAGTCGGCTAACCTGCTTTTTTCAAATTGTGTCAATTGGTTTTGAAATGTTTTTAGGTCTGCTGAACTAAGGGAGTCGGATTGGGTTTTTCCGGAGTAGGATATGATAAAAAGCAGCAGGAAAAATAAATGATGTGTTTTCATAAAATATGGATTTCTCATCGTCGGAATATAGTTAAAAGCCTTTATACCGCATGTTTATTTTCGGAGATTTCAGTAAGTTTTTTACTGATCCGTGCCGAAAAAGCCTGTTTCCCGTTTATAAAGAAAACCGGCAATGGCATCCATCAGTTCTTCTTTGAGAAAGGGTTTAAACAGGAAATCGTCAAAGCCCGCCTCTCTGACCTGTGGTTGTCTGTCTTTTTCAATATAGGCGCTTTGAGCAATCACCGGCAGCTCCGGCCTTAACTCCTTAATGCGTCTGGTGGCTTCTAATCCGTCCATTACCGGCATTCTGATGTCCATCAGTACCAGGTGAACATCATTGTGATCGCGGCAGTAATTAACGGCCTGACTTCCGTTAACAGCTGAAATCAGATTGACTCCGGTACCTGCAAGCAGATCTTCAATATACTTATAATTCAGGATTTCATCTTCCGCCACAAGAATATTGACCCCTTTGAGTGAGGCGGTTTCAGGCACCTTAGAAGCAATGCTATCTTTTGGCGGCAACGTTTTTGCTGGTTTATAGGGCAGGGCAAACCTGAACAGGGATCCATGGCCCGGTTCCGATTCAAGGTTGATTTTTCCATTCATCAGTTCCAGATTGCTATGGCATATCGCAAGGCCAAGGCCGGCACCTTCGTAAATTTTCGAAGATGAAGGTTCTGCTTTCCTGAAGCGTTGGAAAATGTCAGCGTGAAACCTCCGGTCAATTCCGATTCCGGTATCTTTTACAAAGAATTCAATTTCATTACCCTTAATTGCATAACCGAAGTGGACATGTCCTTTTTCAGTGAATTTTACAGCATTCCCTACAAGATTATTTAAAACCTGTTTCAATTTATACTCATCGGTAACCATGCTGTCGGAATGATCGGGAAGCCCGCAACTCATCTTTAATTCCACATCTTCTTTTATCATCGTATGCCATTGGCTGAAAACGTCCTTCAGCAATGCGTTAAGGCTGGCCGGCCTGTTGTTTACAGTGATGTTGCCGGTTTCAATCAGGCTGATATCAAGGATTTGATTTACCAGGTCAAGCAGACGGTTTGCACTTTGAATGATGTAGGCAACATATTCCTTTTTCTGTTCTTCGGTGAGGCCGTTTTCGCCGAGCAGGGAGGAAAAGCCGATGATACCGTTCATCGGTGTTCTGATTTCATGCGAGATGTTCTGAAGAAATGCTGTTTTAAGGCGGTCGCTCTCAACCGCCTTTTTCTCGGCGGTCCTCAGTTTAACCAGATGCTTTCTCAGAATATGGAAAAAAAGGATGGCTGTAAGTATCACATAAAACCATCCTTTGTATGTCTGTAGCCTGGTAAGGTAATCGTGATCAGTGATCATGGAACCGATCATACGGTCAGAAAACAGTATCCATAGCAAACCCAGGAGCAGGTAAATAAAGGTAAATTTATACTCAAACCTGGTTTTCTTCATTGGTGATTCCTGCGTTTAAGTATCAAACAATCATGATATCAAATAAGTTTAGCCGGATACCCGGTGATAAATTTACGATATTCAGCGAAGAAAGTAAAGCAGCAGCAAAAAAAAACCTGCAGTGGCCGGCTGCAGGTTTTTTTTCGAGGGTTGAAATGACTAGATATCTGTTAATTTAAAGCCGGCTTCAAGTACATCCCGGGAATTTCCACCGGCAAAAACCCTGAATTCACCCGGCTCTGCAACGAAGTCGAGGTCGTAATTGTAAAACTTCAGATCTTCAACACCTATGGTAAACTTTACATGTTTTGTTTCTCCCTTTTTCAGGAATACTTTCTGAAATCCTTTCAGTTCCTTTACCGGACGGGTGGTGGTGCCTACCATATCGCGGATATAGAGCTGAACGACTTCCTTGCCATCGTAATTTCCGGTATTGGTGACCTTTACAGTAACTTCGATTGTGTCATCCGGTTTCATGGTGCTTTTGCTCAGGGTAAGATCGCTGTATGAAAATGTAGTATAGCTTAATCCGTAGCCAAACGGGTAAAGCGGCTCATTCGGGACATCCAGGTAGTTGGTGAGAAATTTGGTAAACCACTGGCCTTCGGGCAAGGGACGACCTGTGTTTTTGTGGTTGTAAAAAACAGGGATCTGCCCGGTGTTTCTCGGAAAAGTAGCGGTGAGCTTACCGGAAGGCACCACATCTCCGAACAGAACGTCGGCCACGGCCGCGCCGGCTTCGCTGCCTCCGAACCATACGTTGAGGATGGCAGGTACATACTCATGCTCCCAGGTAATGGCCAGCGGGCGCCCGGTAAACAGAACCATTACCAATGGTTTACCTGTTTTAAGGAGCGCCTTCAGCAGGTCGCGCTGGTTTGAGGGCAGTTCAATGTTAGTAATGCTTGAGCATTCGCCACTCGATTCAGATGCTTCGCCCAGTATTGCTACCACAACATCTGATTTTTCTGCGGCTTTCACAGCTTCCTCAATCATAATCCCAGCGGGGCGGCTGTCCCATCCTGTCGGTTTCCCGAACATGCCAATGCGCGATTCGAGCACTGAATCGGCAACTACGTTTGTTCCGCGGGCCAGGGTAATCAGTTCCGGTTTGCCGGTCACCATACCTATGCCATCCAAAACGGAAATGGCTTTTTCGAAATCTCCGGCAACTGTCCAGGTGCCGCACATATTCAGCCGGTTATCAGCCAGGGGGCCAATCAGCGCGATTTTCGCATCTTTGCGCAGGGGCAGGATATTGCCCTCGTTTTTAAGTAAAACAAAACTCTCTGAAGCTGCTTTCCTCGCTGCCATGCGGTTGGCATCGGTATAAATTTCAGTTTCGGCGCGTTTTGAGTCGCAATAACGGTATGGGTCATCAAAAAGTCCGAGTTTATATTTGGCTTCCAGTATCCTGCGGCAGGCGGTATTGATCAGTTCTTCCGAAATTTTGCCTTCGCTGAGCGATTTTTTCAGGGTGAGCAGGAAGCCTTCACTTACCATATCCATATCCATTCCGGCTTTAAGGGCCATTGCGGACACTGTCTGAAAGTCGCCCACGCCGTGTGCTGTCATTTCATAGATTCCGGTGTAATCGGTAACGATAAATCCGTTGAACCCCCATTGATCGCGGAGTACGTTTTGCATCAGCCATCTGTTTCCCGTTGCGGGAATACCGTCAACCTCGTTAAAGGCAGCCATTACGCTTCCGGCGCCGGCATCAACTCCGGCTTTATACGGCAGAAAGTACTCATTGTACATGCGCTGCCGGCTCATATCCACTGTGTTGTAATCCCGGCCGGCTTCACCGGCGCCGTAAAGTGCAAAGTGCTTCACACAGGACATGATGGTATTGCTGGCCGTAAGGTCGTTACCCTGATAACCACGCACCATGGCTTTGGCTACTTCGCCGCCCAGGAAGGGGTCTTCTCCGCTGCCTTCTGCAACCCGTCCCCAACGGGGATCGCGACTCAGATCAACCATGGGGGAGAAAGTCCAGCAAATGCCGTCGGCACTGGCTTCGATGGCGGCTATGCGCGCGCTCTGCTCAATAAGGTCCATATCCCAGGAACAGGAAAGACCCAGTGGAATGGGAAAAACAGATTTATAACCATGAATCACATCCATCCCGAATATCAGGGGGATCTTCAACCTGCTTTCTTCAACGGCCACCTTCTGTACACTCCGGATTTTATCAACAGATCTGATATTGAACAATCCGCCTACTTTTCCTTCCCTGATTTTTCTTCCTATGTCGGAGCTGGAAGTTTGTCCGGTGGTGAAATCGCCGGCACTGGGCAGATTTAACTGACCGATTTTTTCATCCAGTGTCATTTGTGCCATCAGTTCACTGATGAATTTATTCATTTTTACATGATCCGGCAACGGTTGCGCGCTCAATCTGAGAAAAGGAGCCATCAGGATGAGGGCAATAAAGATGTTGTTTCTTTTCATACTTGATTTTCGTAGCTTGTTATTATTTTTCTTGATTTAATTCCAGGTAAGGACTTGTAAATCCCAATTTCTTTAGGCCCTGAAAGATCTCGGGACAACTCATGAACAGGTCCCATATCAGGCCTGAGCGGTAATTTTCAATCATCACAATGATAGGCCCCTGATCGATGGCCAGATGTGATTTTGCATACCAGTTTTCACTTTCATTAAAGGCATCCACAAAACCATACTCACTCCATATTTTATCTCCAAGGGTGTAATAGAAATGCCGCAATGCCTGCATCGAGTATTCCGGTGTGTAAGGGAAAGCTGAAAGCGCGGCAGTTGGCGTGATCACTCCGAGATCATTGTCAGGGGAATGTGCATTGTAACCCTCATGGTTATCGCTTGCTGTCAGTCCCCAGCAGTTTTCGCCGTAGCCCTTGAAATTTTTCGGGTTGCTGATGCAGTAAGCGCGGTTGATCAGGGTATGGTTCCGGTTTTGCTTCCAGTAATCGGCATACTGGTCTTTAAGACCTTTCGGACTTAGACCAAGAAAGGAATAGTGGGAGAAAAACAACGGACCGCCATAATCGAAGCCCAGCGGGAGTTCTATCCCGAAAAACGATTTGCCGTTTTTGAAGAAATTGCTCTGCGCCCAACCGCGGTGGTAAACCGCCGGGCTTACCGGGTAGCGTTCGGAAGATGCTGCCAGTACATAAGTAATCAGGCATTCGTTGAACCCCCTGAGGGGAAAATTCATGGCCCAGCCATTGTTCGGGCTCCAGTGCCAGTAAAGTACTTCCTCGCCGCCTTTGGTGAACCAGTTCCATTCGATTTCGCTCCACAACCAGTTAATGCGGTTTCGTAATTCGGATTCAAGCGGGTTTTTTGCATCGAAATACTGCCTGGCCGTTAGCAATCCCTGGAAAAGGAACGCGTTTTCCACCAGGTCAGCGCCATCGTCCTTGCGGCTGAACGGAATGGTTTTTCCGGTTTTGCCGTGAAGCCAATGGGGGAAAACTCCGTGATAGGAGTCTGCCTTTGCCAGGAATTTCACCATTTTCAGCAGGTGACGGGCTGCACTGTCGCGGGTAATCCACCCCCGGTGCACGGCTACCACAGTCGCCATTACGCCAAAACCGGTGCCTCCGGTGGTAACTACCTCCTCCCCATAGTGGTAGGCCCTGTTGCTTCGTTCCCGGGCCATTCCGCTTATGGGATGCGCAAAATCCCAGAAGTAGCGGAATGTCTGACGCTGGACTTCATCCAACAGTTCATCGTCACTCAGGTTTGGCAGGATGCCCCTCGCTTCAATCCGGTCCGGATCGCCTGCGGCAGTTCTCTTTTTCTGCGCGGCTGCGGGCAGGCTCAACGATATTAAAAGGGCGATTATCAACATTCTTTTCATGATTCTGCTCCTGTCTTTTATATGTAAAACCTGTGGAATCTTAAGGCCATTTGAAAAAAATGAAAGTTCGTGTAAAAATAACACTAAGATTCATAATGGCTGCTCCTGTGGATAAAAATAGGTAAATTTTTTCTACCCGGCCAATGTGGAATTGTTAAAAGCGGATTTTTAACAAGGCTATAACCGGAGATCAGCAAGGGTTGCTGCTCATTGTTGGTTAGGCTAAAGGGAAGAGGTTAACGGCCGCTTCCATAAAACCTGATCAGGAAGGGATATTCTTCATTTTCAGGATTAACTGAAACAGCTTCCCTGAGCTTTTTTATCAGATTTCTTCTGTCTCCGCTCAGGTCAAAACCGATCCCCTCTGTGAGCAACCGGTTGCCTTCAATAAACCGCAGCATCATTTCCTGATCCGGTATATCTGTGAATATCCGGTCTGTTTCACACCTGTTATGATTGAGAAACTTAAGGTTTTGCGCCAGGTTGCGACTATCGAAAGAAGAGAATCTGAAAAACTCGGGCGACGGGAAGTTATCGGTATTAAGCTGAACGGAAGGCGGGAACCCGGCAATGGCTGTGTGGTCAAGCACCAGGCATGCGGCCAGGTGATAGGGGTTGTTGTAGAAATAGGGATCTTTGGCAGAGGCAGCAATGCGTGCCGACCACTGGTTGAAATCTATGGATAACGGTCCGTTAACGCCCAGTAATACAGCGTGATTATGTCCCAGCCACACTGCGGACTGCGGAAATACGCTGTGGAAGGTTTTGATAATGCCCTGGAAATCCTCAGGCAGCAGTTTATGAAGCGGCAGGTACTGTGAAACCATTCCGCCCGGGTTTAGCTTCGATTTGCAGAGTTCAAAATATTCCCTGGTGTATAAGCTTCCCGACCCCAGTATGGGATGCGTGGGATCGCTCGAAATGAGGTCGTATTTTTTACCTGTGGCCTGCAGATAATGCCTTCCGTCGCCTGCGATCACCTTCAGCCTATGATCATTCTGAACATTGTTGTTCAGGCCACTGTAATAATGCGCGGCATCTTTCAATCCGGCAACCAGTTCAATACAGTCGATGCGTTCAACTTCGGGATGTGAGGCAATGGCGGAGGTGGTAACGCCTATGCCGAAACCTACCACCAGCACATTTTTACCCTGCAGGCCGGCATAAAAGGGGAGGTGCCCAACCATTTTTACCACTTTGATTGCATCGTAACTCGACCCGATCACCGCGCTGTTGTTCACGTAAGTTGACAGTGCAGCCCCTTTTCCGCCGGGTTCGCGGCCAACAACCCAGGTGCCCTCAACCGACTCGCGGTATTCCATAATTTCCCTGTCGAAACGGGTGAAAGAGGGGGGGAGTATCTTTAATTCAGGACTGACAATCAGGAAGATAAGCAGTATCAAAGAACCGGAAATAGCGATTGCTTTCAGCCTTCCGGTTTTGAATTGCCTGATTTTCAGCGATATCAACAAGGCGGCGATCAGCAGTATCAGCGCATAAAAAACTACCGAGCGGCCTGCGCCCAGAAAGGGGATCAGCAGAAAAGCGGCAATTACCGGGCCTGTGATACTGCCAAGTGTATTGAACAGCAATACCTTCCCCATGCTATTGCTGACCTCATGGTGATTTTTTGTGATGAGTGAGCAGGCCAGCGGAAATCCATACCCTGAAAGAAAGGTGACCGGCAGAATGACCAGCAGGGCGGAAATAGCCGGGATAACGATGATCCGCATGAAGTAAGCGTCCTGGTCTCCTGCCAGGGGGAACATGATGAGTTCCGGAATGCGGATTAGTATGGCCGCGCCTGCCACAACCACTGCCGCAATGATCAGCAGGAGCACCGGCATTGAAAGGCTTGTGACCGGCTTTTTGCTGCTTGCGGCAAAATAGCGGCTTCCGGCGAAAAGTCCGAGGATGACTATTGAAGCGATCAGCGAGAAGGTATAGCTGGTATTGGTCATGTATATTTTGAAGATGCGGAACCACACCACCTGAAGACCGATGACAGCAAATCCGAGTATGAAGGTTCCGGCCAGGGCGGCTGTTCTGTTCCCGGAATGTTTGTCCGATGCAATTTTTGATTCCGGCTTTCCGGATCGCAAAGGCTTTTCAGGAGGTGCTGCAGCTGGATTTTGATCAGGTTGCTGTCTGCTGAGCAGAAGCAGCAATGCAGAGAGCAGGTTAAGTGCAATGGCGGAAAAGACGGTATTTTGTTGCCCCAATAAGCGGATAAGTATAAAACCGCTTGCAAGTCCGCCCAGTGTACTACCGATGGTTTCCCATGCGTAGATTTTACCGATCGATCCGGCCAGTCCCTGATCGGTCCTGATGATCAGCCCTGAAGCCACTGGTAAAATACCTCCCATAAAGGACGCGGGGATGTAAAGCATGACAAGTGCAAGAGGTGTGATCAGCCAGTCAGCGGTTTGCACCGGTATTTCTGCAGATGCCATTATTGCATAGATTGCCGGTATTCCGTCTGATATCATGAGGTAGCTGAGCAGCCCAAGGATTCCTGAAAATGTAAGGAGAAGCATCAATAGTTTGTGATGCGATTTCCGTTTATCAGCGAGTCTTCCCCATATCCATGCACCGGCGCCGAAACCGGCCATATAGGCAGCGAGTACCAGGGTGGAGGCTTTAACTGTTGCGCCAAGTGAGAGGGCGAGCATCCGGAAGAAACTGACCTCATAGATCAGAAATGAGCATCCGGCAAAAAAAACCAGCAGCAGCAGCGTGGTGGTTGAGAGGGTCCTGTTTTTCATGAATCCGGAAAAGTCAGAAGCAAAGTTACAAAGAATCCCGGCCTGCCGGGGCATGTAATTGCATTATGTTGGATTCAGCCGGATGGCATCCCCTTTTATATCATGAGTAAAAGGGCGCCGGCAACGGAGCCTCCGGCTACCAGCAGCACAGGACTGCTTTTTTTAAAGACAAAGGTAACTACAAGGCTGATCAAGGTAATCAGGGCTGCACGCCAGTCGGTCACAGTACTCAGCGTCATCACAAAAAGCACCGATGCCATCACTGCGATGGATGCGACATTAACCGAGTCGAGAAACCATCCCATAATTTTTGACCGTCTCATCCGCGGAATCCAGGGATTCAGGATAAGCACGAACAGGAATGAAGGCAGAAAAGCGCCGGCAGTGGCAGCCACAGCGCCCGGAATTCCGCCCAGCATATAGCCGATAAAGGTAACAGTTGACAGAATCGGACCGGGCGTAAATTGTCCGACCGCAATTGCATCCATCAGCTGCTCATGGTTTAACCAGCCCCGGGTAACGAGTTCAGCATCAATATATGCAAAGAGTACATAGCCGCTTCCGTAGAGTACGGCCCCGATTTTGAGGAAAACCCAGAACAACCCGAGCGCTGAGATGCCTGAAACAGCGCTTGATACAGCTGGTACCGCCATAAGTGGAATCAGTGAACTGAGTTTTTCCTTCCGGTTGTTTTTCAGATAAAAGTACAGGGTTCCCGTGATCCCGGCGATCAGTAATGCTGTGATTTCGTTGACCCCCGCGATGCCGGCTGCCAGTACCAAAACGCCTAAGATTGCCGTTTCGCGGCCTTTCACCGCCTTTTTGCCAAGACTGATAATTGCAGATGCAATAATGGCCAGTACTGCGGGTTTTATTCCGAAAATATATGGTTCAATTGCAGGCAGATGTCCATATTCAACGTACAACCAGGCAAATCCTGAGGTGATTAGAACGGCAGGCAAAATGAAACTTAAGCCCGCGACAATAAGGCCGGCAAAACCGGCACGCTCGTGGCCGCAATGCATGGTCATTTCGGTGGAGTTGGGGCCGGGTATCAGGTTGGTGGCTCCTAGCAGGTCCAGAAAATGCTGCCGGTCAATCCATTTGCGCCTGTTTACCACTTCCTCCTCCATCATGGCGGTGTGGGCGGCCGGGCCTCCGAAGGAGAAAAAACCCAGCTTCAGAAAGACCAGGGCTACTTCACTGAGTCTGTTTTTATGCGGCTTCAATCAGGAAACATTTTGATATCCGGAATCAACCCCTGAAAATGCAATTTGTTTTGCCCATGAGGTCTATTAATCGGGAATGGAGAGATTTGCATTGTGTTTACCGGTAAGGGCGGAAAAAATTTATCCATTTCCTGCCAGCCCGGCAGCCCATTTTCCGGCCCTGATCAATTCACCTTTTGTCAACGGGCCTTTGGTATCTTCCACAAAGAAACCAGCCGGGTTCTGCCTGAGCTTTCCCCCCTTCTTCGTGAGTTTCCGGGCTATCGGCGCTGCCGCGTATCCGAAAAGTTTCACCATAAGTGTCAGAAAACGGTTATTGACCTTATGGATATCTATCCTGGTGTCGAAGGCGGCAACCTGTCTGCCTGCCAATGCCCCCGGTGGTATGGTATCGAGGAAAGTTCTCATGTCCGGAAGCATATTGAACTTTTGGGTAGGTGATCCCGCCACAATCAGATCGTAAGCTGACAATTGTGCAGGGGAAAATTCTCCTGCCCGGTAGGCTGCTGTTTCGCCAAATTGCTGCAGCGTATCCCTGATGGCAAAAGCAATTGCCTCGGTGTTGCCGAAGGCCGATTCGTAAACAATAATAGATTTCATTCCTGAAAGTATTTGAACCGCATTATTGAAAATGGAATAGCCATGCCTCCGGGCAAACCCGGAGAATCATTTGCTTAAGCTAAATTATGAAATTCAGGTAAATAATTGCCGGTGCAAAGTTACTTTTCCATCCGGCTGCAATATCCCTGATTACCCGGGTGCATCTTTACGGTAGAGTCATCATCCTGCTTTGGCAGACTTTCTGATAAATTTATCGAGTACTGAGGTGATTTTATCTTTATTCAGTGGTTTGGCTACATAGTCGTCGCAACCGGCTTTTAGCGCTGCATCCCTGTCGCCGGGCAGTGCGTTGGCCGTCTGAGCGATGATAATCACATCCCGGTTAAATTTTCTGATCTCCGAAGT
The DNA here is from genome assembly GCA_002433025.1 of Bacteroidales bacterium UBA5833. GTDB lineage: Bacteria > Bacteroidota > Bacteroidia > Bacteroidales > Lentimicrobiaceae > Lentimicrobium. The sequence goes on from DJGZ01000016.1 coordinate 23,050, forward strand.
GGCTGTCAGCCCGTCGGTCCCTGACATTCTCACGTCCATAAAAATAATTTTCAGGTCGTGATGCTTCCGGCACAACTCAACTGCCTGGGCTCCGCTCACAGCGGTGATAACTTTTCCCCCCAACGGAACAAGTATCTTTTCAAGCAGTTTAAGGCTGATTGTATCGTCATCGGCAGCCAGTACATTAAATGTTCCGTAATCTGAGCGGGCATTTCTGTTTTGTTCAGCAGGGATGGGCTCTTCAGCAGCAATGGGTGTATAAGGAATAGTAAAGCAAAACGAAGTGCCTGATCCCGGCCGGGATGAGAGCCGGATATTACCCCCAAGCATATCCACGTAAGCCTTTGAAATGGAAAGCCCCAAACCGGCCCCCTCATAATTGCTGGTACGCGAATTATCGGCCTGTACAAACCGTTCAAAAACAGCCTGCTGTTTTTCAGCAGGTATTCCTATTCCCTGATCTTTTACAAAGAATTCGAGGTGCTCGTCTTTAAGTGAATATCCGAATTCAATTATTCCCGAAACCGAGAACTTGATCGCGTTTTTAATCAGGTTGGTAAGGATGGCAATAATTTTTTCCTTATCCGTGATTATTCTGCTTCTGGCATTCATCAGGCCTTTGTGAAACTGAAGTTCCAGTCCCTTTGATTCGGCTTCAGGTCTGAAAAAGTTATACAGGAAGTCTATCTGATCGTTGATTTCGACCGCAGAAGTTGAGACGCTGGCCATTCCGCTTTCTACCTTTGAAATGTCGATAAGGTCGTTGATAATGTTAAGCATACGTTTGCCACTGATCCTGATCAGGGAAATAAATTCCTGCGCCTCCTTATCGGTCAGGTGGGGATCCTGCAGCAACTCGGCAAATCCCAGAATCCCGTTCATCGGTGTTCTGATCTCATGGCTCATGTTAGCCAGAAACGCTGATTTCAGCCTGTCGCTCTCTTCGGCTTTTTCTTTTGCTGCTTTAAGCTCCTCATTTATTTTTCTCAATTGAGAATTTCTTTTTTTTATGATTTCATTTTTTCTGACAAGGTTTTGTTCATAGATCACCCTTTGGGTAATGTCGACCCCTAAAACAGACAGGCCGGCCGGCTGGCCATCTTCATTCCTGAGCAGGATATAGCTCCACGCGATATGTTTAATATCGCCGCTTTTTGAAATTATACTGTGCTCAAAAAGGTCGCTGAATTGCTTACCTTCAATCATAAATCCGAAAATCTGCTGATACCTTTCCTGGTTTTCGATTTGTGCAAAAGTATCTATCCAGTTTTTGCCTTCCAGCTCTTCGAATGTATATCCGGTAATATTGAGGAAGCTGCTGTTGCAGAATGAAATCCGTCCCTCTGCATCTACAATGGTTGAAAGAATATTGGCGCTTCTGATGGTATCGGTAAATCTTCGTTCAGATTCGAGCAGCATTTCTTTGGCGCGTTTATTCTGCCAGTTGTCATATTGCCTCAGCATAAGTTTGCCCAGCAATACTGTGGCCGGAATATAGATCAGCAATACAGGAACCGCAAGCGCCTTAAGGGTGTAAAATGATAACTCTCCTGGCAATAGGACAGTACATCCCAGCATAAGCAGATGTGAAACGGATCCGACTATGATGAGTTCTTTCAGGCTGTTGTTGTATTTCCAGGATGGCCTGAAATGATGCCAGAGAACGCCGGTTATTCCGGAGGTGAATATTACAGCCATCCCCATATATACCCCGTCCCCGCCCAACCACCACCTGTATGCCATATCTATTGCAATAGCGGTAAATGTGGGTAAAGCGCCAAAAAATAATCCGGAGATGGTCAGCATCACCGATCTGGTGTCGAATACAAGTCCGGGCATAAATGTCCAGGGAACCATCATCAGGATGATTCCTGTTAAGCCGATTGCTGTGCCTATGATAATTTTAGCGGCAACGCCCCTCCTTTTCTGGTAATTGATCCAGAAATTGTCGTATAACATGCTAAATGACAGGAGTATGGCAGTATTAAACAGTAACCCGGTCAGAAAAGATTGTGTCATAGATCAAGCGTTATCCCGTGGAGGTTCTTCAATTATCATTAATGTCCTGATTGCCGGGATGTCATGTTTGTCAGATTTTAATATGTCGTTGTACTGAGGATGAAAGGCAGCGTAAACCATTCCTGAATTCTGAACAGGCAAAAGACGCAGGGTAAAGGAATTGGTTTTAACAGGAAGTGGCAGCAGAAATGACTACTGTCTTCATGAAGCGACGGAGATTTTAAAGATGAATTAGTGTTAAAGAGAAATCTCTTAATTTTTCTCTTTCCATTTACGGTATTCTCCTGCCAGGCTGAGCGAGGTTTCGTCGGGCGCACTAACCGATGTGGTGACCGTAAGTTTTCTTGAGCCTGCAGGCCAGAAAACAACCGGCATGTAGTCATTCCCGTAACTGCCGTTTGAACTGACATAGGTTTCTGAATCGTAGGCCGCACTGATGCACATCATCAAAGGGCTGTTTTTATCATACTGATAAAGCCTGGCAGCCGACAGTGAAGGGAAATCCAGGGTTACTTCGCCGCACAATTGTCCGTTTTGCTCATAAAGCCGGGTTTTGATATTTGCAGCGCCGGGGAAGTCCTGTTCCAATTGATCGCCGTTGATGTATTTATCAATAATCTCGGCAAAATCCTGGGCCGTAACATCTTTACCATCATCCATCACCGACATGATATTGATATACCTGATGGTCAGTTTGCCGGAATTTTCTCCGGTTAACTCAAAAGTATATTCCTTTTTCTCAACAGTCAGACAAGAGCTGAGCATAACAGCAATAAGTCCGAGAACAGTAACTTTCAGCATTCGTGCGTACTTCATAGCATCAAAATGTTTATTGGACTTCAAAGATAATCTAAATACGAATACCTGTACCTTTGCCACGTGTATTAACCTTTCTTCAACATTAACCCGGATGTCATGAAAATATCTGCCGAAATAAGTTACTACCCGCTGAATGAACAGTATAAAGCGCCGATAAAAGCGTTTATTACAGCCCTGAACAGTTATCATACCCTTGAGGTCAGGACCAATACAATGGCAACCCAGGTTTTCGGGGAGTACAACGAGGTGATGAATGCAATCCGCGATTGCATGAAGGATGCCTTCGAGCTGCCGCATTCGGTATTTGTGATGAAAATCATCAACGCTGACCTGAGTGATTAGTTTCAGAAGTTCAATTTTGTAATGTTGAAATGCATCGTCATTCGTTGAATAAACCCTGGTAATTCCGCTGCTTCTACGGATTATCCTGTTTTCTCACAGAATATAATTATGCTCGATTTCTGGGACATTTTTACCGATAATTTATCTGATACCACCTGGATGGAGTTTGTTGCCGTAATTCTTGGGATTGCCAGCGTATGGTATGCCCGCCGCGAAAACATTCTGGTCTATCCTACGGGCATCGTCAGCGTATTGATTTTTGTTTTCATTTGTTTTAACGCGAGGCTTTATGCCGATGCCGGCATCAATCTGTTTTATTTTGGCATGAGCGTTTACGGATGGTATAACTGGACCAGGCCGGCAGGGAATTCCGGACAACTGGCCATCAGCGTGAACAGTTTAAAGCAGCAGTGGACCGGTATCGGCCTGACGGTAATTTCATACTGGGCAATTCTCGGGCTTATCTGGTTGTTTAATTACGATGATACCGTTTATATGCAGTCGTATGTCCCTTGGACTGACTCATTTACGACATCCGTTTTTCTGGTGGGTATGCTGCTGATGGCAAGGAAAAAAGTTGAAAACTGGGCATACTGGATCATCGGGGATGTTATTTCGATTCCCCTCTATTTTATGAAGGGGTTGGTATTTACAAGTTTCCAGTACCTTGTCTTCCTGATCATCGCCGTTATGGGCCTGATTGAATGGCGACGGCGTTACCGCAATCAACAGCTGCAATGATAAGGCGCATCTCCATTACAGGCCCGGAGTCCACCGGAAAATCATGGCTGGCTGAAAAGCTGGCCGGGCACTTTGATGAGCCATGGGTCCCTGAGTTTTCGAGATCTTATCTTCAAAAGCTGGACAGGCCTTATGAATTCTCAGATATAGCCGGGATTGCGGAAGGTCAGTATGCTTCCGAAAATTCAAAAGCGGAAATTGCCCGCAGGTTTCTCTTCTGCGATACCGATTTTCTGGTCTGTCATATCTGGTGCAGGGTAAAATACGGAAAATCGCACCCCTGGATTGAACAGATGGTGAACCGGCACCGTTATAATCATTATCTTCTATGTAATACCGACCTGCCGTGGGAAGCCGATCCGCTGCGCGAACATCCGCACTTCAGGGAGAAATTGCTTGAGATTTATATTGAAGCGCTTACTGACAGAAAGTTGCCGTTTACGCTGGTTTCCGGAGTGGGGGAGGCGCGGCTTGCCATGGCCCTTGACGCGTTGAAACAGGTTAATATCTGCCCATGATTGTCTGTTTTGAATCAAATTTGTAAACTTGAATATAGTATTAACATCAACCCGACGGGGGTACTTATACGCGCTGATCGCCACCATCTGCGGATCACTCGTCTACCTGTTCAGCAAAGCCGCACTGAATGAAATAAGCCTGGCCCGGTTTGGCTTCTGGTGGTTCAGCCTGGCCATTTTCTGGAATGCCCTGTTTGCGTTGCACCCCAAAGGAGGATTCTCCATTCGTTCATTTACCCGCCACGATTACCATAACCTGTTGCTCATCGGGATATTTGAACTTGCTGCCACAGTTACCTTCTATACAGCAATTAAGGTTACGGCTAATCCAGCTGTTCCCGGCTTTCTGCGCAATCTTGAATACCTGTTTGTAACCTTGCTCGGGATCTGGTTACTTGCTGAACGTTTCAGCATAAAAACCGGGGCCGGGGCCGCGCTTATTCTGGCAGGCGCATTTGTGATCAGCTTCAGGGGAACCGCTTCTTCCGGATTCATGAGCACTACCGCCTTGCTGATGTTTGTGTCGACCTCCTTTTATGCCGTTCGCACTATTTTGGTTAAGAAACATATCAGAGAGATAGCGCCCGTTGTGCTGGCGCTCAACCGTGCATTTTTCCTGTTTTTCTTTGCCCTGGTTTTTATATTTATTACCGGAGACGCGGTCAGGATTCCGCTGAAACCCTTTCTCAATATATTGGCCGGTTCGTTTGTCGGACCTTTTCTGACTTCCATATTCCAATATTCTTCGCTGAAGTACATACCGGCAAGCAGAACGGCAATCATTCAGAGCACTACCGGATTGTTTGTGCTTACGGGCGCGCTGCTGATGTTTGGCAGCTTTCCTACGCCGGTTCAGGTAACGGGTGGTTTGATAACCATCGCCGGAGTCGGGGTGATGATGGGAAAAAGGACGAAAAGTCATGATTAGCAGGGGAGAAGGGCTTGCCGGTTTGTATTGTCATACTATTTTGTCATCCATAATACGTCATGGGCCGGATCTTACCGGAAGGTAATTGATGGCTTTTCGGATTTCTTTCAAAGGAATATGATTGCAATGATTATCCCGGTGAAATTTTTGATAAATTGCAGGAGATTTTAAGCGCAATTTACTGAAGAAATCAGCCATGTCTGCATTCAGAAATTTTATAGAATCCTACGTCCGGCTTCCTGATGAAGAATGGGATATTATTTCAGGCGCTTTTGAACCCCGGGTTTACAAACGGAATGAAATCATTCTTCAGTCAGGAGAAATCTGCCGCTTTTTCGGATTCCTGGAGAAAGGGCTTTTGCGTTTTTTTGTTGATCATGACGGAAACGAAGTAACCAAATTCTTTACAATAGCCCCGTACTGCTTCACATCCGCCTTTAGTTTCAGGAATCAGGCGCCGGCAACAGAAAGCATTCAGGCCCTGGAAAACTGTGTGGCTTATACGTTCAGTCTGAAGAATGCTGATTTATTGCTTGAGCTGAAACACTGGGCTATCTTTACCAGAAAGTTCACGCAGCAAGTGCAGTACCAGACCGAGCAACTGATGATGGAAGCCAAAACCACTCCGGCCGCGGAAAGGTACAGGTTGCTGTTGGAGAACTATCCGGGGATTGTTCAGCGGATTCCGCTTAAGCACCTTTCCGGTTTCCTGGGCATCGCGCCGCAGTCGCTGAGCAGAATCCGGAAAAATTACATCCGGGACCTCAGAAAGTAACATAGGTGAATTTTCAACCGGGAAAAACCCCGGATCTTTGCGGTATAAAATTTTAAGGTAAACATGCAAAGCATTCAGAGCAGGTTTTTCAATTTCATGTTGCGAAACCGCCACATTTTAAGCGGAAAATTCCGCAAGGAGATGTTTGATGAAAATACTTCAATCCAGGCTTTCAGGGATCGCTGTGAACAGGGAGCGGCCCGGTTTGCCAGGGTGCCGGAGGGGTTGGAAGTTAAACCATTCCTGACCGGTGACATGAAAGCGGAATGGCTGATTCCTGCAGGTGCGGATTCTGATAAGGCGATGCTCTATGTGCATGGCGGCGGCTATGTGTCAGGTTCATGCAACGATCATCGCGGGATTGTATCACGGTTCGCGGCCCGGGCGGGTTTCCGGACCCTGACCTATGAATACCGCCTGGCGCCTGAGCATCCTTTTCCCGCTGCACTGGATGATTCTGTTGAGGTGGTTCAGTGGATGTACACCCATGGATTTAAGCCTGAAAACATTGTGATAGCCGGGGAATCGGCCGGAGGGGGCCTGTGTCTGGCTTTGCTGTTGGAGATGAAGAACCGGAATATCCCCATGCCAGCCGCTGCCGTTGCCATGTCTCCCTGGACCGACCTTACCTGCTCCGGCGATTCGTACCGCACCAGAAACCGGTACTCCCTCGCCCCCATGAATTCCTGGACGGTTTTCAGCGCGCATTACTGCGGAAAACATGATCCTTCTTTGCCGGGCATATCCCCGCTTTTCGGCGACCTGGCAGGACTGCCGCCACTATTCATTAATGCAGGAGAAGATGATGAATTGTACGACGACGGAAAGAGTTTTTATCTGAAGGCTGAACAGGCCGGGGTCGAGGTGGTTTTTCGCAGCGGTAAAGGACAGGTACACTGCTATCCGTTGCTGGCGCCCATGTTTCGCGAAGCAACGGAAGCCATGAAGGAGATAACGGATTTTGTAAAATTTCACCTGCGTGCTGACGCGACATCTGCCTGAAAGCATTTAACTAAAGGAGGAGGCCGTGGCGGACGTCTGCGCTAACCGGATTGAATTCTTGATTTTTTTTGCCACTGAAACACCGAAACACCAAAACCCCCGGCTAGCGCGCGTCACCGGACGCATGCCACGGGCGG
>DJGZ01000045.1 GCA_002433025.1 Bacteroidales bacterium UBA5833
TTATTAATTAGACTTTATATAACAGTAAGTAAATCTCATCACATTGTGCAACATCTGAGCTTATGATTGCCCGGTGCCGGATGAAACAAAGTGAAAATTAAGGAGGTAAATAATTGAATAGGAATATTATCTTCATCCGGAGGTGAATGCCCCCCCCGGCGGATTGCGCTTGATTCATCTCCATACTGACTCACGGAAAGTATAAAAAGGTAAAGCGGACATGAAAAGCCGGGAAGTAAGAAGAATTGTAAGGCTGCCTTCCGGAGTTGAAGTTTCATCGGATGGGAGCCGGCCCGGCAGTGACGAAAGGGTCTTATGTCATTTTCGCTTCATCTTTTTCCAAAGCATGGTGGCCTGTCTGCGCGCTTCTTCAAGTATTTCACCTTCATCAACCGTGATCACCCGGCCGTTCCTGACAACCAGTTTTCCCTGTGCAATCACATGCTGTAGATGCCGGGTTTCCAGACCGAAGAGGAAGTGCCCGTAAAAATTCTCTTTGCTGAAAGGGGTGGGGGAGTCGTAGTTCAGCACCACCAGGTTGTTCTCTCCGTAACCGGTAAACCCGTTTTCATTCAGATAGTTGCCAACATTCCTGAAGCGGCGGTAGGTTTCGGCATAGTCGATGTTATCGTGGTTATGCCCTGAAAAATAAGCTGCTTTGGCGCTCCGCAGCATATCGCTGTGCATACCGTCGGTGCCGAGCATAATGCGGTCACTCAGGCCTTTTGAATCAAATAATCCTACTGAATTATTCAGGTTGCTTTCCATATTCTGCACTACCCACGCCGGTGAACCGGAGAGTTGCCTCCGCTCGTATTCGTCAAGATGCAGACAGTGTGCAAGTATGGTCTTCGGGAAATCGAGGACCCCGGCCGCTGCCAGGCGGTCAATCACCCAGGTGTGATAGTTTTCCAGACAATGGTTTTCATCTGACAAATCTTCGGCCACATGCATATGAATGCCTGAATTCAACTGCCGTGCCAGCTCAACCGCTTGTTTCAGGGTTTTATCGCCGACGGTGAAGGAAGCATGCAGTCCGACCAGCCCCTGCCTGCGCGAAAGGTATTTTTCCGTTTCCAGGAGTCCTTTCCGGGCAATTCCCATCCCGTCGCGGTCGCTTATCTCGTAGCAGAGCAGATGGCCAACCCCCACGGACTCGAAGGCTTCCTCGATGATTTCAAGGCATCCGTCCACCGCGTTGGGTGAAGCGTGATGATCGATAACAAAGGTAACTCCGTTTTTCGCGCAGGCAATGGCGGTCACCAGCGCGCTGTAGCGGATCATCTCCTGATCCAGGGCTTTGTCGAGGGGCCACCAGATATACCGGAGAATCTCACTGAAGTCTGCCGGAGCTTTCTTTGGTGCGCCCATTCCCCTGGCAAGGGCGGAGTACGCGTGGTGGTGGGCGTTTGCAAAGGCCTGCGTGATGTATCTGCCGGAGCAGTCAAGTTCAGTATAGTTGTGATTGACCGGTATTTCATTCAATAAACTGATCCCACCCTCAGCACCTTCTCCGGCCAGAATATGGGTTTTGGTGAAGCTGAGCGTTGCCGCATCAATGTAGGTTCCGTTTGTTAATAAGACAGCCATGATTCAAGGATTGAAGTTTTTTTAACTACATTAGAACATCAGAACAAAAAGAACTATTGTGACCTATTCCCGGCAAAGAAGCCGGGACAAGTTGTGCCTATTGTGGTGAATTTTCAATTTTTCTTTCAACCGGCAATGAAAACCTCCGGATCCCATCATAATCACACAACGCGTTCGCAACTGCCGCGGCCGTGGGAACCAGCCCTATCTCACCCAGTCCTTTGGCGCCGTATGGTCCGACCGGATCTTTAACTTCCACGCCCAGAACAACGATTTCAGGCATGTCTTTGGCGCGGAGTATATTCAGGTCGCGCATCCGGGCGGATACCAGCTGCCCGCCGGTCATCGGCAGGTCTTCGCAAAGGGCATATCCCAGCCCCATGTGCACGGCTCCTTCAATCTGTCCCTCAAACAGTTGCGGGTTCATGATCTTGCCTGCATCATGGGCGGCATAAACCGTTTCAATTCTGCCTTGCGCATCCAGCACCACAAGCTGACTGGCGTACCCATAGGCAAAATGGGTGATGACCTCCCCGTTGTTGTCACCCGGTTTGGTGGTCCAGTTGCAGGTGTAGTTTCCGCGGTAAATTTTCCCGGTAAGGTCTTTTAACTGATGACTTTCAAGGTCTTTTCTGATGTGGTGCGCTGCATCCAGAATGGCATTGCCCAGCAGGGCGGTGGCGCGTGAGGAGGTGGTCATGCCCGTGGGAATGCCTGCCCTGCTGTCAACCATCACTTCAATGATGTCGGGCGGGATGCCGGTTTCCTCAAACAACATCTGGGTGGCGAGTGTATGCACTCCCTGTCCCATTTCCGTCCAGCCATGCAGCAGGCGCACTTTATTTTCCGATACGATTTCTATGATGACATCGCTGAAATCGGCCATACCGTTGCCCACTCCGCTGTTCTTGATACCGCAGGCAAGGCCTTTATACCGGGCTTTGTCGTAAAACGGCTTAATCGCTTCCAGGGTTGCGCGTACGCCAACGCCTCCGCGGAGCACCTGCCCGGTGGCGGTCATCCTGCCTTCGGAAAGGGCATTGTTGTACCTGAACTGCCAGCGGTCGAATCCACCCTGACGGCAAAGGTCATCGATACAGCCTTCCAGGGCAAAACATACCTGGTTGGCCCCGAAGCCGCGCATGGCCCCCGAAGGGATATTGTTGGTGTAAACCGTGAGTGCTTCCACCTCCACGCAGGGGATATGATAAGCCCCCGAGGCGTGACCGGCCACCCGTTCCATCACCTTGGTGCCAACGGAGGCGTAGGCGCCGGTATCGCCGATGGCCTTTAATTTCAAACCCGTAAGGCGTCCGTCATGGTCGCATCCTATGGAAATGTCCATAAATACCGGGTGCCTCTTAGGGTGCATCCGGATCGACTCATCCCGACTGAGCATAACTTTTACCGGCTGTTTCAGCAGCCATGCGAATAGGGCGGCGTGCCCCTGCACGGTGAGGTCTTCTTTTCCGCCAAAGCCGCCTCCCGAAGATACCAGCGTTACCCTGACTTTCTCCTCTTTCAGGCCAAGCAGTGAAGCAACCTGCCGCCGGTCAACATAGATGCCCTGTCCGTTCGAGAAAAGGTGCAGGCCGTCGTCTTCAGGCATTGCCAGCGCCGCTTCGGTTTCGAGGAAGGCGTGCTCTATCCGCTGGGTCTGGTAGGTGCCGCGGGCGATAAAGGACGAGCCGGCTATTACCGCTGAAGCATCACCTCCACGTGAAATCCGGCAGGTCTCCAGCAGATTGGACTGTCCGGGATGAACAGGGGGGGAGCCTGGGCCGGTCGCTTCGTGCGGATCGGTAACCGGAGGCAGCACCTCATAAGTGACTTCGATCAGCGCGGCGGCCTGTCGTGCAGCCTCCTCCGATCCGGCAACCACCCCTGCCAGCACATCTCCGATGTAACGGGTGGTTTCCCCTTCGGCAATCATCAGTGGCCAATCGTTGAGAATCAGGCCCGTATAGCGGTTTCCGGGGATGTCCCTTGCGGTGAATATCTTTACAACGCCTCTGACTTTTAACGCTGGCTGCACGTTTATCACTTTGATGACGGCCCTCGGATGGTCGGAGAACCGTAGCGCTCCGAAGAGCATCCCTTCGACAAACAGGTCGTTAATATACTTTTTCTGACCGGTGGCCATTTCTAGCGCTTCATATTTGCGGTAAGCGCTGCCGACATGGGCGGAGGCCGGCGGTTCTTCACTTTTGTCTTCAGAACGGAGTTTTAAAGCTGCTTCTGCGATGGCATCCACAATTTTTACATATCCCGTGCACCGGCAAAGGTTTTGATTGAGGGCGTGGCGGATTTCCTCCCGCGAAGGATTTGGATTTTTCTGAAGCAGTATTTTGGTGCGCATCAGAAAGCCGGGGCTGCAGAACCCGCATTGTACTGCACCTTTCTCCACAAAGGCGCGCGCAAGTACGTCCCTGATGCCGGGGGGGATACCTTCAAGGGTATTTACAACGGCCTTGTCCACTTTTTTCATCGGGGTAAGGCACGACAGCCGGGCTTCCCCGTTGATCTCAACCATGCAGGCGCCGCAGGCCCCCTGACCTGAACAACCATCCTTTGCGGAGGTGATATGCTTTTCATTCCTCAAAAAATAAAGCAGTTTTTTCTCCGGGTTACCGGTGAATGTTACATCAGCGCCGTTGAGAATGAAGCGTATCATACAAGACCGGTTTTGTCCTTCAGGAAGGATGTAACAGAGTGAATATCAGGTTTAACAGCTTCAGGGATGTTCAGGAGTGGCTGCACCGGTTTCAGGTCTTTCAGCCCGCTCCCCGTCAGCAGTACGACGTTGATGGTGCCCTTCCCGGTTAATCCTTTTGCATTGGCCAGGAGATATCCTGCAAAGGCTGCGGCAGCGGCCGGTTCGGCAAATAGCCCTGTTTGCGCGGACAGTTGCCGCGATGCTTCCAGGATTTGCTGATCGCTCACTTTAAGGGCTTTACCTTTGTATTGAAGCAGGTATTTCTCAGCCATCCTGAAATTCCGGGGAATATCCACCGAAATACTGTCGGCCAGGGTAGAGGAAGGCGTGCAGATGAACGCTTTCTTTCCCAGATTGTCAATCAGGTTGCTGCTGCCTGCTGCCTGCACGGCAACGATCTCCGGCATGCCGCCGGTGATTCCGGATTTCAGCAAATCTTCAAAACCCTTATAGATGCCGGAAAGGATCACCCCGTCGCCGACCGGAACGAAAACGCGGTCGGGAAGCCGGTGTCCCAGCTGGCTGTAAATCTCGAAAGCTGCCGTTTTCTTACCTTCGATGGTCAGGGGATTATAGGCTGTATTGCGGATGTACCAGCCGAAATGTTTCGTTGCTTCGATACTCAGGTCAAAGGCATTGTCGTAATTGCCATCCACTGGAACCAGTATAGCCCCGTACATCAGTATTTGCGTTAGTTTGGCGGCCGGTGCCGAAGCCGGGGCGAAGATCACTGCTTTCTGGCCCTGGGCTGCGCATATTCCGGCAAGGGATGAGCCGGCATTGCCGGTAGAGGCTGCAACGATGGTGCTGATTCCCTGCTCTTTGGCAAAAGCGGATACCACGGCCGAAGCGCGGTCTTTGAACGAAAATGTGGGATTCTGCGAATCATCCTTGATGAAAAGTTCGTGCCCCCCGATTGCTGCTTCCCGGCCGGAAATCCGGTACATTGGCGTGTTGCCGGTTCGCAGAAAGGGCAGACTTCCGGTATCGTTGAAAGGCAGAAGTTCAATAAAGCGGTTTGCTTCAAGTTTACGGAATGTCAGCCCGCGGAGCAGCGATGGATTGTAGATAACTTTCAGGACGCCGGCAGGCGGTTGCCCTTCTTTTTGTCTGACGGCACAATCTTCACACAGGTAAACAATGCCGTGGCCCGGGATCTCTCTGCCGCAATCGTTACACTGATAGTTAAATTTTGAGCTCATACAGCGTGCATTTGAATGATTTTATTGATGCTCTTCGGGGGTGATCCCCTTGCTGCGCTCCGCTAATGATGGCTGTGCAGGCCTTATAATGCCGGCACGGCCGGTTTCGGAAACCCTGTTTACATGCTTCTCAATACGCCTGTCTCTTCATTGAAGGCTTCAATCATCTCATCCCATTTATCCGCCTGATTAAATTGTTTTTCCCAGATTTCCCGGTCATACCATAAACGGTTCAGGTCTCCGGTTTCCTTAGCCTGCTGCTCCACCCAGGTGAAATATTTGAGGTTATGAATGGCCTTCCGGTCGTAATAGCCCAGCTCCCTGAGGTTGTTGCATGCCTGGCCGTTAATGCATTTTTCAAAGTCCTTGGCTGCTTGCAGCATATTGTAGGGCCCTTTTTCAGCTTCCAGTTCGGGCAGGCGCGACCGGTACATATCTGCCGAATCGGTGGCCAGGGTAATTACCACATCATTTCTGTTCATTTCGTAATATTTGGCAGCTTTTATGGCCGACAGCAGGTTGCCGATTCCTGAAATGCCCAGCAGGTGAAGCTGCTTAGTGATACCCTGGTCAATGCCGGATGATTTCAGGTACTTATGCCCGTCAGGTTCATTGAAAAGCCTGAAAACACGCATACAGTCCTCGTCGTCGATGGCAGTAACCATATCGGTATTCCTGACATTGTGTACCCATGGCACATGTTTGTCGCCAATGCCTTCGATGCGGTGCCCGCCAAAGCCGTTCAGCATCAGCGTTGGGCATTGCAATGCTTCGGAGGCCACAATCTTCATCGCGGGGAAGTGTTTTTTGAGGTGGTCGCCTGCACCGATGGTGCCGGCCGATCCGGTGGCTGAAACATAGGCGGCGAGTTGACTTTTGCCGGTTTTCAGGGTATTATATACTTCTTCGATGGCCGGGGCGGTAATGTTGTAATGCCATGCCGGGTTACCGAATTCATCAAACTGGTTGAAGATCACGCAATCGGGCCGGTTTCTGCGGATATCCCAGCACTTGTCGTAAATCTCCTTTACGTTTGATTCACATCCGGGGGTGGCAATCACTTCTGCGCCTATATCTTCAAGCCATGCAAACCGTTCCCGGCTCATCTCCTCGGGCAGTATGGCTACCGCGGTAACGCCCATCAGCCACGAATCGAAAGCACCCCCGCGGCAATAGTTGCCGGTAGACGGCCACACCGCTTTGTGGTATGAAGGATCAAACTCGCCGCTGATGATACGGGGCGCCAGACAACCATAGGCCGCGCCAACCTTATGTGACCCAGTAGGGAAGTATTTGCCGATCAACATGACAATCCGCGCATCAACCCCCGTAAGTACCGGGGGTAGTTCCAGAAAGTTGACCCCGCCAAAAAGCCCGCCGCTTTCCACCGGCTCGTTCTTCCACGTAATGCGAAAGAGGTTCAGGGGGTGGAGATCCCAGAGGCCGATGCCTTTCAGCGCCGCTTTAATTTTTTCAGGAATCATTTCCGGGTTGCGCATCTGGGCAAATGTCGGCAGGATAATGCGCTTTTCACGGAAACGGGCGATGGCCTTCTGCCGTGCAACAGGATCAACAATGTGGTCTGTAATCGGGATCATGTAGCTTGAATTTATATACAAAGTTAAAAATCTGAGGATGCTGACAAAATTATAATGACATTTCCTGATGAAAATATTTTGTCTTCTGCCATTTTAACTTCAAAAAAATATGCCATTGTTTTGAACCCGGCAGAAATAAACCTGCGCCCGGCGATTTATAACAGGCGTTTATTGGTCAGATGCGGGCGTATATAAATCCGGCCCCGGCATTGATAAATCGTGTTCAACTCCTCTTTTTTCAAGGGCTATCTTTATAATCATTTTGACAGTAAAACCATTAAAAAAAGGAGGTTACCATGAGTAAAATGTTACGTTTGATTTTTATCGGCTGCGCCTTAATGTGCTTTACAGGAGCAGGTTATGCGCAGATTTTTATGCAGGGCCTGGTGGAACAGCATGAAGGTATATATACCTGGAATGCCGATGGAACCGGTCCTGAGCCAGCCGCCGCCGGCCATATTACCGGGTCGGGCGCCTGGTATTATTATTATGCATCCGCTGATTACAACGGAATAAACCCCGCCCCCGGTGCAGCAATGGCTCACCTTACTAACACCAGGGGATTCCCGCAGTTTAATGAGAAACTGTTGCAGTATAACTACACACTCGCTGATGTGCAGGTTAAATGTTCATTGTCAGATTTGGGCGATGACATCGAGGGCCTGGACTGGTTTGATTTTGCCAGTAACTCGTTTTCAAATTATTACCATACCCATCTGATTATCCTGGTGGATGGTCACGGAATCCTTAGTTTAAGTCTTGACTATAACATGTTGATTGTTAATCATTTCTCCGGTACAATGGTGAGTGAATCGGGCTATGCCCCTGTCCGCGATATTTCCGGAGCCGCTCCCCCGGATTGCAGGGAGATTGCGCAGGCTTTTCTTGCGGATATGGGTAAAGATGAGTTAAAATTCATCGGTACTTCCATTGATTTTCACTCCGGTTTTGGTGGTAATGGCCGTACCGGCAGCAAATACAGTATTTCCGGTTACTTTGAAAGAGGAAGGCCTGAAATGCCGCTTGTCGGGCTTGCGAGCGATCACGAGGGACTGGCAGGCTGGAATGCCGATGGTTCCGGCCCTGAGCCTGCGGGCGTCGGGCACAATAATTTTTTCTATTACACAGCTTCGCGCGATTATGGCGGAATAGATCCCCACGGCAGTGCCGCTTTTGCCCATTTCACTGATGGATACACTGGTTTCAGAAATACACAGTTGCAGCTTATGCGTTGCGGATACCAGACCAGCGACCTGAAAATTAAAACCGGCCTCTCAAGCCTCGGCCCCGATATCCCGGGGAATGACTGGGGGTACTCCGGATCCCACCACTGGAGCAATTTCTACAACAATTACCTGTTTATTGAACTGAGCGGTGAGCCCATCCTGATCATGCTGGCCGACACCAACCAAATAATGGAGTACACCAACGACTGGACCTGTAAATCGTCATTTTCTCCGGTATATAACATTTCAGCATCGGCCTCGGACCCGGCAAGGTTAGTTGCATTGTCTATTTTGAAAGATGTTGGCAGTCATTATCTGCTGCTGAAAACCTCAAGTCTCATACGCCTCCCGGGCAGCGAATTCAGTACCAACGGGCGCTCAGGCGAAATGTGGGAAGTAATATCAGCCAGCCTGGCCGGAGAGCATAACAAGGCTACTTTCATCTCGGCAAACCCCGTTAGCGGCGTATGGACTGCCGATCATTCCCCTTACTTTATTGATGATCATGTGATGGTTGAAAATGGCTCGGTGCTTACCATTGAACCGGGTGTTGAGATTAAAGTAAGGGCGCAGTTTCTTTTTGACGTACAGGGAAGTATTGTTGCAGGTGGTGATGCCATCCAACCGGTACTGTTCACCCGCTCAAATCCGCTGTTTTACTGGGGCGGAGTCCGGTTTGTATCCACTCCTCAAACCAATGACTCATCAAAGTTTGACCACTGCATTTTTGAACATGCGCAGGCTCAGGGTGAATATCCTTACAACTGCGGCGGCGCAATGCGTATGAGTGATTACAGTAAAATCAGTATCACCAACACAACCTTCAGGAATAATTTTGCGAATTTCAATCATACCGGATATGTTCCTGTAGGTGGCGCCATTGCGATGGATAATTCAAAACCTTTTATTCAGAATTGCAGGTTCCTGGACAATTTTGCCGGAGAAGGGGGTGCAATAACTGTCAGCACCGACAGTAAACCGGTTGTTTCAAATTGCCTCTTTGCCCGCAACCAGGCTGCGGCAGGTGGCGCCATTTCATTCAGAATGAACGGGGACGGACTGTTTACGAATTGTACATTCGCAGACAATGTTGCTGACCGCGGGGGTGCCCTGCATTGCACTTTTGGCTCTAATCCGTTTATTATCAATTCAATTCTCTGGAACAATTCGGCAAACATTGGCAAAGAAGTTTATCTGGGGACTGCAGGTGCGCATCCGGGGTTTTATTATTGCGATATTCAGCTTGGTTCAGCCGGATTTGGAGGTTTCGGCGGCACACATTTTAATGGTGACTACCTGTTTAATCTTGAACGGGATCCGCAGTTTGCCGGTGAAGGAGAATTTCCTTATGCCCTGGGCAACGGCAGTTCGCCCTGCTGGAATGCCGGAACACCGGATACCTCAGCCTGGTTTTACCGGCAATACCTGCCTGACGTCTGCCTTTGCGGAAATATCAGGATCGGGGATAACCGGATTGATATCGGTGCTTATGAATACATGTTGACGACAGGTTCTGCAACTCCTCTGTCCCGCGTGAATGACGGACTGTTGATCTATCCGAATCCTTCATCGGAAGAGATAAGAATCGATCTTGATATGCAAAATACCGGCAAGGTGGTTATTGAGTTATTCGACCTTTCGGGCAGGATGGTGGCATTGCCTGTTGAACAAAACTGCAGCAGGGGCTTGCAAAAACTAATTTACAATCCCGGTCAGCTTGCAAGGGGCGTCTATAGTTGCCGTATTACGGCAGAAGGCAGAACCATTAACAAGCTTCTGGTACGGAACTGACAGATTGCTGACTAAAATGCAGGTCCCTCAGGGGAGCCATGCTGGTCAATACATTGAATAAATTATGGAATAGACCTTCTCAACCGGAATCGGGGGTAAGGAAAACAGGGTAGTTTGTGGCTGCAGGCATTGGTTGGGAAGGTTTTTTCTTTGCTGCCCCGGGGAATTTCGGCGGTGTGAACCAGCGATCCTTTACAGGGAGCACCCGGTACGAATATGAGCTGAAAATTTGTAAATCAGCACAATAATGCTTATCTTTAAAAAAAAATATGGATTGGATATGCTGAAGACCGTCATTATTGACGATGAGGCACACATGCGCCAGACCCTTGAAAATCTGGTGCATCAGTATTGTCCGAATGTTGCAGTGGTCGCAAAGGCCGATGGTGTTGAGAGCGGGGAGCTGGCGATCCGGAGGACTCATCCCGACCTGGTACTGTTGGATATACGGATGGAAGACGGAACCGGCTTCGACCTGCTCAGCAGGCTTGATCCCATCGATTTCAAGGTTATTTTTATTACCGCTTTTGATGAGTTTGCCATCAGGGCATTCCGTTTTTCAGCGCTTGACTACCTGCTTAAACCGGTTGACCCTGACGAATTGATTGATGCGGTGCGCAAAGCAGATGCCACTTTTCAGGGTGATTTCAATACACAACTGGATGCCCTCAGCGAACACCTGAAACTTCAGGATAAAACAGCCAGAAAACTGATCATCAAAACCAGCGATTTTATTCATCTTCTCTGCATACAGGATATACTTTTCTGCGAGTCGGACGGAAGTTATACCAATATCTACCTGGCCGACGGATCTAGAATAACTGCCTCCGCCTTACTGCGCGACTACGAGGATATGCTGGCTGATTACGGCTTTTTCAGGGTGCATAAATCCTTCCTGATTAATGTCAGGTATATTCAGAAGTTCGAACGTGCCGACGGCGGGTATGTGATCATCAAAGGCGACCACAAGGTTCCTGTAGCTTCGCGGAAGAAGGAGCTTCTGCTCGAGATGTTTGAAAGACTGGCACATATCTGAGTCTCATGGCCTGACTGAATCTGAAGGTATTCCTTCCCGGTTTTAGTCCGAAGGTCATGCAGTTCCCCAATTGAGGAATGTTTTGTTTTATAAGTGATTCATTGTTTTGCCGGCTGACCCGAACTATGCTCTTCTGTGATCGCAATGCCCGATGCTGACCTTTCTGCCCCTTGCCGTAAGCCTTAAATGTTATACATGTCATGCATCCCGCTTTAAAACAGGTTCAGGGTTCACTCCCGTTTATTTTTGCGTTGTGGTGCCTCATGTCAGGGCCCTGGGCGGTTGCACAGCTCTATTACACACCCGAACTTGCTGACACAAACGCTTTACTGAAACAGGTTCAGAGTTCTGTACCTGCTGTAAAGTCAGAAGCTCTTGCTGAGCTGGCATACTTTTTTCGTCAGCAAGACCCGGAAAGAAGCCTGCTATTTGCAGAAGAGGCGTTGAATTATGCGCATCCTGAAAAAGATTTAAACCGTATGATCAGGATATATTTTGCCCGGGGGTCTGCTTATCATCACCAGGGAAATTATCCCGAATCAGTGCGCTGGGGCCTTGATGTCCTTGATATGGCAGCCAAAGCAAAAGACCAACTGATGTGGTTCAGGTCAATAGAGCTGCTGGTACTTACTTACCTCTATTCCAACAATAACGAACTGGCCATGAAGTACGCGTTCATGGCTTATCCGATGATTGCCGCCGCGAAAAGCAAAACTGAAAAATTCGGTTTGCTGATCAGGCTGGGTTGGGTGTGTAAACAGACGGGAAATTATGAGCGGGCTATACCGTTATTTCTGAAAGCAGATCAACTAAGCGCGGTATGCGATACCATAGGGCCGGCAAATACCGCGCTCAATGCCCTTCATCTGGGAACCAGCTACTACGCCCTGCAACAATATGACAGCGCCCTGTTCTTTTTCAGGAAAAGCGACAGGGTAAGGGCTGCGAATAATATTGAGGTGATTGACTGGGCCGTGACCGGTATCGGGCGATGTTTCAGAAACCTGAACCGCCCGGATTCGGCATTGCATTATTTTCAGATCAGCAAAAATTTGTCAGAACATTCAGGCGATATGAGCAACCTGGCTGCGGTAAACCTGGAACTGGGCAATTTATACCGCGAAGCCGGGCTGATCAGTGAGGCTGTAACTTATTACCTGCAGGCGGTTTCATTCGGGAAATGGATCGCGGAAAATCACGCATTTTATTCTGACCAGCGCAGGAGCATTGATTTCTGGTTTTCCCCAAGTCAGGATGTACCCGTGTTTTATGAGATCAGCGGTTACAAAACGGTAATCACCGCCTACAGAAGTATCAGCGAGGTATTCAGGGATCAGGGGAACTATAAGGATGCGTTGTCAAATTTTGAAGAAGCTGTAAACGTTGAAAATCAACTGGGAAAAATTTACCGCCGCAGTGAAGTGATTCAGCTTAGTACGCGTTATGAAACCAGTTTTAAGGATCGGAAAATTCAAATGCTCCTTCGCGAAAGTGAACAGGGCGTTCTGAAAATTAACCGCTCAAGACTGGTTATATCCATTCTGTCGGGTTTAATGGGTCTGGGGCTGCTTATTTTTCTTTTTTTGTACCGCAATAAAACAGTCGAAGCGCGTCAGAACAGCATCGCTTTGCAGCAACGACTGCTTCGTTCACAAATGAATCCGCACTTTATCTATAATTCCCTCTCCTGTATCCAGAGTTTTATCCTGAGCCATGAACCGGATCTGGCCAACAAATATCTGGCGCATTTCGCCAGGCTGATGCGTAATATTCTCAAGAGCAGCGCTCAGGAATTTGTTACCCTGGAGGAAGAAATTGTAACCATTGAGAATTATCTCGAATTGCAACGGGTAAGGTTTGCCGATAAATTCGACTTCAGGATAGAGGTTGATAAAAATCTTGATACAGGAACACTTTTGTTGCCGCCGATGATGGCGCAGCCATTTATCGAAAACTCCATAGAACACGGAATAAAGCATAAAGAGGCCAAAGGTTTGATTGAAGTCAGGTTCTGGCAAAGCGACGGATCGTTTTATTGCGAAATCAGGGACGACGGCGTAGGAAGGGAGAAGGCCAGGGAGATACAAATGAAATCAGATGCTAAGCACAGGTCGGTAGCGACAATTATTACCCGTGAGCGGTTGGAAGTGATCAACCGTAAACGCAAACATAAGATCAGCCTGGGTATCATCGATCTGAAGGATGATGCAGGAGAAGGGGCCGGGACGCGCGTGGTGTTTGAAGTGCCGATGAGGCTGTAGTTTCTGCGCGTGTAATTTTAATCTATTCAACAAACAGGCTGCCGGCAGTCAGATCCGGATTGTCGAGCAGAAACTTTAACGTGGAGGCTTCTGATAGGTCAGGATTTACCATTCCGGAATCTTTTATTTCCGGACCGGAAGGCCTGAAATCCGTCGGGTCGAAAGCCACTTTCAGGTTTCCCGTTTCGTAGAGATAGCTGTCTGGTTGCCTGGTAAGCCGGCTGACCTGATCTCCGAGGCGGTGAAGCAAGCTTAGCCTGCCGTTGGCCCGCTGCAGCATATAGCCGTTATCGGTCTTGTTAAAGCTTTCTTCGGTGAGGCAGAACCTGGGTTTATCCCGGAAAGGCGCCCCGGATGAAGGGCAGAAAGTGGTACAGTTGCCGCATTCGTTGCAGAAACCGGCCAGGTTGAGCACCTGGGTTGATTGTTCAGTCTTCAGGGTGCCGCACTGCTCGAAAGAAACGCCATTGTTGTGATTAAGCATTTTCCATTGCGGGATTTCAACGGCAGGTGTCCGATACGAAATATTTGCCCTGTTTGGACAAACGGTCACACAGATATTGCACAATTCGTCGCATTGCAGGCAGCGCGAAGCTTCTTCGCGGGCTGTATCTGCGTTAAGCAATGGTGTTGCGTTTTCCATTGCATGATCAATGTTTACCCGCTTCGATTTTCTGATGATCAGTTCTGATTTTTCTGGATGATTTTCAGCGGGGGTATTTTCGGTTTCAGGGGCGATTCCGGCCGATGCCGCGATCGCTGCAGCCGCCCTTCGTCCGTCGCCCACGGCTTTTACGATGGTTGCCGCACCTCTTGCCGCATCACCGCCGATGTAAACATGGTCAAGCTGCGTTTCAAAGTCTGACCCTGGTCTGAGTGATAGCTCTTCCGGCGTGGCAAAATCAATGTCTGCTTCCTGGCCCAGGGCGGGAATCAGGGTATCGGCCGGCAAGGTGATCAGCGGTTCGTCTGTTTTGCAGGGTACAGCCCTGCCACCATCCGCAGGGGTGATCAGTTTCATTTTTGCACACGAGAGGGCAACGATATGGCCGTCTTTTATTTGAATCTGCTCCGGCGAGAGCAGTTCCAGCAGCCCGATCCCTTCATTCAGGGCGGCTTCAGTTTCTTCATGACTGGCAGGCATTTCGGCCCTGCTGCGCCGGTAAACCACGCTTACCGATGCATCTTCTTCCGCAATGCGTCTGGCCGTGCGGGCCACATCCATCGCGGTGTTGCCGCCACCGATCACCAGGATATGCCGGCCGGTGTCAGTTATCATTCCTGCCCTGGCCTGTTTCAGAAACGTAAGTGGATCAACCACGCCTCCGGCCCCGGCCCCTTCGAGCGGAAGCGTTTTAAAACGCCTGGCCCCGGCCGCGATATAAACATAGTCGAAATCATTGCGCAATTGTCTGAACAACGGCCGGTCTACCAGTGTGCTAAAATGAAGGATGACCCCGGTTGACCTGATCCTTTCAATATCTTTCTCCAGCAGCTCTGCTTTCATGCGGAAAGGCGGAATGGCGTCACGTACCATGCCTCCTGCGTCAGGATGAGACTCAAAAATTTCGACCCGGAAGCCTGCAAGGCGCATGAAACAGGCAAACGAGAGTCCGGATGGGCCGGCTCCGATTACGGCCGCGCTTTTGCCGTTTTCTTTTACCGGGGGCGCATCAACTGTCATTCCGTAATGTGCGGCAAATAATTTTAATTCTCTGATTTTCAGTGGTTGATCGTAATTTATGCGGGTGCATCGCAACTGACAGGGGTGGTCGCAGGCTGAACCAAGTACATTGGGAAACGGATTCTTCCGGTGAATAACATCCAGTGCTTTGCTGAATTCCCCGCTGGCGATATGGTTGAGGTATTCCGGAATGTCCTGGTTTGTAGGACATTCATCTGCACAAGGGGCATGGATGCAGTCGAATAACCCCAGCGGCCGCGCAGTCTTTATGCTTTTTTCCGAAAACGGATCACACCGGTAACGTATGTCATCAACCACCGATAAAGCATACTTTTCCAGAAAAACGGCCTGGCGGGCAGTATCGGGGGTGCTCTTGCCGGCGGTCTGCTCAATATACTGCTGTAATCTCCCGTAACCACCAGGTTTCAGCAGGTCGGAACAGACCGTCACCGGCGTCAGGCCGCAATGCAGCAGGTCGCTGATGTTGAAGCAGTCGGCGCCTCCCGAAAAGGAAATGTTAAGGCCGGGGCCCAAATCGCGGCGCAGTCTGGCGGCGACATTCACGCTGATGGGATGCAGCGCCCTGCCGCTCATGTACATCATCTCTTCCTTTGGTGGTAAGATACTCCGGTGGTTTATGCACTCAAGGGTGTTGGTGAGCTTTACCCCGAAAGTCAGGTTGTTTCGCACGGCTGTCAACTGCAGCCTGCGGATGATCCCGAGGGCGTCTTCATAGTTCAGGTCATGCTCAAAAGCGGCATCAGGCACCATGGTTTTATAACCCAGCCGGTTGTTCAGAATTTCCCTGAGCTGCTCCCTGCCCAGCAGGGTGGGATTCAGTTTGATGAAAGTGTGAAGTTTCTTCTCCGTTAACAGATAGTGGCCGATTTTTTCAATCTCGCCGGGCGGGCAGCCATGCATGGTACTCAGCGTGATGTTTGAAGAGATGCGGTCGGGGATGCTGATGTTGCGCAACTCAGGGTATAACGGCAGAAGGGAACTGATCATCGCTTCCTTTTCCGGACGGCAGTCCTGCATCTTCGAAAGAAACCACTGCACATTTTCACTCAGTATGCCCTCCAGATTATAACCCACGCTCATATTGAAGATAACGCCGTCAGGAGTGCCCGGATGCCCAAGCCTGTGATGCAGCAGGTGGATGAGTATCCATGCTTTCAGGTATTCATCAAACGACTCGCGGATGCGAAGTTCCTGCGACCATTCGCAATTGTAGCCTTCGTCCTGCATATCGATGCAGGGTTTGGTAATCTCCAGTTCATCCAGCGTTTGTATGGTTTTCAGCTCAATGTAGCTTGCCCCGCACAGCCAGGCGCTGACGATATTCTGCGCAAGCTGGGTGTGGGGGCCTGCGGCCACCCCAAAGGGAGTCCTCAGTTGTTGTCTGAAAATCCGGTAATTTCCCGTGCTGGTTACCGCAGGATTGAAGAATAGTGCCTCCGGAATGCCGAATATCTGCCGGTTGCGCCGGTAATCTTCTCCGATCATCTGGTAAAGCCTGCGGATACTGACTGCTGAGAATCCTGTGGAATGCATCATGCCCTGTTGAATTTGGTATTTTGCTGCTCCGCGCCCGAATTTTGTATAAGTTTGTCAGAGCGGACCTGCAGTGGATTATCATAACCACTGGTATGCAATGGTCAATTCATGCAGGTTTGTAAAGATAATGAAAATCATCTCAATTTATGGGCATGGGTGGTCACGTTTCCTGTGTGATACTTGCAGCCGGTAACTCCGGCAGGATGGGATGCCATAAGGCCCTTCTGCAGTTCGATGAATCCCGTACCTTTATTCAGCAACTCACCGGGGTTTATCATCTGGCCGGGGCAGGGCAGATCATCGTCGTTTGCAGTCCTGCGCTGGCGTTGCAGTTAAATGAAAGCGCAGATTTTTTCGGTTGTCCGGTGGAACTGGTCATCAACTCAAATCCGGAAGCCGGAAGATTTTATTCGCTGAAGTCAGGGCTGGAACGGGTAACGGAAGGCAACTGCTGTTTTTTTCAGAATGTGGACAATCCTTTTACATGCGTTGAGTTGCTGGATCTGCTGCAGAAATCATTCAGGGGCGATGGTTGCCTTATCCCCGTCTGTTGCGGACGGCCGGGCCATCCTGTGCTGCTTGGCCGGGAGATGATCCGGAAAATCCTAGAAGACCGGGAGCAGCATTCCCGTATCGACGATTTTCTTAAGGCTTCAGGACCTGAATACGTTGCAGTGCCTTTTAAAGGCATTCCCGCCAACATTAATACACCGGAAGAATACCTGAAATTTTTCGGAAGGGATTCTCAGAAAGAGAACAGCTGCATTCATCCCCCCGGATAGAATGCAGCTGTAATGCGCGTAGAACAAGGCCTGATCAGTTATAGGCGAGCACAACCGTATAGTTTCCAACAAATCGCCCGCCCTTTGGTAAATCAGGAGTAATGGCTGTTAATGCAAGTGCCTGTTCCCCGTGGGCATCAGTAGTCATAAACTGGTCTTTGTGAGTAGTGGAAGTTGCGAGACTGAATGATTCACCCTCTCTGTTAGTTACCATGGCATTCGACAACGTAAAGCTGCAAAGCATATCCGCCCCCGATGTCAGGTTCAGTTTTCCGAGTTCGACCAGTTTGTGATCGTTTTCAACATTCAGCGCAAAATCAGTCTGCCCATGAAATCTTGCATCCGCAGCATCTACGATCTCTGCGGCGATATGCCCGGTAACACTGATCTGTCCGTAAACAGCAGATTGCAGCGCTCCTGTGAGCAAAATCAGCAATATCAGATAGTTGGCTTTCATAACTTCACGCTACCATAATCTAACCATCGACAAAAGTACAAATTCTTAATTGCAATTGTCAAGTAATTTACCACAAAATTGTTAAAAAAATGATAAATTTTTCATAAAATGATGTAAAATATTAATATACAGATAGATAGAAAATTGTGTTAAATTTTGAAGTGTAAAAATAATTTACATAATTATTGATATTACACAAGGTGTTCGTTTGTGCTGCTTCAGTTTTTCGGCCCGTTCTGTTTTTTGAGGTACTGGTTATGTAAATCTGCCGGCCTACCCTTGGCGCGGGCCGGCCCTTTATTGGTTGCGGTACCAGAAAAGGCAGGTAATTTTATGAACCACCAGCCAAATAACCATAAAGGTTATTCAACCGGATGACTTAAATGGAAAGTCAGCTATAATATTGAAGGGATATCAGGCCCGGCCAGGCCGGGAGTGTTACAAAGCAGGTACAAGGCCCGCCCGAAAAGGCCTAATTATGTTTCAGCCCGTATTTGGCAATCTTTGCATTCAGGGTGGGACGGGTAATGTCCAGTACGCGCGAAGCCTCAACTTTATTCCATTTCAGCTTGTCAAGTACTTTTTTGATGTGTACTTTTTCAATATCCGCGATGGATTTGAGTTCAAACTGCTCCGGTTCCACGGGGGCATTCCTGTTTAACAGCACAATATGTTCTTTTTCAAGTACATCGCTGCGGGTCATAATCATGGCCTGCATAAGGGTGTTTTCCAGTTCACGCACATTGCCCGGCCAGTCGTGGCTGTGAAGCAGATCCAGTACGCCGTTTCCGATTTTCAGGACTTTCTTGTTCAGTTTCCGGTTCAGTTTCTGCATAAGGTGTTTTACCAGTTCTTCAATATCGTCCTTACGGTTTTTCAAAGGAGGCATGGCAATGGTAAAAACTTTGAGCCTGTAGTAGAGCTCTTCGCGGAATTTCCCGTTTTTGACCATGGCTTCCAGGTCCTTATTGGTGGCGGCGATGATTCTTGCTTTCAGCGGAATGGGCGCGTCTCCGCCCGGCTTTTCAAATTCCAGTTCCTGAATAACCCGCAACAGCCTTGTTTGCATGGTATCGCTGAGTTCGGAAATATCGTCCAGGAAAATCGTACCCTCACCGGCCTGTTCAAATTTTCCTTTTTTGTCAGAAATGGCAGCAGGGAAGGCCCCCATATTGTAGCCGAACAACTCATTTTCAAGGATTTCTTCATGAAGGGCCGAGCAGTTGACTACAACCAACGGATGATCGCGGGTGATGCCACTGAAATGGATCAGCCTGGCAATCAGTTCTTTGCCTGTGCCCGTTTCGCCAGTGATCAAAACATTTACCCTGTTGAGCGATACCCTGCCGACGTTTTTGAAGATTTCGCGCATTACCGGGGTTTTGCCCACCAGCAGGTTGTCTTCTATGGCTTTTCTTATCTCAGGAGAAATGGTTTCGGTCAGGGTCTGGCTCTGGTACGAAATTTCAAGCCCGTTCCGGATCACCTCCAGCAATTCCTGCATCTGAAGCGGTTTCTCAATAAAGTCGTAGGCCCCTACCTGAATCGATTTGATGGTGAGGGCAACGTCGCCGTGCGCGGTCAGAAGTATCACCGGTAACCCGGGCTGTATACGCTGGATTTCAGTGATCACATCCAATCCCGACATACCCGGCATCTGAAAGTCCGTTACCACCAGGTCAGGCTTTTCCTGTATTACTTTCTGAAGTCCCGATTCCCCGTCTACAGCGGTAATAACTTCATAACCAGCCTTGCTAAGACTGTTGCTCATCAATGTTCTGATGATGGAATCGTCATCAATGGCTAATACTTTACTCATTGCGGCTCAGATTGATTCTACCTTCCTTGTTTCTGTATATCACAGAGAACCTGCCTGACATTTGTCCGGACAGGTATCAGAAATGTAAAAGAATTATACAGCGATAAATTTACTACTATTATTTTACGAAAAGCAAATTCCAATGAATATTTACATCATTTTATGTGTTATTGATTTAAATATAACTATAAATCAATGCATTGCGAATAGAAAGGTGCTTTGATCCAGAAAATACCCCGTTCCCGAATCATCAGCCGGCATGCTGCTCAAATCTGGATATAGTATTTGATAATGTCTGATCGGGATCATACCCTGTTAATTATTATTTTCGTTCCGTCGCACCTGATTCATTCCCCTGATCGCGCAGGGCTATTACGCTGATATGCATCATGCAGGCCGTGGTTAAGGATTGTCTGATAAACAGCTTGAAAGAAAATCCGGTACAACAGCCACGATTGCTGCTATACCGGATATATGAGGGCCGGGGGCTGAAGCACCTGTGCCGGCCGTAAGCGTGTTATTTTACCACCCTGCGCACGGCGTCGATCACGGTTCCATCCACCCATTTGATGGCGGCGATAAATTCATCGCTCAGCACGGGCAGGGCGGGTTTGCCGCAGATGCGCTCGGCTTCGTCCTTCAGTTGATGAATGGTTTTTACCGGCAGGGAAGAACCTTTCATTTTGTCGATCAGGTCGGTGCGTAACGGGTTAATGGCAATGCCCCTTTCGGTGACGATGACATCGATAAGTTCGCCGGGGCCGCAGATGGTGGTGACTTCGTCGCGGATCACCGGCATACGGTCGCGGAAGAGGGGGATGGGCAGGATCACACACTTCGAAAAAAGGCAGTTCATCCATCCGCCGATGCCGTGCAGCAGGTAACCATCCGAATGGGTCACCACATTGGCGTTGAAATTAATGTCCACTTCGGTGGCACCCAGGATAACCACGTCCACCATGGAAGCGAAGTTTCCTTTACCGTGATAGTTGTAGCTTGTAAACGGACTGGTATTCAGGTGGTTGTTGTTTTCCCGCATGGAGCGTACCCCCTCCAGGTCGAAGGTCTGGCCATCGAGGATATAATCCACCAATCCTTCTTCGAGCATACTGACGAGGTACTTGTTGCTGCCGCCGCGGGCAAATCGGGCTTTCATACCGCGTTTACGGAGCATTTCGGCAAAGTAAATACCGATGGAGAGGGCGGTTCCTCCGGCCCCGGCCTGGAAGGAGAAGCCGTCGCGTACAATGCCGGCTTCGTCGCAGAATTGCGCAGTCATTTCGGCCAGCAACAAGCGGTCGGGGCTTTTGGTTATCTCGGTGGTGCCGCTGATGATCTTTTCAGGGATACCGATCTGGTCCATCACCACGACGTAATCCACATAATTCCCGTGAATCTGCCAGGGCACGCAGGGGAAAGGCACGAGGTTGTCGGTAACCACAATTACCTTGTCGGCATATTGTGAATCGGCCAGGGCGAAGCCGAGCAATCCGCAGGCCGCTGGGCCGCGGTCGCCGGTGGCGTTGCCGAAAGGGTCGGCCGTAGGGGCGGCGATCACGGCGATGTCCACATGCAGGTCGCCGTCCTGAATGGCCTGATAGCGGCCGCCGTGCGAGCGGAGGATGCCCATACCCTGCATGCCCCCTTCGGAAGTGTGCCGGCCCAGGGCGCCGTTCATGCTGCCTTCGATATGATGAATGGTACCATCTTCAAGATATTTGATCAGCGGGCTGTGGCATTCGAACGATGCGGAAGGCGCCCAGGTAAGTTCTTTTGCGCCCAGCTCAGCGGCTATATCGAATATCTGGTTGGCCACCAGGTCGCCGTTGCGGAAGTGATGGTGGGTCGAGATGGTCATGCCGTCTTTCAGGCCGCAGCGGATCAGGGCATCCCTCAGCGAAGCAACCACTTTGTTGCCATCGGCCGGATAATCGGCGCAACTGCTGATGGGCGGGGCATACTTGCGGCCCGTGGGTTTGTATTTTCCAACGCCCATAAACGGGATAGCTTCCTTTCCGTTGATGATCTGGGGTACTGTACGGCCAACGGCATTCGTGGTCAGTTTATCGTATTTTGACATGTCTTTTCTTTTTTTGATCGGTCATTCTCATTGATTTCAGGCTTTCTGGTTTTCGGGGAAGGCGTCGCGCCAGCCGGGACTGAGTTTGCCCATACTGACAGCCAGGTCGATGGTGCGCCGGGCGCGTTTCACCACCGGCGGATCGATCATCTTGGTGCCCAGCGAAACCACGCCGAGCCCTTTTTCGGTGGCTTCCATAAAGGCGTTCACGATTTTCTTTGCCTTGTCGATTTCGACCTCATCGGGTGCGAAATTGTCATGGATCACCCTGATCTGCCGCGGATGGATACAGCCCATGCCGTCGAATCCCAGCGCCTTCGACCGGAGTACATTTTGCTTCAGGGCTTCCATATCGGCCACATCGGAGAATACCGAGTCGATGGCCTGAATGCCGGCTGCTTTGCAGGCGTTCACCACCATGCTTCGGGCAAAGAAAGATTCGGTGCCTTCGTTGGTGCGGCGGGTGCCAAGGTCGGCGGTGTAGTCTTCGAGACCGATGGCGAGGGCCACCACGTTATCCGACTGCGCTATTTCCAATGCTTTCAGCACACCCAAGGCGCTTTCGATGATGGGCATCAGCCAGACATTGCCTTCAATATTATGCTTTGTTTTCAGTTCAGCGATGCGCCGGTTCACCTGTGCAATCTGTTCCGCGCTTTCACACTTCGGAACGAGGATAAGATTCACATTGTGTGGAATAATGTAATCAAGGTCCTCAAGTCCGGCCGGCACCTGGTTGATCCTGACCATGCGTTCTGCTCCGTAAAAATCGAGCGCGCGCAGGGCATTGCGCACCAGGAAGCGGGCTTCCGCTTTTTTGGTCACCGCCACGGCGTCTTCCAGGTCGAGGATGATGCCGTTGGGTTTGTGAATACCCGCGTTGATCATCAGGCTGGGGGTATTGCCGGGCAGGTAAAGCCTCGAAAACCGGTTGCGGTCGCGTGTGGTCTGATAGGCGTTCTGGGGCAACATGGCAGGTAAGTATTCCTTTTTGTCGCCTGTCAGTTGCCTGATGGCAGCCTCCAGCCGGGCAGCAATGACAAATTCAAGGGCGCCCGAATCTTCTACCGTCAGCCTGGCATGTTCTATGCCGTAAAATGTCAGAATTTCATGGCAGAGCCTGAGGATAGATTCGCCGTAAAGCACTTTTACCTTACTGATCAGTTCGGTCTGTACGCCGCCCTGCTGCATGATTTCGAGCGTAAGCGCACAATCGCTCCGAACGCCTTTGCCTTTGTTGCCTGTAGTTGCTATTGTTGCCACATCAGCCTCCTGGTTTAATATGAATAATTGAATTTACAAGGTCATGCAAAGTAACAGCAGGCAATGTTAAAAAAAAAGAACATTTGAAAATATTCTCTTTTGAAATGCAAGTGATTGTATAATAGTTAAATATGATACTCGTCCGTAGTGGCTCTACAATGCTGTTGCCCGTTGGAAATGGCGGAAGCAGGAGATTTTTAATGCTGCGGTGAATCAGGCGCTACATAACTCCCCGGTGATAAGTTCATAGAGGAATAACTGAAAAAATTAAAGTGACCAGTTAAATTCAGCATATTGATCATTGCCGGATTATTGTAATGGTTTGATAAATAATGTGATATGTCAAGAGACTTATCTATTCTTCTGACTTGTATCAAGCTGTCAGGTGAGCGCGTCAATGGCAATCTCCGGATGATAATCCGGGATTTGATTTTTGATAAATGATAAAATGCATTGTAATACAGTGACTTAAATTGATGTGTAAGTTCGCTGTGATACCGGCCCTGTTGATGAATGCGAACAAACACCTTCCGGAGTGGTTATTTATCAGGGCAAACACAATGGAATAGTTTTTGCATGATTGATCTTGCTTCAAAAAGCCTTATCTTTGTTCAGTAAATCGCGGAGATATTTAAACAATTCAATATTAACCTAAACCAAACCAATCGTATGAAAAAGTGGAATTATTTGTTTGCGGCCCTGCTGATGTCTGTTGCAGTGGTGTTTACTTCCTGTTCTGATGATGAAGAAACCGATCCGGGTCCATCTTTAACCATTAAAGGAGGAGCTGGATATACCTCAGATGACGTTACAGTTCAGGTAGGTAGTAGTATCAAGATAGGTGTTGTTGGTACTAAAAGCAGTGTTTCAGGAAATAAGCTTACGCGATTCAGATTCATTCTGACCTCGAATAACATTGCAAATACTATCCTGGATTCAACATTCAATTCTGATTCATTTAGCTGGGAGCGGGAAATTACATTTGTTAGCCAGGTTAGTGGAAGGCTTTCATTTGAGTTGACTGATAAAGGTGGAATGAAAGCTGAAAAAGGCTTTAACATTATTGCCCAGGGACCTGAGACGATCAAATATACAGGTATTGAATTGGGGTCGTCAAACGATAATACATTAGGTTCATTCTTTTCAACTGTTGATGGGAATGTTTATTTTGTTAATCAGACCACAAACTCGCCGACTGTACAGGCACTGATCGATTTTCTTTTCGTTAAGAATCCGCCAGCATTACCTTCGATTGGAAACATTATTGCTTCGCCTGATGATGAAGCTGCAGAATCTGTGCCGGTTTTCAAATTAAACCTTTGGACAACAAGGAATCAGACGCGCTTTAATACAAGTAATATTACGGCTGCTGAATTTGATGCAATAGGGGCGAATTATGTATTCCCAAGCTTTGATTTGCTTCAGCAAACTAAAAGGACCAATGGCTTGTCTGTTGGGAATGTAGTTGTCTTCAGAACAAAATCAAACAAGATCGGATTGATCAAAGTTGTTGACTTATATACAAAAGGTGACAAGATGAAGATCGATGTTATTATGGAAAAGTAAGACTAACTTTTCTATCAAAAGGCTGTCTCAAAAGGACAGCTTTTTTTGTGTACACAGGATTATTGCAACTGTGCTTCTTCTTGTTTTGAACCGGATTAAGCATTAATAAATGCTAAAAGGATTATGATTTTTTAATCTGCTCAATATTTATGCTGCTTAACAAACACTTTACAGTGGCTCCAGACACTAAATCAATTTCTGGTAGCCGGTGAGTTATTTGAAGATTCCTCTCCTGATATTTACATTATCAGTCATTCCGAACGGAGTGAGGAATCTTTGGCAGATATCTCTGACAAATCAACTTTTAAGCGGTTAATAGCGATAAACCGTCGTCCATACCTCCGGGGCTTTTTATTGATTAAACAGCGTTTAAAAGGCAAACTGCCTGAAAATGCTTATTTTTGCCGGCGTTTATTGTTCCAGCCTGAGATCTGTATGTCCGGACCCAAAATCAAGATCCTTTTCATTGTGAATCCTGTGTCGGGAGTGCACCATTCCCGTAAGGCAGTGCTGGCCGGACTGGCAGCTGACACCCTTGATCCGGAGCGCTTTGAGTGGGAGATCGTGTTCAGCGAATCGGCGGAGCATGTGAAAGCACTCAGCCGGGCAGCCGCGGAGGCGGGAACCAACATCATCGCGGCAGTGGGTGGCGACGGGACGGTAAACCAGGTGGTAAAGGGCATGTTCGGAAGCCATTCGGTGCTGGCCCTGATCCCGGCCGGTTCCGGCAACGGACTGGCGCATCATCTCGGCATTCCGTCAGATATCGGCGAAAGCCTTGCCCTGATCAACAATATGAACGTGAAGCAGGTCGATACAGTGAGTATCAACGACGATCTGTTTGTCTCCATTGCCGGGGTGGGCTTCGATGCCCTCGTGGCAAAAAAGTTCGCCAGGTCGGGCAGGCGCGGTTTTCTTTCCTATTTCAGGATCGTTACCAACGAGTATAACTATTACCGTCCCCGGAATTACAAACTATTGATCGACGGGCAGATGTACCACCGTGAAGCCTTGTTTGTCAGTTTTGCCAACACCAATCAGTTCGGGTACAATACCATTATTTCGCCTTCGGCGCAGATTGACGACGGACTGGTTGATGTGTGCATCGTGAAAAAGGTTCCCCTGATTTATGCGCCCCATGTGGTGGGCCTTTTGCTGACAAGAAAGATTGATGCCTCGGATTATGTGGAGGTCATCAAAGCCCGTGAAGTCAGCCTGACACGCAGGAAAAACAGGGTGATCAATCTTGACGGAGAACCGGTGAAGCTTGACAAAACGCTGCACATCAGGGTGAACCCTTTGTCCCTGTCGATGATTGTGACTTAAAATACAACAATATGCCGGCTGAAAAATCGAAAAACAAGCGCCCTGAGGGGATCGTTTACTCCACCGACCCCGATTTCAAATACGATTTCGGAAAGGAACAGGAGCAGGCAACCCTGCCACCAGTGCAGCAGAACCTGCGGGTGATGCTCGACCGCAAACTGAAAGGCGGAAAAAAAGCCACCCTCGTCACAGGATTTACCGGCAGCGCATCAGATCTGGCCGCGCTGGCCAAACAACTGAAGAACCTGTGTGCGGCCGGCGGAACTTCTGACAATGGCGAGATCCTGGTGCAGGGCGATTTCAGACAGAAGATCCTGGATTATCTGCTTAAAAAGGGCTATAAAGCCAAACTTGCAGGAGGTTAAGTCATTGATGTTTTATTGATTGATTTTTAATCTGTTTATAAATATGGTCTCCGGATTTCTCAGTTTTTTCCGCCGAAACCCCTGGTTTTTTTACGCTTTTTCCGTGCTGATGCTGTTCCCGGCCCTGTTGTGGCACCTGGGATTTCTTGCCATCAATTTCCCCACGGATGAGCCCACCCGGGCCATTGTCGCCCTCGAGATGATTGTCAGCGGTAACTACATCACCCCCACCATCAACGGGGATTTCTATTACAACAAACCACCGTTGTACAACTGGATCATCATCGCGTATTACAAGCTGGCCGGAAACTATTCAGAGTTTACCCTCCGCCTGCCGGTGGTGGTGGGGCTGCTGCTTTTCGGGCTTACCATCTTCTGGTTTGTACGCCGCCACCTGGGCAATAAACAGGGATTCATCGTGGCCATCCTTTTCATTACCTCTGGCCGTATCCTTTTCTGGGATTCCTTCCTCGGCCTGATCGACATCACTTTCTCCTGGCTGGTGTACCTCTCTTTTATGCTGATCTACCATTTCAGGGAGAAAAAGCAATACCTGGCGCTTTTCCTGGTCTCATACCTCCTGACGGGTATCACCTTCCTGATGAAAGGGCTGCCATCGCTGGTTTTCCAGGGCATTACGCTGCTCGCCATATTCAGCTATAACCACGAGTTCAGAAAGCTGTTTTCGTGGAGGCACTTTGCCGGGATTGGTTTGTTCCTGCTGATTATAGGCGCTTATTATTACGCTTATTTTCAGGTACATCCGTTTGATTTCAGGATTTTTAAAACCCTTTTCAGTGAATCGGAAAAGCGCACCATTATCAATTACGGCTGGTTACGGTTCACCAGGCATTTGTTTACTTTTCCACTTGAAATGTTCTACCATTTCTTTCCCTGGTCGGTGCTGTGGATCTATTTTTTCAGGCGCGATTTCAGGTCGACCCTGCGCGAACACCCCTTCCTGCGGTTCAATTTCATTGTCTTTATCTTCAATATCATCATTTACTGGACCTCTCCGGAGTCGTATCCCAGGTATATTTTCATGCTCTTCCCGCCGCTGTTTACCATTCTGGTCTTCCACTTTTTCAGGGATCTGGGCAAAAACGGCAAATACAGCAGGGTAGTGGAGTATTTTCTGATGGGGGTAATGGTACTGGGAATCATTGCAGCCATTCCCATGCCATTGCTGAAGCAGACCAATTTTGTGGATCATGCCTGGCTGAAAGCAGGGGTGATGTTCTTCACCATGCTGCTGCTTACCTGGTTATACTATAAACTCAAGGAGCAGCGGATGATTATTTTTGCCGCCGCCATGCTGATGATCCGCATCGGATTTGATTGGTTTATCATTCCGCCGCGTTACAACGATTTTCAGGTGCACAAGGAAGGCGCGCTGAAGGCCGCTGCTGTCACCGGAGATGCAGATCTTTCCATTTTTAAGGATTCGGAAACCGAACATGCCACCTCTTTTTACATCACCCTGGGCAAAATGCAGTTGCTGAAGTTTCAGCATGATGACTTCAGCACTGCCGGTTTTTATTACCTTGATCCACGCCTGTTACCGGAGGATGCGTATGAAACGGTTTATGATTTTAACCTGTACAGGCATGATCAGCCGATGAAAATTGTAAAACTGAAAGAAGAAACAGTCCGTAAACTTAACAGAAAGGAGTTACAGTAATGTTGCTACAGATCGGTACTCATTTTAAAGAATGGCTCACACGGCAGGGGGTTTCAGAGCAATTTTCGGCCGGTATCAGGGATATTACGGATTTTGTAATTGCTTTCCTGCTGATTCTGGCCTTTTATTATGTTGTGAAGTTTGTTGTACTGGGTGTGGTCAGGCGTATCACCCGCCGTTCGAGCACCACCTGGGACGACGCCCTTTATCACAGCCGGTTCTTCAATAAAGTCTTATTGTTTGTGCCGGGCGTAATGCTGGGGTTTGTCGCCCCCCTTACCCTGAGCGAGTTCCCGGATGCGCTGGTGCGGGTATTGCAGTTGATCCAGATTTATCTTGTATTTGTATCCATATCAACCGCCAACGCCTTCCTGAATGCTGTTTATGAAATCTATCAGGGCTTCGAAGTGTCAAAGGCCAAGCCCATCAAGGGTTATCTTCAGGTGTTCAAGATTATCCTGATTGTTATCGGAGTTATCATTGTTATTTCGATGCTGCTGAACAAATCCCCGCTTTATCTGCTCGGAGGTCTGGGCGCTTTTTCAGCCGTGCTGCTGCTGATTTTCAGGGATCCCATCCTCGGCCTTGTGGCCGGTATACAGATTTCGGCCAACGATATGGTAAGGCAGGGCGACTGGATTGTGATGAATAAGTCGGGCGCCGACGGGGTGGTAACCGATATCTCGCTCACCACGGTGAAGGTACAGAACTGGGACCGCACCATCACCACCATTCCGACCTATTCGCTGGTGTCGGAAAGTTTTGTCAACTGGCGGGGCATGGAGGAGTCGGGCGGCAGGCGCATCAAGCGCTCCATCAACATCGACATGAACAGCGTGAAGTTCTGCTCTCAGGAAATGATTGACCGGTTTCTGCATATTCAGCTCGTCAGGCCTTATGTGGAGAGTAAAGAGCAGGAACTTGCCGACTACAATGCCACCAATACCATTGACAATACGGTGCTGGTGAACGGCCGCAGGCAGACCAATCTGGGGATCTTCAGGGCATACCTGTCGGCTTACCTTAAAAACAATCCCGATATCCGGCAGGATATGACTTTCCTGGTCAGGCAGCTTCAGCCGGGCGAAAGCGGCATTCCCATGGAGATTTATGTCTTCAGTAAGGTGCAGGAATGGGCGAAATACGAAGACATTCAATCGGACATATTCGACCATGTGCTGGCCGCCATTCCCGAATTTGAGCTGCAGGTATTCCAGAACCCTTCAGGCGCAGACCTGAGAAAGCTGGGAATGCCGGGAATCCGATAATTTTCCTTATATTGGTTAAGTGACTGATATACTGTAATAAGGCTGTTCCGGCAGCTTTGGTGCCTGTCATTCCTGCCCGGGAATTGCCGGGTGAATAACCGCATTTGCTTGTCTGGTAAACTGAAGTCAGGAGTTGAATCTATTCCTGCTTTTTTTCGGGTCTTTCAAAAAAATAGATGAATATCCCGAACATAACACCTCCACCCAGCGCCTGAAAGATGATAGTTTTTAATCCGGTATGAAAGCCATCGTAATTATTTGACATCCAGTAGTTCCAGAGGCCCATAAGTAATGTGAATGCCAAAGCTTTCAGGATAACGGTTTTCAGATGTCTGTTCATTTAACGGAAATTTTACCTGCTCAGACAAAAATACAGCTTTCAGGCCGGATAGCAAAATGCTTTTTTATTGCCCTGTTTCGGGGATTGGCTGGTTTTTTCTCCGGTCCCTGCCCCTCAGCCATTCATAGATGGTGGTGTTCATCAGCAGCATAAAGAGTCCGTAAACGGCATCTTCCACAGGGATGGTTCCCATACGGATACCCAGGTTGCGGGTGTCGTCGTACCATACCACCGGTTCGGCGGTAAAAAGGCCGGTGAGGGCTCCGTTAACGATAAAAAACGGGATCAGGGTAGCAAAATACATTACATAGAACCGACCAAGGTAGCGCGATTTGAAAACCAGCAGGTGCAGGGTAAGAAATATGGAGGTAAATACAAAAGTGATAAAGGTGTACCAGCGATCGGGGTTGATCGCGGCAATAATCAGCAGGGTAAGGGCGATAACGCCGGTAAGCCGGTTGGCGTAAGGCCCCAGGTAGTCTTTGGGGATCAGGT
The DNA here is from genome assembly GCA_002433025.1 of Bacteroidales bacterium UBA5833. Taxonomy (GTDB): domain Bacteria; phylum Bacteroidota; class Bacteroidia; order Bacteroidales; family Lentimicrobiaceae; genus Lentimicrobium. Next base: position 30,104 of record DJGZ01000045.1, read on the forward strand.
ATTCAAATGCATGATAGGTAAAAAGACAGGCATAGGGGATGGCAATGAAAAAGAGCCATTCCTCCACCGGCAGGTTGACCAGGTAAACGCCCTGAAGGTGAACGGGATTAAATCCCCACACTTCCAGGGAGGTTTTAAGCATGTCCCAGGGGATAAATACCAGCATGGTCCCCAGCATTGCCGGGAATAGATACTTCCAGTTACGGTAAAATTTCAACCGCTTATCGAAACCGGCAATGAAGGGAATCGAGATAGCCAGCAGGTTAATCCAGAAATAGTATGACACGATAGGGATGTTTTATTTCTGAGCGGCTTTTTTCCTGGCAAATTCTTCTATGTAATACTTCATCGGAGCGATGAGGAAGCCATAGTTATAGTGGGCATGCGGATTGTGGTGCTCCAGATGCGCCTTCACGGTTGCCCGCAGGTAGCGGTTCGAGAAATTGCGGAGGATGGGAACACGCTGGTGCACATAAACATCATGGAACATAAAATAAGCCAGTCCGTAAAGCAGGATGCCGATACCGGCACTCAGCAGGTAATAGTTCGGATTCACCACGCCAAAGTATATCAGCAGGATGCTCGGAACAGCAAAGATTACTGCAAAAACATCGTTCCATTCCACTTTCCGTCCGTCACGGATGTGATGATCTTTATGCAGCACCCACAGGAAGCCATGCATCACATATTTATGGGTGAACCAGGCCATAAATTCCATAAAGAAGAACAAGGCCAGCACAATCAGTATATAAATCAGGAAGTTCATGTTGATTTGATGTTTAAAAGTTTGTTAATCTGATAGTTAATTCTGTTCTGCGGTAAACAAATAAGAAATCCATTTTGTTGTTATTAACAGTAGTACGTTAAGAATTTTTAATGAATTGACTTAAAGTGGATTATAAAAGCTTGTTTAAAGATAACAAATCATTTATAATCAAGTCGTTGCGTTTTTGAGTCCATGCGTGATTTTTAAATTTAACGGACTATTGTATTAAAGCACATTCCCTTAATTCCGTGCCGGCAGTTTTTGTCTGTAATATTCTTCCACCCTGTCGAAGGCGATCCGGAACCATACCGTGAATAATTCCGGGTTGAGGTTCATCTCCTTCCGGATATCTTCTATGGTTGCATAGCGGTAGGATTCAACTTCTTCTGGGTTGATAACCGGAAGCAGGTCAGCGGTGCCGACAAAGACGTGGTCTACTTCGTGTTCGGTAAGATTGTTGTCGAATTCAGCCTTGTAGGTGAAGGTGAAAACTTCCTCCATTTCGCAGTCGAAACCCATTTCTTCGCGCATGCGCCGGTGTGCCGCAACGTCAGTGGTTTCGCCAGGCCGCGGGTGACTGCAGCAGGTATTGGTCCAGAGGCCCGGGGAATGGTATTTCGACAGGGCGCGCTGCTGAAGCAGAAGCCGGCCTTCCGTGTTAAAGATAAAAACGGAGAATGCCCGGTGGAGCTTTGCCTCCCGGTGGGCCTGCATTTTCTCCATAATTCCTGTTTCCATATCGCTGGCGTCCACGAGTATCACATATTCTTCCATGTCAGGTACTTTTTTAGTTAGCCAGTATTTTTATCCTGGCAGATTCATTGCTGGTGAGTTGGCCTGAGTCGACCATGAAACCTGCGATCTTTGAAGCAATTTCACGGTTGGCCGGCTGGTTGCCAAACTGCTTGATATTTTCCAGAATAAACTTTTTATCGTCCTGAATGTTCGCATTGTAACCCAGAAAAGAAGGGGCTTTGGTTTGCGTGGCAAACCGCAGGAACCTGATTTCAAGCTGGCCGGGCTTTTTTGCTACGGCATCCTCGAGCATTTGTTTACCCCTGCGAAAATAGGCTATTTTTTTTGCCGGGTTGCCGATGCAGTTGGGGGCCGCCGCTGTGGAAGCCCCATAATAGGCAAGAAGCACAACGTCAGCGGGAGCCTTATTTCCGAAGCTTTCGCTCAGCTTCAGCGCCCCGCATTCGTCCTTGTCCATGCCGAAATACATGCTACGTGCCTGTTCAAGACTAACCTGTGCAAAAGCGGTTTGTCCGGAGATGATCAGAAAAAACAGGATAAGATGCCGTATCTTCATATTATAATAAGTTTAGCTGGTGTTTGAGGTATGAGGTTACCAACAATTTGTATTTGGTCCGGTTGGGGATCCTGATGCGTTCTTTCATGATGCGGGAGGAACGTGTACGTTTAATCTTCAGAAAGAGCTTATGGAAATAGACATAAGCCATGTAAACGCCGAACCTGGCGCCACGGGGCAGCATTTTAATGCCTTCCAGTCCATCTGCAAAATCGAGGGCTATGTCATCTTCAATTTTCTGTTTCGTTTCATCATCAAACTTCGACAGGTCGATCCCGGGAAAGTATGACCGTCCCAGGCCTTCGAAGTCAGCTTGCAGGTCGCGCAGGAAATTGATTTTCTGAAATGCGGAGCCCAGCCGCATGGCCGGTGGTTTCAGCTTTTTGTATTTTCCGTCATCGCCTTCGCAGAAAACACGGAGGCACATCAGTCCCACCACTTCGGCCGACCCCAGAATATATTTTTCAAATTTTTCCTGATCATAGGAGATGTCCTTCAGGTCCATTTCCATGCTGTCGAGAAACAGATCGATCAGCTCTTTTTCAATACCGTATTTATTGACAACCCATTGAAAGTTGTTCAGGATAGGGTTCAGACTGATTTTTTCTTCAATGGCGAGATAGGTGTCCGTTCTGAACCTTTCCAGCAGCCTGGCTTTGTCGAAGCCGTGGAATGAATCCACAATCTCATCGGCAAACCGGACAAATCCGTAAATGGCATAAATCGGATCGTGGAAGCGCCGGCTGAAGAACCTTATGCCCAGCGAAAATGAGGTCGAGTAAGTTACCGTGGTCAGCTTGCTCGATTTTTTTGAGATCATATCAAATAGCTCTTTCATCGTAAATGGTTTAAAGCTGTTTAATAATTTCGTTTGCGGCGATCTGTCCCGATATGATGGCCGGCGGCACACCCGGGCCGGGCACGGTCAGCTGACCTGCATAAAAGAGGTTGCTGAGCTTATTATTCCTGATTTTCGGTTTCAGGAAAGCGGTCTGCATCAATGTGTTAGCCAGTCCATAAGCATTCCCTTTAAAAGCGTGGTAATCACTTTCGAAGTCGGCGTGGGCGTATGATCGCTGGTAAACAAGGTGCCCGCGCAGCGACTGACCTGTATAACGCTCCATCCGCATCAGCACGTGTTCAAGGTACTTCTCGCGGATTTCAGGGGTGTCTTTCAGACCGGGCGCCACCGGAATCAGTACCATCACATTCTCATGCCCTTCAGGGGCAACCGTATCGTCTGTTTTGGAAGTGCAGCTGATGTAAACCGATGGTTTTTCAGGCCATTCCGGGTTTTTATAGATTGAGTCCGCATGACCCGCAAAATCCTCGTCGAACAAAAGGGTATGGTGATCCAGGCGCTGTATCCGGGTATCGAAACCAAGATAAAATATCAGTGATGAGGGGGAGAGTACCCTGGAGTCCCAGTACTTTTGCGTATACCGGCGGGCGTTCTCAGGCAGCAGTTGCTGTTCAACGTGGTGATAATCTGCTGCGGCAATCACGTAACCGGCGTTAAACTCCCGGGTGGCCGTACTCACCGAAACGACTTTTCCACCCGAAGTATTTAGAGATTTGACTTCCGAATCATAAACAAACCGGACCCCCAATTCCGCGGCGAGTGCTTCCATTCCCTCAACAACGCGGTACATGCCGCCCCTGGGGTACCAGGTACCCTGAACCATATCGGAATAATTCATCAGGCTGTAAAGGGCCGGAGTCGATTTGGCTGTACCGCCGAGGAAAAGCACCGGAAATTCAAGCATGCGGTTGATCTTTTCGCTTTTGAAATAGCGCCGGGTGTAGTCGCCAAACGAGCTTAACATATTCAGCTTCATGCCGGCTGCGAAAATTTTCCAGTGCAGGTATTCGCCGATGGAGTGGCTTGGTTTGCGCACGAATTCGCCGATGCCGATGCGGTACTTGTATTCGGATTCCTCAAGGAATTTTTTCAAAGCAGGCGTGCTTCCCGGTTCGATGGATTCGTACAATGCGTAAATGCCTTCAAGAGATGCCGGCAAAACCACTTCATCGCCCGGGCCGAAATATATTTTGTAGGAAGGGTTGAGGCGGTCGAGCTGGTAATAATCAGACACCTTCCGGCCGAAGGAAGCAAAGTACTCTTCAAAAATATCGGGCATCCAATACCAGCTGGGGCCCATGTCGAAAATAAACCCGTTGGCTGAAAACTTCCGGGCCCGGCCACCGGCCATGCTATTCTTTTCGAGCAGGGTTACATCCAGCCCTTCCCGGGCAAGGGTTGAGGCGGCTGATAATCCTGAGAATCCCGCACCAATAACGATTACACTTTCTTTTTTCATGCTTGGATAACCCGGGGCTGAACCGGGACGCCGGTTTTTTTTGTTACAGATGATTAACAGGCTGACAGGCGATTTGTTTAATGGTATTATTAAAGTATTAAACAATTATTTGGGGCAGGACATTTTTTGCTCTGATTCTGACCGGCAGATTTCTTTTCTGATTCGTATGTTCCGGCATCGTAAAAATTTCTAATTTCGCACAAAATAATGGAAACATCAATGTTAAATCCCGAAAAATTATGAAACAGTTTCTTATTTTAATGCTCTCCGGATTGCTGCTGTACGGATGTTCAGGAAACAGCCCCAAAACCCCTGCCGCCGAAGCTGTGGCTGACGATTCACCGGTTGCTATTGTGAATGACCTGGAAAAAGCGCTGGCGGGTGTGCCTTCGTGGAGCAATGAGAAGACCATTGTTCAGATGCCGGAAGGGATTCCTGCGCACAGCGGCCAGTTTGTCTCCCGCGTTGATGCCGAGAATCAGTACTCGTATGCTTTCAAGGAGACCTTTGCGAACATCAATCAGAAGCTGCCGGTTGCCGTGATTGTTGAAGGCTATGTCTATATGCCCGAAGTAAATCCGGCGCTTGGTATTGTTATGGATATCAACGACAACAACAATACCGTGATCTGGAAGTCATACGCACTGTCGGGAGTAGTAACTTCTCTGAATGAATGGCAGCCCTTTACCGCCAGATTTACGGTTGACGCACCGTTAAAACCCGGGTACCAGTTAAAGATATTTGCTTCAGGAGCAAAGAAAACCGCATACTTTGACGACTTTAAAATTTCTTTTGAATACTAAATAGCCGCTTCATGCAGGCTTCCCCTGCATGATGATGAGAACCCTGTTGAAAGACGGCGATAGCTGCTGTTTTACAACAGGGCTTTTTTTTGCATTATTATTTCAGGCGCGCAGACTTTCTCATTCACTCCTTTCAGGTTTTCCCTGTCAATCGCAGGCAGGATGCTGCTGTGAGCGCTTTGCAGTTTGATAGGTTTATCATGCAGGGCGAATGCCCGATTACTCCTTTCGTTATCACCCGGCGTTTGAAGCATTCAGTTTCTTTGGTAATGAACAAAGGTGAGGGCCAATTGTCATAAAATCAGTATATTAATAAAATTGCCCGGAGGCACTGCAGCCCGGTCATCTGCCTTGTATTTTTCTGTCTGCGTTAATCTGAATTTTCCGGGCGTATATAAACCCGTTTCCGGCGATCATCAATCAGTTTCATATCTCCATTTCAGGCGCTGTAAATTTGATTTAATTGTAATCATTTTAAACCCTGAAGCCATGAAAAAAAAATTATTCATTTTGCAGAAGAGGTATCTGTACGGACTGATTTTAATGTTGTTTTTAACAGCCTGTTATGAGTTCAGTTTTGTGAATCAGCCGGGCAGTGCAGAACTTAACAGCACCATGCAGGTGCAGATCAGTGTTTATACAACCGGCGGCGACGGTCAATATTACACGCCCTATTTCGGCATTAAGCTTCCGGAAGGCTGGCAGGTTAACGACAGCATTGTTTTCTCATACGGAACAACCATCGGCTGGTTTGTGTACAACGATTCCCTTTCTCAGGCCATGAGTGCCATCGAGCCTCCGCAACCCGGCTACTATTGGTGGGTCAGTAAGGCAATCGAACAAGTGATGTATAACTACAATGACATCTACCTTTTCAATCCGGTAATCCGGACTGATGATAAAAGCGGAAATTTTTCGCTGGATTATATGCTGGGGCATGATTATGTTTATTATGGTTATGGCGGACTTAACTTCAGGCGCAGCAACGGTCATTCTGTTACTGTTGGCTTACCTGATCATGTTGTGGTTACCGGAAATAACGACCATGGTCTTGGATCCCTGCGTTCGGCCATTGCACATGTTGGCTTCAACGGAACAATCACCTTCCAGATGGTCAATCCGGCTCCCATCGTGCTGGAATCTCCGCTTGAGATCAGCAAGAACATTACAATCCGCGGCTCAGATGACATGCCGGTAGTCATTTCGGGGAATGGTCAGTGTCAGGTATTCCTTGTCAGGGAAAGCTACTCCCCGAAGTTTGAATTTATTGACATTGTGCAAGGGTATGGTTACTACGGCGGTGGAGTTGAGTGTATGGAAGGATCCTCGCCTGTGTTCAGCAACTGCAGTTTTTCGGGCAACAGCGCCGTTCAGTGTGGTGGCGGTATTTATGCAGGATATAATACAAACCTGGTGATGACGGACCTTGTATTCTCCGGAAATTCTGCGAACGAAGGAGGGGGATTTTATATTCAATATTCGGGGAATGCATCACTTCACAATATGGTGTTTACGGATAATAACGCTAATTACAGCGGAGGGGCAATTTACAGTTCCGCGAATGCCCTTGAGTTGCGCGACATCCTGATCAGCTCCAACCATTCGCAGTACCACGGTGGTGGCCTGTACCTATACAACGGAGAAGTAAATGCAAAAAATCTGACCGTTGTTTCAAATTCAGTTGACGCGCCTGAAGGGTCTGGTGGTGGTATCAATTGCGGATACGGCAGCATCCGGCTTGAAAACTGCGCGATCAGCAATAATATTTCCAATGGCAGGGGTGGCGGAATCTATTTTGAATACGGCAGTAATACCGAATTCTGTTGCACCGCCCGTTGCGACATCTTTGACAATGAAGCCCCGGAAGGCAGCGACCTGTATGCCCAAAACCTGGTGGATGTAGTTGTTGACAGGTTTACCGTTTTATATCCTAACTATTTGCACGCCAGCCCATTCGAAAATTTCACATTTGATATCCTCCACGGGGTAAATGCCCAGGTGGATGCAGATATGTATATTTCGCCCCGTGGTGATAACCACAATAGCGGGTTATCGCCTGATTTGCCCAAAAAGACCATTTCCGGAGCTTTATCAATCCTATCCACTCAAAAGCAGCATACCCTTTACCTTGATAAGGGTGAATACAGTGCGAACTCGAATGGCGAAAGGTTCCCGGTAATTTTGCCGGATCGTGTCAGTCTGGAAGGTCATCCTGAATTTGCCACAGTCCTGGATGCCACGGACAAATCAGAAGCCATCAGGATCAGTCATGCAAACCAGGTTAACATTTCCGGTCTTACCATTACAGGGGCATCGCAAAGGGCTGTTTACTGCGATAACTCTTCGCCTTCCATCAGGAATGTGGTTATTACAAGGAATAACGGTACAGGCTTTTATTGCTGCAACAACTCTGCTCCGGTTTTAAGCAATGTAAACATCAGCAGAAACATGAATGGCGGTATTTATTGCCTCAACTCCTCCATCAGGGTATTTAATTCCGGGATCGGGAACAATAAGGCATATTCAGGAGCCGGGGTCTACCTCAGTTACTCCAATGCCTACTTCCGGAATGTAAATATCATGGAGAATGTAACCCCTGGGGGGTGGTATTCCGGTACTGGCGGAGGGGTCTATAGTTTTAATTCTGATCCGGTCTTTATTGAATCTTCAATCAATAATAATGTCTCCGGAAAGGATGGCGGCGGAATTTACTGTGTTGGATCAACACTATATCTGGCTAAAACTGAACTTAAAGGAAACATTGGGGCCGTAGGAGGTGGCCTGTATCTGGATCAGACGGAGATTACCCTGCTGAATGTGGAAGTTTCGGGCAATTCCGCAAATATGGCCGGGGGCGCTTACATCAAGCGGTCGGAGGCTGAGTTGACCAATGTATTGGTAACAGGCAATACCGCCGGTGCCGGGGCAGGCATATATTTTCGCGAATCGGAAGGCTTGCTGAAGCAGCTAACCATTGCGGAGAATGTTGCGAAGGTCAGCGGGGGTGCAATATTCAATTTCCGGACCAACCTGAGTTTATGGAACAGTGTATTGTGGGGAAATCCTCCTGAGGAAATCGTTCATTTCAGTACCAGCGGCTCTCTCAGTCAGCTGGAAATCTATTACTCCGATGTCATGGGCGGCCAGGATGGGATTGATGTCCATGGTCCGGGCGTGCTGGATTGGGGCGCCGGAAGCCTGGATGCCGATCCCCTGTTCGTGGGTTCCGGGCCTTATCCCTTCAGTCTGGCTTTACATTCACCGTGTATTGATGCAGGCCCGCGGGATCCGGACTGGCTCGACCTGCCGCCTTACGATATCAGGGGGAACAAGCGCATCCTGGATGGTGATCAGAACAGTCTGGCCATTGTGGACATGGGCGCCTATGAATTCGAAAACATCCCTGTTGAACCTAAGCAAATGATCGCCGGGGCTGATGGAGAATCCGGATTTTCCGTTTATCCGAATCCATGCGGGGACGTGGCTTTTTTCAGCTATACCCTTCCGGCTGAAAGCAGGATAAATATTGTTATTTACAATCAGCTGGGTAAGCAGGTGGCTGTACTGGCCGATGCAAACCAGAAAGCCGGGCAGTATCTGGTTCGCTGGTATTCACCGGAAGCAGGTCCGGGTGTTTACATGTACCGCATTCAGGCGGGAAAGATCATTATCGGTGGAAAACTGGTCAAGCAGTAGCATACGCCCCGGGACAGGAAACGCATTGTATGCTGCCCCGGGGCAACCTGCTAATCAACGATTTTCAGTATTAATCGCAAATAATTCCATTTTTATGAAGTTACTTTGCATATTTGTACGTAATTAATATTATATTAATGATTAAAAATATTTATGTTATGAAAAAAATTTATTATGTCCTTGTCTTGTCATTATTTTCATGCACGACAGGTGCACAATCAGTAACTCTGCACGGAACTGAATTGCGTGATCTGAACGGCAGGATGGTTCCGGTTTCTGCAATTATTGAGGAAGGCCATCCCCTGGTAATGGTTTTCTGGAAATCAGGCAGTTCAAAATGTTGTGAAAACCTTGAAACGATGCAATCAGCCTGGATGACCAGGCTAAGAGACCGGGGGGTGAGGTTTGTTGCTGTCTGCGAAGACTGCGCCGGGTCCTGGAGTCACGTTAAACCGCTGGTGGCAGGAAAAGGTTGGGACTTTGATGTCTATATTGATGTGAACGGTGATTTCAGGAGGTCGCTTGGCATAAGCGTCATTCCCAGCACTGTTTTGTTCGACGCCGGCATGCGAATGATTTGTAAACATCCCGGATGGTGTTCAGGCAATGAAGGCCTGATCTGTGATAAAATATCCGGTTGCCTCGATAACAGATAAGCAGTGGGGTTTTCTCAAAACGTAAGAAGAGTCTGCGCAGGGGAGCGCATCACTTGATTCACACCTTATCCGAGGGCGCAAGTGCGGTATTTCGTTATTAAATGTACAGCAGTTACAACACTTCGGTAAATTTTACGCGGCAATTTTTCCATAATCCAGCAGTTCTTTAACAATTTTTTGATTTTTTGCAGAGTATGGGTTAATAGCAAACATGCACATAAATCGTTCAAGCATCAAAGTGTTGTTGTACAATGTTTTATAATTGGCCATTGAGAATGGTTTGGTGCTGTGGGTTTCTGTAGATATCCAGTCATGCTTTGCCAGGTTTACCGCCGTAAGGGCAGCGTTAAAATGAAAATCGAGCTTATTTTTACTTCTCGCCTGACAAGTAGAAAGCCCTGTAAATTGTTTGGCGTCCCGATATAAGAATTCTATTTGGAAACGCGATCTGTAATTACTGACAATTTTCTCCCCTGTTTGATTTATATCTGTTGAGAAGTACAACTTTCGGGCAATCTCTTTACCATCTTTAAAGAAAATGGCTATCGCGAGTTTTATATCTCTTTTGAAGGCTTTGGAGTAAACTACTGCAGAATAGATTGCAATATCTTCGTTGATCAGGTCAGTGGTGAAATAGTTTAGGTCAGGATTTTGGGGATCCACCCGCCCGTTAAACTTTTTTGGGGCTCCTTTTTTGCCAGTTGGTCCTCCCTTGTACTTGTACATCAAAACGCTGTCATCTCTCAAACGGCTGAGAAAATGGAGCCCTGATGATGTTATTGCATCAACAAAAGGTTTTTTGGAAAAATAAGCATCAGCCACTATGTAATCTGAAAACCCTTTGAAGTCTGCTGCATTTTCAGTTACAAGACTTGCATAATAGGCCAAAAGATTCAGCCTCCTTTTTTTTAGTTCATCGGCTGATGGCGTTTGCCACGCATTCAAGTGCAGGGCGGTGTTATTTGCAATGTCTACCACTGCAAAGCCACAAATCTCAAGGCCCCATTTGGCTGACTTGGCAACACCTGACCAATATCTGCCCATTCCGTAAGTTGATTTACCTGCTTTAGGGATATAACTTGGGTCAAAAACCACAATACGCTCTCCTGGGACACATTGCTTAATCAAGTGCCCATTGAATGAAAAGAAATCAAACTCCTTCTCGAACTGGTTTCGGAAAGTTTGTTCACCGTATGAACTAAACCGTCCCAATTGCAAGAAATTTATTCTACCTTTGATACTCAAAATATGCCAAAGAACGCTAAAAATGAAATCTTTCCGGGCTTTGTTAAGGCTTGAAAAGACTTCTGTTTTTAAAATGTTGATAATAAGTTGTTTAACATTTTGGTTAGCCTTGATAGTCATGTCCAGTTAATTAGTGGAATAATCAATTAAGATACTGATTATCAATGGCTTAACCAAATTTATTTCAACTTATTTTGCTGATTTTCAAAGATTTGTCCTTTTATTTACCGAAGTGTTGAGTTAAAGACGGACTTACTAATCAGAGGTTAAAAAATAAAGTATTTCACAGAGATCACTGAGATGCGAAGAGCTGCGCCAGAGTGCGCGCGGAAGTTACTGAGGTTCAAAAAGTGTTGTATTTTTTCTCCGTGTTACTCCGGGATGCCTCAGTGAGGTCTGGTAAAGTTTATTTTATTGCGCCGATATTATTACACTATTGTCCGGTTAAAATATGAAAAGAACCTGCCACAAAGACACGGAAACACTAAGTACCACTAAATGAGAAAAATAAATTCGTGCAACTTGGTGCCTTTGAGCCACTTCGGCAGGCTCAGTGCATCGCTTTGTGGCGAAAAAGTGAAAGTAAGCAGTAACTGGTTACATTCTTCTGAAACCCATAACTACAAAGCATATTGGTCAATTTTTTTTATTTTACCCGGACAACAATGATATTATTAAGATAAATTTCCAGGAACAATCCTTTGTGCCGAACTGATGATTTCTTTCAATGTTAATCTCTAACCCTGAAATTAA
>DJGZ01000030.1:0-134 GCA_002433025.1 Bacteroidales bacterium UBA5833
CGTGAAACAGCGGCTGTCCTGCACCAGCAATGCGGGAAGAAGAATTTCCCGCAGATCGCCGCAGAAAAGTAACGCGGATCGCCGCAGATCCACCGGAAACACAATCAGCGAAAATCTGCGGGCTAAATCTGCGC
>DJGZ01000030.1:166-7593 GCA_002433025.1 Bacteroidales bacterium UBA5833
ACTTTCCTGCATCAGCAATCCGGATTGTATCGACGTAGTCACAGACTACATCGAACAGGGGACTTGGCTTCGCTACGCACCCGGCATTGAGGAATTTTTAATTTCTAAACAGATAGATAATTAGGTATATAGGCGATACTTCGCATTGAAATCTCCGGATTTCATTTGCATATTTACATATTAATACATTTACACATTGCGAAGCACCTGAACACCTGAACACATGAGCACCTGAACACTTAAAACCCCATCTGCATCCCGATCTCCAGGGTGGTTTGCTTTCCATGGAACAGCGCAGGGGTATAACGGTTAAGGTAGTGTTGGGCGGGAAGTTCATCGGTATTGTAGCCCCGGATATCGGAAAGGGTCAGTCCGGCGAAGGCTGAAATATTATTCCACAGCAGGTAGCGCAGATCTATAGCAGTGCTTGTATTGCGCCAGGTAAGGCTTTCCATAAAAGGGTATTCATCCACGGGAGTGGTGCCATCAAGGTCGTAGCGGTAGTCGTTGCCATGCTCAGCCTTGAACCATGATATGGAGGCCATCATCCCGGCCATGGGGCGGTAGCTCAGGCTGAGATATGTTTCGCGGGAGTTGTCGCGCAGGTAGTGGCCCAGGTTATAGTGGTTGGTTTCGAAGGTGAGGGTTTCCACGCGGTGGTGGTAGGTGATGGGGTTGGTAAAAGTATGTTCGCCCCTGAGGGTGAGGTTTTTGAGCGGCCATCCCGAAAGGGAGAGCCCCGCTTTGAGGCCGGTGAAGTTGGTGCGGCCGGGGTCTCCCACGCGGGAGATGCTGAACTCGTCCACAAAAAGTGAGGCATAAAGGTGCAGGTGACGGATCTGCCGGCTGCTGAGGTTGAAAAACATCTGTGAGTTCTGGTTGTCGATGCCATGGCTGAGGGTATGGTCCACCGACTTGAAGAACATAAAGGGGATCAGGTAGGCGGCTTGCACGCGGCTGTCGCTGTACACCACCGAGTTGCCGGCTGAGAGGCTGAGCCCTTTCAGTGGCCTGAAGGTGAACATATTGGCGGCGATGTATTTGTCGCGGTACACGGCGCGGTAGCGGCCGGGTTCGGAGTAGTAGCTGCGGGCGCTGTCGATCACTTCCGATACCAGCCAGCCATGGAAGTAAGTAAACGAGAACCACTTCACCGGATCGAGCCGGAGTTTAAGCATGGCGTACGAAGGGGTTCTGCCTGAGAGGATATTAGCGCCGTGGGCGTGGTCGCCCCATTCGTTCTGGTCTTTGCTGAAGCTGAGGCAGCCCCATTTCCAGGCCCAGGCGATGCCGGCGCGCATCTCGCTGTAGTCGCCCCCCACGCGGCCCTGCACATTGATTTTGTAGTTGCCGCCCTCGCCCAGGGTAAAATAACCCGGCCGGTCGAGCACCTCGTTGGTCTGGTAGTTGTCGCGCAGGCTGGCCCAGATGGACCATTGTTTACCGATATAAGCGTGGGCTTCCAGCCCGCCGTGGGTATGGCGCACATTGCCGCTGGCATTGGTAAGGTAGCGGATGCCGTAAACAGGTTTCAGACTGACCCTGAAGAGGGAATCGCGCCAGGTAAACTCCGGGGGCAGCAGGGATAACTGTGCCGGGTTCCCTTTCTTTACCAGGTTCATACCGGATCGGGGAGCGGTGCCTGTTTCCAGGGAATAATCCTTCAGCACCAGCCTGATTTCTTTTATCAGGGCTGGGGAGAGGCTGGCTGAATCCTTCAGCGCTTCCGACAGCCGGCCGGCGATAAACTGCCGGGAGTAGGGCTTCACCACGCTGTTCAGCTCAATGCTGCCGAGGGTGGCAAGCTCGTCGAGCAGTTGGTAAATATGTCGTCCCGAAATATGCTGGGGTACATCCTGTGCCTTCCCGGCGAAGGGACTGATGAGCAGGCCCGCAGCCGTCAGCAATGTTAAAACCGGCTTTGTCATTGAACAAAGGTAAAGGATTTTGGCCCTTCGACTGCGCTCAGGGTAAAATTTCGGATTTCGGATTTGTTTCGACGTAGTCACACACTACGCCGAACAGGTGCCTGCAGGAATTTCTAATTACTAATTTTTAATTTCTAAACAGATTGATCTTTAGGTATATAGGTAGCAGTAGAGTTGAAATATCATTTTTTCATTTTCATATTTACATTTTTTTACATTTACACATTGTGAAGCACCCGAACACTTTAATTGCTCCTTGCCCTCTTGAAAAAAATATTGTAAAATGCCTTGAAAAAGTACCTGACATCCGTCAGGATGGGGCTTTTGCCGTAAGATTCAAGGTACCGGCGTTCGGAGGCTTCGATTTCTTGGAAGGTTTTGGGCATATCGGCGTAGAAGGGTGGCACCAGTCCGGGTTTGAAGCGGGTGCGCATTTTCTGCATTTCGGGGGAGTAAAGGTTGAAATAGTGCCTGCTGAGCGGGCGCACCCCCACAATTTTCAATTCGCCCTTCAAAACATTGATGAGCATAGGGAGTTCGTCGAGCCATACTTTTCGCAGTATCCTCCCAAGGGTGGTTACCCGGTAATCGTCTTTGATTTTCCCGCCCTCATCGAGGTTGTTATGGTTGAATATGTAGTCCTGCAGGTATTCGCTGTAAGGGTGCATGGTCCTGAATTTATACACCCTGATCATTTTGCCGTTTTTACCCACACGATTCAGGTAAATAAAGGGTCCGTAAGTAGCATTTTCATTGAATGCCGGTTGTTTCGCCTTGCGGGCGATCACATACAATTTGCCCCCGAGCTTTTGTTCCTGCTCAATGCTGAAACCGCAGGAACAGATACGGCCAAGGATTTCGGCCCGGCTCATGACCCTGTTATGCCCATGGGTAAGAAAGAAATAGAGTTTCTTGCCCACCGGCAGTTTGGGAAGTACCCGCTTGATAAGAAAGTCTACGGAATAATAGGCGTAATTCAATAAGGGAGGATATTTTTTCAGGATACGTTCCTTGCGCTGGTTTTTGGTTTCGGCGCACACTGCCATCAGTCCGTTTACCGGAAGACGGCTGTTGATGGATTCCAGGAATTTATTTACGAACCTTACATCGTTAAGGCGGTGCAGGTTCACAATTTTCTGGTAAGATTTCTCAGGCTGGTTCACTATATTGAACCTTGTAGTTGTGTTCAGGATCAGTGCCTTGCCGGGTTCAGCATCGATAAACTGAGCAATAAAAAACAGCGCTTCTTCCCCGACATCTTCCAGCACTTCATCATTAATTTCCAGTACTTGCTTTTTTCTTCTGCGCTGGATATTCCCGGTGGTGGCATCTTTATCCGTAACAGTTTCCTCAAGCAGATTATCTTTTTTGTCTGGAATAAACAAGGAAGCCCTGAACGACAGCCTGGTAATAAGAACAAGCATCTCGGCAACCAGTAGTCCGAAAATATTGAAAAGTACCAGCAGTCGTGAAAGATAACCCAACTGAAAAGTATAAATCAGCAGCAATGCAATGCCCGAAGTATACATCCAGCTTCGCGAATACAGCGCAAGCATTTTCTGGGGGCTGTATGTCTCAACGGTTTCAAATTTCCTGAAGCTTAATGAGATTATAAGGTGAAGACCGTAAAATAATAATGCCAGGCCCCCATATGCCTGAATGGTGGTCAGGCTAACGTTGGAATGGATTGCAAGCGAAGAAATAAAAACAATAAAACAGATGGCAATATTGGTAAACAGCTGCCTGTAAAGCCTTTTCATCTTGTGTGTGTTTCAAAACCCCCGGCCTTACTGAAAAATCAATGTATATAATTAAATTTCAGTGAACTGTAATCTCTCCCCGTCTGCAAAGATACGGGATGTTTTGTGAATACGCGTAAAATATTCTTTAATTGAAGGGGTTTTAATGTTGCTTTTCCACACCGGAAGAACACCGCAGCGGGGACACTTATAGTAAAAATATTTAACACATTTAAGGTCAAAAAGGCCGGACCCTGGGTGAACTTTCCATGGTTCAGGGCCGGACAATAGTTGCAAGTCGGATATTTATGTGTATTGAAATCCTATTGTATGGCATTCAGATTGCGGGAAATTCCGGCAGGCGACGCCTGGCATGGCTTTTTAAGCCTTTGTTATACTTTGCACGATGGGGTCAGGGCAGATTTTCCGACGTTCGCCGGCCTGATTCTTCACACTTTTTTTAACCTGCGCATAAGGTTATAGGCGATTTCCACCATCCGGTAGCTGAGGGTGTGGTTGATACGCAGCCAGCGGCCGTGGTTTACCCAGGTTCCTCCGAAGCGTGCTTTAAACTCACGCACACCGTAAGGTTTATGGGGCACTCCCATACCCATGAAGTCGAAGGTCTGGCATCCGGCTGCAATGCCTGCTTCCATGGCTGCCCAGGTAAGGGCTGCGCTGGGGTAGATCCCGAGTGGCCGGTAAGCTTTGTCGAGCCCGCATACATACCATTCGAAGATACTTCCGCCCGGTGTATAAGGCGCAACGATTCCGCCGGCTATTTTACCCTGGTATTCGGCGATCAGTATGCAGCCGTAGGACCGGGTCTGGCTGAGAAGGTAGAATTGATTGAACAATTCCGGCGGTGGCAGTGGCTTACGTACCTTGTCGCGGTATAGCTCCTGAAGCAATAAGTAAAACTGGCTGATTTCTTCAATGTTTTGAGCTAACCTGATTACCAGTCCTTTGTCACGGCTAAGCCTTACCTGTCTTCGCCTCGACGGGCTCAGTGCCTGAAATGCCCTTTCGGGATCTTCTATTGACTTCAGCAGGTTGAGCCTGTCGGTAAACCGGTAGCCAAAGGATTCGAAAATCTTTTCAAAAGAGGTGTTATCGGAAAAATTCCGGAATTGGATATATAGACAACGGTTTTTCAGGTGACTGTTCAGGCTGTTGAGGAGTGTTTCGACCGCTGTTGATTTTTCATCTTCACTCAGGCCAGTGGCAAATACAGGGCCACCATATACAACGGCGCGGGTGGTCAGCCGCCTGAAGGCCCAGCCGTGTTCGTGCATCAGAACATATGAAAGCACGGCTGTCCAGGGCTTTCCGTCTTCCAGCGCAACCAGTAGTCCGTGCCGGTATACCCCGCTGTTTATGACAAGCCTGGCAAATGCAGGGTGCTGAAAGAAGTGGACCGGTGCGTTACCGGCACACCATTTTTCCCATGTTTCGAGGATATTGTTGTCAGTTTGTTCGGCAATCCAGGCTTTCATGCAGGTGAATGAGGCGGCAAGTTAGAAAAAATCAGCCAGACAACCACAGGTAGACCGGATGAATTCTTTAGGAAGATTGAGCCTTGTAATGCCTGATTCTGCGCAATGACGGGTCATCTGTCCTGACCGGTGAAGGGTAGAGGGGGAGAAGGGGGGGGAGAGGAGACAAGGGGACGGGGGGATGGGTGATTTGTATCGACGTAGTCACATACTACGCCGAACAGGGCATATAGGATTTGATATTTTGGCATATAGGCGATACTTCGAATTGTATTTATCAACTTTCATTTACACATCGCATAGCTTCATGAACCCCGCAGTTGCGGGACTTCGCTTTGCTTCGAACCTGAACACCTCTACACCTTCTCCGCTTCTTTCCAGTCCCCGCTTTCTTTAATCAATGCAATCAGCGCTTCCACCGCTTCGTTTTCAGGGATTCCGCGTTTTACGGGTGTTTTACCTTTATAGAGGGTGACCTTGCCCTTGCCCGATCCCACGTACCCGAAGTCGGCATCGGCCATTTCGCCGGGTCCGTTCACAATGCAGCCCATCACCCCGATTTTCAGGCCTTTCAGGTGGGCGGTGCGGGCTTTAATCTGTTGCAGCGTTTCCTGGATATGAAACAGGGTACGTCCGCAGGAGGGGCAGGCGATATATTCGGTGCGGGAGACACGTCTCCGGGTGGCCTGCAGCAGGCCGAATCCGGCAGAGGTGAGGGTTTCGTTGCTGTCCCCCATTGCTTCGAGGCAGAGTCCGTCCCCGGCGCCATCAATCAGCAGATTGCCAGGGTTCAGGCTGATTTCGGTGATCAGATCTCCTGCTGATCCGGCATTGACCGGACTTTTAAGAATAAGGGGGTTTTTCAGGTTTCTGCGCTGCAGGGCATCTGCCAGGCGGCGCAACTGGGTGGTTCCTGCTGCGGCCAGCAGGGCGATGGTGCTGTCACCAGCAAGCGTCTCCATCAGTACGGGCAGATGGGCCTTCAGATACTCCTCCTCTGCAAGGATCATCAATGGCTGATGGATTTCAGGGATGGCTTGTCCGGCATGCACCAGGCGGTGTGGCAGCGGAGTGATTTCCCCATTCTCCCCTGCCAGCAGCAGCTGATTTCCCTGTTTCAGCAGCACGGCCACGGGGTTTTTGCCGCCCAGTGGACCGGAAGCTGCAGTTTCGCGCTTCCCGTTGATTTCTTTACTTACGGCAAGGTCGGGACGTATCTGTCTGGTGATGGTGCCGTCAGGGAGATTTTGGTGAAAGCGGCTGACAATGGCCCGGGCAACGGGCAGTTCGGCTTCAGGAGCTTCGGTCAGCGACACGCGGATGGTATCACCAATGCCCCTGGCCAATAGGGCGCCGATGCCGGATGCCGATTTCAGCCGTCCGTCCTCGCCGTCGCCGGCTTCGGTTACGCCCAGATGCAGCGGATAGTTCAGCCCTTCCTGGGTTAGCTGTTCTGCCAGTTGCCGGCAGGCCTCCACCATCACGCTTACGTTGCTCGATTTAAGAGAAAGCACAAGGTTGTGGAAGCCCTGCTGATGGCAGATGCGGGTAAACTCCAGCGCTGACTGCACCATGCCTTCAGCGGTGTCGCCATAGCGACTCATCATGCGTTGCGAAAGTGAGCCGTGGTTCACCCCGATGCGGATGGCAGTGCCGTATTCGCGGCAGATACCGAGCAGGGGGGTCAGTTTTTCAGCGATGCGTTCCAGCTCCAGTTGGTATTCCTGTACACTCCAGCTGTTCTTTCCGGGTGAGGGGCGGTCGGAATAGTTGCCGGGATTAATGCGCACCTTTTCAACGAGGCGGGCTGCGATTTCAGCAGCACCCGGGTTAAAATGAATGTCGGCAATCAACGGCACCCTGTACCCCCTTTTTATTAGTTCCGCTTTAATAACACCCAGATTGGCGGCTTCCTTTGGCCCCGGCGCCGTGATGCGCACCAACTCGCTTCCGGCTTCGATCATGCGGATGGCCTGATCAACCGTGGCCCGGGTACCGAGGGTGTTGGTGTTGGTCATGCTCTGGATGCGGATGGGATAATCTCCGCCTAACGGCAGTCCGCCTATGCTGACAACACGGGAATGGTAAATCATCGCAGTAATTGTTGGTAATTGCAAAATTACAAGAATCGCGGAGAAATGGACAGGAAGGGTTTTGGATTCCGGATTTTGGATTTTGGATTTTTGATTTGTATCGAGGTAGTCACAGACTACGCTGAACAGAGGAGAAGATTGGGTACGGGATCCACCGGAAACACAATCAGC
>DJGZ01000068.1 GCA_002433025.1 Bacteroidales bacterium UBA5833
TTTTTGACAGGATTTACAGGATTCACAGGATAGACAGGTTTTAATAGGTTGACAGGATTTACAGGATTCACAGGATAGACAGGAATAAATAGGTTGACAGGATTTACAGGATTAACAGAATTGCCGGATCAGGAGGTTGCTGATGCCGGACGCAATTCCAGGGAAAACTGTTATTTCATAATTCTAACCTCAACCCTGGTTGCTGAGCGACGGTTGGTGGGCGCAGCCGAACCAAGCCGAAGCACAACCTCAACCTCAACCTCAACCTTAGCCTCAGCTATATCCGTTTCCGGATCTCACTCTCAGCGCGAATTTCAATCCGGCTTCCGGCTCCGTTTTTTTTACTACTTTTGCACCTTCTTAGAAATCAGCTTTCATTACACATGGAAATTCCTGCCAAATACGACCCTTCGGGTATTGAAAACAAATGGTACCAATACTGGCTCGACAATAAATTCTTTCAATCGGTTCCCGATGAGCGTGAACCATATACCATTGTGATTCCTCCGCCCAACGTTACCGGTGTGCTTCACATGGGCCACATGCTCAACAATACCATTCAGGATGTGCTGGTGCGCCGTGCCCGGATGCAGGGGAAAAACGCACTGTGGCTGCCGGGAACGGATCATGCTTCCATCGCGACGGAAGCCAAGGTGGTGGCCAAACTTAAAGAAGAAGGCATAGAAAAATCGTCGCTTACCCGTGAAGAGTTTCTGGCCCATGCCTGGGAATGGAAGGATAAGCACGGCGGCATCATCCTGGAACAGCTGAAGAAACTCGGCGCTTCCTGCGACTGGGAACGCACAAAGTTTACCATGGACGAATCCATGTACGGGTCGGTGATTGATGTGTTTATTGACCTGTACAACAAAGGCCTCATCTACCGCGGGGTGCGTATGGTGAACTGGGACCCCAAAGCCCTGACCGCCCTCAGCGATGAGGAGGTGATATACAAGGAGGTTAAATCGAAGCTTTATTACGTCCGCTATAAGGTTGAAGGCAGCGCCGACGAATGGGTTACCATCGCCACCACCCGTCCCGAGACCATTCTGGGCGATACAGCAGTGTGTTACCATCCTGAAGACGAGCGTTTTAAACACCTTGCCGGGAAACGTGTACTGGTGCCCCTCATTAAACGCTCTGTCCCGATGATCGCTGATGAATACGTTGACCGCGAATTTGGTACCGGATGCCTTAAAATCACGCCTGCCCATGATATCAACGACTACAACATCGGACTGAAGCACAACCTTGAGTCCATCGATATCTTTAACGACAACGGAACGCTGAACGAGAAAGCCCTGCTATACACCGGGCAGGACCGTTTTGCCGTACGCGGACGCATCGTGGAAGACCTGCTGAATCACGGCCATATCCTTAAAATTGAGGATTACGTGAATAACGTGGGCTTTTCGGAACGTACCGACGAGGTGATTGAACCCAAGCTTTCGGTGCAGTGGTTCATGAAAATGGATGAAATGGCCAAACCGGCCCTGGATGTGGTGATGAACGATACGGTGAGGTTTCATCCTGAAAAATTCAAAAATACCTATCGCCACTGGATGGAGAATGTGCGCGACTGGTGCATCAGCCGTCAGCTCTGGTGGGGTCAGCGAATCCCTGCCTACTACCTTAAAACCGGAGAGGTGATCGTTGCAAAATCAGCAGAAGAGGCGCTTGAAAAAGCCCGTATTCTCACCGGAAACACTGCTTTACTCCCTCAGGACCTGCGGCAGGACGAGGATGTGCTGGATACCTGGTTTTCTTCCTGGCTGTGGCCCATCTCTGTATTCGATGGCATCCGTAATCCGGGTAATCCCGATATAAAATACTATTACCCGACCAACGATCTGGTTACAGCGCCTGAAATCCTCTTTTTCTGGGTTGCCCGCATGATCATGGCAGGGCTTGAATATCAAAACGATATCCCGTTTAAAAATGTATATCTTACGGGAATCGTAAGGGACAAGCTTGGCCGCAAGATGTCGAAGTCGCTCGGCAACTCGCCCGATCCGCTGGAACTGATTTCAAGGTTCGGCGCCGACGGAGTAAGGGTGGGAATGCTGCTCACATCCCCGGCAGGGAACGACCTCCCGTTTGATGAAAGCCTCTGCGAGCAGGGACGCAACTTCAGCAATAAAATCTGGAACGCGCTACGGCTGGTCAAAGGATGGACCATCAACCCGGCGTTAAGCCAACCCGCCTATGCCGCGGTGACTGTACAGTGGTTTGAGTCACGGTTTAATGATGCCCTGGAGCAGATTGAGGAGAACTTCAATAAGTACCGTTTGTCGGAAGCCCTGATGGCAGTGTATAAGCTTGTTTGGGACGACTTTTGCGCATGGTACCTCGAAATGGTGAAACCTGCCTATCAGCAACCAATCGACCCGGCTACCATGTCGGCAACCACGGCATTTTTCAGCCGCCTGATGCAGGTGTTGCACCCCTTTATGCCTTTTATCACCGAGGAAATCTGGCAACTGCTCGAAGAGCGTAAACCCGGCGAAAGCATTATGGTCAGCGCTATACCGGTTTCAGGAGCTTATGATGCAGCGAAGCTGTCGGCATTCGAGCACGCCGAACAGGTGGTAATCGGAATCAGAAACATACGCAAGGAGAAAAACATTGCCTTTAAGGACAGCATTGAACTGTTTATAAAAGGGGAGAACCCCGCATCCGGTTTTGATGAAGTGGTAGCCAAACTCGGAAATGTAAGCGCGCTGAACTACGTGGATGATAAACCATCGGCAGCCGCTGGCTTTCTTGTAAAATCCACTGAATATTACATCCCCCTGGGTGAAGGCGTGGATCCGGATGCAGAGCGTGAAAAGTTGCAGAAAGAGCTGGATTATATGCAGGGATTTCTTGATTCGGTAATGAAAAAACTGGGCAATGAACGCTTTGTCAGCAATGCAAAACCTGAAATAGTTGATAATGAAAAGCGTAAGCAGGCCGATGCGGAAACAAAAATCCAGCTGCTCAAAGCCCGGCTCGGAGAATTGTAACAGATTTCCGGCATTTATTACCAGTGTAGCAGAATCCTGAAATCAACCGCAACGGGTTGAGAATCTGAGAATTAGGGAGAATGGCGGAGCGTGAACAATGGGTAATTGCCATCTGCCGGTAAAAAATGTGAAAATTTTTTACTGTAATTGTTTGGTAATTGAGAATTAGATTATATTTGCGCTTATTTTTTAATTTTTACCAATATCATGAAAACAGGAAAAGTAAAATTCTTCAACGAATCAAAAGGTTACGGATTTATTCTTGACGACGAGTCCGGAAAAGAGTACTTCGTTCATGCTACCGGCCTTATCGACCGTATCAATGAAGGTGATTCAGTAACTTTTGAACTTCAGGAAGGAAAGAAAGGCTTAAACGCCGTAAAGGTTAAATTAGCCTAACTCAATAGTTTGCGCTTTAATCTTATGAGGCTGTCGGGAGACAGCCTCTTTTTTTTCATTGCCCTCCACAGGCTGTGGAGAATTTCAGACAAACTGCCATAAGGTGTCAGCCTCTTGTCATTAATCCACGACTTATTACATACCTGTTAATCCCGATGTTCTGTTTTCCGGAATTTTACCATGTTGATTTAATTAAATATCTGTAATACAGCGATATAAGATTAGCAGTAATAGATTTTTTGTTGGCATTATCATTTTAAAGCTGTATTCGGGGGCGGCTGCCAAATTCAATTCGACATTCAGGATGCATTCCGGCCTTTTTCTTGATAAGGGTATAACGGACAATAATTCTGTTTTCCCTAACTTTGAAGGAGTTCAGGGAATCAGACATTATAATTCAAACCTAAAATTTATTATTATGAAGCGATTGTTGATGATTTTGGTTGCATTATCGCTGGTGACAGCGGGTTGTAAAACTACCCGCACGCAGCGTGGCGCTGCAGTCGGAGCAGCCACCGGTGGCGCCCTGGGCGCCATCATCGGAAAAACGGCAGGCAATACCAGCGCCGGCGCGGTAATCGGCGCCACAGTCGGTGGTGTGGCCGGTGCCGTTATCGGTAAACAGATGGACAAGCAAGCCGAGGAGATCAGGCGCAAGG
This sequence comes from Bacteroidales bacterium UBA5833, assembly GCA_002433025.1. Classification (GTDB taxonomy): domain Bacteria; phylum Bacteroidota; class Bacteroidia; order Bacteroidales; family Lentimicrobiaceae; genus Lentimicrobium. Next base: position 4,064 of record DJGZ01000068.1, read on the forward strand.
TGCCTGATGCCGAAGTAATCCACAACCCCGGAGAAGAAGGGATTGTTGTTAATTTTAACTCAAAGGTGCTTTTTGCATTCGATAAAAGCGAACTGACCGATGCCTCGCGCAGCAGCATACGCGAACTCGCCTATGTGCTGAAGGATTATCCGGATACGGATGTCATGATACAAGGCCATACCGATAGCAAAGGTTCGGTGAGTTATAACCAGACACTTTCAGAAAAAAGGGCCAGCGCCGTTGCCGCTTACCTCCGTCAGCTTGATATTCCTGCTTCGCGGTTAACCGTGACCGGATTTGGCGAAACCCAGCCGATTGCCAGCAACGATACAGAAGCCGGCAGGGCCGAAAACCGCAGGGTCACCTTCGTGATTGTCGCCAACGCGAAGATGCGGGAAAATGCCATGAAACAAACCGATCATTAATTTAAAATTCCTGATTATGAAAAAGATATTGACCTCAATGATTGTACTGCTGATGATGGCATCAGCCGGACCGCTCACTGCACAGACCGCCTTCGGCATCAAAGGTTCATTCAACCTCTTTAACTTGGCCGTTAAGGATGCGGATGATGATAAAATTGAAATGCAGATGATCCCTGTTTTTGATGCCGGCGTATTCGCGGAGATCCCGGTAGCCGATGAATTTTTCCTGCGTCCTGAATTATTGTTTGCGCAAAAGGGAGGCAAGTATGATAATATCATCGAAACAACTACCCGCATTTCTTACCTGGAACTGCCCGTGAATTTTCTTTACAAAGGCGCCCTTTCAGGAGGTAATGTGCTGGTCGGATTCGGTCCCTATTTTGCCCTGGGGGTTGGAGGAAACGCGAAATCCGGTAATGTAAGCCTGGATGTTAAGTTTAAGAACGATTATACCGATGCCGATGAACTGGCCGTTTATTACAAGCCCTTCGATATGGGCGCCAACGTGATGGCCGGCTATGAACTGCCTGCAGGGTTTCAGGTGATTCTGAATGCTTCCCTCGGTATCGCCAACATTGAACCGGACTTCAACGGAAAAAAACCAGCGTCCAGCACTAAAAATATGGGCTTTGGCCTGGCACTGGGATATGTTTTTTAAAATTACAGCCCTGATCCGTTAAGACAGTAAGAATCTGTCTCAGAAGCTGAGTTGAATGAACCTGGCAATATTCCGGCAGTCGTATGTCTTAAATCTTTGTGAAACAACCGGTTGGCAAACTTATGCAATGAGCGGAAATGTCAGAAAAATGCGAAAAATGCTTTTGAGACAGATTTTTTTTTAATCCGTTACTTTTGTTCTGATTTTTTTCATAATTTTAACATATGAATCTTTAGGGTCCGGGAGAGGTTATAATAAAACCCGGAGCGGATTGATAGTATCGGATGATTTGAGTGATAAGCATCGGTAAATTCAGCCTCTAATTGCTGATACATGTTGTTCGGATTTATAAAATAAAGTGTACTAATTATAATGTTTTTAAACAGGCAGACGTGGAGATAAGCCTGCCAGCCTGATCTGATGGTAAAATAACCCAGCGCTTTTTCACCTACGATCCGGCCATATAACTTACAGCCATGCCAATACGAAGAATCCGCAAGATTATCAGGCCTTTGATGCCTTATCGTCCTCCCCGATACGGAGTTGTACTTGAATTTGCCGGGTGGGCCGTGCTTGCTGCCACCTGGCTGTATGTTCTGATCAGCTACGAGCACCTGCCCTATATCATCCCCACACATTTCAACGCGGCCGGGCAGGCCGACGCTTACGGGGCCAAATCAGCCATAATTATGCTGCCGGTGATTTCCACGGTAATATTTACCGTGATCACGCTGGTTAACTTTCTGCCCCGCATGCTGAGCCTTAAGGACACGCTGAGCCCTTTGGAAGCAGGGCGGAAATATGGCGGCATCATACAACTGCTGAGGGCATTAAAACTTATCATGGCTTTAGCCTTCGGTTATCTGGCCTTCCGGACCATTCAGCAGGCAAAAGGGGATCCTTCCGGATTGGGCCGATGGTTTCTGCCGGTTTTTATTGCGCTCACAATAATTCCCATAGTGATTTTCATAGCCGGGTGGCTCAGGAAACGTTGAAAGATAAAATCTGATATACACCCTGTGTGGAAACGCGGCAGGCGGGGTTACAACCGGTAATGAAGGCGCGGATGGTGCGGAAATATACTGGTTGGGGGCGGTATGGTATAAATACGGAATTAAAGCGAATAAAGTAATAAACGTATTCCAGAATATATGAGCATTTGAGGTAGTGCACGTGAAGCGCTCCAGCATTGGTTGCTGGCAAAACTCAGTTCAGTTTTTGTTGGTTATAATTTTAATCTATAGCTATGCCGGTAAATTATGTATTGGTTGAGCGGCCGAATCCGCTGGATTCAGCGGTGCCGCGTAAGTGCTATGCCCAGGCCAAAGCCTCAGGCAGCATTCATCTGAAACAACTCAGCAAAAATATGGCAGCCAGGTGTACGGTTACCTCTTCCGATATCCTGGCCGTGCTTGATGCGCTGAAACAGGAGATTGTTAAACACAGTTCAGCTTTGGGTATTGCGCCGGCCCATCAGCTTTTCGATGCAATAAAAATCGAAAAGAATGACAAGGGTAGGCCTGCCCGGTCATTTGGTGACTATACTGTTACCATAGACAAATCATTTATTCCTCAAGGAGTTGAACTCATTGAGATGTTATAGGAAATGGAGGTCACGTTTACCATAAACCCCGGCCTTCAGGCCGAGGTAAGTAAAACCTATAATGAACCGGGCTTTAGCCCTAAAAGTCTGTTTTATGTCTTATGTAAGAATCTGGCTACACTGCGTTTGGGCAACAAAAAATCGGGTTCCTTTGCTAACAAAAGAGAAAAAGGAGCTTGTAATTGAACACATTAAGCAAAATGCAAAGCTTAAATCAATTTATCTTGATTCTCTGAACGGTAATACTGAGCATTTGCATTGCATTATCAGCTTGGGCCCCGATCAGTCTGTTTCTAAGGTAATGCAACTTATTAAAGGTGAGTCATCTTTTTGGATCAATAAAAACAACATATCGGGAGCTCCGTTCGAATGGGCAGATGAATATTTTGCTGTATCAGTAAGTGAATCACAGATTCAAAAAGTGAGAAGCTACATTTCCGGTCAGGAAGAACACCATAAGATAAAGTCATGGGAAGAAGAATATAGTGAATTTATAACTTCTTATGGCTTTGAGCGTTTGCAGGGCTAAAGCCCCATAATGAGATGCATTGCACAGCCCCAGCCTGAAGGCTGGGGTTATTATCAGAATTGAATCTTTTTTACCGGTTTTCAATATGTACACTGACGAAGACCTGCTTATGTTATCCGGAATTCAGCACTTTGCTTTTTGCGAAAGGCATTGGGCTCTTATACATATAGAGCAGTAATTGGCTGAAAATGTTAAAGCAACAGAAGGGCATCATTTGTACGAAAGGGCTGATAATCCTTTCAACAGTAACAAAAGAAGGCATATTTCAACTTTCAGTGCGGGATGTTGATACAAGCTACGCACAGAATAGACTCGCTTCTCGCGGGCGCGTGGATTGAACCGACCATACTTTGAGGTTCCGATCCTGCAGCTCCGGTCGCGCTCTGCGTAAGTGTCTGGCTTGAAACATGTTGGTGATGAAAGCCGGGAATCAGTTCGCAGTAATGTTCCTCTTAAAGATACAATTCAAAAGCAATTCACAACCGGTCTTGAAATTGCGACGGAACAAACATACCCGATTCGGGGTAAAGTTCCGGAATGATTGAATTATCCAATGATGCCCGGCACATTATATCTTTACCTGCCTGAAATAATAAAAAGCCCGCCGGTATCTGTTGGTGCCGGCGGACCGTTTAGTTTCTGATTGATGCCTGGATTAATGTCCGGGAGGGTTGTGGATGTCCCGGAATGGTATTAATAGATTGTTACGGGAACATTGGTAAACTGTCCGTTGGTAAACTCCACTACATCGTAATCGAAGTTTTTGGCACTGCAGTGGAATGTTCCCGAGGCCAGCTTTTTCTCCATGTCGTATTTGGTAATTGTCAGTTCGCCCACCACACCATTGACAAACAGGGTAGTATAATTGCCCAGTCCGGGCGTGGAAATGCTGAACATGGCCCCTTCGCCTGGTTCTGTGATTGCCTCAGTGCCTGTGGTTATGCTGAATGAAATCGCCACCTGGTCGGTCGGCGAATTTCTTGAAGCGCTGATGGAGGTGCTGCCATTCGCGGAATTGTAAACAGCCGTTACGGTAGTGGCTTCCCAGGTTACGCCGTTGTACTCCACCGAAAGACTGGCGGGTTCTTCTTTCTTGTCATCATCATTATCTTTTGAGCATGCAGCAATCATGGTCATCGCGGCCAGCAACAGGCCGGCAAATTTCAGTTTTTTCATAAATTTCAGATTGATTAATTGATAAAAGTGATAGGCAAGCATCTGTCAGAAATATCTTGTTTTAGTTTATGGCAAAGAGGTGTGTGGAAAATATAGCAAATTAAAAATGCCGGAATAGTAGGCGGAATTCTTTTTCGGTCTGCAACCGGCTTTTTCCCTGCCTGTCCGGCAGATTTTCCTATATTTGACAGCGCATTGCCGAATATTGCCAAAACAGCTTCCTGTTATGGAACTCCCCCTGCTAAAAGAAGTAGTAATTATCCTGGGCCTGTCTGTGCTTATTATCCTGTTGTTTCAGCGCGTCAGGCTGCATTCCATTCTTGGGTTTCTGATCACGGGCATGGTCGCCGGACCGAAAGGGCTAAGCCTGATAGGGGCTTCGCACCAGGTGGAGATTCTGTCGGAGGTGGGCATTATTTTCCTTTTGTTTATCATAGGGATAGAGTTTTCGCTGAAGAGTCTTTCAAGGATAAAACAAACGGTGTTGCTGGGCGGATTGGTTCAGGTGGGTGGTACAATTTTATTAACCATTGCTGTTTCGCGCCTGCTTGGGCTGCCGGTCGCGCAATCCGTGTTTATGGGCTTTCTGATCAGCCTGAGCAGCACGGCCATTGTCCTGAAGATGCTTGCTGCCAAAGGGCAGATGTCGTCGCCCCAGGGCAGGATATCGCTAGCCATACTGATCTTTCAGGATATTATCGTGGTGCCCATGATCCTGGTTACCCCATTGCTGGCAGGCAAAGACGGTAACCTTTGGATGTCGTTGCTGCTGATGTCCGGAAAATTTACGCTGGTTGTGGGCCTTTTGTGGTTGCTGGCCCGTTATGTGGTCCCGGTTTTACTGAAGCGGGTGGTAATGACCCGCAGCCGTGAGCTTTTTATCCTGACCATTGTGGTCATGTGCCTGGCCACGGCCTGGCTTACCTCTTCCGTGGGCCTTTCGCTGGCCCTCGGCGCCTTCTTTGCCGGCCTGATCATCTCCGAATCCGAGTATAGCCATCAGGCAACGGCCAGCATTATGCCCTTCCGGGAGATTTTTATAAGCTTCTTTTTTGTATCGGTCGGGATGCTGCTCGATCTGCACTTCTTTCTGCAGAACTTTTTGCTGTTGATGGGCTTTACCCTCGGGGTGATATTGCTGAAACAGCTGGTGGTAACCGTAACCGTACTGCTGTTGAGGTATCCCCTGCGAACGGCGCTGATCACGGGCTTCACCTTGTTTCAGGTTGGAGAGTTTGCCTTCCTGCTCTCCACCATCGGGTTGCGCAACGGGCTGATGTCCCCGGAAGTTTACCAGTCATTTCTGGCCATTTCTATCCTGACGATGATGCTGACCCCGTTTCTGGGTGACAATGCCGACCGGATTGCCGATTTTATTATTCAGGCCATGCTGCCGTCGAGGGTCAGGCGCAGGCTGATCAGTCTTCGTAACCGCCGCAAGGGCGAACCTGAAGCGGAAAAGCCTGCCCTGACAGATCATCTGATCATCATAGGCTTTGGCATCAACGGGACCAATGTTGCCCGCACGGCCTCCCGGGCCGAAATTCCTTATGTGGCGATAGAACTGGATCCGGAAGTTTTCAGTAAGGGGCAGCAGGAAGGGCACAGGCTTGTGTTCGGCGATGCCGCCGACGATGTGATTCTCAGGCATGTGAATGCCCACATGGCCAGGGTGGTGGTGATTGCCATTTCAGATCCTGAGGCTACCAAAAAGATTATTTCCATCCTCAGGAATATCACGGAAACGGCCCATGTGATTGTGCGGACCCGGCATGTCAGTGAAATGGACGGGATTCTTAAACTGGGCGCCGATGAGGTGATTCCCGAGGAGTTTGAAACTTCCATCCAGATCTTTACCCGTGTGCTCAACCATTACCTGGTTCCTTTTGATAAGATACAGTCCTTTTCAAGTCATATCCGCGCACGGAATTACGAGTTGCTCGCCGCAAGCGGCTTTCCGCATCAGCATCCCCCGGAAATGCAACTCAGTATCCCTGATATGGTAATCGCCACCCTGCCGGTACAGCGGGGGTCGAACAAGATAGTAGGTAAGACTATTGTCGGCAGCGGGTTAAAAACCCAGTTCAACATTACCGTGCTGGCCATCCGCCGGAACAACCGTTACATAACAGAGATCAAACCACAGATGACCATTGAAACCGACGATATGCTCTATCTGTTTGGCAATCCGCGGCAAATAGCGGAGGTTAACAAGTATCTGGTGCTTGAATGAAAGGTGCAGAAACTCCCTGATGATCTTTGGATCGTTGGTCAGTGTGATCAAGGGGCGGTTTTATAGGACATAAGCTCAATTGAAGAAATGTACTTTGAGTAAACACTAAACTTTCATTTAAGCAGGTTAAGCCATTTCGCTAAACTGATGTAATCGATCATTCTTTCTTCCTTGTCAAAAGTCAAGCAGGCCGAACGTTTCATTATAAGGTGTTTTCAGGTCAATGAACTGAAATTTTGGTATACTTTCCTGCCTCAGAAAGTTGTATATCTTTAAGCTTTCATTGTCAGATGAGACGTAAAACTCTATCGCTTTTTCGCAGTCGGCTTGAGCAAAAAGCTTGGTGTCATTTGGGATTATGTTTCGTTCTTTGAGTTTTAGTTTTCCTTTATTCTGAAAAACGATTCTGGCAAGTTCTCCCGTTCGTTTAGAATGGTCTAAGTTAAATGGAACAATTTGTAAATTTCTCAAGGGGAGTTCGTGAACATCTCCCCCAACACAGTATTCTGCAATGCTGATTGTAGAAATCATCATTGTGATTTCTTTTTGTAAAAAGTATCTAAAATACCCGTCAGCATTTTTAAATAGCGGGTCACTGTCGTTAAGAAAACGTATAAAGAAACTTGTATCAAGCAAAACTGCTTTATGTGTCATAACCACCCCTTATATCTTTTAACCAACTGTCGGGGTTTATGCTGCCAAGCCACGATTTTTTTGCTTTATCCCGGAGTGCCTTTAAGTATTGTTCGTCATATTTTGGTTGGTAGTCAACCAATTCTATAAATTTTAATGTTGCTGTGTCAATTTCTCCTGTTCCTGAGTGTTGTTTACCTGTTGCCCTTATTCCAAAAGTCTTGTAAAGTAAGTTCTCGTTATATTGCTCTAAGAAGCTAATGGGTGTCTGTATTCTTACCATTCCGATATCTTCGGTGTAAACATGAATGTTTGCTTTGTCCTTGCCACCTGCGTTGGTAACTTTACCATAAAAATAGAACTCAGCGTCTGCCCAGATAGCTTCTGTTCTGTAATACCTTGTTGTCTTATCTACTCTTACTTCATTGGTATTGTCAAGTGAAGTTCTGATGCTAAAAACATAATTGCGTTTTGTTGCAATATCTTGAATATTTTCAAATGCTTTTGCCGTTCCTAAATCAAGAAAGTCGATGTTCTGAACTTGGTTTACCTGTCCGATGATCGCGTTAAACCCGATGATATATTGTATTGAGGTTTTGAAAATGTGTTTTACAGAACCTTCTTCAATTTTGTAACTGATAGTTGGTCTGTCTCTCTTATCCCCCGGAAATAAAAAGTTTTCGGCATTTTCGAGTATGGAAATTATCTCCCGAATGTCATAATTGTCGGGGGACAGGTCGAAGTTGCCCTTTGAGCCTGTTATTCTTATCTCTATGAACCCAATCTTTTCCACATCACAAATATAAGAAATTTAGGGGTCGGTTACCCGGTTTTATTATAATCAGCCTAGCGTTGAATTGTCATGGCAGAAGGCTGATAACCCGGATATACCCCTGACCAGTTATTTAGTAAAAGCATACTGAATCAGGTTGGCGCCCATTTTCAGCGCTTTCAGCCGTGTCTCTTCCGAATCGTTATGTACGGTAGGATCTTCCCAGCCATCTCCCAGGTCGGTTTCGTAAGAATAGAAGCATACCAGTCTTCCTTCCCATATCAGCCCGAAGCCCTGCGGCGGCTTGTTGTCGTGCTCATGTATTTTGGGAAGCCCGTTTGGAAAAGAAAACCGCTGATTGTAGATGGGGTGCGAAAAGGGAAGTTCAACGAAATCGAGTTCCGGAAATACCTTTTTCATTTGCGGCCTGATGTAGGGATCCATACCATAGTTATCGTCGATATGCAGAAATCCTCCCGCTATCAGGTAATTACGCAGGTTAGCGGCTTCCTGCCCGTCGAATAGGACGTTACCGTGACCGGTCATATGCACGAACGGATAGTTGAATATGTTGGGGTTTCCGGCATCCACCGTGGCATAGTCGGGGTCGATATTGGTTTTAAGGTTTTTATTGCAGAAGGCGATCAGGTTGGGCAATGAGGTCGGATTGGCATACCAGTCGCCGCCGCCGCGGTATTTCAGCAGGGCGATCTGAACGGGGGCGGGGGCCGATCCAGCCATCAGCAGCAGGGGAAAGGCCAGCAACAGTATTTTCAGTTTTACTTTTTGCATCAGGAGAGTATTGATGGTTTATGCATTGATAAGGTTAACGGTAAAACAGGCAGCCAGGGCGGCGGTTTCCGTCCTGAGGCGGGCTTTGCCAAGGCTCACCGGCCTGTATCCGGACTTGACGGCCTGTTCCACTTCCTGCTTGCTGAAATCGCCTTCCGGACCGATCAGGACCAGGGTGTCTTTCCGCGGCTGACAACCGTCTTTCAGGTGCAGGGTTACCTGATCGTCTATCCATGCAATAAAGCGTTGGTCAGCGGCTTCGGGGCGTTTGAACAACTGCTGCAGCGGAATGGGTTCGTGGATTAGCGGCAGGGTGGCTTTAAGCGATTGCTTCATGGCGGCGACGGCTACTTTCTGCAAGCGGTCAGTCCTCAGCTTTGTACGCTCGGAATGTTCGCACCATACCGGGATGATCTCGTCCACCCCGAACTCGGTTGCCTTCTCGATAAACCATTCAAAGCGGGCAATGTTTTTAGTCGGGGCAATCGCCATAATCAGCCGGAAATTACGATGCGCTTCAGGATAAATGGTGTTTATCCTGACCGTGAACTTCTTAGGGCCCGGATCTTCAAGGATGGCCTCAGCGTAGTTGCCGAGCCCGTCAGTGAGCATGAGCCGGTCTCCGGTTTTGAGTCGCATTACCCTGAGGTGTCCCGCTTCACCGGCAGGTACCTCGTGCAACACTTCACCGTTACGGTAAGCTTTACCAAGGTTTTTTCCGGGCAGGTAAAACAGGTGCATGGCAGGTTTTCGTGTTATACCTGCAAAGATAAGAAAGAAGCCGTTTGTTGCACTTTTGTTTGGTCTGACCTGTCACTGAGGTGTGATGCACTGTTGTATTTCAGATTGTGCCGGATGTAAAAAAAGCCGCAGGATGACTGCGGCTTTTTACACTTAAAAATTCTTCCTATTCGATGATCAGTTTGATTTGTTGACGTTTCTCACGCGAAGTAATGCTCAACAGGTAGATGCCGGCCGGCAGTTCGCCGGTTTGCAGGGTAAACTGCTGACCGTCACCGGCATTGCGGGTAAGCACCTTTTTGCCATGGACATTGTATAAGCTGAGCTCCGTTCCGGTAAGCATGGTTTCGGAGAAAATGCTGAATACACTTTTCCCGGGATTGGGGAATACGCTGATCCCGGTAACGGGGTTGATCTGCATATTGCTTCCGACAAGGTCAGTCACGTAGATGTTGTCAAGGTATAGGCTGTTGCCGCGGCGGTGCACCGATTCGAAGGCGACGCGTACGTCGTTGAGGCCGGCCCACTGGCTGATGTCGATCAGGAAACAGGAGGGGTTGCCCGGATTGCCGCACCAGTCGGCGGGCAGTGCAGGAACGAAGAGGCCTGTATCCACAATTTCATGGGTGCTGAAATTGCCGCTTCCGTCTTCGCCAATGGCAAATACCCTTTGCCAGTTGAGTCCGCAATCTGATGAGAGGTAAATTACCAGTGAATCGGTAATCTGGGCATACCTGCGGGCATATGCATGTTCAAAGCCAAGGAACGCGGCCGAGAAGCCTTCCAGGTTGAGCGGAGGGGAGATAAGCCTGTCGCGGGGGCCGGGGGCGGACGTATAATCAAAGAAATTCATGCGGATGGCGCTGCCCGGTGATGAACTGCCCTGAACCTGGGCAAGGTTCCAGGTTGATTTATTATCGGGGTTTTCGATTTGCCAGCCGTTGGTATTCAATGAGTTGCTTTCCCAGTCTTCGCCAAAAGGAATGGCGACACCGCCAACCTGAATATATTGTTCCCTGATAACAGAGGTTGCTCCGTTGATATTGGCGGCTTCGAGTGCTACTGTGTAATTGCCCGGACTGTTGAACGATACCAGGGGGTGCTGTGAATTTTCGGTCGTTCCGTTGATAAAGGTTACATCTGCCGGTTCAAAACTCCATTGCCAGGATTCGGGGCAGTAAGCAGTGTTATCGGTGAACTGTACAACGGCATTGTCGTTTGAGCAGAAAACCCTTTTATCGGCTGAGAAGTCAGTTGCGGGCAGAATGCTGTTGCTGACAGTGATGAATCCGGATTTCAGTTCAGTACTGGTGCCTGCAGGGTTGCTTACAGTAAGGCTGACTGAATAAGTTCCTTCAGTGCTCCAGACAATTCCTGACGGGTTCTTCACAGTTGATGAGGGGGTATTGGATCCCGGGAACGACCAGTACCAATCAAACGGGATGCCGAGGGAAAGGTCGGTGAAATTCACGGCACACCCGGCCGGAACAACTGTTTCAGAAGCGCCGAAATCCGCCATGGGGGCTGAATAATTCACGGGAGATTCCCATAATCCCCTGCCGTAGGTTCCGGCACGGATTACATCGCCGTTGGGGCCGGCAGGATCGTAATAAATCTCAAGTTCAGTTACCTTGCCGGCAGCCGGGAAGCCATCGGAGAACATGATCCAGTCAGTCATGGTCCCGTCTTTGTAAAATATCCCGACATCTGTGCCCAGGTAAAGTCCTTCGGGGCTGTTGCGGTAATAAGCCAGGGTATTCATCTGCACATCGGGCAGGGTTCCGGTGATCTCGGTCCAGTTGTATCCTTTGTCCGTTGATTTGAAGATGCGGTTCTGCTGCACCACGTAAACCGTGTTTTCGTCAACCGGGCTGGTTTCGATACCGGTAATGGTAGCCGAAGTCGGAAGATTAGGGGTCATTGTATTCCAGCTGACAGAACTTTCTTTTACATTGTCGCTGCGGTAAAGCAGATTTCCACTGGCCGCGTACATAATGTTGGTATTCACCCTTGACTGTCTGAGCACACTCAGGTTGCTGGTGTTTATATTCGAAATTTTTGTCCAGCTTACACTGTTGGTGTTGCCTGCTTTGATGTTGGTGCTCCGCCAAACATTCTTGTAGCCTATAAACATTACATTGCCATCGAAATGATCAATCACGAAGGGGGTAACCCAGGCGCCGCTTTCGGTGATTCCGTTTGAACCCTCCCCGGCGATCTGACCTTGTGAGTTATGGTTGAATATCCGGTTGATCGAACCATAATAGACTGTTGAATAGCTGTAACGGTCGTCGTTGGGGTCGAAAGCGCATTCCATGCCGTCTCCTCCGCCAACGGCTATCCATTGGGTGCCTGTATAAGTTGAGGTGCCGTTATCCTGGTAGCCATTGATTACAAAGTCCTTGTTGGTCGCGCTCTGCCCGATTTTGTAGGCCTGACTGATCACCAGGCCGTTAGAGATTTCGGTCCATGATTGCCCACCGTTAGCCGTCCAGTAAACCCCGCCGTCGTTTCCGGCGTAGAGGCGGTTGTTGATCGGGTTATATTCGAGTACATGCAGGTCGGCATGAACCGATTGAACGCCGCATCCGCCATACCAGTGGGCGGTGATAAACCAGTTGGTTCCCCCGTTGGTTGATTTAAAGATGTTGACACCACCGGCGTGGATGATGTCAGGGTTTGCCGGGTCAACCGAAATATCGAGATCATACCATGCCTGTCCGCCGCTGCCTCCGTTGCAGTCCCAGGCCATGATGTTGGGCGTTGTTGAACGCAGGGTGAATGAAAGTCCGCTGTCATTTGAGCGGTAGATGCCTTTATAGGAATCGCTGTTGGTGACAAGAAAATATACGACTTCCGGGTCGGCGGGTGATACACCGATGACCCCGCGGCTGCCGCCGGTCAGGCCGTTGCTGATTACCGTGAATGTTTCGCCGTTGTCGGTTGAGCGGTAAAAAGTTCCTCCTACTGCAGCATAAACGATATCGGGATTGCCGGGTTTAAAAACCACTTCCTTGAAGTTGCCGTTGGCTTTCTTAACCCAGTTTGCACCGGCGTCAACGGATTTGTAGAATCCGTTGCTGGTGGCGGCCAGCAGGATATTGTTGAAGCCGGGATGAATCAGCAGCCTGCCAACGGTGACATTGCCCATGCCGTTGGATGACACGTTCCAGGTGTAACCGCCATCAAGGCTTTTCCATACTCCGAGTCCCGGGGCGTCGCCGGCATCGCGGTCGCCGGTGCCCATGTAAATCACATCTGGATTGGCTTGATCTACTGCAATGGCAGAAACGCCGAGGGTTGGAAGAATGTCGGTATGGCTTTCCCATGACAGCCCGCCGTCGGTGGTGATCCAGAACCCTCCCGAAGGTGCGCCGATATAGATGGTGTTTGCGTCGGTAGGATGGAAGGCAATGGCATTGACACGGCCCAAACCGCGGTAGCCATTGTATCCCGAAGGTACAGTGAATGGCCCCAGCGGGGTCCAGCTGCCGGCAGAAGTGGGGCTGCTGTTTCTGCTGATGTATTCATTGTAAGCCCTGATGTCGCGGTCAGCGGCGGGGCGGGTACCGTCGGCCGACACCCTTTGCTGCATCATATACTCCCAGCGTTTGAAAGGTTTGTAGCCGCTTCCCTTGGTGATTTCCCGGCCTTCCCAGTATGTGTTGAATGCTTTTTGCGTTTCAAAAAAGTTGGCAGAAGGATCCTGCATCATTTCAACCCAGTAAGGGTAACTTGCAGTGTCGTTAACGGCATTTTGCGCCGAAGCAGGTGCGCTGAGTATGAGTCCCGTAAGTAAAGCGGTCAGCAACACTCCTGCCCAGATAGTTTTTTTCATGTATAATTTTGTTTTTTCGTTGATGTATTGCTTACAAAAATAATTATTTGCAGTATACATACGCAGTTTGCATTCATATTTAATTCAGGATTTATCCATATTGCTGTCCCATAGGGCTTTCTGTTGTAACCCGGAATAAAAAATAAGGAAGTCCCTGAACGGAACTTCCTTACTGCACACCCTCGAAAGGAATGTCTTTCAGTTGCGGGGCCGGTGCTAAGGCGTGGTGTCTTCGCCGAGGGGATCGCTCTTGATTTGTTTGTCAAGAATTTTCAACGCCCAGAGGCTCAGGTAATACGCTGCAATAATCATGGCAGGCCAGGCCAGAAACCAGAGGATTTTATCGAGATACATCTTCTTGCTTTTTTAGGTTTAACATCTTAATAAATATGGGTACCTTCATCTTCCAGTTCGGCTTTCTCAATCGGTTTGTTGTTGATTGATTTCCAGGCGAAAAAGATATAGGTGATAACAACCGGGACGAAAAGGGAAACATAACTCATCGCGGTAAGCGTGTAATGGCTCGATGAGCTGTTGCGGATGGTCAGTGAGTGTTGCAGGTTATGCAGCGAAGGGTAGAAGGCAGTATTGTTCAGACCGGCAATCAGGAATAAGGCGAAAACAGCGAGAACGGTGCCGGCTCCGGCAAACCATATTCCTTTGCTGCTGCTGCAGAAAATGAATTTTGCAATGCCGGCCAGCACACCCACGACCCCGGCCAGAAACAATACCAGCACTACCGGCATTTGAATCAGGTTGTGGAAATATTTGAATTTTTCCATAAAGACTTCTCCTGTGTCCGGATTTACGGCAAAGCCCTGTTTTAGCAGCAGGTGTATCACGAAATAGAGGAAAAATACCAGGAAAGGCACGGCATTGTACAACATCTGTTTTTTGGCGCGTTGATGGATGTTGTCATCTTTCACGCTGTTAACGATGTAGAGGATGCCCAACACCCTGGCCAGGAAGAAAACGGAGAGGCCGAGTGCGACATTGTGGAAGTTAAGGACCGCTTCAAGGCCGTGGAAGGGCGTTTCCCAGCGCGATATCGCGGAATCGTAGATTCTGGTCAGGTTCAGTTTATCAACCGAGAACATGGCTCCGTTGAAAAATGTACCGACTGCCGTACCAATCAGTATGGTTCCCAGCGCCCCGTTGATAAAGAGAAATACCTCATAGGTGCGTTTGCCGAGAAAATTATTGGGTTTGCTTCTGTATTCATAGGAGATGGCCTGAATGATAAAAGCGAAAAGAATGGCCATCCACACCCAGTAAGCGCCGCCGAAACTGGTAGAATAGAAGAGGGGAAAGGAGGCAAAGAAAGCGCCGCCGAAAGTTACCAGGGTGGTAAAGGTAAGCTCCCATTTTCTGCCCAGCGTATTTACGATCATTGACCGTTCGGTATCGGTTTTGCCCAGAGTGTAGATAAGGGTTTGACCACCCTGCACAAACATAAGGAAAACAAGCAGGCTGGCCAGCAGTGAAATGATGATCCACCAGTATTGCTGAAGTGTCAGTAATTCAAAAGTTTCAAACATCTTAATGTCCTCCTTCTTGTTTGGGTCCTAACTTGATTTGTTTAAACATAATCCTGAGCTCGGCAATAAGCAGGGTGGTAAAGATTACCGCAAACAGGACAAAGGTGGTTATCACCGCGTTGGTATCAAGCCTTGAAACAGCCGTCATGGTAGGCATCAGGTCCTGAATAACCCAGGGCTGGCGGCCCATCTCAGCGGTAACCCATCCCGACTGGGAAGCGATATAGGCAAGGGGGATATTGACAATGCCGATGGTAAGCCAGAACTTTGACTGAGAAATCTTTCCTTTGTAAACGAGCAGGAGTACGATGGCAAAAAATACCAGAAACCACATACCCAGGGCAACCATCAGGTGGAAGCTGTAGAAGGTAAGCGGAACATTGGGGACCAGCCTCGATGGGTCATCCACAAAGTAGCCGTAGCCGAAATACTGAAAGTTCTGATCGAGGATATCTTTGGCTTCGGTGAGCTTGACCTGATCTCCGGCTTCCCTGGCCGCCTTGTATTCGGCCAGCGCGTCGATGGCGAGTTTGCCGCGGGCAATTTTTTCGGCCGCAGACAGAATGCCATGTTCCTCGTTTCCTTCCATCAGGTCCTTAACGCCGGGAATAAAAGCGTTGAAATCCTGGAAGGCCATGTATGAAAGGAAGTTCGGTATTTCAAGTTTGAAAACGAAATCCTTGATATTTTCATTGTTAGGGTCTTCAGGCGTTGAAGAAACCACTCCGATCGCGACCAGCGGCGCACCGCGCTGACCGACATAAAGGCCTTCGAATGCGGCAAATTTCATGGGTTGGTGACGGGCGATTACCTTGGCGCTGTAATCCCCGGTAAGGATGGTAAACAATGAGGTCACCAATCCGAATACGGCGGCAACCACAATGCTGCGTTTTGCAAAGACCAGATGCCTCTTTTTAAGCAGGAACCATGAGCTGATGCCGATTACAACCAGGGCGGCAAGCATGTAGGATGAGGAAATTGTATGGGTGAATTTGCTCACAGCCATGGGAGAGAAGAGCACGTCCCAGAAGTGTTCCATTTCATTCCTTGCCGTATCGGGATTGAATTTCATCCCCACCGGCATCTGCATCCAGGCGTTGGCTACCAGTATCCACAGGGCTGAAAGGCTGGCTCCGAAAGCAACCAGCCAGGTGGAAACCAGGTGGAATTTCTTGCTGACTTTGTTCCAGCCGAAGAACATCACGGCAATAAAGGTCGACTCGATGAAGAATGCCATAATGCCTTCAATGGCCAGGGGCGCCCCGAAGATATCCCCGACAAACCAGGAGTAATTCGACCAATTTGTGCCGAACTCAAATTCGAGGATGATGCCGGTAGCCACCCCGATGGCGAAATTGATCCCGAAAATCGTCATCCAGAACTTGGTGATACGCTTCCATTCCGGATTGCCGGTGCGCACGTAGATGGTCTCCATGATGGCCATAATAAAACCAAGGCCAAGCGTGAGCGGGACGAAAATCCAGTGATACATGGCCGTAAGCGCAAACTGCCCGCGCGACCAGTCAATCAGTGAATAGTCAAAGGTTTCTGTCATGATTGTGTGTATTTATTTAGGATTGGTTAATTGCTCAATCACATGTTTGCTCCTGTCTTCATCATTGTCGAAGTTCGACTTAAGGAAGTTCGGGAAAAAGAATATTTTAAGGATCACAAACATGACAAATAGTTTAATCAGAATAATAGCCCATAAGGTGCGGCCAACGGTCATGCTTTTAAACCCTTCATAATAAAAAGTAAAAATCCTGAGAAAGATATTTTTTTTCTTCATAAAAGGTGCGTATGGTGGACTTCAAATATACCGAGAAACTTCTGTAATTCATCCCGGATTTGTAATTTATAAAATGTCTAAATTGTTTAATGAACGTTAAAACGGTACTTGATTGCCGGTTTGATAAAGTAATGAAAATAAAATATATAGAATAAAGTAAATATAATGCATGTCAGTCTTGAATTAAACAAAAATCATTATAATGAACAAATGATTACAATGTGTTTCAAAAAAGTGTTTTGATGACATTGAATGATTAGACAAAAAAATCCCGGATTGGCGTTGAAAACCATCCGGGAGCAACAGGGTTTATCCTAAAAACTTACATGTTTATTCGTACCTTATTGTGCATGGAATTATTCCACCGGTGATTGTTTTATTGCAGGGCCTTCTACCGTATATCCGACTTTTTCAATTGCCGCTGTTATTGCCTCAGGGTTGGTGAGCGTGGTGTCATAACTTACAACGGTCAGTTCTTCCACGTGTGAGGCCATGGATTCGGTTACGCCATCGAGTTCGTTTACTGCTTTCATTACCGTGTTCTCGCAGCCTTCGCAGGTCATGCCGGTAACATGCAGCTCAATGGTTTTGATGGCAGCTACATCACCACTGGTTTTTTCGGATTGATTGGTCTGATTGCATGCCACGAGCAGCATACCGGCTGTAAGAATCGCAAGAAGTTTTTTCATACTTTGCTCAGCGTTTTAAAGGTTAGATGATTATTGTTGACTTATGACAAATATAGCGAATGTGCCGTATATTCCGGGCAATTTCAGGATTGCTTTGTTCGGCTTCCGGATATTTTTTCAGGGATTGACACATCCGGGTCATTTTCAAGCTCGTCGATAACGGTTTTATCCCATTTGGGCGTCCCGAGCAGGTGCGCCACCCTGCTGATGATGTGAGAGGCAACCGGAGCGGTGAGAAATATGAAAATTATCACCATCAGGCTGATGGCAACAGCATATAGAGTTGAGAAATGGATGGCGGCGGCCGTTTGCAGTAAAAGGATACCAAAGGCAGGGGCTTTGGTGGCTGCGTGCATGCGTGTATAAATATCAGGGAACCTGATTACGCCGATGGCTGCCAGCAACGAAAACAGGGATCCTGCCAAAAGCAGAACCGGGATGAGTATCATCTTAATCATAATACTTCTTTTTAAGGTATGAGGCATAGGCCACTGTTCCGATGAAGATGACCAGGGCCACAATGGCAGCAATGTCAAGATAGCGGTAATTTCCGGTTGACACCGCAAAAACAATGGTAAATCCTATGCTCAGCGAGGCAATCAGGTCAAGGGCCACAATGCGGTCGGGCAGGGATGGCCCCCTGAAGAGGCTGATCAGGGCCAGCAGCATCGACAGCGCAAGGATTATAAGGCTGGTGAGGGTTACCCAATCAGGGAGATGGTATGTTATTGCATTCATTCGAACACCTCCATTACCTTTTTCTCAATACCTTCTTTTACTTCCTTTTCAAAGGCATCGCGGTTTTTCACATACATGCCGTGTACATAGATGTTTTTCTTGTCATCGCTGATGTCCATGCAGAGACTCCCGGGTGTCATGGTGATCAGGTTAAAGAGGGCCAGTACCTGACTGTCGCTTTTGGCGGCGATGGGGACTTTCACAATACCCGGACTGATTTTCATCACAGGGCTGAGGATGTCGCGGGCAAGCACAAGGTTGGCTTTCACCATTTCCTTAAGGTAAAAAAGCAGGAAGATGATGAGGTCAATTGTATTTTCGATGATTTTCGACATAGCTGATTCTCTTTTTAATGACTCAGATAATCGCTTCCCAGCACGGCTTCGATGTAAGGCCCGGGGTTGAGCAGTTGCAGGGAGGCGTCCATCGCGAAATCCAGAATTGGCCTGACAGCAAATCCCATTGTCAGCGTAAGCAATCCCAGAAACACAACGGGTAACACCATGGAGACCGGTAATTTCTCATTTTCACCTTCAGATGGTCCGCTGTTTTCAGGCCTTGCTTTCCAGAAGGCTTCATTCCATATTTTCACCATCGAGAAGAGGGTGAACAGGCCAACGGCCAGTGCAATAAAAGAAATGACATATTCGCCGGCATTGAATCCTGCCGATATAAGGATGAGCTTTCCGAAAAATCCGGAGAGGGGCGGGATGCCGGCAAGTCCGAATGCCGGAATAATAAACAGGATTGCAAGCCAGGGCCTTACTTTGTACAACCCGCCAATGGATTTGAGGTCATAGCTTCCGGTAGCCCGGTTAATCAGTCCGGCTACAAGGAAAGTATTGGTTTTGGCGATGATGTTGTGGGCCATATAGAAAATGGCGCCTGCAATGCCGGCAACGGTAAAGATGCCGAGGCCCATAATCATGTAGCCGATCTGGCTGATGATATGGAATGATAGGATTTTCCGAATATCATACTGCGAGGCGGCTGTCAGCACGCCAACCACCATGGTGAACCCGCCGATCCACAGAAACAGCGGGTGCCAGAAAAGTTTGTCCTGCACGAAAAACAGGGTATAGAACCGGATCATGGCATACACTCCTACTTTGGTAAGCAATCCGGCAAAAAGGGCGGTAATGGCGACCGGGGGGGTGTGGTAGGATGCCGGAAGCCAGAAAAAAAAGGGGAATACGGCTGACTTTATTGAAAAAGCGACGAAAAACAGTACGGCCGAGGAGTTGATCAGGATGTTGTTATTGGCGACTGATAGTTTCAGGGCAAGGTCGGCCATATTGAGAGTGCCTGTTTTGCCATAGAGCAGCCCTATCCCGGCAAGGAAAAACAGGGAAGAAACCAGGTTGAGCGTTACATATTTAATGGCACCCCTCAGTTGCTTCTTTTCACCTCCAAGGGTAATCAGTACAAATGATGCCATCAGCATAACTTCGAACCATACGTAAAGGTTGAAAATATCGCCGGTGACAAAAGCTCCGTTCACGCCCATCAACAAGCCGTGAACCATCGGAAAATAAAAAAAGGATTGTCGTTGCCTGTCGATGGCTTCAAAAGAATAAATGCTGATACTTACCGCGATGATGCCGGCAAGCAGGATCATGATGGAGCTGAAGGCGTCCACGACCAGTGTGATGCCGAAGGGGGCCTGCCAGTTCCCGGTATGCAATACAAGTATGCCTTCATACCTGACCCTGATCAGTATGAAAACGGCGAGTATCAGTTGCAGCAGCGATCCGGTAAGGCCGATCCATGGCTGCCATTCCCTCCGTTGAAAGTTGATCAGCAGGAAAATTATGGTAATCAGCGGAAAGAGTACCGGTAATGCAGGTAATATCATTTGGTGTCTCCTTCTTTAAGTTCGTCAAGGTCTTCGGTTCCGGTAACCTGATAAAAGCGGTACATCAGAGCCAGAAAGAAAGCGGTAATCCCAAAGCCGATCACGATGGCCGTTAAAATCAGCGCCTGGGGAAGGGGGTCGGTAGGATTGGTGAGGCCTGCTTCCATAACCGAGTCGGTAAACTGAGGGTTGCCTTTGTGTAGACCACCGGCCGTAAAAATCAACAGGTTGATTGAATGACTGAGCAGCATAACGCCCAGGATGAGTTTCACGATACTCCTGCGAAGCAACAGATAAACCCCTGCTGCAAACAATAGTCCGGTCAAAAATGCGAGTATGGTTTCCACCGCTTATTCCTCCATAATATTAAAAATAACAGTAAGCATAATCCCCCATACTGTAAGGTAAACACCGAAATCAAAGAGCATTGGAGTTCCTGGTTTCAGTTTGGCTGAGAACGGTAAGCTGATGCTGACCCATTCCCCTGTAAAGAAGGGGTTGCCCGCAAAGAGCGCCGGCAGGGTGCTGATAAAGGCAATGGAGAGGCCGGAGGCAATAAGCATCAGCGGGCTGACCCTTAGTTTTTTCTCTGCTTCCCGGGTATCGAAAGCCAGGGCATAAAACACAAATCCGGCTGCGGCCATCAACCCTCCGATAAAACCTCCGCCGGGATCGTTGTGTCCGCGGTAAAATACCAGCAGGGAAAGAATCATTGTGACAGGAAGTAACCTGGAGGCTGCCATTTGTAGAAGTTGTGACCTCATGTTGCGCTCCCTTTCTTTGTTATGAGTTTCAATAATGCGGTAACACCGATGGCAGCGATCACGAGCACGGTAATTTCTCCGAGCGTATCAAGCGCCCTGAAATCAACCAATATGACATTCACGGTATTTTTGCCGTGGGCCATCGAAAGTGCGTTTTCGGTATAAAACTCCGATATCTTGGGATTAAGGTTGATCTGACCGGCCTTCAGCACGAGACCTGTCATAAAACCCCCTGCAAGTAATGCGATTGCCGCATCGCGCAGGCGTGACATTTTTGAAGAAAAGTTGGTGAATTTCGGCAGGTGGTAAATGACCGCCATAAACAAAACAAGCACCAGCGTTTCAGTAAGTATCATGGTAATGGCCACATCGATTGCGCCGTAAATAATGAAAAGCAAGGCAATGCCATAACCGGTTGTTCCTAGCGAAAGAATGGCGGCCAGCCGCGATTTTGCCAGGGCCGCATATATCGTTGATGCAGCAATCACTGCCACAATCATCAGTTCATAAAAGCCGGGAGGGGTAACAGCAATGAATTCGGGGGCTTTCCATGAATATGCAATCTGATACCAGGCCAGTGCTGAGGTCATGACAAAGATGGCCATCAGATAATAGCGCTGGTAGCCACTCTGAACCAGCGCGGTTTTCTTTTTGGTCAGTGAAAGGAAAAAATCCAGCCCTTTGTTGAAGGCATCGGCAAACCTGAAGGTTATCACTTCGTTGTTGAAGCGGGTAAGTACAGGATTTACCTTCCGGTAAAGCAGGAAAAGGGTGACTCCTGCAGCAACGGTGACAAAACTAACCAGCAGGACTTCGTTGAATCCGTGCCATAATGCCAGCTTAAGGGTGCCGATGCCTGGCCTGATGGAAGTGATTGCCGGCCGGAGCAGCAGATCGGCAACGGTTGATGGAAACAGTCCGAAGACCAGACTTACGGATGCCAGTATCATAGGTCCTATCCTGAGCGCCAGTGCCGGGCGCCTGGGCCTTTCCCCGGGGTATTTCAGCGGCCCGAGAAAAAGGTTGAAAATCAGGGCCAGGGATATGGCGACCATAATCACATTGGTAAGTACACCGGCTGCCAGCAGGAAATTGCCGATGTCAGGCAACCCTATTTTTGCTTCGTAAATAAGTTCCTTACCGATGAACCCGATCATTGGTGGAAGTCCGGCCATACTAAGCAAGCTGATTATGGCGGCAACAGCCGCTACAGGCATCACCCTGAACAACCCGCCAAGTTTACGCAGGTCGCGTGAACCGGCAGACTTGTCGATCAGGCCGGCAATCATAAACAGTGCGCCTTTGTAGAGTGCATGCACCAACAGGAAAATGATGGCTGCTTTTATGGAGATATCCGTGTCAACTCCCAGCATCAGCACCAGGATTCCCAACGCACTGATGGTGGTATAGGCGAGAACTTTTTTGAAATCGGTCTGCGAATAGGCAAAATATCCGCCCAGCAGCATGGTAATAGCTCCGGTAATGGTTAAAACATATTTCCATTCTGGGGTGCCTCCCATCACCGGGCTCAGGCGCATCAGCAGATAAATGCCTGCCTTGACCATGGTGGCAGAATGCAGAAAAGCGCTTACCGGCGAAGGGGCCTGCATAGCGCCGGGCAGCCAGAAATGGAAAGGAAACTGTGCCGATTTGGTAAAAGCCCCTGCCAGGATCAGCAGCAGGGCCGGCAGATAGTGCGGATGGTTGCGGATCAGGGCGCCGGATTGCAGTAACTCAGGGATTTCCAGGCTGCCCACGGCCTGTCCGAGCATAATAAAACCCGCCATCATGGCCAGTCCACCCGAAACCGTGATCAACAGTGCCTGTAAGGCTGCATTGCGGGCTTCGGGTTTTTCGTGGTTAAAACCCACAAGCAGAAATGAAGTTACACTGGTCAGTTCCCAGAAAATAAACATGGTGAAAAAATTTCCAGAAAGCACCAGCGACAACATCGCAAATTCAAACAAAATAATAAGGAAGAAAAATCTGTGTTTTAACGGGTACGGCTGCATGTACTTTCCGGCAAATACAAGCACCAGCGCCCCCATGCCGGTGATGAGGAGGGCAAAGAAAAGCGAAAGCCCGTCGAGGTAGAGTGAAAAATTCAGGTAAAGCTCCGGCAGCCAGTTTATGGTAAGGAAAAGTTCTCCACCCGAAGCGGTAAGAGGGGCATAGGTGAGAAACATGGCAAAACCGGCCGCCGAGATCAGCCCGAGCAGCCATGCCGCATGCCTGCCGCCCCTTTGAATTATAGCAGGCGACATTATTGCAGTGATAAGCAGTGCCAGCAAATAAATAAGAATCCCGTTCATCCGGTGTTCGCTTTTATCATCATTTTATAATCAGGTTGCATTTTTCATTGGGTTAACGAATATACTTATTTTTTGTTTAATCTTTTAAGAAGATTTAATAAACATGGTTTAAGCAGATTCTTAGTTTTACGGTATGCAAAGAGGATAGCGAGGCTGTACGGGAGGGCCGATATTCCCGGAAGCCAGGGCGTTTAAAGGAGAAAATATTTGTCCGGAAACTACTCTTCCAGCGTACTTAAATCGCCGGTATCCTGTCCGAGCACCCTGGCTTTCAGCACGCGTCGCATAATCTTTCCGCTTCTTGTTTTGGGCAGGGCATCCGTAAACACGACAAATGCCGGGCGGGCGATGGGGCCGATTTCGTGCTCCACATGGGCTTTAAGTTCTTCTGCCAGTTTGTCACCGGCCTCCACTCCCTGTCGGAGAACCACGGTAGTGTGTATGATGTTGCCGCGCAGTTCGTCGGGCAGCGCTATGGCCGCGGCTTCGGTCACTGACGGATGGCTTACCAGGGCGCTTTCAATTTCGGCCGACCCCAGGCGGTAGCCGCTTACCTTGATCACATCGTCAATCCTTCCGATGATCCAGTAATATCCGTCTTCATCCTTTCTTGCCGAATCACCGGCCAGATACCATTGCTGTTCACTGTATTTTTTCCAGTATTTTTCCACAAAACGATCCGGATCACCCAGGATCGTCCGGGCCATTCCCGGCCATGGGTTTTTAATGACAAGGTTGCCTTCCTCCCCGGTTTTTACTTCATTGCCCTTGTCATCCACAATAGCCATTTCGTTGCCAAAGAAGGGTTTGGTGGCAGATCCCGGTTTCAACGGTATCACGGGAAGCGGGGTGATCATGTGGCCGCCGGTTTCCGTCTGCCACCAGGTGTCCATAATGGGGCACCGGCCTTTGCCGATTACCTCGTAATACCATTTCCAGGCTTCGGGGTTGATGGGTTCACCCACGGAGCCAAGCAACCGCAGAGAGCTCAGGTTGTGCCGGTCGGCCCACGACGGACCAAAACGCATAAGTCCGCGAATGGCGGTAGGCGAGGTGTATAGTATGTTGATGCCGTATTTTTCAATCATCTGCCACCAACGGTTAGGGTAGGGGTGATTAGGGGCGCCTTCGTACATCATCATGGTGGCTCCGTTGATAAGCGGACCGTAAACCATGTAGCTGTGTCCGGTCACCCAGCCGGGATCGGCAGCACACCAGAAACGGTCCTCGGGTTTGATGTCGAAAACATACCTGAATGTGGATGCTGTATATACCGCGTATCCCCCGTGGGTGTGTACAAGCCCTTTGGGTTTTCCGGTGGTGCCTGAAGTATAGAGTATAAACAATGGGTCTTCGGCGTCGGTTTCCACCGTAGCGCAATCGGTACAAGCCAGCGGCATTGACATCAGATCGTGATACCAGAAATCACGGTCATTTTCCATATAGCATTCTTCACCGGTGCGCTTTACGGTGATGCATACTTCTATGGTTGGTGATCGTTTCATCGCTTCATTGGCAATACTCTTCAGCCCTACCGCTTTTCCGCGTCTGAATCCTCCGTCGGCGGTAAGCAGTATGCGGCTGTTGGCATCTTCGATTCGCTCTGCCAGCGCCTCCACGCTGAATCCTCCGTAAACCACGCTGTGAATGGCGCCGATTTTGGCGCAGGCCAGCATAGCGATCACCGTTTCGGGAATTTGCGGCATATAGATGGTGACCACCTCGCCCGGCCGTGCTCCCATAGATTTAAGGACATTGGCAAACCGCGAAACTTCCCGGTGAAGCGCATGATACGAAAAGGTGCGCAGATCGCCCGGTTCTCCTTCCCAGATTATTGCCAGCTTATTGCGGGTGGCGTTTTTCTGATGCCGGTCGAGTGCATTGTGCACAATGTTGATGCGGCCACCCTGAAACCATTCATAAAAAGGATGATTGGATGCGTCAAGTACTTTATCCCACTTTTTAAACCATTCCAGCCGTCTGGCTTCTTTTGCCCAGAAATCTTCACGGTTGGCCACGGATTCCTCATAAAGGGATTCATAATCCTTTACAATCGCTCTTTTAGTTACCTCTTTTGATGGATGATAGATCTTCTTCAGGGTGTTGTTGGGTTTTTCCATAGGTGCTGGGTTTTATTACTTAACAATCGGGTTTAGCGGATTGTTGCACCGGAGAATGTCATTGCCCGAGTGACGGACCTAAGCTTACATCAGTAACCTTATGCCCATCATCACGGCTCTGCCGTAGAGCGGTCCGTAAACATTGGCTGCATCGAAGCCATCCGAAAAGGGAGATTGCCAGTTGATAACCGGGTTCCGGCTCTGCCGCCAGCCGAGGATATTATTTACCCCTGCATAAACCCTTACGCTCTGGTTAAGGTTATAGTTTACCAGTAAATTAATCAGACTGTAGGCTTCTGACAGGCGATCATCGTTCACCACTTCAGGATCAACTGTTGGTAAGAGCATTTTTCCGGTAAAAGTCCCCGTTAGGTCCACGGTGGTCCTGATTTTTCTGGCATCCCAACTCAGCAGCCAGTTGCCTGTGAATTCAGGGCTTAAGGGTTGAGCTTCTTTTTCAGGTTTTTCTGATCCGGATTTGCTTACCGCAAACACATCCTGCCAGGTAAATCCGGCTGTCCATGTGAAAAACCCGTTGATTCTCCCGTTGGCTGAAACAGCCACCCCGCGGCTTACGGCATAATCACCGACAGGAAGGTTGCGGTAGATGATTGTCTCCGGATCAGTGTCGTAGTCAGCCAGGATTTTATTGCTGAAGCGGGTGTAGAACAGATCGGCATCCAGCACAACCCAGCGCCCGACAAGGCGATTGATAGTCTGATTCAGGCTGAGTGAGACATTCCACGATTGCTCCGGCTTAAGATTTTCGCTGATTACGACTTCACGGAATCCTGAAAGGGCAGCATGGTCTTCTGTAAAGATATTCACCGTGCGAAAACCTGTGCCGCTGTTTATCCTGAGTATTGTATTTCCGGTAAGGTTATATTTAGCGCTAAGCCGGGGCGAAAAGACCAGCCCGTGCCTGCTGTGATGATCAAGCCGTGCACCGCCCAGCAGATTTGTCCTTGTGTTGATTCTGAAATCGTCCTGCACAAAAATGCCAGGTATAAACTGTTTGTCACTGCCCCTGGCTGTTACAGGTGTGTTATCGTCATAAACCTGATAGCGGGCAGTAACCCCTGAAGTAATATTGTGTCTGTCGCCGGCTTTGATCAACCAGATGAGGTTTGCAAAACTGATGTGCTGCTCACCCTTGTAAAATGTCGTACCATACCAACTGTCCTGCCAGTGTCCGCTTTGCGAAATGTCCAGCCGCAGGCCGGCACTTCCCGGAAGTGAGTAAGATCCCATCAGTTCATAACGGTTTGTGAAAATGGTTTCGCCATAAAGGCTGTCGCTTCCCCTCACTTTACTGTCCGGTTTATAATTATATGCACCCAGAAATTCCTGTGTTCCCCCGGCTCTGTTTTCATGATAGAATTTTGCGGCAAATGAGGCGGTTTTCCCGGCAGGCCGCTGAAAACTCCATTTGTTGAAGAGCGATACGGACGGGCTGATGGTGACTTTGTCGGCAAAGTTGTCTTTGTTCAGGTCGGTAAAGCGCTCCATTGTATTGATGCTTCCGCTGAAAAGGGCGTCAAATTTTCGTCCGCGAAAGGGCGAGAACCCGATATCGGCATTCCGATCGCCGAGGTTACTCCAGTTGGTATTGAAGAAAAACCTGGGCGCCGTTTCCACACCGGCGGTGATGATGTTGATGATGCCGCCTATGGCTTCGGAGCCGTAAAGCGTGGAGGAAGCTCCTTTGATTACTTCAACCCGTTCAATCAGGGCATTGGGAATGCCGTTCAGCCCATATACCGACGCCAGCGCGCCCATAATGGGCATGCCGTCAATCAATACAGCGGTATTGGAGCCTTCGAGTCCGTTGATGCGGATCTCGTTGGTGCCGCATACCCCGCAGGCGGTCACCTGCTGCACCCCGTTGATCATGCCAACGGACTGCATCAGGTTGTTGGACGGGGTTTTCCGGAGGAATGCGGCTCCAAGTACTTCAATTTTTACCGGTGAGTCGCGCAGCGACTGTTCCTTCAGGCTGCCGCTGATCACTACCTGCTCCAGGGCGACAGTAATGGTTTCAAGGGTAATGTCAAACTCTTTGCTTTCCCGTTTCGCAATGGTAAACTGCATTTCTTTGGTTTTGTAACCAATATGCTGAATAACAATGGAGTGAGTTCCGGGAGGAATGTTATTTATCATGTAATGGCCCGAAATATCGGTGGCCGTGCCGATACGCGTATCTTTAATCACGAGGTTTACGAAGGGAATATGCGTGCCGGTTTCATCTACAACATGTCCGAATAGTGTAGCATCTGACTGGGCAAAAATTGTCGTCCACTGCACAAGAAGCAGATTTATAATGAGTATTTTGAGTTTCATTTGTTATAATGGCTTTTTAGTAATTGAAAATATTTTTTTACTGTTAATGGGTCATAATGCCTGATAACCATTACAGTATGCGTTTCTCCAGCTGGCAAAGCCGTACCTGTATTTCAAAATATAGCTTAAGAGCTGATTTGGCTTTTCAGTCAGAAAATAGCTTTTGATTTCTGAAAATGCCGGTAACTGATTGCTAAGGATTCAGGCCTTTTAAAATGTGGGGGGAGGGCGCAACCGGTAAACAGGATAGATAATTGGAAGAATATCTTCGGAATCTGATTCAATGTTCAACGGCTTGATAAACACGGTTGCCATCAATATAATGATGGCAACAATGATCATGGTTTGCAGGGTTGATATCTGATCGAAATAAAAATATTCTTCCTCTGAATGCGAATGTTTCTGCAGAGGCGTGTTTCCGGTGCTTTTAAAAGGGTGGGCATGTTCTACAATCAGTCCAGACGGCATTCTGTGCGCGTGCCGGTTGATCAATCCGTTGGTGATCAGCCAGAGTGACGGTAAGAGCAGTAAAATGGCCAGTGCCTTCCTCATGGAATTAATGCTTACAAGAAATTATCCTGATCTTTGTTGAACATCGGTTTTTAAACAGCGAAACGGCGCAAGTGTTCAACCGGAGAACTGCGGCAGGGGAAAATGCCGCGCGTCATGAAACCGGATTGTTTATCTTTATCCCGTTGAAAACCGGATAAATATTATCCTGCGAAAAACGGATTATTTGCAGGGAATCTCAGACATGAATCTGCTTATTCAGCTTGCAATAAGATGAAGAATATTTGCCTCAGGCCTTTCGAAAGGCGTGATTTTGCCAGGCTGATCGCGTGGATCGACAGCGAACAGCTATTGTATCAGTTTGCCGGTCCTGTTTTTCAATATCCCCTTACCGAATTTCAGCTGGAGCAATACCTTGCTGAAAGCAACAGGATTCCTTATGTTGTGGAGGATTGTGTTTCAGGTAAAGCGGTCGGTCATGCGGAGATTTTTCGCCTTTCGGATACCCGCGGAAAACTATGCCGCCTCTTGATCTCTGACCCAATGCAACGCGGAAGGGGAATCGGCCAGGAACTTGTGAGAGAGTTGCTGCGTATTTGCCGGGAGGAGTTCGGATTTCAAGAAATGGAACTGAATGTTTATGATTGGAACCTTCCGGCCATTCATTGTTACGAAAAGGCCGGGTTCGTGCGTAACCATGGTAAGTCGTCCTCATTCAGTATTGGCAATGAAACCTGGCAGTCAATAAATATGACACTGACCATCAGGGGTCAGCTTCAGGGTCAGTGAATAATCCTATCTTTGATCAGCCTTCAGGAAATGCCTTCCGGTGCGGTTCAACGTATATTCATGTGTCTGTTGAAACAGCAGGTACACGGGATTTCATGCGTTCACGGTTTCCGGCTGCTCCTGTTTTCTGAAAAGCGGGTCTGCGCCGATGGTTCCCGTTAAAAATTCAATATAGGCTTCCGAAGCGACAAATCTGAGCTCATTTATAACGTTGTTAATCCGCTCATTCAGAAGAAGGGGCTCAATGTATTCTGCATTGTTCGTCTGAGTTGTAAATAGTTGCAAATAAGCAAGGCTTTCCTTCAGGTAGCGGATATCTATCTGCTGTTTGCGCGCCAGCCTTTCGCGATACCACGCAGATTCCAGCACCTGGTCTCGGTTAAACAGTTTTCTTACTTCAGGGTGTTCTGCCGTTTTTCCTTCGTAACTGCCCCATGCCATGATGTGGAGCAGCGCTTTCAGCGGAGGAATGGCCGCTTCAACGCTTCCATCCTCAAAATACTCACGTGCCACCCTTTGCTGAGCTTCCACAATATTGTTGATTCCGTCAACGAAGGCCTCCATATCCTGTTTTTCAGGGCGCAGCATCATTTCATTGAACACAGCCTGGGGTTCGTCAAAAATGCTTTTCAGGTAGCTGAATGTGAAGTTTTCCGTAATTCTGTAGCCCAAACGTGAAGCAAGCACTTTTTTGCCCTTGTAATCAAAATCTTCCAGTTTTTCGAGTGATCCTTCCTCAATGAGTTTTTCAGGATCCCGGTCCTTTACTTCCATGCGGCTCCAGAGTTCCGGGATCAGCAGGGAGATATCATGGTCGAAGCGTGATTTGGTTCCTATAAATCCGGCAGCCGATGAAAAAGCGTTATATCCGGTCAGGATGTAGCTCAGCAGGGCATTGTTCAGATCAGTCACCGGGCTCAGCATGTTGAAAGGACCTTTGGTGAGCGCACCCTCCGACCCGGCGCCGGTTGTTGACGGTGATTTGCCGGTAAGGCTGCAGATATAGTCCATAAACAACTCCGGCAGCTCCTGGTAATGGATGGGGCCATAAACACTCAGCCCGCGGATATTGCCTGCGGGGTCAGGCGGATTGTTGCGCCGGCCCGGCAATACAGCATGGATGGGATTGAAAACCTGTTCGGAAAGAGGAATGCGCATCGATAACCGCATGCCGACCTCGGCCAGATGGTCGTCTATCGGATTTACAAGGTCGGGCCTGATCTGGAGGTAGCGGGGATTTTTCGAAGGTGCACCGTTGACAATCCTCGGATGCGAAGGTGTGATAAAATAGTTCCCGGTGCTGTCGTTGCTGCCTTCTATAATCAGTTTCTGAATAGGGCGCGTATAACGGTCAAAATTAATGGCATCTTCAATCAGGCGTTTGCCGTCCTCAGAAGTCAATGGCTGATAATTACTGCAGAAGTTGTTGCGCTGCGACAGGTCTGCTTCGGTTTCCTTGTCATAGCCCCGGTGAATGGCTTCGTCGGGCCGCTGGAAGAACTTGCTTTCGCAGTTTTCCGTAATCTTAACGCTGGGATTCGCGTAATCGGGGTTAAGGTATTTAAGATGCTTTACCGGCAGGGTGACTGAAGCAGTGATGTCATCCTCCATCTGAATTTTTGCGGCGGCAATAAAATCGGAACGCAATTTATGCAGGTACCACGAATTGTCTGCTGCAAAACCAACCCTGAGGTAGCTTGCGCTCAGCTTACGGTTGCTGAACAGCAGTTCGTGGCCTTTGCGTCCGTTGATCACGTCGGTGGAGAAGAATTCCTTCCAGTCGTCGCTGGTGCGTTCCGGACGGTAAAAACGCTTCACATAGAAAACCAAGGCTTTGACATGTGCCGGTATCGACCTGACGAAATCATTGTATTCATCGGTATATTGCGATGAAGGATTCAGCAGTTTGATCACCGAACCCAGGGTGCGGTCAGGCGAGAGCAAAGGGCGTGAAACCGCATTGTGTTCTTCAGGATTTTTCCAGCGTCCCGAAAAGTCCCTGCGGATAATCTCATCTGCCGCTTTCATGTCCTGATCAAAATCATCCACAAAGAAAGACCCGTAAATGATGGCGTTGAGCAGGGATTTGGAGATCTCTGACTTGCCGCCTCCCGAAACAGTGCTGGGCTTGTGGCAGAATGTGCCGCGGGCATGGGTGCTCACCAGGCGCCAGGAGGGTGCCGAAGGATGCTTTTCCATATGCAGCTTATGGCCTGACGGATAGATATAGTAATGCCCTGGTCTCAGCGGAATGGTTTGACTGCTGCCGTTGTAATTCCACCGGACCGTGCCTTTGTAGAGGTCTATCTCCGTATCTTCGGGAATGTATATGATATTCCCGAATTTTTTGTCTACACCATAACCCTCAGGTTTCAGGTGCATCAGCGGGCCGAACTTCTCAATCACTTCAGAAAAATAGAAAGACTTCTTCAGCCGGTTTTTCATAAAAAGCGCCCCGTTGAAGTTTGAACCAATGTTTTTTCTTCTGAAGGCGATGGCCCCCCCGGAATGCTCTTCTTCAACAAGACCAAACAGGTTGGCGCTGTAGCTGATCTGGGTTTTGATCTCTTTTTTGGAATAGCCGAAATAATTATCCGCGATCAGGGTGATTACCACACCGCGTTCGTCACGGCAAGTGATCTTAAAAGCCTGACCGCCGTTGTAAAGTTCGTTTTCATCTTTCCAGCATACCCCGTCGCGGCGCTGGCGTTCAGTGGCCTCATCGTAATGGGGAAGACCCAGTGCTTTCTTCGTCAATGTTGTCAATTGCGGGGCCAGCACGATACATCCTGTATGGCCGGTCCAGCTTTCCGGATCCAGCGCCGCATCACAGGCCGGATTCGACGGGTTGCCGGCATTCCCGAAGATGGACTCCACAAAGTCGATGTTGGCAACCAGGCTGCCGGGAGCAAAAAAACGGACTTCCATGGTTTTGCGTTTCAGCACCCCCTTCACTTCGGGGCAAACCACCGGGCGAAGGAGCAGGGATACAAACACTTCAGCCTGCTTATCCTGGCCTGATGTAAAGGGAAGCCGGTTAAGCTCAGGCGGAGGGTTAAAAGCAGATTCCAGGAATTTTGCCCATGCGGCTTTTGGAACTTCTATCTTATCGGGAGGAACAGGCAGCCCGCCTTCCACGATATGGAAAGACCCCTGCGTTGTCCGGCGGTCGTTGCGCGGATTATGCAGCACTCCCTGACGTATGCGGTATGAATCAAGCAGTTCGTTGCTGTAATGGTTTTTATGTGGCGGAAGGCTCAGCATCCGGGCAACGCCGGGTTTATCACTTACCAGCGTGTTATTTGGCAGCCCTGGGACTTCAGGAAGCCTGAGGTCTTCAAGGTAGTTGTTGATAAAGGCCTGAATGCGCCTGTCAACCGGAGAATAAACATCGGCTATCAGGCGCGTACGGCTTCGGTAGATATTTACAAGATTGGAAGTGAGATCAAGAAAGTCAGGATCTGCCAGGGGCTTTTCAATGCCGGATGCCTGCTGGTCGTCGAATACCGGCTGACCCATGGTTGCCAGTTTCAGGTTGATGTACCGGATCAGGTCACGGGCTGAAAGTGTACGGCCGGACTCGGCAGAAGAAGTGGGGTGATTATCGTTTTTCATCTTGGCCGGGATTTGATATCAGTTTGCATCTGCAAAAATACGCATAATTCAAGCGGCTGATACACAAATGTTTATGCAATCGATTGCAGGCCCGGTCATTTTTGTGAAAGGATTATGACTCAATTATATACCCATGAAGATTTTTCTGAGGTGCAAATAACAAGGAGGCTGCGACTTATCCGTTGCCTGACAGGCAGTGTTCATCGGATACAAGATCCGGAAAACCGGAATGACCGGGTAAGCTGTTTACTCCTAAAGCCTGGGTGCGGCAGGCGAAGGAACTATATTTCTTACCGGCCTGGTGCTTTTTAGGTACTGATACATCGCCCTGATATCTTCATCTTTCATATCAGTAAAATTTTGCCATGGCATGGGCGGAAGCAACTTTCTTCCTCCTTCAATCCCTTTATACCAACCCTGTTTCAGGGCTTTGCTGAATTGTTCTTCCGTCCAGGTTCCGATGCCCGTTTCGTCGGATGTAATGTTGGCGGCGAATGATACGCCCCAGGGTCCTGCAGCCATGGTAAGGTCTTCGTTCAGAAGGGCCCAGCCCTTCCTGACAGCATTCGCATCAACTTCCCGTATCGGCCGGCCGGATGGGTAACCCGACAATAAAAGGGAATCGATAAGCTCAGGACCTTGCGGGCCCATTCTTTTCGGGGAATGACAATCATGACATCCACTGATGGTGACGAGATACTTTCCGTGAGCAAGCATTGCCTCAATACTGGTGTCGGCTGCTGCTGATCGGCTCTGTTCAATACGCATTTCTTTTTGTGTGCAGAAAGTAAATAAACTCAGGGACGCTGCGAAAGCGATTGTTACAGAAAAAGTTTTCATAACGGCATATTTAAGGTTTAAAAAATGAAATGACCGGCCGGAAGAGAAAAATAAGGCGCCGGTCAGGGGATTATTACTGAACACATACCATATTTTGTTTGTTCAAAGGAGGGTATGCTAATCGCCAACAAATAATTCCGGAATATTTTTCGGTTATCCGGGAAAATTTATAATCCTTTTTGAGTGAATTTTCTTTACTTTGGATTTTCAAAATTGAATGCTTCTTAATGAATAAATGTTGACCGGAATAAGTATAGATTACCTGATTCTTACGGCAGCCATTCTGCTCCTGCTCAGTATCGTTGCAAGTAAAACAAGCGGGAGACTTGGCGTTCCCTCCCTGCTCCTTTTTCTTTTAATCGGTATGCTTGCCGGTGCCGACGGGCTCGGGGGTATTGATTTCGCAAACACAGCCCTTGTTCAACTGCTCGGTGTTTTTGCCCTTATTATAATTTTATTCTCAGGAGGTCTTGACACCCGTTGGGAAAGTGTAAAACCGGTTCTGCTTAAAGGCCTAATCCTGTCAACAATCGGTGTGATGTTGACCGCTGCCATAGTCGGTATAGTCGTCTGGCAACTAACTGAATTTTCGCTTGTTGAGGGCCTGCTGCTCGGGGCAATCATCTCTTCGACCGATGCTGCAGCGGTATTTTCAATTTTACGATCGAAAAACCTCGGGCTGAAGAAGCGACTCCGTCCACTACTTGAACTGGAATCGGGGAGCAACGACCCCATGGCTTTTTTCCTCACAATAACCCTGATGCAGTTGCTGCTGGTTCCGGATACAAGCCTTTGGGAAGGATTATTGTCTTTTTTGTTGCAGATGAGTATAGGTGGTTTGGTTGGTTATCTGATGGGCAGGCTGATGGTATGGGTGCTTAACCATATCCGTCTTGATTATGACGGTCTCTACCCTGTACTGATCATCGGGCTGGTGTTGCTGATCTACTCGCTGGCTGTATTTTTTAAGGGGAATGGTTTTCTTGCCGTTTACATTGCCGGTGTGATTCTGGGTAACCACAGTTTCATCCACAAACGCAGTATTCTTAAATTTTTCGACGGCCAGGCCTGGCTGATGCAGATCATCATGTTCCTTGCCCTGGGGCTGCTCGTTTATCCGTCAAAGATCGTTCCGGTGATCGGAATCGGATTGCTGGTATCCTTCGTGTTAATTTTTGTCGCCCGTCCTTTGAGCGTATTCCTGAGCCTGGCTATCTTCAAAATGCAGATCCGGGAAAAACTACTGATATCCTGGGTCGGACTCAGGGGGGCTGTGCCCATTATCTTTGCCATATTCCCTCTGATGGCAGGTTTACCCAATGCAGAAATGATCTTCAATATCGTTTTCTTTGTTGTGTTGACTTCCGTTGCCGTTCAGGGAACTACGCTGGCTCCTGTCGCCCGCTGGCTTGGACTGTATCAGTGGGAGCCGCCCAAAAAGAAATATCCGCTTGAACTTGATTTAACCGAAGGATTTCACAACGAACTGGTGGAAATTACGGTGCCGGAAGACTGCAGTGCAGCGGGGAAACCCCTGGTTGAAGTCGGATTTCCCCAAACCGCACTGATCGTTATGATCGAGCGGAATAAAAAATACATTACCCCAAAAGGGACTACCATCATTGAACCGGGTGATAACCTGCTGGTGATGACCGACCGCCCCGAAGATCTGGCACATGTAAACAGTTGCCTGGGAATCAGCAAGGTTAGCTGAAAATTAACACTTATTTTCTTTGATTTGCTATGAAAACCGGTTTAACCGGTCTTTAGAATCCTTCTAAATTCATCAACAGATTTGATAATCGGAAAACACCTGCTATTTTTGCCTTCGATATGAATATTTATTCACAACGATTAAACTAACCACCAATCATGAAAAGACTACTTATTGTATGCGGATTCGCCCTGCTATCAGGGCTGATGTTCAGCAGTTGTACCAAAGATGAAGATGAACCGGTTCCCCCGGCAATTGCTTTCAACCAGCAAGCGGGTTACGTAACTGGTGATGTTACCGCTTCATACGGTGATACCCTGAGGTTCGGGATTATCCTCCAGGGCAATGGAACTGACAACATTGTAAAATTCGGTATCAAAGCCAATAATCAGGTATTGCTCGATTCTACCATCAATACCCAGAGTTTTGTGTTTAATTTTTACACGGTTAAAAGTATTGCAGATCAGGAGGTATGGGTATTTACAGCCACCGATATCGCCGGAAACAAAAAAGAAGAAACCATCACCATTACCGGAGAATTCGGTCCGATAAATGCTTACACAACAGTTTTGATGGGTGCACAAGACAATGTTGATACCGAGAGTTTCCTTTCTTTCAGCGGTAATCAGGCAACGAAATATTTCCAGGCATCAGCTTTTCAAAATCAGGAAAAAATAGACATTTTCTGCTTCTTTGAAAATACAGCAACACATCAGAATATGATGTCACTGGGCTCACCGGGGTCCAACATTACCGGAATTTTCGATGGCGCTTCATCCCCTGATAATTATACCACCAAAAACCTGACCCGCTTCTTTAAAACTGAACTCACTGCTGCCCAGTTCGACGCAATCCAGAATGACGCAGTTATCATTGATGCTTATAATGCAGATGAATCCCGTAAAAAAGCCAGTGTGCTCACCGCCGGGGATGTGTATGCCATTAAGATCCAGTCGGGTTTGTATGGTCTGATCAAAGTGATAGCAGTTTCGGGAGAGGAAACCGGTACCCTTGAAATTGCTGTTAAAATTCAGAAACAGTAAATGAAAGCGAAATCATTGTTGAAACTGCGGGGCTTTATTCCGGCCCTGCAGTTTTGTTTCTTGTCAGCTGGTATATTTTTTCTGACTTCCTGCAGTCCGGAAGAGGAAATCAGCCGGGCTTCGGTGATTCTGAAATCAGGGAGTGCTTACACGGCTCCTGGCGAGGAGGTCTCTCCGGGCGGCAAAATCAACATAGGCATACTTGCTTCAGGTAGCGGATCTCCGCTTACTTACCTGCGCATTGAACGCATAACAGGCAATGACACAACCATTCAACTTGACAGGGGGATATACGTTGGCAAAGAGGGATTTGACGCCGATTTCAGTTTCCCGAAGGGTCAGGCTGCTTCAGAGGTATGGCGGGTGCTGGTGATGAATGCCGACCGTGATACCGCCACTGCCAGTATCATGGTGCGCAAAGGGGCCGGTACCAATTACGGACCGATCCATCACTATGCTGATGTGGTGCTGGGAATGCAGCAGAATTTCACTATCGCTTCTTACCTCGATGCCGACCTGGGGCTGGTTTACGATGACGTTTCCGTCGCGGGTATAGAGGGTACCATTGATATTGTTCCTTACTTTTATTTTACGTCCGGATTGCCATCGCCTTCGCTTACCTGTCCCGGTTACACCTCGGTGGTAGGATATTATCCGTCGATCAATACCTGGTTCGCAAAGAATTCCACACTTTTCGACTATAACACCTCGGATAACGACCTGATTTCTACGTCGGCTTTTGATGCTGCGGTAAATGACAGCTTACTGGTCACCGGTTACAATCCCACGAAAGTGAGCGGAAACTGTAAATATGCCTATTCAGGTAAGGTGATCCCTTTTAAAACCCAGCAAGGTAAATACGGCCTGCTTAAAATTGTGTTGGCCGATGAGCATGCAGAGGGTACCATGCTGCTCGAAATTAAGATTCAGCAATAATTCTTTTTGATTATGAGAACCCGTTATATCATATGGGCTTGTGCAGCCCTGCTATTATCCGCCGAAAGCATAACCGCCCAGCCCTGCCTCGAAGGCCGTGTTTTCGATGCCGCGAGCCTGTCGCCATTACCGGGAGCCAGCATTCTGGTGAAAGCCGGGAAAGGCACCACTACTGACAAGGACGGGGCTTTCAGGATATGTACTTTACAAGGGGACTCTGCAACCCTTACCATCAGTTACCTTGGTTATCAGACCTTACGCGGGCGTTTTGCCACAGATGCAACCGGTCTCCGCATCTTGCTTTCTCCGGCAACCACAGAAATGGAAACATTTGTTGTTTCGGCGACCCGCACCGATAGCAGAATCGCCAATACCCCGGTAAGGATAGAACAGGTAGGTCCCGCAAAAATGCAGGCGCTTCCGCTTCAAAGCATTGATGAGGTGCTGAAGATTGTTCCAGGGGTGAATTACGGTCGATCGTTCGGCATATTCAGCACCAAAGCTACGGTCACCATGCGTGGGATGAGCGGCAAGGAGCAGGGTAGGGTTCTGATACTGGTGGATGGTATTCCGATGAATAAGAGCGATGGAGGCGGTTTCGACTGGAACATGATTGATGCCGCTCAGATAGAGAAAGTGGAAGTGACCAAGGGCGCAGGTTCGGCCATCTATGGCGGAAATGCCATGGGCGGAATCATCAACATCGTTACAAAAAAACCTGTTGAAAAGCTGTTTCTCAATGCCGGCTTATCGTATGGATCATTCAATACGATGAGTGGTAAACTTAACGCCGGAGGAGCGATTAAAGTCAGGCAGCCCGGCAATTCCTGGACCTGGACGGCAAATACCTTTTACCGCGCCAGCGACGGCTACATCACCCAGCCGGACGCCGAACAACAGGCCAATCCTTACATCGTAAAAAGTGACCTGCGCGAAGGAGGCGCTTCGTTCAGGACAAATTACAACATCGGAAGCAGGCACAGTATCGTAGCCAGCCTCAATTATTACAACGACAATCGCGGCACAGGCGAAAAGGTGTTTCAGCCACGCGGTAACACTACAGATCACGACTCTTACGGAATCACCCTGAATTATAAAGGCTACCTGGGTAGTTACACCCTGAACTCCTCTGCCTATTTCCTGAATGAGGATTATAAGAAAGTGAATGAGTACCTTAAAGATGATTATACCTGGTATGAGGTACTCAGCACAAGAAGGGATTTTGGCTGGCTTACCACGGTTACGCGTGAACTTGGCAGTAATCATAAACTGACGGGAGGTTTCGACCTGCGCAACGGAAGCGTGGATGCCTATGATAAGTATTACACTTCGACAGACATCATTTACAACGCAGGTAAAATGAACACCTGGTCAATGTTTGCCCAGGATGAAATCGGCCTGTTCAATGACAGGGTGCGCATTCTTGCCGGAGTCAGATATGATATTGCCCGTTTTTACGATGGATTATTCTACACGGAAGCACCCACACAGGAGTCATTTTTCATGGCTGCATATCAGAACAAGGCCATGCCCTCACGTACACGCAGCGCATTAAGTCCGCGAATTTCGGCCCATTATCGCTGGAATGCCCGGAGCCGGGTTTATGCTGGTTATTCAAGGGGGTTCAGGCCGGCAGTGCTCGATGATATGTGCCGCAGCGGCAGAATTAAGGGTGGGTTTAAAGTGGCCAGTCCGGATCTCAGGCCTGAGTACCTTAATAATTTTGAGACCGGCATCGATCTGAGGCCTTTTGCCATCGGCCCGCTGAATGGCTTATCCCTCGAAGCTTCTGCTTATTATTCGAAAGGCAGCGATTTTCAGTACTATGTAACCAATGGACAGACCATAGATATGGGTTTCGGAGAACGTCCGATACTTATCAGGGCCAATATCAGCGAAGTTGAAATATATGGTGCGGAAATATCCGTAAATTTCGAAATCACACCGGCGGTTTCCTTCTATTCCGGTTACGCCTTCGCCAGCGCTGAAATACTTGATTATGTAAAGATCGCTGCAAATGATACCATTGATCTTGCCGGCAAAACCATGACGGATGTGCCACGGCACATCATCAATGCAGGGCTGATCTGGACAAGCAGGATTGTCAACGCAGGAGCATCATTCCGGTATACCGGGGCAGCTTACATAAATGATCAGAATACCGTGGATGAAATTTTAAACCTGGATAAGTATCCGGGATACTCAACCCTTGATCTCAGGTTCTGGAGGCCTGTCGGTAAGCACCTCAAAGTCTCGCTGAATGTGCAGAACCTGTTTGATGAAAAAGTCTACGACAGCAAATTCAACGTAGGACCCGGACGTTTTATCACAGTCGGTCTTGAAGCCGGCTTCTGACAACTTCGGGGAGCTGGAGTGTTTTCTAAATACATAAACCTTAATCATTTAACAAATAACTGATATGAGAAGAGTCCTGATTACCGCTACAATGGTTATGATGTTCACCGGCCTTTTATTGGCGCAGACCAATGATTTTTATGATGATGCTCCCCTGAATGAACTGAAAATGAGCAAAGTTATAATTGACGGCGAGGTAGCAAATCCCGGAGAGGTTGATTTTTCGGCGCTTCAGCGAAGGGAGGTGATCGTAAAAGAGACCCTGCTGGATGGTGAGAGCGGAAAATTTACCGGAGCCTATCTTTATGAGGGTTATTCGCTTTATGATATTCTGAATGCTGCGATTTTAAAAAAGAAGAATGAAGCTGAGTTTCCGCCCATCATCGATCTTTTTGTGGAGGTTGAAAATGCTTCCGGGCAAAAAGTGGTGCTCAGCTGGGGCGAGTTGTACTATCCCATACACAGGCATGAGATCTTGATTGCTGCAGCTGTGCGCAGGATAGTGCCTTCAAAAACAAAGGAACTCTGGCCTCTGCCGGTAGATTCAAAACTCGTGGTGGCTTCCGACCTTTACACGGAGCGCAATATCAGTAATCCGGTTAAAATCACCGTACGCTCATCAAAAATTGCATTTAAAATTGACCGGAATATCCCTGATATGTATGCACCGGAGCTTCAGTTTAAAGCCGGTGACAAACTGCTCAGCACCATTAAAGATGGCAAACTGACAGGTAATATGGTTTCATATGGTGCCGTTTTTTATGGGAGAGGCACGGGTATCCACGGTACGACCCCTTTCACCGGAGTGATGTTTAAGGATTATACCGTTGATCTTTATCCTGTTTCAAAGCAAAACCTGATGACCGGAATGATACTGGTTTCGGCACCTGACGGCTATCGTGCCGTGTTCACTTACAGCGAAATCTTTAACCGCAACGATCAGGCCGAAGTGCTGATTGTTCCGATGTATGGCGTAAAAACCCAGGGAGCGTTTCTGCTATATCCGGCCGCTGATTATTTTTCGGATCGTTCTATCCGTTGCCTGAATGAAGTACGTTTTTTACAGGCTGACGAACTTTAGGCACTATTATCATGTTGTAATATCCGGGCTAATAAATCAGTTGCCCGGATTTTTTTTTCTGCATTGCCTTTAGATACTGACTTATGGGTATTTCTACTTACAGTCTGTTTTACCTCCAGTGCCCCTAAAAGTAGTATTTTGACGGATTGCACAAGACCACATCCGGATGTATTTTTGTAACATAGAAAACCGGACCGGTTGTCATGCCAGATTTATCTGGTCCGGTTTTTTTTGCCAATTCATTTAACCTGAATTTTAACCCGGACCGTTATGAAAAAAGTCGTCTTTTTAACAGGATTAATGCTTTCCATGCTTGTATGCTTCGGGCAGTTAAGGCCTGAAACCAAGGCAAAGGCTAAAGCTCCGGGCCTGATGCTTGGTCTGGACAGCACCATCATAAAAATGGAATATACAAGGTGGAATAATGAAAATCCCGATGAATCATGGGATGTTTCTTCCTTTCCCAACAGATTGGTATTCTATTGTCACAAATCGGAAAACAAAAACAGGTCAAATGTGGCCCATGTTTACGATTTCGATGAAAACGGGGTTAATTTCAAATATACTACGGTTGCCGCCCAGGAAAGGTTCAAATATGCCTGCGATTATCTGAATAATATTGCCTTGAGAAACAGATATGTGTATGAATATCAGGGGGTAAATGAGTTTAATCAGGGGGTATGGGTTTCTAACAGGTTTATGGCGGCGTATACAGGTTGCAACTGTGGCAACCTGAAAGTTACGGTTACGGCAAATATCCCGGAAGAGGCTATGAACAATATTGTTGATAAATGTCCGGTAATCCCCGGTAAGTCCGGAGAATTGTTATCTATCGTCTATACGCCGTTGAATTAAAGCTTTCCGGGTGGATCGTTTATGAGGCTGTTACCTTCGGGTTCAGCCTTTTTTTGTTAATTTAATGATAAAAGCAGATAGCAAAGGCTGACTGTTGTGCTTTATTGTTAACTTTACATTTTACTAAACCAAATATTATGAAAGCAAAAAGTTTACTTATCGCAAGTTTAGCGTCGGTTTTCGGGATTGCAATGATCACCGCCTGTGGTGGCGGTGGACAAAAAGGTACAACTGAATCAGCCCAGGTTGAGGAAGCTGCAGGTCCTGCAGCACAGCTGGCACGCGGAGAGCAGATTTATAAGGAGAAGTGCTTTGCCTGTCACCAGGCTGACGGACAGGGCCTTCCCAATGTATTTCCTACGCTTACCGGCTCCGACTTCCTGCTGAACAATACCAGAATGGCCGTTGCCCAGGTGCTGAATGGTTCTGAAAAAGTATCTTCAGGTAATGCTGTCAATTATCCCGC
Source organism: Bacteroidales bacterium UBA5833 (assembly GCA_002433025.1). GTDB lineage: Bacteria > Bacteroidota > Bacteroidia > Bacteroidales > Lentimicrobiaceae > Lentimicrobium. The sequence continues at coordinate 45,813 of DJGZ01000068.1, forward strand.
TCCCATGCCGCCTCAGTTGGATAATCATGAAGATGCGGTCGCCGTGATCAATTATGTGTTGAAGAATTTTGGCAATGACGGCAAACTAATTACCGTTGGGGATGTCAAAGATATAGCTGTTGAAAGATAGTAAACCTTAAGCCACTTTTAAAAAGGGGGCGAAGCCCCCTTTATTATTTTCCTGTAATTGAACGTGTTCCAGACAGATTGTACTATTCTGATGCTTGCACATGGGGTTAAACTAAGGTCGTACAATAATTTATATTAATAAAAATATAATAGGATATGATATTTTACGTTTCAGCCTGATATTAATAACCCTAAATATCATAGCGATGATTAGAAACGTTCATTTGATTTTGTCAATTTTTATTGCCCTTTTAATGCTTTCCTGTGAGAAAAATGATAAAGGCGGCGACTCGCCAGTTTATCCTGATTATGGTTGTTTAAAGACCGGGAATTACTGGATTTATCAGCGATTTATCGTAGATTCGAATGGAGTGGCCACTCCGCAGGAGATATTTGACAGTTGCTATGTTGAGAAGGACACAATTGTCGGTGGGATTTCCTTTTCCAAAGTGGTCCGGCCCGTTTATCTTCCTTCTTATTCCCCGGCATATGAATTGTTGAGGGATTCTTTGCATTATATAGTTGCTCCCGGTGGTAAAATTTTATTTTCTTCTCAGGACTTTTCATCCGTTTTCTACTCATATGCGCATTTATTCTATAATGGTGACACGGTTTATCACGTCAGTATGAAGATGGAGGATCATGCTGAGGTAGTCAATATTCCTGCAGGATCATTTTCAACGTTAAATTGTAAATCAACTTACGTATTGAATCCTCAATTTTTACCTTCTCCAAACCCCAGATTTATTCATAAGCGTTTTGCCCGTGAAGTCGGTCTGGTTGTGGAAACCCTGCCCTTTTTTGCCTCTCAGCCATTTACGACAGAAAGGCGTCTGGTAAGATATTCAGTTCAATACGGTAAAGTACAGTAAATTGAATTATTGATATTGTTAAAAGCAATAGTCCGTTAAATTTAAAAATCACGCAAAGGCGCAAAGACCCCGCAAAAGTGGCGGGGCAGGCAGCAATTGTTTGATTATGAATGATTTGTTATCTTTAAGCAGGTTTTTATAATCCGTAGTAAATCAATTCATTAAAAATTTTTAGCGGACTACTGTTAAAGGAATAAGCTGCAGATAATCTGCATGAATAATTGCCGGTTACATATAAAAATCGCATCTTTAGTAAGCATTTGCTTGTCCGGAAAATTAATGTAATTCTGATTCTTTACCAGATTGCAAATAATGGAGAATCTGATCCGGATTCTTGTTACTTTTATATTTTCAAACATTTATCCTATGGCAAAAGCTCAGATGCATGAAAGTGGCCCTTCGGGCGCCATCTATGGTTTGGGGCTGATTGGTGCAGCTGTTTACTTTATCTCGCATGCCACCGGTTTCTGGATGGGCGTGCTTGGTTTTCTCAAAGCGATTGTATGGCCTGCATTTCTGGTATATGAGGCCATGAAGTCGCTGGGGATGTAGCAGCTTTGAAATCGCTGTTTACACAGAGGGTTTTCTGTTTCCCGGGAAACTCCCATAGTGTGCGCCCCGAAATCAGGAAAGGGTTAATTTTATCTATTAAAAACTTAACACGGAATGCATGAAAAGAGTTATCCTGATTGTTATGCTGGTCCTCAACCTGCTTGTGTTGCTGGGTCAGTTGTGGCCGGCGGGCGCTCCTCCATTTGCTGCCGTTGTAAATATTGCTTTTCTTTTGCTTACGCTGATTCTGATCGTTTATTTGCTGGTTAAACAGCGGAAATAATCCGGATTTAAGTTCCGGTGAAATCAAATCAGTACATCCAGCCCGAAGGTAATCATGATCAGCAGATAATAGAGGTTGATAAGCAGGAATGATGATTTAAACCTTACGCTTTCGAGCGAGGGTTTCAGCAGTTTTACAAATACAGCCACCAGCAGGCCTGAAAGTATCCACACTGCCCAGACAGCCGTTTTATGATGGAAAGCGTAAAATCCCGGCAACAGTATGGCTGACACGGCGGTGGCCACAATCCACATAAAGGTGAGGCGGCGGATCTGAACATGCGATAGTCTGGCAGTGAGTGATTTGATGCCTGCCAGTTCGTACTGTTCCCCAAACCGGAGGAGCAGCAACCAGAAGTGGGGCACCTGTCCGATAAAGAAAAACATGGCAAGGGCAAATGCAGCCGGATGTGCGATGTCACCTCCTCCTGCCACCCATCCGATCACCGGGGGCAGGGCGCCAACTACGCCGCCGGGAACAGCAGCAAAGGCGGTAATTCGCTTCAGCGGGGTGTAGATGCCATTGTACCAGACAAATGTCAGCAATCCCAGGAAAGCAGGCAACCACCCTGAAAAGTACCAGAGTATGGCGGTACCGGTGACAGCAAAGAAAATCGTCCAGGCCAATGCAGCTTTACGGCTGATTTTACCGGCAGGAATGGGCCGGTTGCGGGTACGCGGCATCCGAAGGTCGGTTTTGTACTCCTGAATCTGATTCAGGGCAGAAGCTGCGCTCGCGAGCAGAAATACACCGGCTACCGGAAATATTATTTCCGGAACGATTCCTCCCATTCCGATAAGGTAACCGGTAAAGGTTGTCAGCGCTACCGGTAAAGAAATTCTGAATTTACACAGACGAGAGAGGGCAGTAAAACGGGAATATGCTTTCTCAATCATTCAAGTGTCTTCAGATACTCAATAATATGGGCGATGTCTTCTTTGCTCAGTTGCTCTTTGTATGAGATCATCTGCCCTTTAACGTAACCCTTAACGATATCTTCGTTCGGCTCATAAATTGATTTGATGATATAGTCGTCATCCGCAATAATTTCGCGCTCTGAATTTCCTGTTATAACCGTATGCGCCTTGCCGTAGAGACCTTTAAATGTGGGTCCGATCAGTTTGGTGCCATCGGCGGAATGACAGGCAAGACACCCGTTGACCTGTACAAGCCGTCTTCCGGCAGCTCCCGGTTTGGCTGCCATAGCCGATTGCTTCGACGTGTCAGCCATGGCTGCATACCAGGTGTCAAATTCCTGTTGGGGAAGGACTTTTACTTCAGTAAACATATAGGAATGCGAAAGGCCGCAGTATTCGGTACAGAATAGTTCATAATTGCCCTCTTTCTGCCCGATAAACCACATTTTGTTGGTTTTGCCGGGTACCATGTCCTCTTTCACCCTGAATGCGGGTATGTAGAGACTGTGGATGACATCAACGGAAATCAGGTCCAGTGCCACGGCTTTATTGACCGGGATATACAAAGTGTCGGTTTTTATTCCGTTTTCATATTCGAACAGCCATGACCACATCCGGGCTGTAGCCCTGACTTTCATGGCATCCTCCGGCGCTTTTTTCATAGGTGAGTAGCCCGACCAGCCATAGAAAAACATAACCAGAACCAGGATGGTCGGGATAACTGTCCAGACGATTTCAAGGGTATTGCTTCCGTGAATCTGGGTGGCTACCGGATTTCTTTTTTTATTGTATCGGTAAACAAACCAAAGCATGGTTGCAGTGATTCCGACCAGAAAAATAACCGATATGCCGATAATTACGGCAAAAGCCGTATCGGTTGTAGTAACAAAGTTTGATGCTCCTGAGTACATAGCTTCTCCTATCTGTAAAGGTAATCGAAAAAGGTGACGACGATCACGGCAGCAAATATGGCAATCACCAGACTAACCATAATCCAGTATATTTTATGATCGAATTTGAGGTGCATGAAATAGAGCAATACGATGGCGCCTTTCAGGGATGCGATGATCAGTGCGGCGGTAGTATTGTATGCGCCAAGTTCAACACTGGTGATCAGCACGGTGATTACTGTCAGCACAATCAGGCCGAGTAAGACCATGATGTGGGTGGCGTAGGGTACAATATGATGTTTTTCGTTTTCCATGAGTGACAAATATTAATGTATCAGGTAGAATAAGGGAAACAGGAAAATCCAGATCAGGTCAACGAGGTGCCAGTATAGGCCGCTGTTCTCGAGCAGGGCATATTTGCCGCTGTTGACCGCCCCTGTTTTTACTTTATACAGGGTAATGCCCAGCAGCACCATTCCCACGATGATATGAACCCCATGCAAACCGGTCATGAAAAAGTACAGGCTGAAAAACAGCATATCCCCGTTGCTCAGGTTTTTCATCAGTTCTGAGCCAGGATACATCCCGTGCTCAAATTTTCCGCCCCATTCAAAGTATTTGTTAACCAGGAATGTGAGTGCAAGGAGCAGGGTGATGCCCAGCATCAGCATGGTCAGTTTGCGGTCATTTTTTTGCAGGGCCGAAATTGAAATGGCTACGGTGGCACTGCTGACCAGAAGAATGATGGTATTGATAAATCCCATAGTGATGCTCAGTTCTTCATGAGCCAGGTGGAAAGCCACGGGATTCATGTGCCTGTAAACAGAGTAAACGATAAAAAGCCCTCCGAAAAGCAGGATTTCGGTGAATATAAACAGCCACATGCCAATCTTGGCCGCAGTGTCGTCGCGGTGTGCGTCAGCGTGATGTTGGTGGGTTATTGTTTCCATAGGTTCCGCGGATTAGTATTCGTAAGGCCCATGTTTTACCTCAGGGATCTCTTCGAAATTTTCTACAATAGGAGGGGAAGGGATTGTCCATTCCAGCGTTTTGCCATCCCATGGATCATCTACTTCTTTGCCACTGCCTTTGCGGGCTCTGATAAGGTTGATGATGATGATCAGCAGCCCTGTCGCCATGATCCATGAACCAACAGTCGAGAGAATGTTTGCCGAGTGGAACATGGGAAGGTAATCGTAGTAACGGCGGGGCATGCCGAGCAGTCCGAGGTAGAACATCGGGAAATAGAGCATGTTGAAGCCGATAAAGAAGATGATCAACCCGGTATTTGCAACCTTAAAGTTATAGACCCTTGCAAACATTTTGGGAAACCAGTAATGCAGGGCGCCAAAGAAGGCGAATCCGGTACCGCCGAAAACAATATAGTGGAAATGAGCTACTACAAAAGCTGTATCGTGCACATGAATATCAGTTGCAAGAGATCCGAGCACCAGGCCGGAGAAGCCACCGATCATAAAGACAAATACAAAGGCAATGGCCCAGTAGAATGGGGTCTGAAGATTGATGGAACTTTTATAGAGTGTCGCAGTCCAGTTAAACACTTTGATCGCAGAAGGAATGGCAACAAGGAAAGTGAGCAGGGAGAAGACCCAGCGGGAGGTAGAACTCATTCCGGAGGTAAACATATGGTGACCCCAGACAAAATATCCGACGAAAGCGATTGCCATACTAGAGATTACAATGGCGGTATAGCCGAAGATCGTTTTCCGGGCGAATGTCGGGATGATTTCAGTGATGGCGCCCATGGCCGGAAGGATCATAATGTAAACAGCAGGATGGGAGTATATCCAGAACAGGTGCTGGTACAGGATGGGATCGCCGCCTATGGCCGGATCAAAGAAACCGATACCCAGCAGGCGTTCGGCAATGACCATCAGGAAAGTGATGCCAACCACCGGAGTTGCAAGCAATTGGATCCAGCCGGTTCCGTAAAGTGCCCATCCGAAAAGCGGCATGCGCAGCCAGCCCATGCCGGGGGCGCGCAGTCGGTGCATGGTTACGATGAAATTCAGCCCTGTCAGGATAGATGAAAATCCCAGGATAAAGGCACCCGTAACCGCTGCAACCACGTTGGTGTTGGTTTTAAGACTGTATGGCGCATAAAAGGTCCAGCCGGTATCGGGCGGGCCGTCGCCGATAAACTGCGAAATCAGTACAATGATGGCGCCTATGATGTAGAGGTACCAGCTCATCAGGTTCAGCCTGGGGAAGGATACATCTTTAGCCCCGATCAGGATGGGAAGGAAGAAGTTGCCGAATACAGCCGCCACACCGGGGATTACAAAAAGAAAAATCATGGTCAGCCCGTGCAAAGTGAACAGGCCGTTGTATGTCTGGGCGCCCATAATCTGTTCGCCCGGAGAGATCAGTTCATATTTCATCAGCAGCCCCATTACAACGCCGGCGAGGAAAAAGAACATCATTGAATAGAAATATAATAGACCAATCCGTTTGTGGTCGGTGGATGTGATCCATCCGAGTATGCCTTTGTATTTCCCCTTGTATTCCAGGAAATTGGGCTCTCTGTTTGTATGGTTAAAATCAGTCATAGGTTGATTTCTCTTTAGTTTGAAGTAGTTTTCTTACGTGGTTTCAGCACCAGTATCAGAAAGACAATCAGTGCAATGATCAAAATCACACTGCCTGCGACCTTGGTGACGTTAAGTACATATTGCTGTCCGGCAGGGTCGTAAGTATAGCAGAACTGAAGTATCTTGTAAATGGTGGGCCCGCTTTTTCCCTGCGCTGTTTCAATAAGGGCCATTTTAAATTCGAATGGAAGGAAGTAAGTCCCCTGAAGATAGCGGGTGATTTTTCCATCCTGACTGATCATGATCAGGGTGGCCGAATGCATAAAATCATTTCCGGCCTTTTTGAACCTGAACCCTGTTGCTTCTGTTCCCCTGGCAATATTTGCACTGTCGGCGGTATAGAACATCCAGCCCGATTCATCAACTGGTTTGCCTACCAGTTTCAGATAATTTTGTCTTTTTCGGATCGCGAGGTCACTCCCTTCTCGCGGGTCAAAACTGATTGTTATTACCTGAAAATCTTTGCCCAGGATGAGGTCTGTTTTACCGATTACTTCTGCCACACTGGTCATCAGGGGGCTGCAGATTCCGGGACAACGGTAATAGACCCACATAAGTACAGTGGGTTTGTTGATCAGCTGCTTCAGGCTAACCGCCTGCCCGGTTGTATCTATCACCATCAGGTCATCAGGAATATATTCATCCAGATGCTCAACAATGCCAATTTCCAATTCAGGAGATTTGATGTCCTGGGTTGCTTTGATGGTTTGTCCCTGCATCATCAGCGGGACGAGGAACACGATCAGGCCAAAAAGAATTGATTTTTTCATACAGGTTCTTTTTTAATTCAGCGTTTTATTACCATGGCGTTCAGCCTTGAAAGGGTTCAGAATCCGGCGGTTTGAAAACTTATTCTGTCAAGCGTTATATTTTGTGTTCGTCGCCCGGTTGTTCAACGGTGCACCCGGTACAAGTTGTGTGAGAGATGAACAGGAGTTCAGAAATCATGATTATCAAAGTTAACAAAAACAGGCACTAATGCACATGGTGCTGCAGACTCTCTTCGAGGTAAGGGTGGTTGCGCGGGATCAGCGGGGCTGATGCCAGGGCTTTTGCGGTAATAAACATGAAAAGACCGGCAAAGCCGATGAAAAAGCCGATCTCCGTAATGCCGAATACAGGGTGGTGCAGCACTGCGGGAAAAATCTGCTCATAGAGATCAAGGTACTGGCCTGCAATCAACAGGATGGCAATTGTTTTCACAACCCTGATGTTTTTGTTGAGCACCTGGGGTAGCAGGAAAACAAATGGCAGGAACCAGTTAATGAAGAAATTGACATAAAAAATCACTTTGAATCCGCTGTGCCAGCGGTGCGCAAAGTATTCGGTTTCTTCAGGGATATTTCCGTACCAGATCAGCATGAATTGAGAGAAAGCAAAATACCCCCACACAATGCAAAGCATGAAAATATACCTGGAGAAATCGAGCATGTGACTCTTGTTGAGCGCTTTAAAATGACCTTTTTCATGGAGAAGGATCACCACCAGAACCACTGTTGCCGAGCCATGGAAAAATGCGGCGACAAAATTCTTAAGCGAGAAGATGGTACTGAACCAATGAACATCCAGCGACATGATCCAGTCGAAGGAAGCGAATGAAAAGGTTACGGCCAGCAGGAAAATATGGATTTTGGAGTAAATTTCACTTTTTTCAAACCACAGCATACCTCCCTGGGCATCCTCAGCCAGCGAGGCGTTTCTGATCAGGCGGGTCATCACCATCCAGGCGATGAAAAAGAGCACCATCCTGATAAAGAAAAACGGGATGTTGAGATAGGGGGACTTGTGCTGAATCAGCGTGTCGCCGGCAAGCGCTTCTTCGTGTGTCCAGTGGTAAACCGAATGCATGCCGAAATACAAAAGAAGCATGATGATGCCGGCATAAGGGATGTAGGCCATCATGGCTTCAGGAACCCTTTTGAACATGGATGACCAGCCTGACTGTGAAATATGCTGGATGGCGATGAAAAAACTGGCACCAATAGCAAGTGAGAGGAACATGTAATTGTTGAGCAACAAATTGGCCCAGGCCCTGGCAGGTTCAGCAATGAAACTGTAAATGATCACAGCCGCTCCGGCGGTGATCATGGCAATGGCTGTATATTGAAAGCCCTTTGACAGCGTGATTTTTGTATCCATCTCAGTTCCTTTATTTTACAGTGTTGGCTTGCAATTCGTTTTTCACAAACATGGCAATTTTCCAGCGGTCTTCAGGCCTGATCATCTGCCCGTGCGCGCCCATCACCTGATAACCTGCGGTGATTACATGGAAAATATCCGATTCAGGTGCTGCCAGCATCTTTTCCGAAAGCAGTGAAGCCGGTTTGATGGCATATCTGCCGCTGGTGTGCAGGTAGCCGTTGCCGTCGCCAAGTGCACCATGGCAATTCCGGCAGAATATGGCATATTTTTCTTTTCCTGCCTTCAGATGGTCTTCGGTCAACTCCAGCGGGTTGGAAAGTTCAACGGCAGCCAATGCCCTGCCTTCAGGGGTGTTGGGATATGGATAAGGCATAATTTCACGCGAAATGGTATTTTCGGCCGGCAATCGCATGGTCATACTGTCACCGAAGTTGGGATTCGGAGCATAGGTTTCGTAGGCCAGCGAATGTGCCATGTCGGGGAAATACTCGTAACCCTTGTCGTTTCGCGAACGGTCGCATGAAACAGCTGTTATCAGGATACACAGGGCGGCAATGGAAGCCCGGTTGATTCGATTTATTGTCATGCCGCTTATTTTTGTGGTTTTAACTCTTTTTCGTACACTTCAACTGCACCCTTCTCTTTCAGTATCCCTTCAAGTTCACCGGTTTTATTGCCGCTCAGGGCTTTGTCGAAAATCATCACAAACTTGTCGTCGGTCGATCTTGCATCGGGCAGGATATATGCCTTGCCCGGGTATATCTGCGCCCTGACGGAGAAGGTGAAAAGGCTGGCAAGGGTAACGGTGAGGATAGTGATCACGATGGTGACAACGATAAATGAAGGGAAGGCGTTGGTGGGCTTGCCGCCGTAGTTTACCGGCCAGTCGATCACCGCTGTGTAATACATAAACGCGAGTACGCCCGCCGCGCCAAGAAACCCGTAAATAAAGGCTGCCAGTGTGAACCTTGATTTCTTGCCCATGGCTTCAATGACCTCATGAACAGGGTAGGGGGTGTATATCTCGCCGATCTCGAAGCCGTTTTTTTTCACTTCGTGTACAGCCTCCATCAGGGTGTCTTCATCGTCGAATACGCCGATGATATGGTTGTTATTCATGGCTGATGTGTTTTGTGTCGTTCTTGTTAATGCTGGTGCCCTTTAAGATACTTTTCACTTCGCTTATGGCAATCATCGGGATGTACTTGAAGAACAGCAATACGCCGGATACAAATATTCCCAGTGTGCCGATGTAAACCCCGACTTCCACCCAGGTGGGGCTGTAGGTTGTCCAGCTCGAAGGCAGGTAATCTTTCGACAGGGAAGTGATCAGGATATTAAACCTTTCATACCACATGCCAAGGTTGATGAACAGCGAAATGATAAATGCCAGGGTCAGGTTCTGCCTTACCTTTTTAAACCAGAACAGTTGAGGGATAAAGGCATTACATACCACCATAGCCCAGAACTGGAATGTGTAATCGCCGGTGATGCGGTTTTTGAAGAAGGTAAACATCTCATACTGGCTGCCCGAATACCATGCAATGAAAATTTCCGTGGCATAGGCTGTTCCCATGATCAATGAAATGAAAATCAGGATCTTGGCAATTGCATTCAGGTGAGAATCAGTCACATAATCCTGAAATTTGTATATTTTGCGGATAATGATCATCAGGGTCATTACCATGGCGAAGCCTGAGAAAATTGCACCTACCACAAAGTAAGGCGGGAACACGGTGGTGTGCCATCCCGGAATTACCGAAACCGCGAAGTCGGTGGATACAATGGAGTGTACCGAAACCACCAGCACCGCAGCAATGCCGCCGAGCACATAGCTGAGGGCTTCATAGCGCAGCCATTCCCTGGATGATCCGGTCCATCCGAAAGCGAAGAAACCGTAAACAGCTTTCTTGATTTTTGAAGTGGTTTTGTCCCTGATGGTTGCAAAATCAGGAACCATTCCATAATACCAGAATGAAGCTGAAATAAGCAGGTAAGCTGATATGGCGATGAAATCCCAGAACAACGGGGAATTAAAGTTGACCCAGAGCGGTCCGCGGGTATTCGGGTAAGGGAAAATGAAGAATGCCAGCCATACGCGTCCCATGTGCAGCGCGGGGAAAATTGCCGCTGCGCCAACGGCAACAACGGTCATCGCCTCCGCAGCGCGATTGATGGATGTTCTCCATTTCTGGCGCAGGATCAGCAGGAAGATGGAAAAGGCGGTACCGGCGTGCCCGATACCGATCCACCAGACAAAGTTGATGATTTCCCATCCCCATCCGACGGAGTTGTTTACCCCCCAGGTTCCTATCCCTTCCGACACTGTTTTATACATGGCGTATAAGCCAAACAGGGTCGCCAGCATGCTGATTCCGAATACCGCTTTCCACCAGGCAGGGATCGGCTGATCGATCGGGGCAATGATGTCGCTGCTGATCTGGCGATAGTTCTTATCTCCGAGAATCAGCGGTCCTCTCACTTCAGTTTTATACATAGACCAGGATGTTATACATTAACTTCAGTTTTCTTCATTATTACGCTTCCGTTCCGGGCTTGTTCCTCACAAGGGTAAGGTATCCCACCGAAGGCAGGGTGTGCAGTTCTTCCAGCAGGTGATAGTTTCGCGGATCACCGAACATCTTCGATATCCGGCTTTCAGGGTTATTGAGATCGCCGAAAACAATCGCTTTGGATGGACAGGCCTGTGCACATGCCGGCAGAATTTCATTGTCAGCGAGCTGACGGTTTTCATTCTTGGCCAGGAGTTTCTTCTCCTGAATACGTTGTATGCAGAACGAACACTTCTCAACGACTCCGCGCTCACGTACCGTAACGTCAGGATTCAGCACCATTCTGCCGAGATCGGAATTCATATTGTAATCGAACTTGTCGTTGGTCACATAACGGAACCAGTTGAAGCGACGAACCTTGTACGGGCAGTTATTGATGCAGTATTTGGTTCCGACACAACGGTTGTAGGCCATCTGGTTAAGGCCTTCGCTGCTGTGGTTTGTTGCCGAAACCGGGCATACGTTTTCACAGGGGGCATTGTCGCAATGCTGGCACATCACAGGCTGAAAGACGATTTCAGGATCCTGCCCGTCGCCGTTGTAATACCTGTCGATGCGGATCCAGTGCATAATGCGCGATTTCATCACCTCTTCCTTGCCGACCACAGGCACGTTGTTTTCAGCCTGACAGGCGATCACACAGGCGCTGCAACCGATGCAAGTGTTCAGGTCGATGGCCATGCCCCAGTGGTGTCCTTTGAATTCGGTTTCCTTATAGAGGGTAACATGTTTCTTTTCAAATTCTGCATGTAGCTCATTCCCGGAATCAGGTTTCTCAAGATATCCGGCAAGAGTGGTCTCCCGCACGATCGGCCGGCCTTCCATACTGTGGTGCATCTGGGTGGAAGCCAGTTTATACTCTCCTGCAGCTTTTACAGGTTCAATGCCGTTGATGTGGTATGTCCGGCAGTTTTTGCTGATGGTGCTGAGTGGAAATACATTCACACCAACGCCATCGGCAACTTTGCCAAAACCTGTATGCCCGTATCCGAGTGCCAGGGATATCGTTTTGTCGGCCTGTCCGGGCTGTATCAGCACAGGCAGTTCGAGGTTGCCGATTTTGATCATGTTTCCTTTGATGAGGCCCATCTCCTGAGCGGTGCCGGGCGAAACGGCAGCAAAATTGTCCCAGCACACCTTGGAAACGGGATCGGGCATTTCCATCAGCCATGGATTATTGGCATAGCGGCCTGTACCGATGGCGATTGTCTGATAGAGATGGATCTCGAATCCCTGTGCTTCAGCGGATGCTGTCAGTTTTTGCGCGGCAGCAATTATCCCGGATCCGGTAAAGCCTGGTTCAGCTGCGGCAGCGCTAATCTGAAATACCCCGTCCTGTAAAGCCTTCCGCCATGCAGAATCTCCGGCGTTCAGAATATTGTTTTGCCAGTATTCCTTCAGATAAGTATAGTAATCCTTGTCGGAATTCATCCATTTCAGCAGGCTATCCTGGGCCTGCCGGGTATTATAGATGGGTCTTATGGCAGGCTGGGCAAGACTGAAGTATCCCTTTTTCGGTTCAGCATCTCCCCACGACTCCAGATAATGGTGTTCGGGTGCCGAATAAAGGATATGTCCGAGGGTTTCGTCGAGTGATGTATTGAGGGAAACAGTGACTTTCAGGTTTTTAAGCCCTTCAATTATAGCTTCAGGATTGTAATAATCAAAGGCAGGGTTTACATTCCAAAGGATCAGGCCGCCCGCTTTGCCGGACTTCATATCGTTAATCAGCGTTTCCATTTCGCTGTCCATGCCTTTACGCGTAAGTAAAGGAGTGGCGTAGCTGATGGTATTGCCCACGTTGCCCAAAAGGTTGTTGATGGCATTTACAAGAATTTGTTCATCAGGATCATTGGTGCCGCAGATCACTAAAGACTTGCTCCGGCTTTCCCAGAGTTTAGGTGCCAGTTCGCCGAACGATTCGTGTGCGGTGCCGCCGGGAAGCGCTTCGGCTCCGGCAAGGGCGGCAATGCTGTTGTACAGGCCGGTGAGCAGTCCCCCGACGGATGAAGGTTTGATGCGCACGCGCTTGTCGGCCTTGCTGCCCGAAATACTTACCCCTGTTTCATATTGTATATGGTAAGAAAGCTTTTGCTCTCCGTTGGTCAGGCTGCGCATGGCCGCGTATCCGGAAGCAAATTCCAGGGGATTCAGCCAGGTGCCGAGGAAATCGGCCATAAACGAAACAATGACTTCGGCCTTTTCGAAGCGGTAATCAGGGATTACAGCCTGTCCGTATGTTGACATATTTGCCATCAGCATGCCGCTGAAAGAATCCGGCTCATAGATCACATGGCGGGTTCCGGGATAGAATGTCTTGAATTCCTCTATCAGTTTTAAAGTGGAAGGACTGATGATATTTGAAGTGAGCAGCACGATGGCTTCTCCGGCATCACTGATTTCGTTCAGTTTTGAAATAACTTCATTGTCAAGTGTTTGCCAGTCGATGTCTTCTCCGCTTTTCGAGGGGCCTTTGAGCCTTGCGTGGCCGTCGTAGAGGCTGAGCACTGAAGCCTGCACCCTTGCTGAGCTTCCTCCTTTTGTGAGGGGTGAAAGGGCATTTCCTTCGATCTTGATGGGCCTGCCGTCCCTTACCTTAACAAGGATGCTGCTGTAGTCCGAACCATCGAAGTAAGTGGAAGCGTAATGGCTTGCCATGCCGGGGGTTACATCTTCCGGTTTGTTGAGGTAGGGTATGGCTTTCTTTACCGGGTTTTCACAACTGCTCATGATGGCGGCGGATGCAAAGCCAAAACCGCAGAATTTGAGGAAATTCCTTCTGGATGAAGGTTTATCGGCGATTTCATCATTGATCACATCCAGCAGGTTTTTCCCCTGAGGAATATGATCGGCTGATTTATTGTCTTCAGGCTGATTGTTCAGCTCTTCAAGGCTTTTCCAGTATTTCTTTTCCATTTAAATCCTTTTAATTAAATGCCTGATATTGCAGGTTTCAGAAAATGCTTCTAATAGTGGCACTTCATGCAATCAAGTCCGCCGATTTGCTCAACTGTTACCTTGTCGATTTTGCCTGATTTCAGTTCATCATGCAACTTCATGTAGGTCGAGTAATATTCATTGTCTTTGAAATTCACTTTCGTGTCGCGGTGGCAATCGATACACCAGCCCATCGACAGGTCGGAGAACTGCCGCATGATATCCATTTCAGCCACCGGGCCATGACAGGTTTCACAGGCAATTTTACCGGCATTCACATGCTGGGCATGGCTGAAGAAGACATGTTCCTGCATATTGTGAATCCTGATCCATTCAATGGGTTTCCCTGTTTTCTGTGCACGAAGGATTTTGTTGATTTCAAATTTGCCTGAATTCCGTCCTTCCTGCACCACATTGTGACAGTTCATGCAGACATCGTTTGAAGGGAATCCGGCCGATTTGCTGTGGTCGGCAATATGGTGGCAGTATTGACAATCGGTCTGGTTGTCGCCGGCATGGATCTTATGTGAAAATTTGATGGGCTGATCCGGCGCGTAATCCTTTGTGCGGCTCAGGTTCTGAGCTTCAACCATGGCAATGTTGAAATGAACGGCAATGCCGACCATCAGAATGATGACATGAATAAAGCGGTAACGCACCTTTCGTGTGAAAATCAGGTCGATCAGGGCCAGTGTCATCAATACCGCAAACAAAATAAAGATCAGCAGGCGGGTCGGGAAAATTTTGAATGGCTTGATTTCCTTGTGCACAAAGTGGGAAAGGTAGGCAGAAATGAAGTAGATCTCCTGTTCATTCAGTTTATACTCAGCGTGGGCTTTTTCCATCACCGCTGAAGCAGGCTCGCTCATAGAGGCATAGATATTCATTCCATCCTTTTCCATAAAAGCGTGAGCCAGATCCATAGCTGAAGGATTCCAGTTGAGGCTGTCGCTGTTTTTGGTGTAATGGCATGAATTACAGGCAGTGGTTCCTCCGTTTTCAAAAGGGATCAGGCCATAAAACATTCTTTCGCCCCGCAGAATTTCAGTTTCAGTAAAACCGTCCTTTTTATTGACATCAGCAGTAAACTCCTGAGCTTTCGGGGGCTCCCAGTTTTCTATGTAATCGATGATGCTGTTGATCTCGGTATCCGACAGGTTTGTAAAGGCCTGCATGGGGATTTTGTTGTTTTCCTCAAATACCTTTACGGCAATGGGATCTCCCGCATCAATCAGTTCTTTGGAATTTCTGATAAATTTAACCAACCAGGCCCTTTCACGGGTTTGGGTTATGCCCAGCAGTTCGGGTCCTACAAGTTTGCCCTCGCCCAGTTTGTGACAAACCGTGCAATGCTTTTCAAACAACTTTTTACCCTCGTTCTGGGCCAATGCCCCGGTTGGCAGAAATATCGACAGAAAAAAGATCGGGAGAAGCCCGGCGATTGCCTTACTGAAGATGGATGTCGCGATAAAGTGCCTCATAGCTGTATGCGGTGTGTTATGGTTCAATTGTAAATATCTGTTAAAAACGTATGGTTTGATCTTTACAGACCAAACCATACTATAAATCTTTTGCCGTAAGATGCAAAGCTCCGGCATTGTATTCCACAAAAAAATGCAGTCCCAGTGTGTAGTCAGGCGTCATGTAAAAATTCGGATTCCCGGATTGTGTGTGTCAGATTCCGGCAGTTCTTATAATGCGAATTTAGTGCACATAACATAATCTTTCAAAAAAAGTTTTCAATAATGCTATGATAATCTATTAATTATACACAGTCTAATTAAGTAGTAAGCTATTTATATATATGTAACTTATTGGTTGTCAAGAATTCCGAATATGTGGTGCTGCAAACGATTGCGTTGATAAAAATATTCAGTTTATTCCTTAGTTCAGGAATTAAATGTAAAAGGGCCGAATGTGCTGAATCATTGCGGGAATGATGATATTCCTGAATTTCGAAGTCCGGTCCGCAAGCAGAAAGCTTGTATCGCCGGGTCCTCTGCCGGAGCGCTGAACCTGAAGTTGTGTTGGGCTGCTATTTAAAGAGATACCCGATCTTCAGTCCGGCAGAAAATGCCATCGGGAAGCTCTCATCCATCACGCTGTAACCGTAATGGTATGGGGTGTACGACTCGTCGGTGGTAAAACCATATCCGACGCCTCCAAAAAAGTCAACAGCAAAGGCGTTATCTATAATCCATTGTTTACCTATCACCAGTTGGATGGTCCCCGAGAAAACACTTTCCCTGCTTTTTTCATAATAGCTGCTGGTATAATCCCTGTACATCCAGGTATCGTGATTGAAGAATGCCATTGCGATTTCGGGCTTTACGTAACTGCCTTTCAGAATATGGGCATAGCGCATTCCGCGCAGGTAAAAATCAGGGTCTTTGATAAACTTGTAGCCGAAACGGGCAAAAACCCCGCCAGGGTTCCTGTCGTCGGGGTCCGTGCCAAGTCCGATAATGCCCAGGGTTGCTTCAACACTGCGACCGGGCCTCAGGCTGCGCTCGTAAGCAAAAGTGGTATTTCCGGTGAGCGGAGATAAAAAATCAATTTTCAGCACATTCTTTTTATTGTCGAGGTAGTTTTCGGCATTTGACATCTCTTTCTTAAACTCCATTTCCTGCCCGTTCTCAAAAATAATTTTGATGATTTTGTCTTTATCTATTGAAAATAGAACGTCTGCCGAATATTCCGGCAGATTATATTTTATTTCATCCAGGCCGATTTCCCTGATTTTGCATTTGATGAGGTCATTGTTTTTTTTCATGATGATATCCTGGGCAGAGAGGCTGCTGCCTGTTATCAATAAAATCAATGTTGCAAGCAGGATGTTTTTTTTCATGTTGCGGAATCTTTGGTCAGTTGATCAGGGTCTAAGGATGAAATTAAATTCAATAACTATGCCATACATAATTACGAAGCTGTAAAAGTGCGGAATTATTTAGTATTGTGCTAAAAATAATTTGCTAATTTTGCAGTCCCCAACGATTCAGGAGAGATGCCAGAGCGGTCGAATGGGGCGGTCTCGAAAACCGTTGTACCCTTACGGGTACCAAGGGTTCGAATCCCTTTCTCTCCGCCAGACAATCAGGATGCCCCGCGACAGCGGGGCATTTTAGTTTAACAGGTAGTAAGTCAGACTCGTCTGAGCTTGCTGCCTGTTAAACTAAAAACATCAGCCGGAGGCTGATGTCCTGATTGTCTGAAGCCCCCCCCCCCGCAGGGATCACCGCAGGTAATCCCTTTTGAGTTGGTAATCCTCGTCTGCTTTTCCTGCCTGTTAAACTAAAACATCAGCCCCCGGCTGATGTCCTGATTGTCTGAAGCCCCCCGCGGGGACCACCGCAGGTAATCCCTTTTGAACGGGTAATCCATGCGCTGATTTTCCGGCCTGTTAAACTAAAACATCAGTCACCGGCGGATAACCTGATCTTATACATTTTCTGACTTGCCGCGGCCGGGTAAATTTATTCTTCTGCTGAATCTAAAATGTTTTCCTGAAGAGGGTATTCCCGGTGGATTTCAGGTGTTTGTCTGCTTAAACCAACCAATGCCGGGAGTAAATCGCTATCTGACAAATACCCACTGATCTCCTTTTGAAAGCCTTTCCATATAGCCATAGCCTTCATAATCAAAGTGTTTGAAGTCTTCAGGATTGCTGATCCGGCGGTCAATCGCGAAGCGCGTCATCAAGCCGCGGGCGCGCTTGGCATTGAAACTTACAAACTTATAATTACCATCTCTGAATTCCCTGAAAACAGGCGTTATAATCCTTGCTTTCAAAGACTTGAAATCAATTACTTTTGAATACTCATCAGAAGCAAGATTAACCAGTGTGTCAGAACCTGAATCTTTCAATGCCTTCCTGGTGCTTTTTGTGATTGAATCACCCCAGAACTGATAAAGGTTTTTATGGTTTTTTCCTTCCAACGCTGTGCCCATCTCTAACCGGTAGGGCAGTATCAGGTCAGTCGGCTTAAGGATGCCGTAAAGACCGGAAAGTATCCGCAGATGGCCATCTGCAAAGTCTGTTTGTACGTCTGTAAGTTCCCATGCTTTGAGCCCTTCATAAACATCACCCTTGAAAGCGGCCAGGGCCGGCCGGCTTTTCCCTTCAGGAAAAGGAAACGTCCATTCGCTGTAGCGAAGCGCGTTAAGTTCGGCTAATTTCGGACTGATATCCATCAATTCAGCCAATTGCCGCGGAGATTTTTTCTTCAGCAACGAGACCAGTTTTTTCGCCCGGAGGATCATTTCCGGTTCGGAACCGTTTCTGATGCTTGTTTTACTTTCAAAATCAAGGGTTTTGCTGGGAGAGATAATGATCAGCATTTGATGTTTTTTCAGTGTTAATGATGGACTATTCAGAATCCATATATGCTATTCCGGAAGGGGGATGCGGGATTTGCAAATGGTGCATAGAAGTTGGAGTTTCCCTGCTGCATCCTGATTTCAGCCCCGATATGCAGATTGTCGTTAATGCGGTATCCTACGCCCATACTGACTCCCTGAGCTTCCATCTGCAGTTTGTCGGGGCTCAGCCGGCTGTTGAACGCCGGATTGATGGTCTTGTAAGCGGCGCCCGTCACCGTCAGCCGTTCATTCACCTGATATGAACCACTTCCGAAAAGGGTTGTAGTGGTAATATTACCGCTGAAACCTGATAACTCTCCCGCCGGATCAAATATCCATGCATTGTTAAAAGTCGTGTTACTGATCATAGCACCTGCCGACAGGGTCAGCCTTTTCCCCAAGGGTTGGCTGAAAACCGGGGCCAGATAGGTGTTAAGCATGCTTCCGTTGTTGAACATGCCGAATTCCGCACCTGTTTGTAAACTGAATGCAGGCATGGTTTGTGTTGTCCACAGCGGTAATCCGGCCCCCGGGGAAAACGGGCTGAAAGCCCTGCTGCTAAAAGTCTGGGACAGCAGCGAAGACGCAGGAATAAATATTAATGCTACCAGTAAACGAAGTTGCTTCATAACAGGAATAATTGACGGATAAAATTACGAATTATCAGTGATTTCCACAAAAACCATTCCGGATAGATGTTAAAAAGTGCAAAACAGAACTTGCTAATATGGTCAGTTATTCCGGGAATTTTTCCTGGGTATTCAAAACCATTTTCTTGACTTCATATAGAAGAACATGCCCAAAGCCAGGGCAAGCATGAACAGCATCACTGCCGGATAAGCCCATGGATAAGTGAGTTCGGGCATGTAATTGAAATTCATCCCGTAAATTCCTGCGATAAATGTCAGGGGAATAAAAATTGCACCGATCATCGTAAGGGTTTTCATTACGCTGTTCATGCGGTTCGACAGGCTGGCAGAATACAGTTCCATCAATCCGGTGATGGTATCTCGAAAACCCTCGATGTTCTGAACGATGTTCTGCAGGTGATCATAAAGGTCGTTGATATATTTAATGGTCTTCCGGTCGATGAGTTTTGAATCGTCGCGCTGAAGTTTACGGATTTCGTCGCGCAAAGGATAAACATATTTCCTCAGCAGAATCAGTTGCTTTTTAAGGTGCATCATCTCCAGGGGCGTTATGCGGTCGGTATCCCGCAGCAGCTCCATCTCAGTCTGCTCTATCCGGTCTTCGATTTTTTCAAGAACCAGAAAATAGTTGTCAATGATTTTATCTATCAGGATATATGCAAGGAAGTCGATGCCCTTTTCCCGGGCTTTGCTCAGGCCATTAAGCAGGCGTTCCCTCACGGGATTAAATACATCCCCCTCGCGTTCCTGGAACGACAACAGGTATTTTTCGCCGATGATGAAACTGATTTGTTCTGCATCAATGCCGGCAGATTTTTTATTCCAGCTGAGCATTTTCATGCATATGAATAGCATATCGCCGGTATTTTCAATTTTCGGGACAGACTCAGTATTTAGCACATCCTCGAGCAGCAGCGGATGAATATTGTGATGGATGCCAAGCTTGCTGATAATGCTTGTATTGTTCAGGCCGGTAATGTTGATCCAGTAGTTTCTGGCCGGTGATATTCCGTTGATAATATGTTCAACATCATCGCTTTGCGTTCTTTCAATTGATGCTGAGTCGAAACTGAAGATATCCAGTTTTGATTCGCTTTCAACCGATCCGGTATAGACGAGGGACCCGGGCGGGAGACCTGCTTTCTTGCGGTAGTTTCTTATTTTTTCTGCAGCCATGTTCAGGAGCTTGTATGAGGGGGCTGATTCTTAAAAACCAGAGTTCTGTGAGGATAAGGGATTTCAATTCCCTGTGCGTTAAACTTTTTTTTGAGTGATTCAAAAATATCGCATTTCATTACAAACCCTTCGCCTGAAGTGGCTGACCATGCATAGGCGCGCAGGTTAATGGCCGAATCGCCGTAACCAAGCACCCTTACAACAACTTTCGGAATACCTTTTTCCATATCTTCCTGATTACGGTTGTCGATACAGTTGGGGTGTCTTTCTGTTTCTTCACGCAGTATTTCAATTGCTTTTTCGAGATCGGAATCATAGCTGATGCCCAATTCAATAAATGTGCACACCTTTTCGTCCTCAATGGTTGAGTTGATAATGGTTTGCCCGCTGATGACCGTATTCGGAATGATTATCCGGCGATTTTCAAAATTATTTATAATGGTGTGCCTGAGGGTGATATCCTCCACGGTTCCCTGGTGAAGATCTCCTATCCTGATGTTGTCGCCAACCCTGAAAGGCTTGAAAATTACAATAAAAATGCCGCTGACAATGTTAGAAAATGCTTCCTGGGATGCAAAGCCGATAATTGCAGCAAAGATTCCGGCTCCGGCAAACAAGGTGATGCCAATGGTGCGCAAGCCGGGAATTGTATAAAAAATCAGCGTCACCGCCAGCATAAAAATTACGAAACTTACGGCGTTCCTGAGGAACTTGTAACGTGTCGGATCCACCTTCAGCACCCGGCTCGAACGCTCAAAGTAGACCTTCATCAGTTTTTGCAGTATACGCGAAAGAATTACAGCAACTAAACCGATGATTAACGCGACTACGATATACTGGATTATTTTATGATTTGACGCTGAAAAGGTGGTAAAATCGAAAGACAGAAACTGCATAAACGGTGTTTTGTACAAATTTAAGAAAATCTTACATAGCAGCGTGTGTATAGATTTTGACGTCATTAAGTACCGGATTTATTAAATCAGCGCAAGCTGCAAGTGCAAAAAAAAAGCCTGCTTTTCAGCAGGCCTGTCAATCATCGGAGGTGGTTTATTTGTTTTTAAGCAGATCACGGATTTCAGAGAGCAGTTCCTGGTCTTTGGTGGGTGCCGGCGGTGCGGCGGGTGCCGCTTCTTCTTTCTTCTTCAGCGAATTCATTGCTTTGATGGCCATGAAAATAGCAAACGCAATGATCAGGAAATCCACAACATTCTGGATAAACATACCATAGTTCAGCGTAACGGCCGGTGTCACTACTTCGGTACCTTCCATCACAGCCGCTTTCATTTCAAACATCATATCCTTGAAATCAATGCCACCAAGCAACAGGCCCAGCGGAGGCATCAGGACGTCAGAAACAAATGAAGAAATGATCTTGCCAAAAGCGCCGCCGATGATGATACCAACAGCCATGTCAACTACATTGCCACGCATGGCAAATGATTTGAATTCGTCTAAAAGTTTCATCTTGTGTGTGTTAAGGGTTAATAGATGGTTTTATTGGATTTGTTATGGTTTTACGTTGGCATGAATTCCGGATACGGTGTAGGTAAGTCCGACGCCAAATGTCTGCTTAAACTGAGTGCGGGGGGCTTTGTTACCGTCTTTGTCTGCAATCAGGATGTCATGATCATAAATGGTTTGCAGTCCGACAAAGGTGGAAAGGAATTTATTCACCTTCAGCATGAGCATTGCTTCCCAGTTTATGTCGATGTTCTGGGGTTTGTTAAGGTAATTGGAGAATAACTCCAGTTTGCTTTTAAGGTTTACATTGGCAACCAGGTCCTTTTCAAATACCGCTTTGAAAGCGGCACCGAATTCAGGTCTGACATGCTTGCCCGGATCAACTCCGTAAGCGCCAGCATCTGACAAGGTCTGGTCGGTAACAAAAGTAAGCCTCCCGGTAAGCGGTAAAAATGATACCGAAAGGTAAGGATAAGGTTTCCAGTCCATACCAAAACCGAGCATCAGGTAACCGGGGGCCATAAAGTTGGAGATCATCACAGAGTCGTTCGGATAATTGTAGCCTTCGGTGAACTGGGATTTGAAGCTCAGGTTAGCGCTCAGGAAGAGGTTCTTATGAATTACGTTGTGCCCGTACTTTGACACGAAATCAATCTTGTCGTCGCTTTTCCTGATTTTTGCATCTCCCAGTTTAACAAGACCGTAGGCCAGGTCGAGGGAGTTGTCCCAGGTAGACTTGCCCTGCTTCAGGTTGGCAAAAAGATTCAGGAATGAATTACCGCCGAGGCTGTTTTCACCGCCGGCAGCCCAGTTGGTGAGCGATACCTGGTTAAAGGCAAAGGATGCCTTCATTCCCCGTGTCCAGGTGCCGGTAGTGTCGGCCTTCTGAGAGAAAGAGTCCGGAGAAAATATAAAAATCAATGGCAGCAATAAGAACAATGTTTTTCGCATGTTTGTGGTTTTTAGTTATTAATGGTTTTTATCCTCCATAGCTTGATCTGATATTAGGTATTGCATTTCCGTTGCTACCCGGTTCCAGGCTGAAGTTGATAGAAATGCTCATTCTTGTCCTCACTGCCATATGGTTAACAGTTCCCGGCATCCATTTAATCAGCCTGACAATTCTGATGGCTTCCTCATTGCAACCGGCTCCCAGTGAATTCAGTATCTGAATATTTGATGGCCTGCCGTGAGGTTCAACAATAAACCCAAGCTTAACAACCCCGCTGAGGTTTTGTTTGATGGCAGCATCGGGGTATCTGAGGTTGGCGGCGATGAAAGCGGCCAGGTTTATCTTGTCGTTGGAAAAAATAGGGCGGGGGGCAGTTTCAAGGTTGCGGTAGTAATAAACTGTTCCGGAGGTGTCGGTGGGCTCAAAGGGGTAAAAATGTCCGGAATACCCGCGGCTTTTGCACAGTCTCTTGTATTTCTTAATGTTGAACTCAATCTCAAACATGCCTGAATCTGCAACGGGGATACCCATTTTTGTTGCGGGAAGCCATTCAATCATCCTGAATATTCTCATTGCTTCACGGTCGCAGGCGGGGCTGAGTTTGTGATGATATCTGATAAGTTCGATTTGTCCTTTTTCTGAGGCTTTGAATGCGATTATTACCCTACCCTCAGTGCCTGAGGCCAGACATGTTTCAGGATAAACCAGTTCCTGATCAATAAAGTGCCGCAACTGCCCTTTGCCACCAGCCGGTTGGATATGTATATATTCCTGAGATTCAGCGACAAAGAATGAGAAAAAACAGAGCGCTAATAACCAGGTCCACTTCATCAGGATAAGGGATTTTTTGTAAATATAAGGATATTTTCGCTTTTGTCAATAGAGGGAATCCGCTTGAATGGGGTGAATGTATCTGATCAGTTCATGTTCTGAAGAATGTCGGCAGGTATTTTGCTTTCAGCATCAATAAGCTCCGGCAGTTTTACGAATTCATCCTTTTGGAGGGTGAAATCAATTTTGCCATCCCGAATAAAGCTGATGGTATGGCAAACTGAAGTTAATGATTCCGGTATATGTGAGCTCAGCAATATGGTTTTTCCTTTGGCAGCAAGTGCAGGAATGATCTGTTGAACCATTCTTACTGCTTCAAAATCAAGTCCGTTGAAGGGTTCATCCAGAATCAGCAGCAAGCGGCCCGTAGCAATGAGTCCCAACAGGGCGAGTCTTTTCTGCATACCGGTTGAGTAATTGTCAACCACCTCTGACAGGGGGAGGTGAAAGAGACCATTCCAGGTGGCTATGTCAAAGCCGGGATTTTTAAGCCTGAAGATTTCAAGATATTCCTTGCCGCTGATCATAGGGTAGAAAAATGGAGTAGTCTCCATCATAGCGCATTTATCGGGTTTCAGGGGTTGATCGTTGAAAATCACGGAACCGGATTGCGGCACAAGCATCCCCGATAAAAGATTAAAAAGGGTAGTTTTACCTGACCCGTTCATGCCAACAAGACCATGCACTTTCCCGGGGTCCGGCGTCCAGTTTAAATGATCTATAACCAGCGCTTTTCCATAACTGAAGCAGAGGTCTTCCAGTTTAAGCATACAATACTGTTTTTAACTGTAAACCGGCCCTGCGCAGATAAATAGCCAGCATAATCAGCGGAAGGGGGAGAAGTACAGGGATGGCAAATGCAATGTTTAAAATAACAATAATGGACATCTGATATTGGGTGTGCTGCCCCTGCCGGTAACCTGAATATTTAATGGCAACTGCAAATGCCTGAACCAGAAGGCTGTTGAGCGTGACCATGAGCAACGCAATATTACCTTCAGGATGAAGAATCATACTGCTTATTATAGCGGGTGCTGAAATGGCCAGAAAAAGCAATAACTGGAGATTAACTTTTCTGATCAGAAACTGCCGGCTGTTTAATCCCAGTGCCCTGACCATTGACACGCTTTCATGATTCATCTGGAAGCCAGCGGCCAGCAGTGAAAACAGCAGAATGCACCCCGGGAAAATGAAATCCTGACGGTAGAAAATTAGTAGCATCAGCCATGAAAGTAATAGTATAAGCCATGAATTCTTCAGCCCGGCGCGCCACTCCCATGCATCTGCAGGAATTAAGGGAAAGGAAAGATGAATTTTTCTTTTTCTGAATTTAACCGGTTTGTTGAACAGTGAAAACAGACACAAACCAGCGGCAAGAATAAGAAATGCATTGAAATCCCTTAGCAAGAGATACAACAATATAAAAGGCCCGGCCATCAGGCTGTAGATTGTGATAAAGAAGACCGGTTTGTTTAATGAAAGGCTCATCAGGAAATTATGGTCCTTCCGTGTAAGGTGTGACTGCACAATCAACGACAGGATCAGTGCAGCCTGCAACGGAAGCATTCCCGGCCTCAGCGTTGATGTAAAACCGAAAATGATCAGCACCAGCAGGAAAACGGCCCTGAAAAGTCCGAGCGCAGTAACAATACGCCATGTTCTGCGAAGGTGGATAACCGTAATGAAGCCTGCTGCCTGCAGCATGTTCCGGGATTATATGGGTTTAATCTGCCCTGCCTTAATCCAGCCTTTACTTCCGTTGGCAATTCTTATCTCCTGCCATTCACCGATTCTGTCAATTACCGTTACCTTAAGCCCTTCGTGAATGACAAAGAGATCGATACTGCTTTCGTCGGGCGAACTTTTTACCGGAAGGGTAGGAGTGAAAATGATGGCAGTTTTCTGATCTTTGGCGTCCCTGTATGTTTGCCAGGCAATTATTCCGGAAATCAGGTTAGTAAGTAGGAGTAATATACCGAATGAAAAAATCAGCTTGCGGGCCCACATCCGGCTTGAAAGAAGAAAGCCAGCAATAGTAACAAAGATAAGGGTAAAGGTTGTCAGGGCCAGTTTTGCCCATCCGTCAGGCGAGAGCAGAAGTATTAAACCTTTCCACCAGCGAATATAGAACAATTCGGGCAATACATCTATCTTATCAACAATTTTGTTGTTCGCCACCCTGAGGTTGTACTGGTAATCTTCGTTTCCCGGATCCAATTTCAGCGCTCTTTCATAATTCAGTATGGCTGACGGAATATCGTCAATTTTAAAATAGGCATTTCCAAGGTTGTAATACAAGTCGGGGGCGGCAATGCCATTTTCCAGAATTCTTTCATATATGGAGATGGCATTCTCATAAAAACCAGCCATATACGCTTTGTTGGCTTTCTCATAATCCGCCTGCGGATTGGCTGAAAGCGTCAGGTAACAACCCGCAAATAAAATAACAATGCCTGTCTTGAGTTTCATGTTGTTGAACTTGTGTTGCATGCCTTTATTTTAATTGCTGTTCTGTGTTTGTGATCGCCTCAATGGCCTCCCTGTAAAGTTTGTCCATCGCCTGCGATTTATCTCCGGGTGCGAATCTCGCGAATTCGCAGTTGTTAAGTGCAGATATAAACTGTGCGATCAGCTCTTCTTTTACGTTTTTGTTTTTCAGCGCCTGGTTTACCGAATCCATCGATAATGTTGATCCGGGAATATTGAATTTATCGCTGATGTAACCCCATAATGCATTCGAGACTTCGGCCCAGAAAGCATCCTGATTTTCCTGTTTCAGGAATTGTTCGGCTGCTTTCAACCGCTTTCTGGCTACCCGTGTAGCCTTCCGGTTGCGCATCAGCGCCAGGTTATTCCTTTTCCTGAGTTCATTCCGCCATATCAGCATAAATGCCGCCAGCAGCACCGGCGGAATGGCCAGCCACAAGGGAAACAAAGGATGACTGAGAAAATAGCTGTTTGCCGGCCTCAATTTCAAGGGAGTTGTTTTGATAAATCTTACATCTGTACCTATATACCTGAAGTCCTCTTTGTTTGTCGTGCCGGAAACTATGTTTGCTTCATTGCCGGTTCCTTTTTCAACCTTAATCCTGAAGTCCGGAGAATTCAGCGTTTTGTAGGTTCCTGATTCGATATCGAAAAAGGCAAAACGGGAAGATTTTATCGTGAAATCGCCGGGATTACGCGGAATAACCAGGTACTCAAACGTACGGGAGCCTGATACGCCGGTTTGCGAAGCGGCAATATTATCGGTAATCCTTGGGTCATAAACTTCAAAGTCACTGGGAAAAACCAGATTGGGCTTTTCCACCAGTTTGATATTGCCTTTACCGGTTATGGTAAATTTCAGTGTCATCGCCTCGTTGGTTTTAAGCTGCTCCCTGTCGATGGAACTACTGATGCTGAAATTACCGACAGCCCCGGTAAATTCGCTGGGCCTGTCGGTTGAAGGCAATGGCTTAACGTTTATATTCAGTTGATTGGATCGTAGTGTTTTCTTTACATTCTGGTAAGTGTTTCCAAGGAAACTGTCATTGAAAAAGCTGTCGAAAAAGGGGTCATTAAATCCTCTGCGGCTTGCTTTTCGCTGAATCTGGGCTACCACATCCATTTCAAGGGGTTCGATGGTCAGGCTGCCGCTTTTCTGGGCAAACAGCGCTTCCTTTTTAATTTCCGCAACGACGTATTCGCTGCCGTCAACCGTCTCGCGGTACTGATTCAGTTTTGTATTGTCCTTGATAAGGTCCTGCGACCAGAAGCCGGCAGTGGATGGTACCCGTGTTATACTGTATTCAGCAACCGGAACGCGGGTGTAGATTTTGTAGGTAATGATTACCTGTTCTCCCTGGTATGGGTTTGATTTATTCACAGATGCCCTTACAAAAAGGTCCTTTGCGGTGATTTCTCCGCCCTGGGGCTGCGCCTGTTGCTGCGTTCCGGCCGGTGCAGGTGCGCTGCCCTTTACCACCCTGATGGTTACGGGATTGGACTGATAAGATTTGCCATCCACATTGACCGATGCAGGCGGAATGGTGAAGGTTCCTTCGCTGGTAGCCTGTAAGACGTACGTAAATGAATACTCGACCGAACGCGAAACCTGGTTGTTGATGATCTGCATGCTGGTGCTGGTCGATTGACTTGGCCCGGCGAGAACCGAAAAGTCTTTGATAGCCGGAGCGCGGAAACCGGATGCCTGCCCGTTAATGGAATAAATCAACCGGAACTGGTCGCCGACGGAAACAACTTCTCTGGCAGATGCCCTGAAATCCAGATCCTGTCCGCTGGCAAACGAAACCCAGGTAAACATAACCAGTAATGCAGAAAATCGTAACTTTTTCATCGGCCAAATAACTAAGTTCTGATATTGAATTCCATCTTGATTTTCCGGCACAAGTTACCAATCTTTTTCAACCTGCGACGGCACTGCTTTTACCTTTTGCTTATTGACCTTGTCAATGGTTTTTTGCTCATCATTTTTCAACGCCTGGAGCATACGTTCGGCATCCTGTTTTGATATCTGTGGCTTTTGCTGCTGTTGCTGCTCCTTTTGATCCTGCTGATCTGACTGATCTTGCTGAGGCTGTTGATTTTTCTCGTCCTTGTTGTCCTTCTTGTCGTTATTTTGTTGTTGTTGCTGCTGCTGTTGCTGTTGTTGCATCAGTTTCCGCTGGGCATAGGCCAGGTTGTAACGGGTATCTTCATCATCCGGGTTCAAACGCAGGGCTTGTTTATATGCTTCAACACTTTCGCGGTACTTTTCTGCTTTCAGGTAGGTATTGCCCAGGTTATGAAAGGCACCGGCCCTGGCCGCCTGATCAGCAGGCTTCAACAATCCGGCCGCATTGATAAAATTGCGTTCGGCTTCTTCATAATTCTCCTGCCTGTAAAGTGAATTGCCTAGATTAAAAGTGCTTTTGGCAGAAGCAGGCACCATTTCCATTGCTTTGCGGTAATCGATCTCCGCTTCTTTAAATTTGCCTTTATCATACAGTTTATTCCCCTTTCTGATAAAAGGATTATCCTTCTGCCCGAATGAAAGCGTGCATATTAAAGCTAAAACGGGTATTATGATTAATTTTTTCATGATCTTATTGGCTGTTCGGGTTTAAAAATCCGGAATTTTCCCGCCCAGCGGCTTTTGCGTTCATTAAGCAGGAAATTCAGGGCCATTAGAATAATTGCCAGTGCCACAAAATACTGAAACCTGTCCTCGTAATCTGAAAAGCTTTTCGTGTCATAAGTATTTTTTTCAAGGTTGCTGATTTCCTCGAATACCTTACGGAGCCCGGCCTGGGTGTTGCTTGCCCTTACGTAAATGCCTTCGCCGGCCTGCGCAATCTGCTGGAGCATGGTTTCGTCAAGCCGGGTTATGATGGTACTTCCGCTTCTGTCCTTTTTAAACCCTGCCAACTGATTGTCACGGTACACCGGTATCGGGGCCCCTTCGGAAAGGCCCATGCCGATGGTGTATACTTTTATACCTCTTTGTGCAGCTTCGGCTGCTTTCTCTACGGCATCATCTTCGTGGTTTTCCCCGTCGGTGATGATGATTATAGCTTTTCCTGCCTCTTCTGCTTTAAACGATGCCATGGCCATTTCTATTGCCTGTCCGATGGCCGTGCCCTGAACGGGAATCATGTCGGGTTTTACAGTGGATAGCATGAGTTTTGCTGCTCCGTAATCGGTGGTAACGGGGAGCTGGGTATATGCCTTTCCGGCGAAAACGATCAGTCCGATCCGGTCATTTTCCAGTTCATCGATGAGCCTCGAAATGGATTGTTTGGCCCGCTCAATCCGGCTGGGTTGGATGTCCTGTGCCAACATGCTGTTCGATACATCCAGGGCAATGATGAGGTCAACACCCTTGCGCTGTACCTTTTCGAGTTTTGAGCCAATCTGAGGATTCGCCAGCGCCAGCAATACTGAGGCGATGGTGAGTGAAAGCAGTAAAAACCTTATGTGTGACCTGCCAGGCGAAACATCCGGTGTCAGCCGTGTTACCAATGGTTTTTCTCCAAACCTGTTTGCAGCATGTTTCTTCCATCGCAGGTAGAGCAGGTAAGCTACCAATAGCAATGGAAGCAGCATAAGAAGGTTTAAATATTCCGGATGTTCGAATCTAAACATTGTCTCTTCCTGTCTTTGGTTAAAGTTTGCTGTCAGGGGAATTTTCTGAAAAAAGAGATGCCCAGGACAAAATCAAGCAGCAGCAAAACCAGCGCTGCCAGCGCAAAAGGTAAAAATTCTTCGGTTTTTTTCCGGAATTCAGTCACATCGACTTTGGATTTTTCGAGTTGGTCGATCTCCTGGTAAATCTCTTTCAGCTTGCCGGCATTGGTCGCTCTGTAATACCTGCCGTTTGTCATTTCAGCAATCTGCCTGAGCAACGGTTCGTCTATCCTTACTTCCATCTGCTGATATTGCATCCCGAAAGGGGTTTGAACCGGATAAGGCGCCGTACCGATGGTGCCCACCCCAATGGTGTAAACCCTGAGTCCGAATACCTTTGCTATTTCAGCGGCTGATGCCGGATCGATAAAGCCCCGGTTGTTTTCTCCATCGGTGAGCAAAATAATGACTTTGCTTACCGCGGAGCTCTCTTTAAGCCGGCTTACTGCCGTAGCCAGGCCATCTCCGATGGCTGTGCCATCCTCTATCATTCCGCTTTTGATCTCATCAAGCAGATTTAACAGTATTGCATGGTCAGTAGTGAGCGGGCACTGCGTGAAACTCTCACCGCTGAATACAACCAGGCCGATCCTGTCGCTGGGCCGTCCTTTGATGAAATCCTTCGCCACTTCTTTGGCCGCTATCAGGCGGTTTGGCTTAAAATCCTCGGCCAGCATACTGCCTGAGATATCCATGGCCAGCACAATATCGATTCCTTCAACGCTGACATTTTGCCTCGAAGTGCTCGACTGAGGACGGGCCAGGGAGATGATCAGCAGCGAGAAAGCGATTACCTTCAGGATAAATGTCAGGTGACGCAGCCTTTGCCTCAGGGTTTTCCGCTTATTGAGAAACGCCCCGAAATCACTGACCTGCAACCGTGCTTTGGTATCCTGCCCCCTGTACCAGTACCAGGCAATGGCAGCAGGAATCAGCAGCAGGAGATACAACGCTTCAGGATTGGCAAATTTTATGTGCTCAAACATGACTGTCAGTGATTGATATTTGTATCTGATGGCTCATTCTTTTCAGCTTCCTGAACAGTATTCGCTTCAGGTCGCGGCGGAGCAGGAATGGAGCTGTTGACAACTGCAACAGCCAGGGTATGACTGAGTTCATTGTCAGCGGCCAGCGGCCGGGCCCTGGCAAATTTTGCCATATCAGAAAGCATCAGAATTTTCCGCAGATCTTCCATTCTTCCTGCATCAGCAAGGTGATCGCGCATGGCATCCAGGATCTCATCAGAGGTTTTTTCCATAGCATCCACCTGAAAACGTGCCTCAAAATATGTCCTCAGAATATCTGTAAGCCGGGTGTAATATTCTTTTACCTGTCCCTTTTGCCAGAGTTGTTCCCTTTTCAGTTCTTCAAGCTGTTCAATGGCTACCAGGTGGGATGGCTTGTCCGGCTTCGAAGGGAATCTGATCAAGGGCTTGTTCTTTTTCCGGTTCTTTAAATAGTACCATATTAGCAGCCCAGCCAGCCCCAGCCCGAGCAGTATTAAAAAATACGGCAGGAAGTCGCGCAGCGTGTAAGGCGCTTTCAATACCGGTTTAATGTCTTTGATATCAGCCGATAAATCAACGGCCACATTCATTACCTCCAGCAGGGATGCTTCCGATAAAACATCCTCAAATTCATTTGATCCGGCTTCCTTTATGGCAAACGAAACAGGGGGGAGTACATGGTAGCCGCTGTCGAATGATGTAATTCTGATTATCTGACGAAGCAGAATATTGCTGGAATTTTCCTGTTTCAGCGAATCGATTCCGGAGACGGATATTATCTCAAGTGACTTTGTAAGCGTATCCCCGAAAGCCGGCCAGTTAACCAGCGTGCCTTCCTGTACCTGCAATTCCAATGTAACGTTGATCTGCTGTCCGATCAGGAATCTGGTTGTGTCGGGTGTGGCTTTCTGCCCTATGCCGTGAAACGGGTAAAGCAGCAGCAGTATAAACAATACTGCCAGCTTACCGGTGTTTTTTATGATTAACGCTCCCTTCATCTCCATCCTGCATTAACTGTGGTCTGCTTATCTTCTCGATTCTCTTGCTTTAAAAAGTCCAAGCAATGGCTTGACATAATCCTGTCCGGTTTTGAAACGCGCAACATCCACCCCGCTTTTGCGAAATGCCATATCAAGCATCTTCATCCTGCTTTCGGCGTGAGCAGCATAATCATTTCTGACGGCCCTGCTTGAAGTGTCAACCCAGATCGCTTTATCGGCCTCTTTGCTGTACATTCTTACAAGTCCCATGTCAGGGATGGTTAAATCCCTTTCGTCGATGATGTGCAGGGCTGCAAGGTCATGCTTGTTTCCGGCTATTCTGAGTGCATCCTCGAAACCGCTGTCCATAAAATCGGAAATCAGAAACGCCGTGCAACGCTTCTTCATGGCATTTGTCAGGAACCTCAGGGCTTCAGAAATATTGGTCTTCTGACTCTCAGGCTTGAAATCGATCAGTTCCCTGATGATGCGCAGGATGTGGCTCAGCCCTTTTTTTGGCGGAATAAATTTTTCAACCTTATCACTGAAAAAAATGACACCGACTTTGTCGTTGTTCTGAATTGCCGAAAACGCCAGCACGGCGGCAATTTCGGTCATCATTTCCTCTTTGAGCCACTGCCGGCTGCCGAACTCGTTGGATCCGCTTACATCTATCAGTAAAGTCACCGTGAGCTCACGCTCCTCATCGAATATCTTGATGTAAGGATGGTTGAACCGTGCAGTGACATTCCAGTCGATATTTCTGATGTCATCGCCGTACTGGTATTCCCTCACTTCACTGAATGCCATTCCGCGACCCTTGAACGCACTGTGATATTGTCCGGAGAAAATCTGGTTGGACAGGCCTCTGGACTTGATCTCGATTTTGCGTACTTTTTTAAGGATATCGCTGGTTTCCATCAGAAATTAACTTAATGTTTGATTGATTTCCGTGACAGACTATATTGTTTAGGGAACTTCAACCGTGTTGAGTATTTCGTTGATGATATCGTTGGTGGTGATGTTTTCGGCCTCTGCTTCATAAGTTAGCCCGATTCTGTGCCGCATTACATCATGGGCAACGGCACGGACATCTTCAGGAATAACATAACCGCGACGTTTGATAAAGGCATAGGCTTTGGCGGCCAGTGCCAGGTTGATGCTTGCACGGGGTGAGGCTCCGTAAGCGATCAGTCCTTCAAATTTCTTTAGCTTGTTTTCAGCGGGAAATCTTGTGGAAAAAACAATATCGGTAATATAGTTTTCAATTTTTTCGTCAAGATACACTTCCCGGGTCAGGTTTCTGGCTTTCAGAATCTGTTCAGGTGAAATGATCGTTTTTGTTTCCGGAAAGCTGCCCGACATATTCTGGCGCATAATGAGTTTTTCTTCCTCACGGCTGGGATAACCAATGATTACTTTCAGCATGAAACGGTCAACCTGGGCTTCAGGCAAAGGATAGGTTCCTTCCTGCTCAATTGGGTTTTGCGTGGCAAGTACCAGGAAAGGTTCTGAAAGCGGATATGAGTTTTCTCCAATGGTTACCTGCCTCTCCTGCATAGCTTCCAGCAGTGCACTCTGAACCTTGGCAGGCGACCTGTTGATTTCATCTGCCAGGATAAAGTTGGCAAATATGGGGCCTTTCCGGACCAGAAATTCTTCCTTTTTCTGGCTGTAGATCATGGTTCCGATCAGGTCGGCAGGCAACAGGTCAGGGGTAAACTGGATCCGGCTGAACCTGGCTTCTATGATGTTGGCCAATGATTTAATGGCCAGCGTTTTGGCGAGGCCCGGAACTCCTTCCAGCAAAATATGACCGTTCGACAACAATCCGATCAGGAGTCGCTCCACCATATGTTTCTGCCCAACGATAACTTTGTGCATCTCCATCTCAATGAGATCAATAAAAGCACTTTCCTTCTGGATGCGGTCGTTCAGTTCCTTGATATCAGTTTCAATCATGGCATTGTTTTTTTTGCAAAAATATTACTACCAGTGCTGCCGGAGTGCAGCACCGGTGTTAAAAATTGTTAAACCAAAAGGCTTACAGGGACTTTGCTGACTCAGCAATCCTTAATTTCCTGATAAATTGAAGGAAAGGGGGTGCGTCAGATGCCCATTCTTTTTCTGATCACCGGTGGGATGGCATCTTTGTGAACCATCACGGCAATGGTGTTGAGGCGCACATAAGCTTCCGACATGTTGAGGTAACCACCCGCTTTATTGCTGTCGGCTGCCCAGGAATTTTTTGTGATATAATATCTGGTGCCGAGCTGGTCAGTTGCAATTCCTGTGATGTGCATCAGATGATCGTCGGTTGCTTTCAGGTTATTGAAATCTTCCTGCCTGATTTCAGGGGTGATGTTTCTTTCTGTCACCGGTTTGCTGAAACTGTAAAGCTCGGCATTTTTCTCCTTTTCGGTAAGCTTCTCCCAGCGGGCCCGCTCAGTTCCTTCAAGGGAGCTGCCTGAAATCTCAGGCAGGATGGCAACTCCTTTCGTATGGGAAAACCCCTTGTCGCTCACATCTCCGTCCCAGCATACCGTATAACCATTCTCAATGGCATGGTTTATCACCTCCATCAAATCATCTATCGGCAGATTGTAATACAGGTCCTGCGACCAGTTGTCGGGTATTTCGAGATTTATTTTCTGATAGAACGGATGGTGCAGATATGAAGTGAGTTCGATATAATCTGCAGTGTTAAAGCCTGCTTTTTGAGCATAGGCAGGCATTGCGCTGTTTTTTTTACCGGCAGCCTGATTATTCATGCTGCCCAGGTAAGCATCGAGAATTCCGGCGTAGGCATCGGGCCACACCTTCGACAATTTGCCGTCTTTTTTTTGTACAACAGCATCAAGATAAGCTTTCAGCACGGCATCCAGTTCCCCGTGCAAATGTTTTGATTCGCCGGCAAGGAGACCGGGATAGTCTTTTTCTTCGGCAAAACCGAATTTCGCGATGGTATTCATAACATCGTGGGCCTGACCTCCAGGGCCGAAATTTGAAGATCCGTGAAGGCGTACATACCTTTCTGCCTTTTCGCGGTAGGCATGGTTAACAAAATACATTTCCGACAAATCTTTTTCACCGGCCCCCAACCTGAGAAGTTCGGATTCGATAAACGAAACGGCTGCAAAACTCCAGCAGGTTCCTGACCGGTACTGATCTTTAACCGGAGTGGCCTGATTGTTTTTTATTACTTCAAACTGAAAACCTTCTTTTTTTATGCTGTCCTGCTGGGCATACGAAAAGGAGAGGGAGGCTGCCAGCCCCGACATGATTACCAGTGCAATCGTTCTCATATTTTTTAACTAATTGATTTGTAATGGCATAATTTCACCCTTGGGCAATTACCCGTATTGGCGGCATCTTATGCGAAGCTACCGGCAAACCTATGAAAAAAGCAATTCAACCTGCATTTTCAGCAATGATATTTTTATCCGGGAGACAATTTTTTACTGAAGATTTTCCCGTTCTTTTTTAAATTGTCAAATTCTCCTACATTTGCCGCCTGATACCGGAGGCCAATTCTATAGTTTTTATTGCTGAAAGTTGGGTCGGTATTGGATTTTTGGTTTATTTTTGTTTGGAAAAAGTGGAACGGGATCTTGTTCATCTTTAAAAAAGACGTAACTTGTGCCACTGTTTTTGTTGACTTGAAATCGTAATATCCATAAACTACAAGAATATGAAAAATAGACGATTACTCTTTGGCTTTCTTGCTTTAATTTTTGGGGCCGGAATGTTTTTACTGACTACCTCAGGTTCATTCAGGCAAATTGTCAGCAGCTCTGTTACGGGGAGTCTTGCGGGGGGGCTTGAAAACGGCTGGGCTTACCTGTCGCAGATCCGTGGCAACTATAGAACCGGGCAGGTAGATCCTGTTGATGTTTTAAAAGCCAGAAACCAGGTTTCGGGGTTAAGAAAGTCAGGGGCGATCGGCCTTAACTGGTCATCGATGGGGCCGGATAATTTTGCAGGCCGCACCCGCGCTGTAATACTTGACAACAGGGATAATTCCGGCCGTACGGTTTTTGCAGGAAGTGTTTCGGGCGGTTTATGGAAATCCACAACCAATGGCCTGACATGGAATCAGATTCAGACAGGCGGGGTAATTTTAAATGTAAGTTGTATTACCCAGTCAAAAAACGGAGATATTTATGTCGGAACCGGAGAAACTTTCTCCAGCGACAGGTTTAATCTTTTCAGCGGTTTTATCGGTCAGGGTATTTATAAATCAACGGATGGGAACAATTTTACCAAACTGGCTTCCACCAACCCCGGAACTTATAACGACCCGACCGCCGAATGGGCCTTTGTCAACAAAATTGCTGCCGGCGATAACAACAGGGTGATAGCTGCAACCAATTATGGTTTGAAATATTCTTCCGATGGAGGACAATCCTGGTCGATGGCAAAGTCAGGTGGCGAAAACCTTTCCGGAACCAGCAACGAAGTAAAGATTGGTCCTGATGGTGCCATTGCTGCTTCGGTTGATAATAAACTATATGTGTCTCCCTCCGGCACTGCCGATGGGTTTATACTGCGTTCAACGGGCGTAGGTCAGGATAGCCTGCCAGCAGAAGGCGTGGCACGCATCGAGGTAGCTTTTGCCCCATCCGATGCATCAACACTTTATGCTGTGCTGATTTCTGATGGCACCCTGAGCGGAACGTTGCGCGGCCAGTTGAGGGGAGTATTTGTTTCGAAAAATAAAGGTGAAACCTGGCGCCTGGTAGGCCCGGGAGCCAGTCCGGTTTTCAATGTTTTTGGCAATGCTGCCAATACTACCCATTATGGTGATTATGCTGCTTCAGTTGTGGTCAGCCCGACGAATCCCGATAAGATTTTTGTCGGAGGCGTCAACGTTTGGGAAGGCCTTAAAGTGCTCGAAACCGGTTTTTACCAGTGGCAGCAGAAAACTCTGGGTGATGCCGGGCTTTATTTCCACCAGATTTTTATTAATCCCGCCAATGAAGGGAATGCTTATATGGCTTCTGACCAGGGTATATACCTGACTGATGATGCATTCTTTTCAAATAAGTCCGTCAATAAAAATTACCGCACTTCCATGTTTTACACCGTTGCTTACGATGACAAGGGTCGCGTAGCCGGCGGATCACAGGGTAACGGTGTTGTATTTCTCGATCAGACAGGCAATACCCCGGAAACAGGGAATGCTATTCTTCCGTCTTTTGTCGGAGGGTCGGTTGAATTCTCCATGATTAACCCCAGCGCAGTTTTTTATTCTTCAACCGCAGGGAATCTGGTAAGATCAAACGACCTTGGTGTTTCACCTGCCAATGAATTTATTTACGGCTCCGAAATTACCAATAACAACGGAGGTGTATTTATCACCCCGTTTAAGTTGTGGGAAAGCTTTAATAACCCGAATTCACGCGATAGCATTACATTTCATGCCAAGGCCAACTACAACGCTGGCGATGTGTTGTCACTCAAGAGTAAGAATGCCCAGTTCCCCTTCCGATATACACTGACACAACCACTTGCAAACGGAGACTCGCTGCATATCGTGGATCCTGTTTCTTCCATCTTCTTTGTCGGGATGACGAATGCCGTATATATGTCAAGGAATGTCCTTGATTTCGGCAAACTGCCATCATGGGACCGTATTGCCAACCTTACCGGAGTGCCTTCATGTATGGCTTACTCTTCGGATGCAAACTTCCTGTATGTCGGTACTACCGATGGTAAACTGCTGAGGATCGCCAATATTGCCCTGGCCTACGATTCACTGCGGGCTGATGTGCGCAGTTCGGCCTGTATAATTTCATCCGGTATTGTCAAAGACTTTGGTGCCCGGTATGTAACTTCCGTAGCAGTGGATCCGAAGAACGACAACCATGTGATTGTTACCCTGGGTAATTATGGTAACAGTGAATATGTTTTCCGTTCAACCAATGCTCTGGCACAATTCCCTGATTTCAGTCCTATCCAGGGGAACCTCCCGGCCATGCCGGTTTATTCCTGCCTGATCGAGATGAACAGTTCAAACAGGGTTATCCTCGGTACTGATCTTGGTGTATTTGCCACTGAATCTATTGGCTCAAGTCCGTCATGGACCGTTGAGAATACCGGTCTTGGTGAGATACCGGTTATGATGGTTCGCCAGCAAACCGTTAGCAGGCCCTGGATAGACGGTATTACCGGTGTCAGCAATTTCGGGGCAATTTACCTGGCTTCTCACGGAAACGGAATTTTTGAGAACCGCATGTTTGTAGGCATCGGAGAGCCCGGTAGTTCTGCTCAAACCGGTAAAACTCAACTCAGCGTTTATCCGAATCCCGTTAAATCAGCTATTAATTTCAAGGTCAGCCTCTCAGGTAACAGTGGCTTGCAGGTGAATGTTTACAGCTTGCAAGGTATGCTTGTGAAGTCTGTCAATTTTGGTAAGCCGGGTGCTGGAGAACATCAGTTGAGCATCCCTGCTGCTGATCTTGTAAACGGAACTTATCTGTTACAGGTTTCTGAAGGCCCATCAGTGAAAACTGCCAAGTTTGTTGTAACCAAATAGCATTAGCTGAAGCCGGTTTGCGGCTTAAGTTTGTAAATCAGAAAAATTCAAGTAAAATGAAAAAGATATTTCTCTCATTGCTGTTTTTAGCGATCAGTTGCCCGGTGATACTTGCTTCTCCGACTATCTACACTCCTGAACTTGTTTCGCCCGGTAACAATCAATCCGGCGTTGCTCCGAATGTGTTGCTCGACTGGAATGCAGTGGTTGGAACGACAGGGCTTCATTACATTGTCCACCTTAGTCAGGATAATGCATTTGCCAATCCGGTGGAATTCTCGACAGATCTCACCAGGTACAATATGGCCAATCTTTTGTTTGGGCAGACTTATTACTGGAAAGTGAGGGCCGTTGACCAGACCGGAACTTCCGACTGGACTGAAACCCGCGCATTTACAGTGGTGGCCCGGCCTATTCTGCGACGCCCTTCGAACAATGCCAACAATCAGGACGCCAATGTGCTGCTGCAGTGGGATGCCATTACAGGAGTAAGCCATTTTGACTACCAGGTTGATACCACCGCCGACTTCAACAGCCCCTTTGCCTATATCACTTCTGTAAACGGGTCACTGAAAGAGGTGAATGCTGCAAACCTGCTTTTCGGTACCGGTCATTATATCAGGCTCAGGGCAAGGCACGCAGCCGATACATCCGCCTGGACCGCAACTGCCTTTTTTACGGTTACCAATACCTTTAACCTGACCAGGCCGAATGACAATGCCGTTGACGTGGTTCCCGATGCAGAATTCCAGTGGGCCCAGGTTAAAGGCATCAATAAATACAATATCTATTTGTCTACAGAGCCTGAAATGATTCATTACGATGTTTACAATGTGGCTGCTACTGCTACCCGTACCAAACCTGATACACTGTTCTTCGGAACCCAGTATTTCTGGAAGATGTCGGCCATTCATTCAAAAGATACCCTTTTCTCCCCAAGGCGTTCATTTACCACGGTAAGTACCGTTACCCTTGCCAATCCGGCTAACAATGCAACCAATGTTGTGTTGCAGCCTTCGCTGTCATGGAAAAAAATCACCGGTGTGCTGAGGTATCAGTTGCAGCTTGCTTCCAACGCCGATTTCAACAATGCCAGGAATTACAGCATTAACGCCACTACTTCGGCCGGAGATGAGCAGTTCAGGGTTCCGCTCCATGTGCTCGACAGCGCAGGCACTTATTATTGGAGGGTCAATGCCATCAGCAGCCGTGATACTACTGAATGGAGTGCAACATGGAACTTTCGGTGTGTAGCACTTGGAATCGATAATCCTTCAGGTACAATTGCCGGGTTGAATGTTTATCCGGCGCCGGCAACGGATTTCGTGACCATTCGTATGAAGAATTCTATTAATGGCGGAGCTACAATCAAGGTTCTTGACCTGCTTGGAAAAACCCGCATCAATCGCGATGTTCAGGTTGAATCCGGATTGGTCACTAACTTTGATCTTGGTTCTTTATCCGATGGTGTTTATATGCTACTGATAGAAATGAACGGATCAACTGCCACGACAAAAATTGTTGTACGGCATTAAGAGACTAGACAGAACTCAAGGCCCTGGTTGTTTTTACAGCCAGGGCCTTTTTTAAGCGCTCAGGGTATGTTATATTGCCGTTAGCAAAACGGCAATTGTTTGTTTTGTCGAACCAGGATTAAGCATTTGAAGAATTTGTTTGAGCGATTAATTGTTTGAAATTAGTACAATAAAAATTGTTCCGGACAATAACTGTTTCTGGTTTTCCCTGATTAAATCAATCGTTCAGTCCTGGAGGCCTTCCGTTGATCAATGCGGGATGAAGATGATATTAATAGGCTATAAGCTTGCTGTTTAAGATTTTAATTACCCGTCCGGGAAGTTCTTGATTGTGAATTCTTTTATTCTATCGCTTTAATCTTTGATAACACATACACTGAATACTTACTTATCAACCCTGTACCAGGAATATGCAACTTGGTAAGTCTGATCCGGAATTAAAATTTTTATTTCTTATTGGTTTTCGTGACAGGGATCCTTATCATCAGTCAGTATCAGTCTTAGTGATGAATTTTTAGAAAAGTAAATCCATGCCCAGTTTATAAATACAATTAATTTGTTCCGTACACTGAGAATAAGCATAAGATGCAGGAACATCCATATGAACCATGCAAAATATCCTTTGAAATTTAGAAACGGAAAATCAACCACGGCCTTGTTTTGTCCAATCGTTGCCATTGAGCCCCAATCCCTGTATTCATATTCAACAGGTGAGTACCCTTTGATTATCCGCGTTAAGTTCTTCGCTAAATTTTTAGCCTGATT
The DNA here is from genome assembly GCA_002433025.1 of Bacteroidales bacterium UBA5833. Lineage (GTDB taxonomy): Bacteria > Bacteroidota > Bacteroidia > Bacteroidales > Lentimicrobiaceae > Lentimicrobium. The sequence continues at coordinate 86,145 of DJGZ01000068.1, forward strand.
GATGGCAACATTGGCAACCTGTGGATGTCCCTTCGGATATTTGGACGTTTCCATAAAGGCTACATCCCCAATGGCATAAATATTATCGCTGCCGATAACCTTATTTATCCGGTCTACTTTAATCCGGTTTGTCTGAGTGCGGCAATCCTGGGATAATCCATTAATATAATTTCCCGTTACGCCTGCTGCCCAGATTACTGTTTTTGTTCTGATAGTTTCACCATTATTAAAGGAAAGGATATTGCCATCATAAGCTGTAACAAATCTTTCGGTTAATATTTGAACCCCCATTTCGCGCAGATACTTTTCAGAAGCAGTTTTTGCCTTATTGCTCATAGTGTTCAGGGTGTTGCGGCTGCCCTCCACCAGGTAGATCTGAAACTTGCTGAAATCGATCCTGTGATAATCTTTTGGCAAAACGTTTTTCCTGATTTCAGCATAGGCGCCTGCCAATTCAACTCCTGTTGCTCCGGCTCCAACAATAACCAGATTAAGAAACGGCTCTCTTTCATCTTCTTTTAAAGAAATGATCTTTTCAAAAGTTTTTAATGTATGGTTTCTGATCTTTATAGCATCATAGGTTGTTTTCAGAGGAAATGAATGTTTGCAGATCTCACGATTGCCGAAGAAATTTGTCCTGCAACCTGTTGCAATAATCAGGATATCATAATAAAATTCACCTATACCTGAACTTATTCTGTTTTGGTCCGGCGAGATCAGACTGACTTCAGCGAATCTGATCTGAACATGCTTTTTGTTTCTGAAAATATGCCGGAAAGGGAATGATATATTGGCTGGTTCAATCTGTGATGTGGCTACCTGATAAAATAGTGGCTGAAACTGATGGTGATTGATCTTGTCAAACAGCGTAACCTCATATAGGCTTGGATCAAGCCGTCTTGCAACCTGAATACCTGCAAACCCTCCGCCAATAATAATTACTTTCTTTCTGCTCATCATCAGTCACATTAATTTGAGGATATGCTTATTGCTGTTAGTTGAGAACCGGCATATAAATGTTCCCTTTCGTCGGATAAACTAGTTGGGAGAATAGAGTAAACAGGGAGTTTGCCGTTATGTTTTAATCGTATCTTTTCCCGATCCCTGCGCTGAGGTAAAGCGTAAAGAAGAATTGAGAAGGATCACGGAAGGCCATGATGGGAACCGGTTTGGCAAATATGTCCAGCGCGATGCCAGCTTCCACGGTTTTTGGCTTCTGATTGACCGTGCCATATTCTACATTCAGGCCGGTTTTGAGGTAAATGCCCGGGTATGGCTTAAGTTGGTTGAAACCTTTGGTGAAAGAAGCCCGGCCATAAATATTATCAGGGAAATGATTTTCGGGATCGTAACGTTCGGTGACCGTAATGTACCGGTAGGTGCTTTCATCCAGCTTGATGATGTTGAGGTAAACAGGTTTTGTAAATGCAACCGAAAGGCCTCCCGAATAGAAGAGTCTGAGCTCAACGCCGCCGAAGTAAGGCTTCCTGTTAAGCATCCGTTGCTGTCCCGCTCCGGCCCTGAGCATATAAATGGCATTAAGTTTTCCGTAGTAATAGCTGCGGGTGTTGGTAAAAAACGGATTGATGGATTTTATCTCCTTGCTGTCCTTCATTTCAAGCAGGTTGGCTTCAAACATCCACTTTGTGAAAATGCTCTGGTTCCTGCCTGTCCTGAATTCTAATCCCCAGCCATTACTGTGAATGATCAGGCTTCCGTTCATCTCTTTCCGGAAAAGTACATTGTCTGCTATGCTGTCGTAATCCTCATCAACCTGTGCATAAAGATCAACAGAGGTGAAAAGAAGCAACATTGCCGACGGAAGAAGAAAAAGGAACCGATTCATTAATATCCTGATAAGAGTTGAGCAAAAGTACACAAACAATATGCCGTATCAAACAAAAAAAGCCCATGATTAATCACAGGCTGTAGCAGGACGATCTGAGATCATCAGCGGTTTCTCTCAATCTTATATCTGCTTGCCTCACCGTAAGCAGCGCACTTACTACTCGACTGGCACGCAGACAAAATCAATCCCAGAGAAACTACAACCAGCAATGATAAAACAATTTTTTTCATAATTTTACTCAGTTGAGTGACATTTTTTTTACAAAGATAAACTGCCTGGTAATGTAACTTAAAAAACAAGTTTATATTGTTTATGTTTGAAATGCCTAAAAGTAACGCCTGATGACAGAAATTAATCCGCAAATTGAAGAAAGCTGGAAGAAAATACTTTTTGCTGAGTTTGGTAAACCATATTTCGGGGAACTTAAATCTTTCCTGGTATCAGAGAAAACACACCATGCAGTATACCCGCCCGGATCAAAGATATTTGAAGCCTTCAACCGGACTCCCTTCGGGAAGGTTAAAGTAGTATTGCTGGGTCAGGATCCTTATCACGGGCCTGGCCAGGCGCACGGGCTTTGCTTTTCGGTGCCTGCGGGGATTCCTTTCCCTCCTTCGCTGCAAAATATTCTGCGTGAGTTGCAGACCGATCTCGGTTTTCCATATCCGTCAAACGGCGACTTGTCGAAGTGGGCTGATCAGGGTGTGTTTCTGCTCAATGCGACCCTCACGGTCAGGGCCAATCAGGCCGGATCTCATCAGGGCAGGGGATGGGAAACGTTCACCGATTCTGTCATCAGTGCTTTATCATCCGGGCGGGATAAACTTGTATTTCTGCTCTGGGGAAAGTATGCCCAAAACAAGAGATCCCTTATCGATACATCAAAACACTTTATATTGGAAGCTCCGCACCCCTCGCCATTAAGCGTATATCGCGGTTTTTTCGGGTGCCGGCATTTCTCGCAAACAAACCAGCTTCTTGTCGATGCGGGTTTGTCACCGGTTGACTGGAAACTTGATTAGTAGTCAGCAGGTTAAGGATTCCACTATTCCGGATTTGTCAGACGATTCCCGGTGAAAAAATCAGCGGAGGCTTTTGTGCATTTGATGGTATACTTCTCCATTCTCAGGATGTTTTTTATGTTATGTGGTAAATTATTTTGAAATATTTAAGAATTGCAATATTTTAGCTAACCTAACCAAATACGAACCACATGAAAAAAACATTACTGGTTTTATCATTCGGTGCCTTCGCCATCACTTCATTAGCAGGTGGTATAGTGCACAACACGAATCAGAGTGCCTCTTTTATCCGAATGCCTGCAAGGGATGCTTCTTTGGGTCTGGATGGTGTGTATTACAATCCTGCCGGCCTAACGCAGCTCAAAGATGGATTTCACCTCTCCCTTAACAATCAGTATATTACACAGACCAGGAAAATTTATACCAACTTTCCAGGGCTTAACCGTGATGGTTTTGAAGGAAATGTTGTTGCTCCGCTGTTTCCTTCAGTATATGCAGCTTACAAAACAGGAAAACTTGCATTCTCACTCGGCTTCAACCCGATTGGAGGCGGTGGAAGTGCCTTGTTTGAAGACGGTCTGCCTTCCTTTGAGATGCAGGTAGCCGGTATTCCTGGTTCTTTAAGTAATGCAGGTATCCAAACTACAAAGTATAGTTTTGATACTGAGTTTGAAGGCAGGTCGGTTTTTTATGGCGTTCAGGCCGGCGCTTCCTACCAGGTGAATGAGGTTCTTTCCGTCAGTCTTGGCTTACGTTATGTGATGCTGAACAACAGCTACAAGGGTCATCTTTCTGATATTATGATCAACCCTGTGTTTTCTGCTTTGAACTATACCGGAGAGATGGTAAGTGCTCCTGTGTTTTTCGGTGAATTGAGCGGATATCTCGGAAACGTTTCTGCCAATCTTGGTGCTGTAGGTTCATCGCTGCAGCCGGTGCTTGATGGAGGCGGAGGAAATGTTCCCCTCTCCAACGGTACTTCAGCCGGCCTGACAGCCCAGGAAGTGGCCACGCTTCAGGGAACCATCGCAGCGCTTGGCGGCGATCCCTCAAATATGACCATTGCAGAAGCCCAGGGATTTTTTGTAGCAGCTTCAGCAGGTTATGCGGCAAATTCTCAGGCTATGGCCGGGAATGCGGCAGCAACCCGTGATAAGGAAGTTGATGCGGCGCAGAGCGGAACCGGCATCGTTCCCATTATCGGAGTAAATCTGAAGTTTGAGCGGTTCAATATCGGCCTGAAATATGAGCATAAAGCCAGCATTAAGGTTAAGAACAGCACCAAAGTGGATGATGTTGGTTTGTATCCTGATAAAGCTGAAGTTCCGAGTGATCTGCCGGCAATGTTTACTGCCGGAATTGGCTTTGATGCAACCGAAAAGCTGAAAGTAAGTGCCGGACTGCATTATTATTTTGATAAAAATGCTGAATACGGTAAAAAGCTTGACGGCGAATATGTGAAGAATGATAAAGTGATGGATAAGAATTTCTGGGAATTTGCCCTGGGACTTGAATATGCCATTAACGAAAAATGGCTGGTCAGCGCTGGTTACCTCCGCACCCAGACCGGTGTGATGGACCTGTATCAGACCGACCTGAGTCATAGTCTTTCAACAAACAGTATTGCTGCAGGCCTTCGTTATATGGTTAACGAAAAAATCGGGATTAATCTTGGTGCCATGAATACCGCTTATGTTGAAGATACCAGAGATTTCCCGGCAGCAGCTCCGTTGCCTGCATACACCGAAACCTATAACCGCAGCGCCTTCACCGTAGCGCTTGGAATCGATATCAGTTTCTAAAAAAAAGTTAATTTTTAACTAAGGACCGGCCCTGAAAGGGCCGGTCCTTTTTTTGTAATTGCTTTATAATTAATTTATTATAATAATGACAATCTTTGTGTAATGCTCAGTATCCGGATTACGGGTGTCGCGTTTTCCGGCAAAATAGTACTTTTGTGACATGATAACATGCCATGAGAGCTAATCCGGAGATAAATCAGAAATTTCTACTTTGCGTCCTGCACAGATATTTCTGCATGTTATATGGAAAGCTGTATCCTTTCTTCCGGTCGGTTCTTGATCGATCTGGCATATCTTTCAGATATCAGAGTATTTTGACCGCTTTTTTGTTGCTGGCTGTATTACCACCTCCCGGCTTTGCACAATCATTTACCATTGATACCAGTGCTTTTTTGAATGAGGAGCGGGAATATCTGAGAATACAAAAGATGCCGGAGCATGACGCTGAATCAACTAATGAAGAGGAGTTGCTTACTGAAGAGGACGGTGACAATTTTGTGCCGGAAGATATGATTTTTGTGCCCTCGGATGTATTATACAATAACAGGTGGGATACGCTGTATATAAGGACAGGCAGGATTGATGCGGCCGGTATGTCTGATTCGGTGCTGCTGCTGTTGAATAATCCGGCGGAAACACCTTTTGCTTTTCCGCATAAAGGAAAGCTTATTTCTAAGTATGGGCAGCGGGGAAGCCGGTTTCATGCCGGTATGGATATAAAGCTTGAGACAGGTGACACCGTAGTGAGCGCTTTTGACGGGAAGGTGAGGATTGCCAGGGTGATGAGCGGATACGGAAAAATGGTGGTGATCAGGCATCATAACGGTCTGGAGACGGTTTACAGCCACTTGTCAAAAATTCTGGTAAATATCAATCAGGAAGTCAAAGCAGGAGAGCCGGTCGGATTGGGTGGCAGAACAGGCAGGGCGAGCACCACCCACCTGCATTTCGAAACCCGTTTTCGCGGTGAGCATTTTAATCCCGGCAAGATCATCGATTTTGAGAATTACACTCTTCGGGTGGATACATTGCTGATATCCAAAGAATTCTGGAGCTCCGGGCGGAGTGCTTCATCTTTGGCAAATGATGGAACGGCTTCATCCGGAAGTAAATATCATACGATAAGGTCGGGAGACACCCTCTCGAAAATAGCCAGACGATACGGCACAACGGTAAACCAATTGTGCAGAATTAACGGCATCAAACCAACCAAAGTGCTCAGAATCGGCTCACGAATCAGGGTTGCGTAATCATTTCCTGCATTAATTGTTTCCTGATCTGCAGAACCAGCCTGGTCTACTGCTCAAAATGTATTAAATTTACCATTCATTAAGGTTAGTCAGATTTTTTGATTTTCCGGTTAATACGGTTGTTGGATTGCAAACCATGCATCGTTAGAAAATCTGTTTAATTGCCGAACTTTTTAATATACACGGATGAAGTCCCGACTGACGTTCTTCTTTGCAACGCTTCTGACCGCTATGGCACTGGCATACTGTAAAGGCCCTGCGAAGCTTTCGTACAGAAATATTTCCAACTTTTACAAGCCTGACCTGCAATTGGCCGGATTATCTTATGCCCTGTTCAATCTGAACGACAGTATCACCAACCTATATGTCCGCATACCGATGAAAGGCCTCAGATACCTTCCTGATAACGGGGCTGGCAAATCCCGGTTCAGACTTAGCTATCAGTTGTTTGATGGCTTTGAAAAGGGCGTTTTGATTGATTCTGCTTCATTTACCGGCATGGATTCCCTGACGGGTAGGGCCATCTTTATGGATTCAGTTCCCATCCGGGCCCTGGCTGGAAATGATTATGTGCTTAGTATAGAGTTGCTTGATCTTAATGCAGGTAATAATTATGGTGCATTTCTCAGTTTGCAAAAGAGGCAGATCTATAATGTTCATGATTTTCTGCTGCTGGATGAGTCAGGGATACCATTGATGCGCAACTTCCTGTATAGAAATGAAAAGGTTCGGATACGGTCAAACAGGCTTTCTGATTCCCTGCACTTTAAATACTTTACTGAAAAGTATTTGCCGGGAACTCCGCCTTTTGGCTTTCCGGATAACATAGCCATAAATGCTGCTGACAGTGTTTTTGGAGTTAAATTCCGGGATGGTGTTACATCCTTCATCACTTTGCCTGGAGAAGGCAGATATCTTTTATATGGTGGCGAAAGTCCGGTGATGGTTATGCACAGGTTTTACGACGGATTTCCCGATATCGGTTCAACCGTGCAAATGCGGGAATCGCTCAGGTATATCTCAACCGATGCAGAATACGGCGAAATGAGTCAGTTGCCGCCACGGGCTGCCATTGATGGGTTCTGGGTTGAACTTACCGGGCATTCCGAACGGGCCTTGTCTCAGATCAGAAGATACTATGGCAGGGTGGAGGAGGCCAACCGTTTTTTCACTTTAAGCCGGGAAGGATGGAAATCGGACCGCGGAATGATATACATCGTTTTTGGGCCGCCGAATCTTGTTTACCGCAATGCTTCGTCGGAGCAGTGGACTTATGGTGAAGCCGGGAATCCGCTGTCCTTAAGATTTCTGTTCAACCTTGAATCAGTCCCGGATAACCAGTCAGAATATTTTCTGATCAGGTCGGAGACTTACCGTACACCATGGCACATGGCGGTTTCTAACTGGCGCAGGTAGTAAGGGATTTTAGACTAACTTTGCCATTGGTAATAAATTTCTAAATGATTCCGATCAGCGAGATTCTTAATAAGGATAACTTCACCCTCGAAGAAATTATCCGGTTGCTTGCCTCTGAGAATGAGGACAGAAGTGCCCTCTTTGCCCGTTCGGCAAAGGTGAAGGAAGAAAATGTAGGAAATATCGTTTATTTCAGGGGGCTGATTGAGTTTTCTAATATTTGTGGCAAGAACTGTTTCTATTGTGGCATCCGGAAAGGAAACAAAAGGGCGAATCGATACAATCTGACGGATGACGAGATACTTGAAGCCGCCCGGTTTGCCTGTGAAAGTAATTATGGTTCGGTGGTGCTTCAGGGGGGTGAACTCGAAGGCGAGGCATTTACCCTCAGAATTGAGCGCCTTTTGCAGCGGATCAAGGAATTATCGGATGGCCGGCTGGGCATTACACTTTCTGTCGGAGAGCAGACCAGGGAAGTTTACCGGCGTTGGTATGCAGCTGGTGCTCACCGTTATCTGCTCCGTATTGAATCTTCTGACCGCGACTTGTATTACAGGATACACCCCCGGGATAAAAAGCACAGTTTTGAAAGGCGTTTGCAGGCGTTATACGATCTCCGGGATACCGGTTACCAGGTAGGTACCGGCGTGATGATAGGCCTTCCGTTTCAAACACCAGATCATCTTGCCGGTGATCTTCTTTTTATGAAAGCGCTCGACATTGATATGTGCGGTATGGGTCCTTACATTGAACATGCCGATACACCGCTGTGGGAATACCGTGATCAGTTGCTGCCCCTTGAAGCCCGGTTTGACCTGGCACTTAAAATGATTGCAGTGCTGCGGCTGATGATGAAAACAATTAATATCGCCTCAGCAACGGCATTACAGGCCATTGATCCCATCGGCAGGGAAAAGGCCCTGAAGATCGGTGCCAACATCATCATGCCGAACATAACCCCCGGTGTATACCGCGACGATTATAAACTTTATGAGAATAAACCCTGCACCGACGAGGAAGCTGCCGATTGCAAAAACTGCCTCGAAGCAAGGATTCACATGTCAGGGAATAAAATCGGCTATGATCAGTGGGGAGATTCAATTCATTATAAGGAAAGAAACTGAACCGGTCATTTGCGCAGAACCAGGTTGCAGTTATACAGGTAAGCAGCCGGTGACATATTGCCTTGTGTTCCTCGGAAAGAGAGCAAGTGACAACAGCAAAGGTTAATTCTGCCAATCCTTGATGATGCATCATTTATTACCTGTAAAAATTTAAATTTGCACAAATATCTGTAAGCAATGAAGCAATACCATGATCTGCTCCGGCATGTAATGGAAAACGGCACCCGCAAGGATGACCGCACCGGAACAGGTACGATCAGCGTTTTTGGTTACCAGATGCGGTTCAATCTTGAAGAGGGTTTCCCTGTGCTGACAACCAAAAAACTGCACCTGAGGTCCATTATCTATGAGTTGCTGTGGTTTTTGAAAGGAGATACCAACATCAGGTATCTACATGACAATAAGGTGTCCATCTGGGATGAGTGGGCCGATGAAAACGGCGACCTCGGCCCGGTTTACGGAAGGCAGTGGCGCTCATGGGCGACTGCTGATGGCAGAACGATTGATCAGATCAGTGAAGTGCTGAAGCTGATCAGGGAGAAACCGGATTCGCGCCGGATGATGGTGAGTGCCTGGAACCCCGGCGAAGTTGAAAAGATGGCGCTGCCTCCCTGTCATGTGCTGTTCCAGTTTTATGTCGCCAACGGGAAACTATCCTGCCAGCTTTACCAGCGCAGCGCGGATATCTTTCTTGGTGTGCCTTTCAATATTGCTTCCTACGCTTTACTTACGATGATGATGGCCCAGGTGGCCGGGCTGAAACCAGGGGAGTTTATTCATACCTTCGGTGATGCGCATATATACCTTAATCATACAGATCAGGTAGCCCTGCAGTTGAGCCGTGACTTCAGGCCGCTCCCCCGCATGGAAATCAACCCGGAGGTAAAAGATATTTTTAATTTCAGGTTTGAGGATTTTACGCTTGTTGATTATAATCCGCATCCCCATATCAAGGCTCCGGTAGCTGTCTGATGCTGAATAGGCTGTTTTGTCCGAAGATCATTAAATTACCTGTTTCTGAGTATTATATGAAAACCATCTCAATCATAGTCGCCATTGCCGACAACATGGCCATTGGAAAGGATAACCGCCTGCTCTGGCATATTCCCGAAGACCTGAAGCGTTTTAAAGTCCTCACCACCGGTCACACCATCGTGATGGGTAAACGCACCTTCGAATCATTACCTTTGCGCCCCCTGCCTAACCGTAGAAGTGTAGTAATTACTGATGTGCCGGGAGAACAGATTCCGGGTTGCGTGATGGCCTATTCCATTGATGATGCCATTGAGAAAATGGAAGACGGTCGTGAGAATTTCATTATCGGCGGAGGTATGGTTTACCGGCAGTTTATGCCCCTTGCCCACAAACTGTACCTCACACTTGTACACAAGGAGTTTGACGCGGATACTTTCTATCCTGAAATTAACTTCGGCGAATGGACCGAAGTCGAAAGAACTGATGTGGATGCAACGGAAACACTGGGATTTAGCTACTCTTACGTAACTTACGAGCGTAAGCAGGTCTGACCCGTGGTTACTGCTGACTCAGGCTGAATTCCTGCAGCCTGCCGTTAGCAGCAGCAAAAATACCCAGTCCGCCCTCAATATTTGTAAATACCGGTGCAGGTTCTGCAAAAGGATTGTCTCCCTGGAATGACAATACCGAACGGTGATAGTTGTAATAGCCCTCGTCTGTTACAGATGACCATATCACAAGTTTGTTATCGGGATTGTTCCAGTTGTATATTTCTGATGTTCTGAAATTAAAATAGGCGCCCTCCCGGTTTTTGTCTGAAAAAACGCTTTCACCCCTGTTAAGGCCGGATTCATAGAAAGATTCGGTGCCGTAATATTCATCCCTGTAGTACGTCCCGGGAATGACCCTGTAAAATTGCCCGTTTCCGGGGATATCGGAAAATCTGAAACTAACCATAGCAGACTGCTCTCCATAATTTTCAACATATTCGGTCGCCGTTATCTCAATGTCAGGCGGGGTGTCGGCAGGAACTGTGCAAGTGGCCTCGGCCGAGTATCCTCCCGGTGCTTTGATGTCGAGATAATAGGTTTGCGAGGCCAGTACAGGCATGTTTTCAGAAGCAATCCGGTATGACCTTGTTTCTGCATTGAAGGGCAGCTGAAGCCAGTCTGTTCCGTTCGAAATCCGGACTGTGGCATCGGTTACTACCGGGAATGTTTCTTCCCATGGCTGCTGTGGTGTTGGACTGTATAATGCCCGGCTTTTATATACCTTCACAGTGATGAATTCATCCTGTGGAGAAATTACCGAAAAGACAACGATCTTAGGATCTGATTCGGGCACATCCACTTCCGTGATCATATCTTCGCAGGCCGCAATGGACAGGGCCGTGGCAAAGATGAGAATCAGCCTTATTATCTTGATTTTCATTTTTTCAGAATTTTATGTTATAAGAAACAGATGGAATCAGTGGAAAAATGGAGACCTGCTTGAGCTTGCTGATGCTTCCTGATTCATTGTATTCATTTTCAATAAAATAGAAAAAGGGATTTTTCCTGTTATAGGCATTGTAAACACCGAGCTCCCAGGTCCTCTTGTATCTTGGTTTGATCTTGTGGAACTGAATTGCAAGGTCAAGGCGGTGATAAGCCTTCATCCTGTATGAGTTTACCTCACCATAATCGGTAATGGTGTTATAATACTCATAATAGTAAGGGTTTTCGTCTCCCATCAAATCAATAAACGGATTGTGGGTGATTCCCGGATATTCCCCCAGCGGCAGGGTAATGGCGTTGCCGGTTCCGTACACCCAGGTGCCTGACAGGGTAATGTTCTCCTTCAGGTCATAGATCAGTACCACCGAAAGGTCATGCCGGCGATCGTACCTGGCCCAGAAATATTCGCCGAAATTGATTTCATCGAACCTGAGCCGGGTCCATGACAGGGTATAACCTATCCAACCGCTCAGTTTGCCGGTTTTCCGCTGTATCAGCAGTTCTGCGCCGTATGACTGGCCTTCTCCGGCCGTAACATTATCCTGCCAGGTGAAATTCTGGGCTTCGGTAGGATCATCAAGCAGCAGAAAACTGGCACCGGGTTTGTATCCCAGTATATTCCTGCTCCATTTGTAATATCCCTCAAGGGTCACTGTCAGATTCTTACTGATCATGTCTTTAGCCAGACCTCCTGAAATTTGTCTTGAGTTTTGTGGTTTTACCCTGTCGGTAGAAGGTACCCAAAGGTCAGTTGGCAGCCCGATGCCGGTATTGCTGAGTAAATGTATGTACTGATTCATTTCAGCATAAGCGGTTTTTACTGAAAGCCCTTCTTTGATTAAAAAATTTGCAGAAAGACGCGGTTCAGGGGATAGGTAATGCTTCCCATTGGCGATAAAGTGGCTTAAACGTATACCGGCATTTGCCTGAAACCGGTTGCTGATGTTAAAGTGATTTTCGAAATATACGCCTGATTCAAGTGAGTTGTACTCGGTTTTTTGTTTATAATCCAGCAGCGTCTGACTGTCTTTTTCAACGATGGCTGAAGGCGTGAACAAATGGGTTGTGGATTGTATTCCGGCCCTGAGCCTGTAGGATGTTGAAACATGATATTCGATGTCGTGCCGGAAGGCAATGTCACGGATTCCTGAATTGTATTCAAGCGAGTAGGTTCCCGAATTACCTTTTTCCTCATTGAAGATTGTGAGGTTGTAACGGCTGAAGATCAGGGAAGTGTTGGCAAAGATCCGGTCGGTGAACAGATGATTCCAGCGCAGGGTGCCGGTCGCGTTTTGCCAGTATAACCCCCCTTTGTTTTTGTAACTGCTGTTATCGTAACTGTATCTGTCCACAAACTGGAACTTGTCCCTCCCGAAGTAACCCGACAGATAGAGTTTGTTTCTGGGGCCGAAGTCATAATTCAGTTTTGCATTCAGGTCGTAGAAGTAATATCCGCCCTGGCTTTCGGATGGCATAAACGGTCTGGTAATTAAATCCAGATAGGTTCTTCGGGCCGATATCAGAAAGGAAGAAGTGTCTTTTTTCAGTGGCCCTTCAAGCACAAGCCTTGAAGAGATCAGACCTATGCCCGCCTCTCCTGCAAATTTCTGCTTATTGCCGTCTTTCATGGTCATTTCAACCACTGATGAAAGCCGTCCGCCGTAACGGGCCGGAAATCCGCCTTTAGTTAGCTCCACGCTTTTGAGCGCATCACCATTAAAGATGGAGAAGAATCCGAAAAGGTGGCTGGCGTTATAAACCGGAGCATCATCCAGGATGATAAGATTCTGATCGGGGCCGCCTCCGCGCACATAAAGGCCACTGCTGCCTTCGGAGCCCTTTTGAACTCCGGGCATCAGCTGAAGCGCTTTGAAAACATCCTTTTCTCCCAGCAGAGCAGGAATGTCCCGGACTTGCTGCCCCGGCAGCGTGATCATACTGATGCGGTTGCTCTCGCTGACCCTTTCCGCTTTTTCAGCGGAGATGATGACCTCGCTGAGGTTAAGGCTGGGGTCAAGCTCAATATCGATCATCTGGTTTGAATTCAGGTTAACCTCCCTGGTTTCGTGTTTGTAACCGACATAGGAATAACTGATAATGTAATTGCCGGCTGGCAGGGTTACCGAGTAGAACCCATAATTATTTGTAACTGTACCGCTCCTGATTTCAGGAATATAGATATTCACCCCCGGCAGCAACTCCCTGCTGTTCTTCTCTCGGACATACCCGCTTACTGAATATTTTTGCTGCGCATAAAGAGGTCGCTCCTGCAACACGAAAAGCAGAAGTGATAATAGTAATATCTTTTGCATAAAGGAAGAGATAATGAATGTCAGAAATGCTTGATTATTCAAAAATCAGGCCAGTATTAGCAGATCAGGTTTTCTGCTTTTTCTTTTTTGCTGCCGGAAACAGCACATTGTTCAGTATCAGACGGTAACCAGGTGAATTAGGGTACATATTCAGGTCGGTAGGAGGATCGCCCACCAGATGCTGGTAGTCTTCGGGGTCGTGCCCGCCGTAAAATGTCCAGGTCCCTTTGCCATAAGTTCCGTGGATATACCTGGCTTCATTGGCAGCCTTGTTTTCTCCCATAAGAATAACATTGGGCTTGACAAAATTCTTGTTGAATGCCGTGGTTTGTCCCATAAATCCCTTGATCACCCTTTCATGATTCTGGGTAAGCATCGACGGCACGGGATCCCATTTTGCCGAGAAATCAAACAGGGTGAAGAAATCGTTGGCCATGGTCACTTTTCTTGTTGTCGTTACATCGATGTTGGAAATTTCATATTCATAGGGATTCGTCACCAGGCTGAAATCGGTGAATGCAAAGCAGTTATGATATTCAAGGTGATCATTCGCATGCGGATCGGCCGGATCTCCATCAAACATCACATCACAGATATCCAGATTTTCGGCTGCAAGGGCTACGTCGTAACTGTCAGGGGCGGAGCACATTGCGAACAAATAGCCTCCCCCCGCGGTAAATTCCCTGATTTTATGGGCTACGGCCCTCTTAAGATGAGATACTTTGCTGAATCCCAGCCTTGCTGCAGCGGCTTCGGTTTTGCTGACATCCTCCTGATACCAGGGAGCGTTACGGTAGGCGGCCCAGAATTTTCCATACTGTCCGGTAAAATCTTCGTGATGCAGGTGTAGCCAGTCGTATAACGGCAACACCCCGCCGATCACTTCGTCGTCGTAAACAATATCGTAAGGAATCTCGGCATAGGTCAGTGCCAGGGTAACAGCATCGTCCCAGGGAAGTTTATTTTTTGGAGTGTATACGGCAATTTTAGGCGCTTTCTGCAGCCGCATTTCATCCATATTAACTGCCGGGTCGCTGATCTCAGCCAGAATTGCATCGGCCTGCACATCCGCAATTACCTGAAAAGTTACCCCCCTTATCAGGCATTCTGCTTCGAGCAATGGATGATGCCGGAACATAAAACTTCCTCCCCTGTAGTTCAGGAGCCAACTGACTTCAACATCCTGCTGAAGCGTCCAATAGGCAATACCGTATGCTTTCAGATGATTCTTCTGGGCTTTGTCCATCGGGAGCAGCAGGTAAGCTGCCTGAACGGTTATACTCAGGAACAGCATAATGGTAATCGGCAGTAGAACTTTTCTCATCGGTTAAGCCATGAATAAATCTGCTTGTTAAACGCAGCAGAGGCCGGTTTTGTTATCCGGTTTCAGAATTTAAATGACAGCAGCAAAGGAGATGTAAATGAAGCAGATTCTAATATGGGGGTTCATGGTCCTCATCCATATCATTCATTTTGGATTGAATGGTAAGTGTGTTGATGCCATTTTCGAATTTGCCGTTGGGTGCCAGCGCTCCTGAAATATCGAAGTCGCCGGGTTCGGGGTCGGTAAACTTTGCATATTTGCTGATAAACCTCAGGGGCACATCTTTCAGTGCGCCATTACGGTGTTTGGCAATGCTGATTTCAGCATGGCCGGCCAGGCTGGCGCCGCCCTCATCCACATTCTGATTATAGTATTCAGGCCTGTAAATAAATACAACCATATCAGCATCCTGCTCAATAGCGCCGGATTCACGGAGATCGGACAACAGCGGCTTTTTGTTGGGCCTTTGCTCAACGGAGCGGTTCAACTGTGAAAGCGCAATAACCGGAATATTAAGCTCTTTTGCAAGGCTTTTCAAAGATCTTGAAATTGTGCTGATTTCCTGTTCACGGTTTCCGCTGCTGCGGTCGATGCCGGCCGACATAAGTTGTATATAGTCGATAACCACCATCTGTATGTCATGCTGGGCTTTCAGCCTTCGGCACTTCGCCCGGAGTTCGAAAACCGAAAGGGAAGGGGTGTCGTCAATGTAAAGCGGTGCATCAATCAGTGCACTGATTTTGGCATTCAATTGCTCCCATTCATAGTTTTCGAGATTGCCTTTTCTCAGTTTATCTCCCGGTAATTGCGCTTCAGCGGAGATAAGCCTGGTTACCAACTGAACCGACGACATTTCAAGGGAGAAAACGGCTACCGCTTTTTTAAAATCCACTGCAACATTGCGGGCCATGGTAAGTACAAATGCAGTTTTACCCATACCGGGACGGGCGGCAACAATGATCAGGTCCGAGGGCTGCCATCCGGCGGTAACCCGGTCAAGTTCGGTAAACCCCGATGGTACACCACTGAATTGACCCGTCTGGTTTTTGGCATTTTCAATGCGTTTCACGGCATCGCGCACCAGCGATTGCATGTCGAGATAATTGCGTCTCATGTTGGTTTCTCCGACACTGAACAACTGATTCTCAGCCTTGTCCAATAGCTGGAAGACGTCCGTCGTGTCTTCATAGGCATCGTGGATGATCTCGGAAGAGATCCTGATCAGCTCGCGTTGAATGAATTTCTGCAGAATAATGCGTGCGTGAAATTCCGTGTTTGAGGCGGAAGCAACCCTGTTGGTAAGCTGGGCAATATAAAAAGGCCCTCCGGCGCTTTCGAGCTCACCGGTAAATTTCAGTTCATTGGTGACAGTCAGTATGTCAATAGGCTCTCCTTTGGCAAAAAGCCGGGTAATGGCCATGAAAATAATCTGATGCGCCTCCTTGTAAAATGCATCCGGCCTGATTACGTCAATGATGGAGGCAAGGGCATCTTTCTCAAGCATAATGGCGCCAAGAACCGCCTCTTCAAGATCGGTAGCCTGCGGCGGAACCTTGCCATGTTCAAAGATTTCGTTCAGCGCTTTGGGTTTGTATTGCCTTTTTTTTCTGGTGTCGCCCACCATTTTGTCGTTCTCTTCCATAATTCAAAATTATAAAATACTGTCCAGCCTGCAGACCCCTTTGCGTGATTTAGTTATTAACAAAGAATCAAATTGTGTATGTGGCAGATAAACAATCTTATACATTTGTATTTCGGGTTGTGGCAGTAAGTGATAACAGCAATCATCATCTTTGAATATATTGATATATTTGCCTGCATTAATCGATGTGATATGGTACTCCGGATAAGCAGATTACTCCTCTTGATTTTTGTAACAATCCTGTTCTCATCAGTAAACGGGCAAAATCCTGCAACGATCAGCGGGAAGCTTAAAGGTGATATAATTGCAGGTATTGCGTTAAGCATGTCCGATCCCCTTGTGATGGCATCAGTACCGTTAACAGCTACAACGGCTTCCGACGGTGTATTCGCCTTTGATTTGCAGGTAAACGAGCTAACCTTATACAAGCTTTCGATTGCGGCAGACAACTATATTTTTATATTTGTCAGGCCTGATGACCGGATCAGTCTGGAACTGAACAGGGAGCGGCTGGGCAGTCTACCCGTGGTGGAAGGTTCCCCGGATACCAGGATTCTTTATGATATAGCTGAAAAATCTGCCACTTTTGAAAGGAAGATGGATAGCCTTGGCAGACGCTATACTTCCTCGCAGGGGCAACCGGATTTTGCAGAAATAATGCCGGTAATCGAGCAGGAATACAATAAGCTGGAGCAGGGTAAGCGTGAA
This sequence comes from Bacteroidales bacterium UBA5833, assembly GCA_002433025.1. Taxonomy (GTDB): domain Bacteria; phylum Bacteroidota; class Bacteroidia; order Bacteroidales; family Lentimicrobiaceae; genus Lentimicrobium. The sequence goes on from DJGZ01000068.1 coordinate 103,065, forward strand.
GTCCTGCGCAATCAGCTGATGGCCAATGCGGGCTCACCTGCCGCCCTGTTGCTTATTGAGAAACTGGATATAAGCGCTGATTTCGATGTTTATGACAGTGTAGCCAATGCTTCAGGCAGAAGCTATCCTTTCTTTAAACCTGCTGCTGACCTGAAGCAAAAAGTCGCCTTTGAGCGCAAACTGGCTACGGGAAATCCCGCCCCGGAAATATCACTCCCCGCGCCTGATGGTGTGGAAACAAAGCTTTCATCCCTCAGGGGGAAAGTGGTGCTGATCGATTTCTGGGCATCCTGGTGCAGCCCCTGCCGTAGGGAAAACCCGGAGGTTGTCAGAATTTATAACCGGTTCAGGGATAATGGATTTGAGGTGTTCGGCGTTTCGCTTGACAGGGACCGGGATGCGTGGTTGAATGCGATTGAAAAGGACGGCCTTGTGTGGACCCAGGTAAGTGATCTTAAATACTGGCAGAGCCAGGCCGCCCAGGCCTATGGAGTAAAATCGATCCCCCACACGGTACTGATTGACCGGGAAGGAAAAATTATTGCACGCCGCCTGCGCGGAAAAGCGCTCGAGCGCAAATTAGAAGAGGTTTTCGGTGATTAATTGATGCAAACTGGGACGGAAGTTCCTATGCGGTCAGGCTCAGGTTTCATTATTGATGATATTTTTAAGGAAATGGTAAACTGACCGGCATGAAGCAACTTCTGCCGATAGGGCAGTTCCAAGTTCCTTCAGCGTATGTTCCCTGTTTTCTTCTCTTACTTCCATATATTTCACTCCGGCCATAGTCTGTGAAATCATTGTCTGGTCAGCGCTTGTAAGATGCAGAAATGCTGCAATTTGGTTGATCCCGGCATCCGGAATAAGCCCGGGGCGGTAAAAATTTCCGGACAAAAAAATCTCCTCTATATCAGTGAAGATGAATTTCTCCGTCATATCCTGATAATGCTGCCTGAGCGCGTTATTAACCCATTTGCCGCCGGAATAGGCGATCGTGCTGCCGTCAGATGCCAATTGCCCAAGCATTTTTCTTATCTGATAAACAGGGCTTTCGCCAGGCTCAGCAATAAAGGATCCTTCATTACCCTGAAAGTCATTCCAGGTAAAACCAACAATCATGGGGCCGAAAGGTCTGAACCCATCTACGACCGGAACCGCCGGGCGAACGATCAGAAACGCGGCAAAAACCGGCGTTCCTTTTCCGTCAATTACCTGCCTTATCCCTGAGGAGTCGAGAATATCCTTTCCTGTAAGGTGTGATGATAAAATGGCGGCATCATTTTCTTCAAGCAGGCCGGCAGGAATATCCTGAATGGTCAGATATCCGGCTGCAGCCAAACGCGCTCTTGTTTCGAAAGGAATTCCGGTAAGGGAATATACGGAATCCTTGTCTGTCTTTTTCCAGCAATGGCCGGTAAAATCACAGGGATAGGGTTTGTTGCAATGCAGTCCCGTAGGGATGGAAGGGGAATGTTTCAGAGACAGGGTTTCCCTGGATTTTTCGATCTGGACGGTGATAAATGATCCCAATTCCCGAAGTTGTTCTGTTACTTCCTGAATGGAGAACAATTTATGAACGTCGGGGATTCCGTCCCGGATAAAGTCAGGATTCAGGTGGATGATATTGAATGACTGCAGGTTCAGACCCGTGCCGGTAATAACATGATACTGCAATGCGGCATCGGTGATATAAGTTTCTGAGACAGAGGTTGAACTTTTAACTTCGTAGGCATGCCAGCCCTGTTCGTTTTTAACAAGGATATCGAGCAGGATGAGCACACTCTGGTGACTGAAAGCAGCCTCGTAGATTACCGGCGTCACTTCAGCAATAAGTTTACGGGTATTTTCAAGTGCTTTCGCGTATTGCGACGGGTGTCCGGGTGCACAGTTTTTACCCCCGGGAAACAACTGCCAGGCAAGTTTGCCAACTTCATGCCCTCTCCTGAACTTTGCCAGTTGCTCAGGAGTAAGCCTGTCGCGGAGAAATGGCCTGTGTTTGTTCAGGTATAGGGATTTCAGGCACTGTACGCCACGGATGAAGGTGGACTTGGAAAGTGTGTGCCCCTTTTCAGCCAAAACCGTTATTGTTTTTCTATGGAAATCAGTTCCACTTCAAAAATAAGTACTGAACCTCCCGGGATCGGACCGGTTCCCCTGTCGCCATAGCCAAGATTTGACGGAATGTAGAACATGTATTTCGAGCCGGGTTTCATAAGCTGGACACCTTCGGTCCAGCCGGGGATGACGCCGTTGAGGGGGAACTTAATGGTTTCTCCCCGTTCTACAGATGAATCGAAAACGGTTCCGTCAATCAATGATCCGGTGTAATGTACTTCAACAACATCTTCCGGCCTGGGATGTTCGCCTTCACCTTCAGTTATTACTTTATACTGCAGGCCGCTGGGGAGGGCAATTACGCCCGGCTGGCTTTTGTTCGAGGCAAGAAAAGCCTCACCTGCGACACGGGTCTCCGAGGCGGCAGCCTGTGACTTTTGTTGTTGTTTCATCATCATTTCCTGCTGAAAAGACATCATGATTTTTTCTGTAGCCTCCTCATTTATGATACTGTCTACTCCCCTCAGCCCATCTTTCAATCCCTGAAAGAGCAGCGCCTGGTTCACACTGATATCATTGGTCAGCATATTCTTGCCAATGTCCCTGCCAATAATATAACTGATTGAATCCTGTCTTGATGTCATTGTGATCGCCTGCTCAGCGCCGGTTTTATCGTTTTTGTCTTTTTTGCCGGCTTTCTGGGCTGATACCGATAAACCTGATAATAGCGCGGAAATAAGAAGCATGGAGATGACTCCGTAGAATGTTTTCATTGAATTGGTTTTAAAATTAGGAAACAAAAGTAAATATTCATCTGTCTCGGTTGTGCACTGAGATCAATAATTATCAATTTTTAACGGTTTTCAGGTAAAAACAATGTCATCAGCCTCAATAAGCGGCATTCCTTTGTACCTGCGCAGGAGCTGTACAACAGCAACCACATCTTTCTGACAATACTCCACAATCCTGGGAAGATTTTTTTCTTTCCAGTAAACACTGCCGACCTGGCTTCCGTCAATATCATCCTTTGGCGTAGGAACATTAAATACCATGGTAAGCAATGCAAGAGATGTATAGCTTTTATAATCCCCGAATTTCCACAGCTCCATGGTATCAAGGTGCTGCACCTCCCAGGGCTTGCGGCCGGCAATATCCAGCAGCACGGGTAGCCTGATGCCGTTGATCAGCATACGCCGGGCTATGTAAGGAAAATCAAACTCCTTGCCGTTGTGGGCGCATAAAAGCATATCGGGCTTACTGAAACTTTGATTCAATAAATCTGCAAAATCATTCAGCAACAATGCTTCATCATCCCCGGAAAAGGATTTGATCCTGAGTTTTCCATTTCTGATAAATCCAACGGAAATACAGATGATTCTGCCGAATTCAGCATAAATACCGGCCCGTTCGTATTGGTTGCCGGCCGTTTCTCCCTGATCCGCAGCGGTAAGCCGTTGCGCCTTGTGATCCCATAGCTTCTTTATTTCTTCCGGAAGCATCTCATATTCCGGGTATTGGGAAACTGTTTCAATGTCGAGAAACAATACTTTCTCAATGTTAACCTGATCAAGCATAAATGTGTTTTTTATAACCAACAAAACTATTTTTTACGGACAACCGGATGGTAAATAATTACATATCCTGATAATGCATTTTCCGATGCTAAAGGTAGTAAAATCACGCCTGCAGTCAAAATTAAATTTCAGTTTGCGGGGTCTCCGGTTATGTAAAAGTTGTGTTTTCACCTGTTGACACCACACATATCTGATAAGACCGGGTTGATTCACTGACCGGATGCAAAACCTGTGCACGGAATATTTGGTTTTATGTTGTTGTTTTGTAAAGATCCGGCAGTATATGCTTTTTCCTCGCTGGCAGCAAACCCGGAATTGATCCTGCTAACAAGTATGACGAAAAATCCGGAACTTTCCCGATTTGGTTTTGTTTTTTGAATTAGGTTTGAGGTATGAAAAAAGCGGATAATCTTATTTCCGGATTGATACTCCTGCTGATGTCAGTAATTGCTGCATGCAGCAATGGGGATGATTTCGTAACTCCGCCTGAAATCAGCATCCGGCAGCCTTATGATGGCCGGGCATACGGTTTTGGTGATACCATACATCTGCAGGCAGAGCTGAGTCATTATAAAACCATTCAGTATGCCAGGGTATCGATGGTCAGCGAAACTAATGTGCTGGTATTGCCCGCGCTGAATTTTAATGTGAATGAATCCAGTTATCTGCTCGCTGCTTCCATTCCGTTGGATGATCCCCAAATGGAGGATGGAACATATTATATGCAGGTCAGGGCGGGCGACGGTGAGTCGGAAATAGCTGAGTCAGTTATGGTGCAGTACTCAGCCCTGGAAAGGGCTTTGGTATCTGTGTTGTCAGTCAGCAAACTGTCATCTTCAGCATATGTTGTTTCCGGATTTCCGTTGGATGGCCAGCCATCTGAACTTTTCAGGCTACAGGGAGACTACTCCGGGTCTGCAGTCAGTTCAGTAAACCGGCAGTTGTACACTGCAGGCAGGATTACCGGCAATCTTCAGGCCTGGAACCTTGCGGAGAACAGGGCCGACTGGACGGTCCAGGCCATTGTAAATCCTCCAATGGAGTTTTTTTATCATCTCTGGTCTGATGAAAATGAAGTTTTTGTATCCGACCGCGACGGCTATATCAGGGGATATACAGCTGAAGGATTGGTATCTTTCAGAAGCCTGCCTTTCCCGGACGGGAAGTTTACCGGATTTGTAAGGCTTAGAAACTGGCTGATTGCCGTATATGAACCTTTTAATGGTGTGTTGAGTGAACTGGTAGTTTTCAATTATCCCGGCGGAACCGTATTCAGGCAATTTCAGTTTCAGGGGAAAGCCGTGCATCTTGATCCGTATGACAATGAGGGGGTGCTGATTTTTGTAAATGGCGATGCAGCATCGGCCGTGTTTCATTACTCTGTTACTGAGAACACGATGGTAAAGCTCCGGACATTTCCATTTCATGACATCAGCAAGGTGACCGGGCTGTCAGGAGGGAACTGTTTTATTGCTTCCGGAAACGATTTATGGTGGTACCGCCCTGCCACGGGTAGTACGGTCAGGTACCTTGCCTTAGATGAAATCAAGGCAGTGCAGTATGATGCATTGTCGGGCAGGGTATTTGTTGCAGCAGGAAACAGTATAAAATCGTACCGGATTCCGGATCAGGTCAGCATTGCGACTGTGGCTGTGCAGGGTGAAACAGCAGACTTATTGTTACTCTACAACCGATAAAGATGGATAACAGATCAGCGCTGGTATTAACAGAGGATGGCTCTTATACATTGTTTAACAGGGTATTGGGTGAGCATTATCATTCCATCCACGGAGCGGTTCAGGAGTCACGGCATGTCTTTCTGGAGGCCGGATACAGATATATCTGTAGAAAATTCAGAGACATCAGTATTCTAGAGGTTGGCTTCGGAACCGGCCTTAACGCTTTGCTGACCCTTGATGCGTCTGTTAAAACCGGCGTGAACACACGCTACCACGCCCTAGAGCCATTCCCCCCTGACTGGTCAGTTGTTGAAAAGATCAATTATTGCAGCCATGGCGGAATGGAGGGGTTTGCTGACGATTTCCGGAAGATGCATCAGGCTATGCCTGATAAAGAAATCCTCTTGCGTGCAAATTTCACCTTCTCCCTGAGCAGAAGCCGGTTAGAAGATGCTGGTCCGCGATTGGGAAAATATAACCTGGTTTATTTTGATGCATTTTCTCCCGAAACGGCTCCGGAGCTATGGGAGCGGGGTATTTTCCGTAAACTCCGTTTGATTATGGATCAGGGAGGCGTATTGGTCACATATTGTGCCAAGGGGCGGGTGCGAAGAATATTGCAGGAGGCGGGCTTTTCGGCGGAGCGACTGCCGGGCCCGCCGGGCAAACGGGAGATGCTCAGGGCGACAGCTAATGAGTTATAACAAATGGAAAAGTGCAGGTTTAATATCCGCGTTTACGGTCTGATCGTTTTCGAAAACAGGTTACTGGTTACCGACGAATTCAGGCTTGGCATGTTTATGACAAAATTTCCGGGTGGCGGCCTTCATTTCGGGGAAGGAACGATTGATTGCCTGAAACGGGAATGCCGGGAGGAATTGAAGCAGGAAGTGCTTATCCTCAGGCATTTCTACACAACTGATTATTTTCAGCCTTCGCATTTTCTGCCTGAAGTCAGTCAGATTATCAATGTTTATTATCTGGCAGGTTTACAGGGTATTCCGGTTTTTCCTGTCACGGATAAAGCATTTGAACTTGATGCAGTGGATGGAGCACAGGCATTCCGGTGGATTGATCCATACAAAATTGAACCGGGGTTATTTACATTGCCGGTCGACAGGGTTGTTGCAGGGCTGATCCGCGAAAATCCCGGGCGGTTATTTGATCCTGAATGAAGAATAATTCATCAGTGTGCCTTCAAATTTCCTGAAGTCAGTAACAATTGCCCGGGCAGGGCCCGCTTTGCATAATCGGATAAATACATCAAGATGTTCCTGCGCTCCTTCGGCTTCAATATAAACGGATCCGTCGGCTTCATTGCTCACGTAACCTGTGATCCCGCTCTTAAGTGCCATTTCCCTTGTGTAATAGCGGAATCCCACACCCTGAACCCTTCCATATACCCGGATAATGATATTTTTTGTCATGGCTGACACACTCAGGCTGTTAAGCGTTTCATGATCAGGCTGTCTATCACGGTAAAAAGCTGTTTCGGATTGAGCGTGCGCCAGTTGATGTGGTTAAGTTTGCCACCGATGGCCAGGTAGTAATCAAGGTGCCGCCGGTGAATTTCATCCAGCACATGGTCCCGGAAGTTTATGCAGGCAATCCACCCGTCTTCAATGCCGTCAAACCACTCCTGGTAATAGGAATCATCATCGGCGTGAAAGTTCAGCACATTCTCACCGATAATAATGAATTTCCGGATGCCGGCATCCATCAGGATTTCTGCTACATTCCGGTAAAGGTACATTATGTCGTTGTAAAGGGTGTCATTCCATTCTCCCAGGCACTCTATTACGCAAAAACCGGTCCTGTAATCAGCATAGAGTATTTTAATGTAAAGGGTCGCTGAGCCCATTTCATCCCAGAGCGGGTGAATAAAATAATTGTAAACAGAGTTTATGCATTGCGTTTCGCTGTATGTTCGTCCATAGAACGGAGAATGGATGTCATCAGCGGCATCGTAAAGGTTTCGCCAGGCATAAAATGGCTCAATGTCGTGCATCGGACTGAAGGCGTATAATAATCGGTAAATTAACGGAATGAACTTAAATTTGTTTCACTACAGGTATAGGAATATCTTCGGAGTTTAAACAGAGAAGTCCAGGGAGTTTTTCCTGGTTTTCTCGTAAACTTTTTTATTGAAGATGTAATACCTTGCCGGTTTGTGTGAGACGCCGCGCTCCTTTTCATTGATCGGGATCACATAAGGCATATTGGTGACCTTTTTTCTGAAATTTCTTTTATCCAGGTTAACCCCAAGGATTACCTCGTATAGTTTTTGCAGTTGGCTGAGGGTGAATTTTGAAGGGAGTAACTCAAATCCGATCGGGTTTGACCGGAGTTCTGTTCTCAGGGCTTCAAGTCCATCAGCAAGAATCTCCATGTGGTCAAAAGCGAGTTCTTTGATCTGGGAAACCGGGTACCATTTTACATCTTCCTGCAGTTGAAACTTATTGATTCTTTCCTGGTCGATGTTGAGCAGGGAATAATAAGCCACGGTTACCACTACTTCTTCCGGGTGCCCGATCTGCCTCAGCCATTCCATGTCACGCTCCAGGCGCGTCAGACGGTTAGGGGTGCCGATGGCGGCATACTGTTTAAGATAGATGTTTTCAAGGCCTGTCAATTCCTTGAGCACCCGTGCAGCTGCGGTGTCAAGGTCTTCATCTTTGCGCACCAGGTCTCCGGGTAATTTCAGGTCTTTGTACTCCTGCTCCTGAAACATCATCTTTCGTTCCAGCAGCAGGACATTCAGTTTTCCGAATTCAAATCCAAAAACCACACAATCTACGGAAACATGAAGGTTTAATCCTGAAACAGGGGTTTCTTGCAACATCAATAAATCGTTTAACAAGGGTTAGTGTATGAATTGGATACACAGGAAATGAGCGGTAAATATACGGCATTTTACATGGATGTCAAGTTTAGTTTTAGTTAAATCGATGATAGTGTAAATTCAGTGTAATAATTCTTCTTGCATTCCAACGCGGATTGGTTCTTATTAATTCAGGAACCATCAAAGGTGCGATCTTCAAACACCTAACAGAATAAAAAATGAGAAACCGCCTCACTGCCCTGGTTTTGCTTTCAGAATTCTACCGGTCAAAAGATTTTCCTGATAATTAATGCACACATAAACAATACATTAATACACATCAGACATTTTACTTTGCTTTTGGCAGATAGGTATTTTAGAAAGAACGTACAGACATTCTGAAGCGGCTTCTCTTCTGTCGGAAAACCTTTCTATGGGGTAATCACACTGATGAAAGCGGCTGAATTGTTATCCACAATGGTCATATCACCAGTATCAACCGCGCCGTTTCCGTCACAGTCAGTATTCAGATATCCTGTGCGGAAGGCAGAAGAATCATTGTCAACCGGAGTCATATCACCTGTATCAACGGCTCCGTTCTGGTCCACATCGCCGCCGTAAATAACAAAATACCCGTCAGCGGTTTCCAGCAGGTTGCTGCCGAACGCTTTTTCCTGTGCATCAAATGCATAGTTGATTATTCCGGAAGCAAATGAAACCGGCATGGCCGAAACTGTTGCAATTGAGTTGCGGTGTTTTATCGTGATATAATAGTCTCCATTGAGGTTTGCCGGAACATTCAGCGATGCACTGCCGTCGGTGTTCAGCATTACACAGGCATCCTCGTATACAAAAGTGGAATAGTTATCCGGGTCATTCAACGCAACGGTAATCTGGTCAGCAATTCCGTTTCCGAATTTCGGGCCGTTTTCGTCATAAGCCTGATTCATCAGGCCAAAACTGCTGTATAGACTCTGGAGAAAGACCGTCAGATTCAGGGTGCCTGACGCGGTTTCGGTCGGAGTTACATCCGCCCATGAGGTACCTACCCTGCATTCATCCATATCGATGAACGGTGTTTCCGTATCGCTGTCCTGACGGATAAAAAATTGTGATATACTACCGAGGTCTGTGCCGCCGGTATTGGTAACCGTGGCTGTTGCTGCCGGGGGTGTTGCTGCTCCCAGGGAGGCCGCTGACGGATTTACCCAGATATTAACCACGTCGTTGCCTGTCCCTTCGATGAATTCGTAAGAAACAACAATCAGCACTGAATTTCCGGTTGGTTGCGTGCCTGTGACCCAAACGGTATTTGCCGTGCTGGTCCTTGGATTGATGCCAATCCTGTAACCATCTCCGAAAAGCCCGGTCCATACTGTGGCGCCAAAATTGGTCGAATTGCTTGCAATTCCGGTAAAATATCCCCCGGTGGCATTTAACAGGCCCACGTCGGTAACATTCATAATAAAGGAATAATAAACGATATTGGATGTCTGGTTTACGAATGTTCTGTATGCATCAATTCCTGCTCCGGCAAATGAAACTTTATTGCCGGCCGATGCCTGCAAGCCGCTGTATGTCAGGCTACCTTCGATGATAAGAATATTGTCATCCCCAGTATTAATACCGGTCCAGTTTGTCTGTGACGGTAATGTTTCTCCTGCGGGGTAATCAAAAGGCTCGTAAACCAATGCGCCGGCAGGTATTTCAAGTGTTGTAGCCGTTGCGGAAGGAACCACCGGATCGGTTTTGTAGTCGATGGCGGTTCCTGAATTGGTGTAGGGATAGATTTTGAAGAAGTACGGTGTTTCAGGGGGCAGGTTTTCAAAAGTATAAGCCTGCGTTCCCTGTGTTACATTTCTGACCAGTGCTCCGTTGGATTCAGGAACGCCGTCGGCCGGATCGGCAATATCATCAAAACTTACTGAACTCCCTTTGATCAGGTAAGCTTCCGGCAATACCGTTCCGGTCGCATCGGTCCAGGTGAGCGGGATGGAAGTAACGGTGGCTGCACCGGCCGTGAAGTTGGTAACGTGGTTGTCCGGCTCGCTGAACAGGGTGTAGAAGCTTGCTTCATTGGTCAGTGTTGTTCCTTCGGCATTGGTAGCATAGGCGCGGTAAAATATCTGCGTACCTTCGGGCAAGCCGCTTCTGAGATGAGTGAAAATGCCGGTTTCGGTGTCTCCCTCAGCCAGTTTGTTGTCATCAATGGTTACGTTGCCGGTCGTATTCCAAACGGTTCCTCTTTCGGAAACCGGGCTTCCGCCATCAGAGGTGATATTTCCGCCCAGTATGGCTGAATTTACTGTAATTTCGGTGACCGTTGGGGATATAATCACAGGTGGGGTGAGAATAACTCCTCCGGTAGTGACTTCAATTACATTCGAATTGGCACTGGAGCCATAGTCATTCACAGCCCTTACTACATAATAATACGTTGTGCCGGGCGTAAGTCCGGTAACTGACTGACTGGTTCCATTGACAGTGAGATCTTGATAGCCAGGTAAGTATGTTTGCGAACCACTGATAATAAGAACATCATCAAAATAAGCACTCCCTCCGGATCTCTGTGACATAAACCATCTGATATAATAGTTGCCGGAGAGATTTGTATTAATGGTTTTTTGAGACCATGAATTCGTCACATCACCAGTATTAGAGCCATTAGCTGAATAAGTCGCAAGGTCAGTCCAGATAGTTGCGTCAGATGAATATTGAACAACAATTGTATTGTTTGCAGTAGCACTTGAAGCTTCGATCCAAAAAGAGATAGTTGAAGGAGATGACAATAATGGGGTATAAAAATAATCGTTTGCTGCATTCATGCCAGCATAGTTAGTCCCAGTATGCGCAATAGACGCATTAGACTGCACATATGAGCTATTCTGTGTCCATCCATCAGGGAAACTGGTCGACCCTTCAAAACCGGTATTAATTAATTCTGCAAGTTCACTGGTATAAACATCCAACCTGTAGCCCAATGCACCGTCTACTACTTCCCAATTCGCGGTAAAACTGTAGTTTGCAACGTCTGTGGCAGCCGTGGCAACAGGTGCATCCGGAGGAGGGGGCGGGCTTACAGTGCCGCTGCAGGTTACGGACTGATCGGTAGCTCCCGTTGAAGTGAGGCTGATGATTTCATCATTGTATAGTCCCGCCGTCAATCCTGCTTTCAACCGCACAAAGATGGTTGTTTCCCCAACCGATCCGGCGGTTGGCGTCAGGGTGAGCGGGGATGTATAACCAACTCCAGTTGTCAGGCTAATTTCATAATTTGCGGAGGCCGTTATGATAATGCCGGCGGTAAGGTTCTCCCCTGAAACGACAAAGGTTTGCTCTGCCGAAGGGCCATTGCCTTGCACATAGGTAAATCCGGTGAGCGCTGCAGGGCTTACAATAATGGTCGGGTCTTCGGGGGTTATTTCCTCGAAATCTGTCAGACTGCGCGGAACCAGTTGCATGGTTGTGTTAAACTCGAGAACCACCCCGGTCAGGTTTTGCGAAAGTGTCGGAACGGCCGTTCCGATATAATCCAGATCGTCGTACTGTGTGCGCAATACCCCACTGCCACTTGCATCGGTTAGCGCATAACTCGTGTTTGCAGCAAAAGGGCTGGCACCTGTACTGGTTGTATTCAATATCCTTACGAGCCGGGCCTGATAAGCGGCAGTCAGTTCAGTCAGCGTGACATCTTCCGGGGTAAGCGTGTTTCCTGAACTGCTGGCTGCGCCGGATTCGGTAACCGGGGTAAACTGAAGCATGCCGTTAAATGTGCCAAGGGTGCCGGTGATTCCCGTGATGCCATCGTACAGATTGTAGGTGGTGGAAATAATCCCGGCAGGGTCATCAATCAGTATGGCGCCGGTTGCATCCTGGATATATTTCACATTTCGTTCTGTTGACTGATAAGTTAGCACGGCTTCGCCGGTCAGGCGATAGATCGTTCCGTCGGTCAGTCCTGTTCTCAGGTTTGCAATATCCGCTACTTCGGTAACGGGCGGGAAAGTGTAAATCGCAGTGGAAATCGTACTTGATTCAAATCCGTCGGCATAGGCAATGGCTTTCAGCGTAGTATTGGTGCTGACATTCAACGGCACGGTGTATTCAGTGCTGGTATTGTCAGGATCGCTGCCGTCGGAGGTGTAATAGATGGTGGCACCCGGAGTAAGGCAGGTAATGCTTACAAAAACCGGATTGAAATAATTGCCGCTGCCCGGGGAGAATAAAGGCGTTGCTGTAGTATTGGCAGAACAGACATTTAACGGGGAAGAACTGTTTCGGGGATTTACTGCACCTGTCGTGAAATCAGTTGCATTGTCATTATTATCCTGACAACCCGCTGTTGCTCTTGAAACAGAAGTTGTATTACTGGGCGCAGGAGTAGGGCCTGAACCCTCAAAGCAATTGGCGGTAGTTCCAAAACCTACAAAGTCAATAATGTTGTCTCCTGTTGGACAGGATCCTGAAAGGGCTGTGGTAGAATTGACAAGAGCTACCTTTCCTGCAGTTCCGCTCAAATTAATACTACCATCAACATCGACAGCAGGTAATGATGCACCATTTGCTCCTGACGCCCCTCCTATTAATATGTATTGACCCGGATTTATTGTGATGTTCCCGATTGGTGTGTTAGTCCACGAAATGCCTGTTGCCGACGCATATTGAATAGAATATCCATTCAGATCCTGACTGGTTGTACCCCTGTTGAACAATTCAACAAAGTCTCTGTTAAAGGTTGCTCCGGAATTTCCTCCGCCTCCATACACCTGGCTGATAACCACTTGTCCTGTTGTGTTTATGGCAATGGACATCAGGACTGCCAATAGCACGGTAATGTGTTTGATTTTTTTCATGACTGCATTTTTATTTGTTCTTATTTGTTTGTAGACTTTGAAATAAATGACCAATTCAATCCGGAAAGATGGTTTCCGGTTATTTTGGTGGGTCACCAATTAAAGCGTTAACACCAGGTATTACGTCACAGGGCTGATTTGTACCACCGCTGTATAATGAAATTCTGGTCGGGAACAGAGCCGAATCCCCGCTTCCTGTAAAGCCTGTCAGAACTGAAGGCAGGGTAGAAGCAGGATGCCGCAGGGTGATGATTACCCGGCAAACCCTGGTTCCATGGCCTTTTGATGAGATAATACTGCCATTGCCGGGCCCTGGTGGCCTTTTGGCAGCAATGCGGATAATGCCCGGTTCAGCGACACTGATACTTTCGGGTGTCTGTTTTGGATTAAGCCCCGATGACCCGGGTTTAATTATTGCTTTAATTCCCCGGGAAGAAGCCTGTTCAAACCATTGGTAATCAAGCAGAATGCCGGCCTGGAAACCTGCAAGCTCCATGGGTGTGCCGGGTTCTGTGTTAAGCAGGTAAATATCGAAGGCAAGTTTCTGTGGCCCGGATTCAATGTTCTGAATGCTCACCCTCATGGCATTGCAGCAATCCATAAGTTCCTTTTTTGCCAGAGTGTCAGGTGACTCCGGAAGACTTACGGCTGCCCAGAACATGGTGCATGCGATTACAAATGAGGTCATACATTGCTTATTTAAGGTAATATGGACTGGACAAATCCGCTTGAATTGTTATCTACAATGGTCATGTCGGCTGTATCGACGGATCCGTTACCGTCGCAATCATTGGTCAGATAGCCGGTGCTGAAGGCGGAAGCGTCATTATCCACCGGTGTCATATCACCAGTATCCACCAAACCGCTCTGATCAACATCTCCGCCGTAAATTACATAGTAACCGTCAGAAGTTAACAGCAGGTTGTCGCCATAAGCTTTAGAGGGATGATCGAACAGCCAGTTAACATTGCCCCCGCCAAAATTAACCGGAGCCGATGAGGTGGTTTCCAATGAATTTCTATGTTTTATTGTGATGTAGTAAGAGCCATTGACTGAGACCGGCAGGGTTATATCCGCCATCCCGGACGTGCTCAGGTCAACATCGGGGAAAGAATATGCGACAATGCTGTAATCAGACGCATGGTGCAATTCAATGGTTATTTTATCGGCGACCTCTCCGGGAAACTGATCTCCTGAATTGCCCTGGGCTTTGCGCATGCTGTTGCTACCATTGTAAAGACCTTCGAGCATGAGTGAAAGCGAAAGCGCAGATTCATTCTGAACTCCGGTAAATGAAACATTATCAACATACCAGTTGTCAAAATTATAGTGATTACCCTCAAGCACCCAGGCAATGTATGTGATTGCGCCGATGTTATTTACGATGGGCGTCGTAACCAGGCCTTCGTCATTTCCGTTACCTGAGGCGTTGACCCATGATTCATCCATCCAGGTGATGCCATCCGCGCTTGACTGGATTTTATAGGACAAACCGGATGCCCAGTCGTCGTAAAAGTGCCTGAAAGTCAAGGAAAGTTCACTGGCCCCGCTGGTGTTCAGCGGAGGTGTGATCAATCTTGATATTCCGGTCCCGCTTACCCAGTCGGCCCTCATTTCGTATGGAGCCCCTCCGGCAATGGCACTGTTTGATGCCATCCACCTGTTGCTTATGGTAGAAGTCTGGCTCCAGCAATCAGGAATTGCGGAAGTGTTAAAGTTTTCACTAAATGGAAGAGAGAGAGTTCCGCAGGTTGTTGAAAACTCCAAATCGTTACCATAAGAGGTTCCGCTGCTGTTCGTGGCATAAGCCCTTACATAATAGTGTGTTGACGGGGAAAGATTGTTCATTTGGCTGATAAACGCGCCGGTGCCTTGTCCGTTTACTGTATAGTCGCCGGAGATGGTAGGGTTCGGGCTGGTGCCATAGCACACTCCCCTGGCAGTGACGGCGGAGCTTCCTTCAAATACCACTTCGCCCCCACTGGTTGCGGAGATGCCTGTTATATCAGTTACCGGGGAGGTTGTAACTACAGGAAGGTCAGTATTGGTCGCTTCGACATTTATATCGTCAATATACCAGTTGTCAATGGCGGAAATGTTTCCTTCTATGGTAAAAGCAATGTACGTGACCGGTGAATTAAGGTTGCTTCCGACTGTAGTCTGTGTAACGAACGGTCCCTTATCCGTATTATTTACCGAAATCATCGACCAGGCTTCATTCGTCCAGTTAATTCCGTCATTGCTGCTCTGCACCCGGAGTGTTGCCCCTGTGCCGTAATCGTCAAGCAAGTGACTGAAAGTCAGGTCAATCGAATTTACTCCCAGGGTGTTGATCGGGGGAGTCACAAGGCGGGTCGCACTGCCTCCTCCCTGCCAGTAACATTTTGCTTCGCCCTGGACAGCTCCGGCTGCCAGGTTCGTCGCAGAAAATGACCAGTGGTCAGTACTGGCCCCTGGATTCTGCTGGCTCCAGCAGTTTGGAAGGGCAAAACCGCCAAAGGATTCACTGAAAGGTAAATCCAGTATTCCACAGGATGTTGTGGCATTGGCTTTTCGCGAAACAGCTGAATAATAGCCGGTATTCTTCGACCATAAAGCATAATAGTATGTGGTTGCAGGGTCAAGGCCGGAATGCTCAAAATCTGTCAGGGTTCCTTCATAGAGTACAGTCCCGCCTCCTGAAATCGATTGACCCGGCAGATAATTCCCGGAAGGGGCACCGAAAATATTGACAGAATTCCAGGCCAGCATTACAATATCATTGGCTGTATTGGGTTGCCAGCTCAGGTTTATCTGATTCTCGTTCTGGGCTTCCGCTGAGAAACTCTGCGGAGCTGCCGGTAAAAGGGGGTTGATGTAACCCTGTGTTGCCAGGAGCGCTTCATAGGCGTTCAGCCTGCCGCTGCCAAGCATCCCGCTGTAAGCAGGATTGAGTGCATTTATATCGTCCGTTGTTGAAGTGAGAATATCTTTGATGTTCTGCGGGAGCAACTGGCCGGGAGCAAGAGAAATGATTAATGCAGCAACGCCTGAAACATGCGGACAGGCCATGGAAGTGCCCTGGTAGAATCCGTAACTGCTGCCCGTGAGGCAGCTCAGCACGCCTCTTTCATTAACATAATCTGTTTCACCGCCCGGAGCTGCAATATCAATCCAGGTGTCATAATTTGAGTACCATGCTTTCAGGTCCTGGTTGGTGGTTGCGGCAACTGAAAACGCCCCGCTGTAATATGCCGGATACCATTGCCCCGGAGAGCCGCTGTTCCCGGCTGCATAGATGGTTATTCCGCCATTCAGCACGGATCCGCCCCCGTTTACATTGAAATAGTCAATAGCATCCAGTACCGCCTGTTCATAATACCCTGATGAGTTGTATCCCCAGCTGTTCTGAGATATCGCTGCGCCATTGTCGGCCGCGTAAACAGGGGCATTCTCAAATCCGCTGCCTCCTGAGGAGCCGATAAACACCTGACACGACATCAGCCTGACCCCGTTCCCGCTGCCATCACCTCCGGCAATGCCGCTTACTCCTGTTCCGTTGTTCGTATTGGCTGCCACGGTTCCTGCAACATGGGTTCCATGGTCTCCGGGAACAATTATTGGCGAATCGTCAATAAAGTTGTATCCGATGCCACTCCACATATTACCGGCAAGGTCGGGGTGAGTGTATTCAATGCCCTGATCAACAATGGCAACGATCACTTCGGTATCGCCCCGGTTGATATTCCAAGCTTCGGGCAGATCTATATCCGCATCCGTGGTCCCTCCCTGCTGTCCTGTATTGTGATAGTGCCATTGAGCAGTGTATTGCGGGTCATTGGGGGTGTAATTCAGCCCGGTTTCAGGCGGAAGCTGCATGGGATTCATAACGTTTCCGATCAGATGTTTCCGGTAAACCGGTTCCGACAGCTCGATTTCACCCGCCAAAGTATAGGCGGAAACCATGGCGCGCAGGTCGGTACTCTCAGATACAATCAGGTCGTACCAGAGGTGAAAGCCCCATGCCCGGTGCCGGTCGGCAAACCGGGTATTCTGCATCGCGGCAGCAAAAGTTTTTCTTACTTCAGTTACGCCAAATTGCCGGTTTAAAAGGTCTGTTCCGGGCATGCCAAACTGAACAATGCCCCGGGGGTCTGTTGATGGCAGATGATTGTCAAGCAAGGCCTCTGCTGACCGGCTGAATTTTATCCTGATGATGCCATGTTCCATTGCGTCATCGGGAACGGACATTATGTCAATAGGAGGGCGTTCCCCCCTTTTGATGACCTGAGCAGCTGCCTTGTCCGGTAAAAACCAGCCGGAAGACAGGCCAAATATAGCAGTTATAAATAGGAACCGGAGAATTATTCTGCACCCTGAAGGGTTTATTGTTTTCATGGTGAAAGGTATTTAGGGGTTTATAATTGAATTGATTTCAGCTTCAGATTTAATTCCTGAAGCGGCATTGCATTCCGGAGAATCATTATTCATATATTCTTACTTCAAAGTTTAAGCTCTAACCTGGAAAGAATTACGT
>DJGZ01000069.1 GCA_002433025.1 Bacteroidales bacterium UBA5833
CTTATTTAAGGAGCGACTATTTAGCCTTAGGCATTAAATCAAGATTTATCACCTGTAATCCTAAAAACTACGATGATTTGGACGTCCACGTGATAAATCATGTTTTCTCCGGGCAATTGGGGAAGTGGGTATGGATTGATCCGACATACAATCTTTATGTGACAGATGATAAGGGGAGTCTGTTAAGCATTTTTGAAGTAAGAGAAAAGATAATCAATGATGAAGAAATAAGAATAAACGAAAATGCCAATTGGAACAATGAAAAAAGCATTACAAAAGAAGAATACATAGATAATTATATGGTTAAAAATCTGTATTGGTTCCAAAGCGCATTAGTATTCAGTTATAATACCGAATCATCCGATAACTTTAAGAAAAACAGGCATATAGCTCTGTATCCGACAGGTTTTAACAGGGAAGTTAATCAGAATACTGAAGTTATTGTTTATGATGACATTTATTTCTGGGAAAGGTAAATATGTAATCACACCGGTGGAGCGAAGCAGGGATCAATAATAAAATCAAAAAAAATATCACCATTTTCAGGAATGAATCAAGAAAGAAATTGCCACAAAGACTCGAAGACACTAAGTTTCAATAAATGAGAAAAGCTGGTTTTGTGCAACCTGGCGCCTTTGTGCCACTTCGGCAGGCTCAGTGCATCGCTTAGTGGCGCAATATTAAAAAGTAAGTTGCAAGCTGTTACGGTCTTCTGAAACCAACACCTATAAAACATTCCGGTTAAATTAAAATAATATCCCCGGACAACAATGAAAAAATATATTGATAACAACATCGGAATGCTGACAAATAAGACCTCAACGCAGTTGCCGGGTAAGAAGCAAAATTCCTGCCCCGTTGTTTTTGCGGAACTAAAAAGTATGTAAGGAAATGTTGAACATTACTGCTCTGCTCCGGAATAGCTGCACTTCGGCTACGCTCAGTGCAGGCGCTTCGGCCTGGTTCGGGTTTGACCAAACATCCGACGGAGCCTGTGCATTAAAAAACATTAATACCATTGGCCTGGAGGAGATAACTACTCAAAAATACTTAACGCGTACGCCCTCTGCCCTGCCCCGTAACCGGTTCTGTAACTTCAGCCCCGGCTGTCCGTCACATCACTGTAACCAAACCGAAACGAATGAAAAAATTTACTCTTTTGCTATACGCCATCGCCTTTGCCTGTGGTGGTTTAACCGGGCAAACTCATGAAAACGCGACACCGGTAAAAATAATGACGCTTGGGGTTTTCCATTTCGGTTTTCCCAACCTGGATGCTGTTAAAACTGATGAAAAAGACAAAATATCTGTACTCGACGAGCCATTTCAGGCGGAAATCAGCGCAATTTCGAAATCCATCAGCGACTTCAAACCAACCATCATTGCGGTGGAATTGACCCCGGATCAGCAACCCGTGATCGACAGCTTATATGCCCTATACAGGGCCGGTAAGTTTACCCCGGGTAAAAACGAAATTTTTCAACTGGGATTCAGAACCGCGAAACAACTGGATCTGCAGACAATTTATTGTGTAAATGACTGGGGCAGGCATTATGATTATATCAGTGAAGTGTTCCGGGACAGCACCCGCGCTGCGCGACTTGATGCATACTACCTGAATTCACCGGATTCGGTTTTCGCAATTCCGGGAGCCTCAAAAAAAATCGCCGGCATCATTCACGAACTGATCAGGCTGAACCAACCTGATCAGATCAAAGAACGCCTGTCGGTATACCTGCTGAATCCCTTCAAATATGAAGAGGAGCCTGGCGACTTTACCGGAGTTGATTTTGAAACAGGCAGATGGTTCAACCGCAACCTGAGGATATTCCGGAATATTCAGAGAATACCCCACAACGCGGAGGACAGAATGCTGCTGATCATCGGAAGGGAACATCTGAACCTGTTAAACCTCTTTTTTGATGTCTCAAAAGAATTTGAGTTGGTTTCGCCCCTGCCCTATCTGGAGAAAGCCGGGATGGAAACAGGCAGAAGCGCCCCCAGATGACTGCTGAATTACAGGCTGTTCTGCCGGTAACTGTTTATCCTTTTCAAGGAACTACGATGCGCAGGCAGGTAAATGCCTGGTTTTGTGTTAACAAACAGAGCACTACCCGCACCCCCAGGCTCCGGCAAGGCCCCGGGGCTGATTTCTAAAAAAAAATCCGTTAAAATGCAAAAAGTCACTTTATTCTACCTCGAAGGCCCGGTATTAAAATCAACATTGGACTATATTTTAGCGAAAGCGGTCAGCTGACCCTCGACGGGTATGATATCGGTAAATCGGTACAATATGCCTGGGGCGATTCGGATTACGAATACACCATCACCATTGAACCAAAGGAAGTTGAGAAGCTCTGCGAAATTTTCGGCCTGGAACCGGACAACCGGCAGGCGCTGTTGGAGGCCATAAAAGAACGTTTTGGAGTAAACGAGGCTTACACACTTTTTGAAAAGTTTCTAAAGTCCCACGGCATTGATTACAGCGGTTTTACCTACATCTGAAAGGTCCAATGCCTGCATAAGATGAGGAGGCCTGACTGGGTGCGGAAAAATCATATTCTTGCATTCGTGGCATAAGGATTCAAAAGATTCAATCCCGCAAGTGCGGAACAAAGATTCAAAGATTCAAATAAATACTCCGTGGGCTTTGGTGTTTCAGTGCTTTGGTGGCTAATTCATTCGTGTCCCGATGGCTAGGCGGCAGCAGCCGGGGAATAAGCGATCGTAATTCATGGGTTTCCATAACAAAACATCCTTCCGGTTACATTCATCAACCTATTTATGAACATATGTTCGGATATTTATTGATATTTCTCAGTCAGGGCCTGATTTTGCGTTCACATTCAATCTAAAATATTAATTTTGTAGCAGTCAGGGTTCCCACAACGGGCGCGGGCTGAAGTCATGAGAAAATCCGCATTTAAAAGAGGAGCAGGAAAGTTCGCCATTCTGGCGACCGCTTTCTTCGTTTTCTGGATTTATCTCGGCTCACTGATCAACTTCCATCAGCACCATATCTGGGGGCGCAACCTGATCCCCAACGGTATCCTGAGCAAGCGCGAGGAAACGATAACGGTGGCGCAGGACCTGCCATCGGTCGATTTTCTTCAGTCACCCGATCTCAACACGCAGGAGTGTGAATTCCTGCTTAAGCCACAGTTTTCAGGACAATCACTCCCCGGATACTGTCCGCAACCCTTCAGCATCAGCGGCATCCCTGCCGCCCACGGATTGCGCGGCCCGCCATCCGTCCGTTGATTTTTCTGCATTCCCATTATTATTCTGATGTGGCGCGGATTTCGCCATGTCGCAGTGTTTCTTTTTAAAAATCACCATAAGATGAAATCTTACAACGCACTTATTATATCACTGACCTTACTTGTTGCTTCTTTCTCAAACGCGGTTAAAGCCCAGACGACTTACATGGCATCCATGGGTAACCAGTATGTAAACGAAGTATTCTTTTCCCTCACCAATGGCGAAGTCAGGACTTCACCCAGAAACATCTGGGATATCGCCTTTTTCACCCCGGCTTTCAGTGCAGGCATCATCGTAAACGACGGCGCAGGGGTGGCGCTTTACACTTACCCGAATTCAGGCATCAGCGGCTGGGAAACCTTCGACACCACGGGCATGGCCTCATGGAAAAGGCTTTACAACAACACCACAGACTTTGAAGACGGCGCGTTTAACCGGAATGCCCTGGGTCATCCTGATTACGGCTGGGGCATCTACAGCATGACCAGTCACGATGTGGTGGGCGATTCGCTCTACCTGATTGCCACCCCTGACGGCATGTACCGCAAACTGCAGATTGTCAGGAAAATATCAACCCAGAACAAATATATCATCCGCTATGCCAGCCTCGACGGCAGCAACGAGCAGACCGACACACTGGAGGTAACGCCCCACAACACCAAACAGTTTATGGCCTTCTCTTTCGCCAACGGCATTGTTGACCGCGAACCGGCTGCCGCCGACTGGGACCTGCTATTTACCCGCTACAATACTTTAGTGCAGAACACTTACTATCCCGTAAACGGCGTACTCACCAGAAAAGGCCATACCGTAGCCGAAGCGCATCCGGTAGCCCCTGATTTCACCGACTGGACCAATCTGACATTCTCGCCCGATGCCGACATCATCGGCCATGACTGGAAGACCATCAACATGTCCACCTTCCAGTGGGACATCACCGACTCCCTGGCCTATTTCGTGCAAAAGGACAACGGATCGGTTTACAAGGTGGTCTTTGAAGCCTTTTCCGGTTCATCCACCGGCACCACCACCTTTACGGTACAGGCAATTTCAACGGCCTCAGCCTCTTCGCCTGAGCTCAGCGGGGTGAATATCTATCCCAACCCGGCCGGAGACTATATAAGGATTGCACTCAACAGCCCGCTCAGTAATGCGCATGCAGTGCTTTACGACCTCAGCGGGAGGGCAGTTGTACAACAGACGCTTGGCAATGCCCTGTCGGGAGAGATCAGCCTCGACGGTGTGGCCCGTGGCAGCTATATCCTGCGCATCACCAGTGAAACCGGTACATTTTCACGCAAAGTGATTGCAAGATAATGACAGGTTTCAGAATACTGATTACGACAATGTTGCTGCTGCCGCTGGTGGTGGCAGCGCAGGCGCCTCCTGTGCGGGTGGTTGACGCGCGCACAGGGGTTGCCGTCGCCTTTGCCCATGTTAAAGCCACCGAAACGGGGGCAAAAACAGCAAAATACTACCTGAGCGACGACGACGGGATGATCAGGCACAATCTGGTCAGGCCCACGGTTTTCCAGGTGAGTTATGTGGGTTACCAGACCTTCAGCGACACCCTTTTCCCCGGCGGGGAAGCCATCATCAGGCTTTTGCCGGAAGTCTTCTCGCTCGACGAACTGGTGGTCACCGCCCAGTACAACCCTGGCAGCGCCGACCGTTCGCTGTACCGCGTCAACGTTATCAACCAGCTGCAGCTGCGCAGGACTGCAGCCACCGATTTGTCGGGGCTGCTGCGCAACCAGATGAACGTGAGGTTTACCCAGGACGCCTCCCTGGGCACCGGCATGAGCCTGCAGGGGCTGTCGGGAGAGCATGTGAAGATACTGGTGGACGGCGTGCCGGTGATCGGCCGCCTGAACGGAAGCATTGACCTGAGCCAGGTGAACCTGCAGAATGCCAGGCAGGTAGAGATCATTGAAGGACCGATGTCGGTGATTTACGGCAGCAACGCCCTGGCCGGGGTGGTCAACATTATATCGGGGGATATTCCCGGAAAATCGCTTACCGCCAATGCCGGCACTTACCTGGAGTCGGTGGGTATTGTCAATTTCGACGGCGGCTTCAGCCTGAACCGGGGTATCAATGCCTTCAGTCTGCAGGCCGGACGCAACTTCTTCGCCGGTTTTTCACCGGCAGACGAAGGCAGGGCCAAACTGTGGAAGCCCCGCAGGCAGCTTAATGCGGATGCCGGATATAACCTTACCCTGAAAAAAGCGGTCCTAAAAGCGAAGCTCAGCTACTTCGATGAACTGTTGCTGGTACGGGGCAACCTGCTCCCCCCCTACTTCGAAAAAGCTTTTGATAATTATTTTACCACCAGCCGGCTTACCGCCAGGGCCGACATCACCACCCGCGGGCCCAATCCTTTCACGGCCAGTAATTCCCTTTCTTTCTACAGCAGGGTGAGATCGTTGTATTACAACGACCTGACCATTCCCGAAAAAACGCCCACCGAATACGACACCACGGGTTTTGGCTCCTTTTTGTCGAGGGCCATGTACACTTACCGCAGCGAATCCGGACTCATCGGGATACAATCGGGGTACGATGCCAATGTGGAGTGGGCCACCGGCGAACGCACCGGCAATCAGCATCATCAGACCACCGATATCGCCGGCTTTGCCACGATGCAGATACAGCCCGCCGACCTGATATCGCTGCAGCCGGGACTGCGCTATGCCTGGAACAGTCATTTCGCCTCTCCCCTGATTTATGCAATGCATGTGAAAGCAGGCCCGGCAAAGGGTTTTATGTTCAGAACATCCTACTCAAGCGGATTCAGGGCGCCTTCGCTGAAAGAGCTTTACCTCTATTTTGTGGATGTCAACCACAACATCACCGGCAATCCAAACCTAAGCCCGGAACGGTCGAAGCACCTTCAGTTGCAAGCCAGCCACAGGATAGAGAAAGTCACCTATGCCACGGAAACGGAAGCCCGGTTTTTCCTTAACGACATCGACAACCAGATTACCCTGGCCGAAACCGGTGACGGGGCTTACACCTATTTTAACCTCGACCGTTCCCGCTCCATGGGATATGTCTTCAGCCTGCGCTCCTCCCTCTATCCTTTGTTCGACCTCAGGCTGGGATGGGGCAGAACCGGCAAATCGAACCAACTGACGCCCGGTGAAGGACTCCGGCTTTACTGGTCGCCCGAGCTCACCTCAGAGGTGACCTGCCGTATGGACGAAATCGACCTCCACATGACGGCCATCTATAAATACACCGGCAGGACCACCCGCATCTATATGGATGCAAACGGCCTGCTGAGTGAAGGGTTTATGGATTCGTGGCACAATATGGACCTGACAGTGCTGAAGACTTTCATGCAGAAAAGGCTGTCGGTGAACGCCGGGGTGCGCAACCTGTTCGACGTTACGAATATAGTAAGCGCGGGCGGCTCCGGCGGCGTGCATTCGGGCGGCGGCGGCAATGTGCCGGTTGCCTGGGGCAGAACTTACTTTCTCAAACTCTCATATACTTTCGTGAAAAATGATCCGGCTAAAAAGAATTAACTATCTGCTGATATTCACCGCCATCCTCCTCGCCTCCTGCTTCAGGGAAGATGAGGTAGTGGTGCCGCAGAAGCCCGGTAATGTGGAAACGGTGGTGATTGAAATGCTGCCCGATTACACGATACAGACATGGTTCAGCTTTGAACACGGCATTGTATCATCCTGCAACCGCGACAGCTGGGACCTGGCCATCGCCACCCGGGAAGGGGATTACACCCTCTGGCTGAATACTTCCCTGTTTATGTATGCCGCCCATTCCGGAATTACCGAATTCTCTGTTCCGCTGCAGACGGCAGGAATGGAATGGAAATTTGATGCTTCTGATGGCAGCGAAGCCGGCAATGCCATCGGCAAGTGGTGGACGGCAGATACTAGCGGATTCCGCGGGAACGGCGAGGTGCTTCTGATCGACCGGGGTATTGACAGCGAAGGGTTTTCGCGCGGATTCCTCAAGATTCAGCCGCACATCGATCCGCTCAGCGGGGAGGTGAGTATACGCATCGCCCGGCCCGACGGCACCAACGAAAGGGTATTTGACTTCCCCAGGGATCCGGTACGCAGATTCTCTACGCTTTCGTTCGACAACGGCGCTCCGGATCCGCAGACCGAACCGCCCGCCGGCCGCTGGGACCTGCTCTTCACCACCTATACCACCCTGCTGTTCACCAATACCGGCGAACCTTACCCTTATCTGGTGAACGGGGTTTTGCTCAACGACACCCTGGTGATGGCTGCGCTCGACACCCTGAAGCCTTTTACAGAAATCGACAGGGACTATGCTGAAACGGTTTGGCTCAGCAGTTCACGCGACATGATCGGTTATGAGTGGAAACAGATCAACGGCGACGTCACATCCGGCGACATCACCTATACGGCGCAGTCAGGCTGGACCTATCTGGTCAGAAACCGGGAAGGGCTGTTTTTTAAAATGCGGTTTATTGATTTCTACAACAATCAGGGAAAGAAAGGCTACCCCACTTTTGAATTCCAGCGGCTGTAAACAGTCCGCTTCAGCAGAATTGCCTTTATTTCAGCAGGAAACCGATGACCAGCGCTTCACGCTTTTTCCCTTCGTTCAGCTTCCGGCGCACCAGTTGATGCAGTTTTTCCGTTCTGGCATCAAAGGTAAGTATCTCATTTTCAATGATTGATTTAACCTCCTTCAGGTTAGCAGCGGTGCTGATTTCCTCCTCTGTGGGCACATTTTCCACCGAACCCAGGCGGCCAAGTTCATTGCCGGTCAGCAGGGGGCTGTTGCGCAGGGTAAAAGGCAGGCTGTCGATGCCGATGGCTGGTTTTGTCAGCGGCTTTTCCACTTCGAACAGGGCCTCTCCGTGTGCCCTCACGTAGAAGTCGCCTCCCATACGGCCCACCAGATCAATGGCCCTGGTGTTGATCAATCCGTTTGGCAGCAGAAAACCTTCGTTCACATGCACCAGCAGCACGTCGCAGATTACCAGGTTGGCCGCTCCGCCTCCCTTGCCGGTTTCAATGATGTTGCGCACCCGGCATTCCCACTGCACCGGTGATTCGGCCACCCTGAAAGGCTTCACCTTTTCGGAAGTCAGCGGGGTAAAGCCCGCCTTTTCAAATTCATTGACCCCTTTCGGGAATTCGGTACTTGCCAGGCTAACCTGCTCCACCATACTGTAAGTCACGGCATTGATCACCACTTCAGGCACCTCCTTCAGGTTGTTGAAGGTATCTTTGGTAGTATTGTCGCGTCCCCTGCGCGAGGGGCTGAATACAATGGTCGCCGGATTCACCCCGAAAGCATTGAAAAAACTGAAGGGGGCAAGGTTAGGAACTCCTTCGGCATCCACAGTGCTGGCAAAAGCTATGGGCCGGGGAGCGATGGCCCCCAGCATCAGCCGGTGCAGCTCCGGAGGCGCTACCTCTGCCGGATTGATGGTCTTATACATAGATTATGCTTAAAATTTACCAGGCTGCCAAACCGGCAGCCACTGAATAACAGAATCAAGTCAGCGCAGGGAGTATTTTCGTCGTACACTCACCGAAGCCGATTCTGAGCCCGTCTTTTGCGGCATAGCCCCGGATAATCACCGTATCATGATCGTTTACGAATTTACGCTCCGTGCCGTCGCTGAGCCGGATGGGATTGGCCCCCCTCCAGGTTAGTTCGAGCATGGAACCGTATGAACCCGGCTCCGGACCGCTGATGGTACCCGAAGCATACAGGTCGCCGGTGGTGATGTTGCAACCGTTCACCGTATGGTGAGCCAGTTGCTGGCAGATATTCCAGTACATATGCCGGAAATTCGAGCGGCAGACAACATTTTCGGCGCCATTTTCCGGTCTGATCAGCACTTCGAGGCTGATATCGAAATTGCGAAGCCCTTCCGTTCTCAGATAAGGCAGCACGGCAGGTTCCTGCTCCGGGCCTTTCACACGGAATGGCTCCAGCGCTTCCAGGGTCACAATCCACGGAGAAACGACAGAGCCGAAATTCTTTGAAAGGAAGGGCCCCAGGGGAACATACTCCCATGACTGTATATCCCTGGCCGAAAGGTCGTTGAACAACAAAAAACCAAAGATATAGTCTTCGGCATCAGCGGCTGCTACAGGTTCGCCCAGATTCGTGCTTCTGCCCACCACGAATGCCATTTCCAGCTCGAAATCCAGCATTTTGCCGGGTCCGAAAACCGGAGCGTCGGCGCCGGCCGGCAGGGTCTGTCCCCGGGGGCGGCGGATCTCCGTTCCCGAAACCACAATAGAGGATGCCCTGCCATGATAGCCTACCGGCAGGTGACGCCAGTTGGGCAACAGGGCATTGGCAGGATCGCGGAACATTTTGCCCACATTGGTGGCATGTTCAATGCTGGAGTAAAAATCGGTGTAATCGGTGACTTTAACGGGCATCAGCATCTCAACCGAAGCAGCCGGAAACAGCACCTTTTCCGTCAGGGATTCCATCAGTATGGCATCCGGCTTGCTGCCGGCGGCGAAAAACGCTTGCAGGGCGTTTCTGAGCACACGGTGGGCCGCTTTGCCCATCGCGATAAAATCATTGAGCACGGGCTGGCGAAAAGCGACGGAAAAGTCAAATTCCATCCCTGCAAAAACGCCAAGTCCGTCCAGTGCCGAAAGGTTTACGGCGGTATCGCCGATACGGGTGTAGGCGGCAAACTGGCCTCCCCTGTTGCGGCCGATGCCGAAAGGCAGGTTTTCAATCGGGAAGTCACTGCCGGCGGGTATTTCAATCCATGATTTGATATTCATCAGTAATCGGGATAAATTTCAGTCGGCCGGAAACAATCTGTTCTATCGATGGCACCGGGGCTGCAGATCCGGCTTTCCGCAACCCTTCACCGTTTGCTTGTGATCTAAAGGGTTCCCCTCCTGACCTGCTCAAGCTCAATGGCTTCAAACAAGGCTTTGAAGTTGCCTTTGCCAAAGGATTTCGCGCCTTTGCGCTGAATGATCTCATAAAACACCGTGGGCCTGTCTTCAACCGGTTTGGTGAAAATCTGCAGCAGGTAGCCTTCGTCGTCGCGGTCGACCAGGATGCCCAGCGCTTTCAGGGCCAGGATTTCCTCGTCAATCTTTCCCACGCGGTTCAGTACGGTGTCGTAATAGGATCCGGGCACGGTGAGGAACTCTATTCCCCGGTTACGCAATTCCCTGACTGTATGCAATATATCGTCAGTTGCCATAGCCACATGCTGCACCCCGCTGGTTCCGTAAAAATCGAGGTATTCTTCTACCTGCGACCGCTTTTTGCCTTCGGCCGGCTCATTGATGGGGAATTTGATGCGTCCGTTGCCGTTGCTCATCACCTTGCTCATCAGGGCGGTGTATTCGGTGGAAATGTCCTTGTCGTCGAACGATACCAACTGGTTAAAACCCATCACCCGGGCGTAAAAGTCCACCCACTGGTTCATCTGGCCCCAGCCTACATTGCCCACCATGTGATCGACATAACGCAGCCCTGTATCCCTGGTTCGGTATTCAGGATTCCAGGCTACAAAACCGGGCAGAAAAGGACCCTTATAGTTCTTGCGCTCCACAAAAATATGCACGGTCTCGCCATAAGTGTGTATGCCGGAGCGCACTACTTCACCGTGCTCATCATTTTCAACCCTGGGCTCAAAGTACGAAACAGCGCCCCGGGCAGTAGTTTCCTCCCACGATTTGCGGGCATCATCCACCCAGAGGGCGACCACTTTCACTCCATCGCCGTGCTTCATGGCATGCACCCCTATTTCACTGTCAGGTACCAGGGAACTGGTAAACACAAAACGGATTTTATCCTGCACCAGCACATAGGAAGTGCGGTCTTTCAGCCCGGTTTCGAGTCCGGCGTATGCCAGCGGCTGAAAACCGAAAGCCGTCTGATAGTAATAGGCCGCCTGCCTGGCGTTGCCTACATAAAATTCCACATAATCGGTGCCGTTGATCGGCAGAAAGTCCTGAGGTGTATTCATGGTATTTCGTTTATCCAATGTTATCGGTTTCATTAAGGCTGCGTGGATTATTCAATCCATGATTTATGATAGTCCGGATCTTCGATTTCCATGGCCTGCCGGGTAAGCCACAACGGCCTGAAGGTATCCACCATCACGGCCAGTTCACGGGTTTCTTTTGCGCCCAGGCTTTTCTCCACCGTGCCCGGATGGGGTCCGTGGGGAATGCCGATGGGATGCAAAGTAATCTGCCCGCGGTCCACATGTTTGCGGCTCATAAAATCGCCGTCGACATAATAAAGCACTTCGTCGGAATCCACATTGCTGTGGTTGTAAGGCACCGGAATCGAAAGCGGGTGGTAATCATAGAGCCGCGGTACAAAAGCACACATCACGTAATTGTGGGCTTCGAAGGTCTGATGCACGGGAGGCGGCTGATGAATGCGACCGGTAATCGGCTCAAAATCATGAATGGAAAGTGCATACGGATAATGATAACCGTCCCAGCCAACCACATCAAAGGGATGACCGGCAAAATGGTAAGGAAACAACTGGTGCTCCTTTTTGATCATCACCAGGAAATCCCCTTTTGCGTCATGGGTTACCAGCCGTGACGGTTTGCGGATGTCCCTTTCGCAGAACGGGGCATGTTCTTCCAGCTGGCCCAACTTGTTGACGTACCTTTTCGGGAAACGGATGGGACTGTATGATTCCACAATAAACAACCGGTTATCGGGCGTATCGAAATGCATCTGGTAGATGATTCCGCGGGGGATAATCAGGTGGTCGCCGTATCCGAAGGTCAGCTCTCCGTACATGGTTTTCAGCGTACCGGAACCTTCATGCACAAAGATCATCTCCGAGGCCTGTGAATTCTTGAAGAAATAGTCTTCCATCGACTTCTGCGGGGCCGCAAGGATGATGCTCAGGTCGTTGTTGGTCATTACTGTAACCCTGCTTTTCAGGTAATCATCTGCGGGTTTTACCCTGAAACCCTGAAAACTGCGGTGCTGCATATTGTTCTGAACAGCAATCTCAGGTTTGACGTCAATGGGCTGATCCACCCCGAGCACCATGGTGGGCGGATAAACATGATAGGTCAGTGAATAGGCGTCGGAAAATCCTTCCGTTGATACCAGTTGCTCCGAATAAAGCGTTCCGTCGGGTTTGCGGAACTGGGTATGGCGTTTGGGCGGTATCTGCCCCAGCGTATGGTAGTGCGGCATGTTAACAGTGATTTATGTATGACAGGGATGTATCTTTCTTTAAAATAACCCTACAAATAACACTTTTAGCCCGCCATTGTTCAATTTCAGGCATACAATACCTCAACAATCAATCAGTCGTATCCTGCGGAAGTTCTTATTATGCAGACTGAAACAGCAAAGCGACATTTATATTATACACTACATATCCAACCAAAAAAGCAGGATGAATCACCCTGCTTTCTTAAAAATATTGATGCCTGAGAAATTTATCTCCGGATAATAAGCCTTGCGCTGCAAGGCGGCTGGTTGACCATAATCAGTTTAAGAATATAAACGCCTTCGGGCAGTCCGGAGAGGTCGAGCTTCAGGTAATTGACAAGGCCACGCTCCTGCCCCTTCAGCAGCTCCCTTCCTGTGAGGCTGTAGACAGCATAGGATGCGATCAGGCCGCCTGCGGTAACATCGACAGGTCCTGTTGACGGATTCGGATACAAGCGGAATGATCCGGCTTTTACATCCCTGACATCTACACTCAACTGAAAATTAGCCGTCAGGGTATGGTTTGTGTTCACCTGGAAAGTAAATTCAGGCTCGGTGGATACCAAATTGCCGCCTTCACTCCAGTTCAGAAAATGATATCCGGGATTGGGGATGGCAATCATTACAGCCATGGAATTCTCCAGGTACAACCCGCCACCATCGGTTTGACCTCCTTCGGCCGGAGCAGCTATAGCCGTGATGACATACTGTCTGACAAAAACCGCTTCAAGACTGAGCGCTGAGGTTACGGTAAAAGTGTATACCGGATCAACGGATAACACAGTACTTCCGAGCGCCCAGTATTGAAAAGCAAAGCCTTCGGCAGGCACCGCCTGCACGGTAATGCTTGTTCCTGAAGTATACGTGCCGGCGCCTTCAACCGTTCCGCCCTCAACAGGAACAGCCGTCAGGCTGATGGTATAAGTTAGCGGAGACGTGGCAAATGAAGCCGTAAGCATACGATCCGAAGACGCAATAAATGTATACACCGCAGATTGTGAAACCATTGCGCCGTTTTCCATCCAGGCCACAAACTCCCATCCGTCGGCCGGGATGGCTGAAACCGTTGCCTGACTTCCCTGGGCATACTGGCCATCACCAACGGTGGTTCCGCCTTCGGCAGGATCCGCTTCAGTGGCAATGGTAACCATGACGACCTGCTGGGTGAAATTGGCCACAAATGTCCTGTTCTGAGTAATGGTAAATGAATATGATGGTTCGGATGACACAACATTTCCGCCTTCGGTCCAGTATAAGAAAGCCCAGCCTTCTTCAGCCGTTGCCGAAACAATGACTCCGGTGCCATAGGCATAGGCGCCGCTGCCGCTCACCGAGCCACCTTCTGCCGGCATCGCTGACAGCATCACCTGGTACTGTTCAAGTGTAAAAACAGCCTGAAGCGACCTGTTGCCCGAAACATTAAATGAATACGACGCTTCCGTTGAAACGATATTGCCGTTTTCCATCCAGTGTGTAAAGTAATAGCCTGTGTTCGGTAAAGCCGTTACCGTAGCTGCTGAACCATAGGAATATGCACCGGCACCGGTGCAGGACCCACCCTCAGTCGGAACGGACACGGTTGAAATGTTGTATTGCTGCAGGGAAAAATTCGCCTGAAGCGTCCTGTCGCCTGTTACGGTAAAGCTATAGGTTGCATCGGAGGATACCACTGCCCCGTTTTCGGTCCAGTTGGTAAAAGTGTAGCCCGTGTTTGGAACCGCCGAAAGCACCGCCTGTGAAGCATAGCCATAAGAGCCTGCCCCGCTTACGCTACCTCCGGCTTCAGGGAATGAAGCTGTTGTAATATTATAACTCAGGTAACCGGTAATACTGACGGCTACATCATCGATGAACCAATAATCATATTGGTAAAGGTTTCCTTCAACCGTAAAGCCGATATAAGTGGTAGCCACATTCAGGTTATTCTGCACGGAGGTATTGATCAATGCCGGCCCTACCAGGTTGTTGCCGGCAGTTGCCAGCGACCAGGATTCGTTGGTCCAGTTTACCCCATCGCTGCTCGACTGCACCCGCATTAACGCACCAGGCCCGTAATCGTCGAGCAGATGACGGAACGCAAGGCTGAGCGAGGCAACACCGGTTGTGTTGACAGGCGGCATCACCAGCCGGCTCACACCAGGATTCCGGTTCTGATAGGTTGACCGCATTTCGTTTGCCGAACCGCCGGCGTAATATGTAGAAGAAACCTCCCAGCTGTTTGCCACATTGGTCCCCTCCACCTGCTGGCTCCAGCAGGGCGGGAAGCCCATATCCACAAAAGCCTCAGCGTAAGGAAGTACAGTTTCACCACACAATGTCGAAGCACTGGCCGCCAACCCGACTGAATATTGCAGGGCAGCATCGGCCGACCAGATTCTGTAATAATAAACCAAACCGGCGGTCAAACCGGTATGGTTAAAGGCCTGTGCATTTCCTGAGTAAAGAACCGTTCCGCCTCCCGGCAAAGCTGAGCCTGCCGGATAGGTATTTGCATTCGCCGGTGCACCAAACACCGGACTGGTGTTCCATGCAAGCAGAACGTTATCACTTGAAGTATTCAGGAGCCATGAAAGATCAATCTGCGTTTGACTCACTCCTGAAGCGGTAAACGCAGCGGGATTGGCTACTCCGCTCATCCCGACTGTAAATGAGATGGTGCTTCCGGAGGCAGTGACGTTGTATATGTTCAGCCCTCCGGCACTTCCATTCTGCAGAAAGGGAGAGGGATTGGTGCCGTCATTGATGGCAGTCCTGCCCGACTGCTGCGAAAAGTATGCGCTGTTGAGGCTGCCATTGGTTGTGGTTGTCCCGTTGGGGCGGTAGATATAAACTTCATCCGGCGGACCGCTTGCATTACCATTTAATGCGGGGTCGATGCGGTAAACAAGCAGGCCGCTGCCTGGCAGATTGCCCTCGAATGTCCCTGAAGCCTGCCGGTACTCCACAACATAATACTCCGAAGTGGAATTAGGGGATGCAATCCTGTAACAATTGTTTGTTGATGATGCCAGGGGATTCAGGGTGTAAGTGCCTGAGACAGTGATTTCAGGAATGGCGTTGATCCAGACATTTTCCGAATATTTCCATTTCATATAGGCGCCCATATGTCCGCCCCCCGATTCCATCAGGTCCCAGTTACCAGCCGGGGAAATATTGAGTCCGCCATCGTCGTAATGATAGAGATCCGGCGCGCCAAGCGCATGAAACAGTTCATGGCATAAGGTTCTGACATTTACCTGCGTTTCCGGCTGGAAGGTATAATCCCACACCTGTTTCCCGTTGATGAAAACGTTGTAGGAATAAAGCACCCAGCGGTGGGCCCAGAGGAGACTGGCCCAGGCGCCGTTTCCGCCCCTCACCACAAAGCACACATTGTCAACGAGTCCGTCATTATCGCCGTCTATATTCAGAGATCCCGGAACCGGCGAATTGGCATTGATCCAGTTTACCGCATCCCGGAGCAGGGCGTGCTCCCTGAGCCTTCGCTGGGTTTCCCCGTTGTAACCGTTGGGATTCGTAGTGGCATTGTAGGGCTCGAAGTAGCTGCGCGGATGGGTGTCGGTGTACGACAGATTGGTGGTCATCGCACAGGCCGGGTAATGCGTGGAACTGATCGTTAACTGGTTGTATGACACTTCCGTGTAATAGGATTTTACCGAATTACCGGTAGGCAGGTTAAAAAGATCGTCATAAGTCTGGCGCAGGGTCGTAAACTCAGTATCATCAGAGAATTTGATATAAATAACGAGATTGTTCATGGTACCGGCATGGGGTGCCCGCGATGAACGGTTGTTGGAAACCTCCATGGCTTCCTTCCGTTTCAGATATTCTTCACGGCTGATCTTTGCCCACTTTTCCAGGCCAAGGCTGGCAGGATCCGCCTGGCCCGCCAGGTGTGACGATGGCCGGATGTTGCCTTTATCAGAAATTGCATAGTAATAATAGCCGTCAGCAGCCTGAATAATGGTATAGCCTCCGGCATCGTGCAGCCAGTTAAAGAATTCATCACCGGAAACAAAGCAGTTAATTACAGTACCATCCGGCTGGCTCACCTGATATGGCTGGTTTTTTACATAATCGGCCTGGACCCTTAGCCCCGGCATAAGTCCGATGGCAAAAAGCAACAGTAAGAATCTTCTCATGCGTCTGTGCAGGTTTGGAAAGTTATATAATCAGGAATATATTGATTAATCTACACTAACATGAAAAGTAACAGGGAACTGACAGAAAAATAAATCAGTTCATCATAAACACAATGCACTTATTATCTGCATCTTACAAACATGCAGGAAAAATAAAAAATAAACACGGGATCAGGGAAGGGAGCTCAGATCAGGCCGTTTTCGATCATGGTTACAATGGTCTCAATGTCGCGGTCCTTGCCTTCGGGGTCATACTTTTCCTTCAGGTTATATCCAAAGAGCCTGCTGAGGTTCTGCCAGAAAAAGGCGACAAAGCTGCCGCGCAGTTCCTTGACGATATGGTAGGTCGGATTGCCGGTTTCGCGGTCAACAAGTTTGAGCAGAATTTTACCCTGGGTAAAATTCAACGCTTTCAACTCCTCTCCGAATTCTGCTTTAAGTTCGTCCTCAGCCCTTTTAAGGAGTTTGCGCTGTTCTTTTTCAGAAAGCCCGGCCATCATGGCTTCATATTCATTCAGCTTGATGCCTGCCAGTCTGGCATAGGGATAGACTTTTTTTACATTCCTGACCAGCCGTTCGAACCTTCTTTGATCTGCCGGACTACGGAATATGATATAACCGCGGATATTTACCTCGGGCAGGTATATCTGCGGCAGGGTATCCCCGTTGACAACCTTTGCTTTAAGCACAATCACGTCAACATTCTGGGCATGCAGAGTGCCGGAAAAGAAAGCAAACAGAATCGCGGTTAAAAGCATGCGCTTCATGCCCGGAAGGGTTTAAGTTGGTTTAGCCGGCTTATTTAGCAGCAAATTAGATGCCGTACAATCATCAAACGGACAATGGATACAAATATTACGCTATCCGTTTGATTAACAATGTATCACAATGAGTTAAAAGGATAAACAAAACTCATCATCTACTGCTCAGCACAAACTCAGGCGACTTTCAGTCTCGAAACATTTGCCTTACCAAGTTTCTCTTCGGCATAGGCACGTGTTATTTTAAGTTCTTTAACGCCCTGATCGGAAGGCATTTCGAACATTGCATCCATCAATATCGCTTCCATGATCGACCGTAACCCACGGGCGCCGAGTTTGAATTCAATGGCTTTGTCCACAATAAAGTCAAACACCTGCTCATTTAAAACCAGTTTGATACCATCCATCTCGAACAGTTTGGTAAACTGTTTGACCAGAGAGTTTTTAGGTTCGGTGAGGATCAGCCGCAGTACATCACGGTCGAGGGGACTGAGGTATGTGACCACGGGAAGCCGTCCGACCAGTTCCGGAATCAGTCCGAAACTCTTGAGATCCTGTGGGGCGATGTATTGTAA
>DJGZ01000085.1 GCA_002433025.1 Bacteroidales bacterium UBA5833
CCACAGGTTTTGATCTTGATCCAAAATCCCCGGAAGCCGGCCATTTATAAATTTTGTCAAACGGATAATCAGCAATTAAAAATGGCTGCTTCAGGGACGAAAACAGCCATTTAATCAGGGATTGAGGAGGGATGGGTTATCCTTAACCAACAATAAATATGTCAGTAACAGGAATTTACTCATTTATAAGACAATCTAAAACGCTTTTACCCCTATTCTGAATAAAAAAAAACTGCACCGGAATTCCGGTGCAGTTTTTTGTACTTGA
This sequence comes from Bacteroidales bacterium UBA5833, assembly GCA_002433025.1. GTDB lineage: Bacteria > Bacteroidota > Bacteroidia > Bacteroidales > Lentimicrobiaceae > Lentimicrobium. Next base: position 269 of record DJGZ01000085.1, read on the forward strand.
TAAAACTTTGTTTATCTGACACTTACCTTGCGGGTAACGATACCCTTTTCAGTAGTGATGTTCAGCAGGTAAAGGCCTTGAGCAATACCTGCGGTTTCGAAACGGAATTCGTTGGCGTTTACAGCAGATTCATAAACCACCTGACCGGCAAAATTCACCAGCCTGATGTTTTCAATCCTGCTGTCGCCTGTAATATTAAGCAGTCCGTTTGTAGGGTTCGGATATACGTTGAATGATGCTGCATCAGGTTTACTGATATTGGTTGTAAAAGTGATTTCCACATCATCAATCATAAATACAAAGCGGTCGTTCGAAACGCATTGGATGGCAACATATACTTCCTGTCCTGTATAAGCGGCAAGATCGTAGCTTACAAATGTCCATGCATCGGCTGGTGCATTGATAGGGCCGGCAATGGTGGTGAAGCTGTTCGGGTTCATATCGGTGGTTGAAACCTTGATGTTATAGGTCTCAAGTCCATATTCATCGGTATATGATTTAACCCAGAAGCCGAGTGCAGGGTTTTCGCCCAGCATTACTTTGGGTGAAATCATCCAGTCGTTGTTCACTGCCGGAGGCACTGAAGCGAAGCAGGCTCCAAAGCGAAGGCCGCCGTGAGGTTCCATATTGGATACAGCAGGACTTGTGGCTGCGGGGTTGAATGCGATGTACGACATTGGCTCATAAGCATGAGGGAAGGTGATTCCATCGAAACCATATGTAGTACCACCATCAACATCGAGGCCGGTCCATTCGCCGAAAGTGATTGCGAAGTCTTCCAGGTCTTCAAAATCAAGAATAATGCCACTGGTTGATCCACCCTGAATTACAGCAACCGCTGCATTTGAATTTGCAGATTCGCCTTCAGCATAAAGAGCCCTTACATGATATTCATAAGTGTCCGGCTCAAGTCCGTTGTCATCGTAAAACAGTTCGGTGACGGTAGCAGCATTGATCATGTTTCCGTTACGGTATACATTGTATCCCAGTAATTCGCGTGAAGCATGGTTGCGTGCAGGGATAGGCAACTGGTTGTTGATGACGCTGTGGTTCTGGCGCGCGGTTTTGTTGAGTGCAAGTTTCACAGCCGGGTTGAAGGTTGCGGGAACAGCGCTCAGTTCGCGGATGCTTCCGTCGGTGTACTGAACTATGGCGCGGATCAGGTAAGCCTCATTCCATGCTTCCCAGGTGCCTGCGTGGTCATAGTCCCATGAGCGGCCGTTGTTCAGGGCTGCATCGTATCCAACGAAAGTTGTTTCGTTGATGGAGCCGAATCCGACCACAAAGTCGCCGGTAACCATCAGGTTGGCAGCGGTTATGTCGATTTCCATCCAGCCTTCTTCAACAGCATTGGCGGATACGCTGTGGAGCAGGGTGGTAGAAGGAGCTGAGCCTGTCCAACCGTATACTTCTGCATCGTAGGCGCCATCGCCGCCTTCAAGAGTAACATAATACTTCAGTTTAAGAACCTGGCATGGTCCCTGGGGCGACATGTGGGTTGACATGGCATAACCAACATAACTATAAGCGCCGGTAGGCAGTTCATTGTCATAGATCAGTTCTTCAACAGTACCGGTTCCGCCACCCGGGGCATTCCAGGTAAGGTGAACGTTGCTTCCGCTGGCGGCAGCCTGCAGGTTGGTAGGAGGATCAAGGGTTACTGATGATGTAACGGTAAGCTGAACAGGAACGTTTACGGTTGCTGTGGCGCTGTTGTTGGTAATCACCAGGGTGGCATTGTAAGTCATGGCACTGAGACCGGTGGCATCCATGGTAACAGTAAGTTCAGTATTGCCGCCGGCTGCTGTGGTTCCTGATGTTTCATTCACGCTCAGCCAGGCTGCTGTGCCCGGATCAATTGCGATGCTCCAGGTAAGGTCCTCATCTCCATTGTTGCTGATGGTCAGTGCGCTTGTGGCAGTTTCATCTATCAGCACTGTAGCTGATATTGAAGAAGGATTTACGGCAATCTGGGGGCCTGCAATCGTAGTCGCAAGGTCGCCGATCATGCGGTACATTCCGCTGTTGTATTGGTTTTCGTTGAAACCGCCTGCATAGCCCACGCTGCTGCTGAAGAAGTCGGCTGCAAGAAATTGTTTGCTTCCGGTTCCGCCAAACAGGGTCCAGGTGCTTCCGCCGTCATGGCTGTATGAAATACCGGTTGCCCCGGTAGCTGCTCCGGTTGAAACATAGGTATTTTCAGTGCCCGGAACATAGTTGATGTCATTGGTGAGAAATGCTCCTGCCGGGGTGATGTTCTCCCAGGTTTCTCCGCCGTTGGTGGTGCGGCGAACCTGAACAGGGGCCGTAGTCTGGGCTACGATACCATTCATTGGGTCTTTGAATGCAATCACATTGATCCCGCCGTTGGATGCAGCGGTAATGTTGGCATTTGATACCCTCCAGGTAAGTCCTTTATCATCTGAAATGAAAACTCTTCCTTTATTGGTTCCAAATAATACGGTATTCCCGGTAACTTCAATACATGAGGTCCATCCGCCTTCGCCTGAGAGCGGAGTGCCATTGGTGATATTGGCTGCTGGAACCCGCTGCCAGGTCGTTCCACCGTTGCTGGTGGTGTAAATTTCAAAGTAGTTGTCTTTAACGTCGCCATGGCACATGCCTTCCTGCTCATTCCAGAAATATACATTGTTGGCAAATGAAGCGGAACCCTGAAGGGCGCCCGGGAGCTGGGTCCAGGTGGCGCCTCCGTTGGAGGTTTTGTAAATACCGCAGGTGTTGTTCTGATTGCCAACGCCATTGTAGAGCGCTACATATGCAATGTTGTCACTTATGCCGCAGATGTTTCCGATGCCGTAGGTGGTACCTCCCATGATCTGGCCGGTTGTCCAGGTGGCGCCACCGTTGATGGTCCTGGTAAACTCGTTGATGGTTGATCCTGTGCCTGAACCGTCATAAGCAGCTGCCCATGCAACATTTTCATTAACAGCATGCACATAATTAATACCGCGCGAAGGACTTGTAAAACCGCTGTTCTGGATAATCCAGCTTACGGGGTTATCTCCAGGCATTACGCCGATAATCACCCGGTTGTCGTCATTAAAGTTATTGCCTCCGGGATTCAATGATCCGATGGCGAAATAACCGTTGTATGATCCCGACCATCCCCAGTTGAAGTGGAATTTATTATCGCTCATACGGTAGCCATCGCAAATCCATGCGTGACCGCCGCTGGCAGTGCTTGATCCTGCATAATAAACAGGGCGGGCTGCATCGAGTTCAGTACGGAGCAGGGTGTACCAATCTGCCATCAAAGGATAATTGGTTTTGCTTTTTAATTCGGCAGTCGGAGCAAAATTGAAGTAGTTGACAAGGGAAAAGGGTACATCTTCGCTGTAAGCGCCGGAACCTGAAGCACCATACTGCATGTTTACCGATACCCCTGCATGATACATAAGGGTGGCAACAGCGGCGTTGGCTGTAGTTACATTGTTGGGCATTGCAGCATAATTGTAAGTGGTTGCACCGAAATCAGCCGATTGCATGCCATAGGTGGGATGCATATAGCTATGATATCCTACACCATTGGTCGGGAAGCTATGGTATTTCATCAGCACGGCCATGGTTGTTGCAACACAACCGGTCCATGCCCTGCCGCATGAGCCAAAGCCTGCACCCGACTCAACCGGACACTGGGCATTGTAATAACATCCCTGATCCCAGGTGGTGGTCACCAATGGGTTGACATCCATTATTTCACGCTCCATGTTTTTGTTCAGGATATTGTCCCACAGAGGGCGGGTGGCGGAATTGTCCATACGCGAAGCTGTAATGGCTGCAATTTCGCGGCTGTAATTCTCTATCCATGCCTGTGCAGCCGGGTTGTATACCTCTGCATCAAGGGTTCCGCTGTGCGAATAACCCAGAACGGGAATGGATGCATCGTCGGCAGCTACCATTACAAAACCTCCCGAAGTAAAAGTAAAGGTGTAGATGGTGGTAATGCCGTCGTTGGCATTTTCAATGGTTCCGCTTACCGAATAATCAGTAATGGAAGCCGGAGCGTAATGAACATAATAGTTCACCGCTACTTGCTCAGCTGTTTTTTTGTCAACCGGATTGGCAAAAACTGCCACAGTCAACAATGCCAGCACAAGGGTAAGGATTCTCTTCATTTTTGAATGAAAATTTAGTGAATGAAAAATTGATTGAAAAGAAATTTCAGCAGTCAATTCATGCTTATGAAAGAAGGATTCAATTGATTTGACGGACAAATATAAGATTTAATCAATCAGATATGCTTTTCCGGACAGGAAAATCATGAAACATTTATCAACACTTTCCGGCATTACCGGTCAGCATATCTGTGAGATCAGCGGGAGATGGAATAATCAGGTCAGGTTTTTCGGTTTCAAGTTCTCCACGCGAACCGTAGCCGTATAAAACACCGGCAGAGGAGATGCCCGTAAGTTTTGCACCCCTGATATCATGATACCGGTCGCCGATCATTACAATTTCTTTACCCGGCAACATGTCATGCTTCTGCAGGGTGTATGTAATCAGCTCTGCTTTATCGCTGCGGTTACCATTGATTTCGCAGCCCGAGACCGTAGAAAAATATCTGGCCAGATCAGCTTTTTCCACAATCTTCAAGGCATAAATTTCGGCTTTTGAGGTTACCAGGCTGATGCTAAGTCCCATAGCCGCAAGCGTTTCCAACGCGCCCGGGATACCCGGGTACACGGTAAACATGTTCATTCCTTCTCGCCCGTAAAAGTCACGGTAAATCAATGTGGCTTCTTCCGCTTTGCGGTCACTGAAACCAAATAAAGTTTTGAAGGATTGGCGCAAGGGCGGGCCGATGAATGGATTCAACTCCTCTTCGTGCAGGGGAGCGGGTATCCCCATGACCTCTAATGTGTGTAAAACCGACTTGAAAATACCGGGTTTCGAGTCGATCAAAGTACCGTCAAGGTCGAAAAACAAATGGGTGAACATACTTTCTGGTCAGTTAAGAAAAGGTTAAAAAGCTCAATAAAACTGATCAGGCATAAACCCAGGAAACGACTATTTTCAGTTTATCCGGTTTTGGTCGCTTAACCAATCTTAAAGGATTGAATAATTATCTGATTCAGGCTGAGTGCATGAATGTGCCTTGTGCGGATTATGTCCAAAGTAACCAAAGGTTGTGAATCTGAGAAATTTCTGCCGTTGAAATTAGGTATTTGGTCGTCAAAGCCTCGATTTTTTCTGAAAAAACAAGGCCGGCTCTGAAATAACCGGCCTTAGATAATTAAATAACAGTTGATTAAAGTAATCCGCCGTTTTTGTATATCTGCAACTGGGCATCATAGAATTTATTAATGCGCGTAGACTTGCCTTTGGATAAATTTGTCAGTTCACCGGTTGTGAAGTCCACCCGGATCATGTCGCCGGTTTCCATAGCGGTGTCTTCCAGCATACCTTCCACGTAAGTAAGGATGGGAAGGGCGGCATTGATGGCATTCCTTTCATAGATGGCTCCGTAAGATTCAGCAATGATGCACTGAACGCCAAGCGCCTTGAAACAGTCGACAGCTTGCTGGCGTGAACTGCCCGCTCCGAAATTCTTGGTAGTAACCACGATATCGCCGGGTTGTGCTTTTTTGGCAAAGTCTTCATATCCTTTCAGGTTATCGAAAGTATATTGACCCATTTCGTTGATATCGGTTATGGCCAGGTAACGGTTATGGAAGATCATGTCGGTATCGATGTCATCCTTCCGGATAACCCAGACACGGCCTTCAACGGTGGTTTTCACCTCAACAGGGGCTGTTTTTTCTTTAACAGCTACTGGGCTGGTGCTTTCCGTTTTAGTGAATATGGCCGGCTGATCAGGGATATTAAAGGGATCGGTGATGTAACCAGCCACTGCCGATGCAGCCACAGTTGCCGGAGAAGCAAGGTACACATATCCTTTGCCCTGCTTGCCTGCAAAATTCCGGTTTCCGGTGCTGATGGTCACTTCTTCCGGTCCGTTCTGCCCGACCTGTCCTGCAGCGCAGCCTGCACAGCCGGCGTTCGAAACCAGCGCTCCGGCATCTTTGAAAATTTTGATCAATCCTTCATTCAGCGCTTGCTGCCAGATCTCGTCGGTTGAAGGGACAATTTTAAGGACAACCCCTGGAGCTACTTTGCGATTTCTGAGGATTTCCGCGGTAATCCTTAGATCCTCAATACGTCCGTTGGTGCAGCTTCCGATAAATGCTGAATCGATTTTCTTTTTCATTACCGACTCCAGCGGGGAATTATCGTGCGGATGGCCGGGATTGGCCACCATGGGTACAAAATTGCTGATGTCGATATCAAACATTTTGGTATAAGCAGCATCGCTGTCGGCGATAACCGGTGCATAGCGCTTGCCGGTAAGTTTCTGCAGTTCATCCAGCACACGCCCGTTTGGGGTAAAAAGGATGATGATGGCACCCATTTCGGTGGCCATGGACGAAATGGTAATCCTTTCATCGAGGGTCAGGGCTTCAACGGCATCACCATATACTTCAACACTGTATCCCAGGAGTTTGTTAGCACCGAAGATAGAAAGGAGGTTAAGCACAATATCCTTCGCGGTGACATTGGCGGGGAGTTTTCCGTTAAGGTTGAGTTTTACCGATTCAGGAACTTTGAACCAGACCGCCCCTTTGGCCCAGGCAGCGGCAATGTCCTGATCGCCCATGCCTTGCCCGAAAGCACCGATGGCTCCCATAATGTTCGCGTGCGAGTCGGTTGACACAAAAGTAGATCCGGGATAAGCTAACCCTTTGTCGATGGCAAGATGGGTGCCTATTCCGGCGTCCACATCATACACGGGGATACCGTTCTGCCGGGCATATATGCGGCAGAACTGCTGGTTGGCAGCATATTTCTGGTCGGAACCGCCCGGGTTGCAATCGAAAGTAAAAACTGTATGCTTAGGATCTGCAATGCTAAGGCCGTTGTCAAGCAGGTTCTTTACCACATTGGCGCCGCCGAAGTCACGTGCAGCACGGGTATCGATAAACACGTCAATGATATCGCCCGGTTTTACGGTTTCCTGGTTCGAATGACTGGCCAGAATTTTCTCAATAATCGTCATGATGCTTAATGTTTATCAGATTTTTAATCGTTCGCGGAATGGTTCGAAAGTCATAAAATCGGCATGATGAACCACATAAGCTTCTACGGAACGCTTCACCATATTTCCTTCGCCGGCATGGGTGGCTATGATATGGCAGACTTCTGCCGGAACGCCGCACATTTCGGCAAGCGAAACACCTGAAAAGGGATGACGGAGGTATTTTCCATAACTGCCCTGAACCGATTTCCCGTCTTTCATTTCGTACTCAAGCAGTTTTCCTACGTCAGCCAGGATTGCGCCTGCGATCAGCACATCCATATTTACCGGCAGGTCATTTCTGAAGAAAAGGTTCATCTGGTTGCCGCAGTCTTTTGCGATATGAACCACTGCACGTTTGTGATCCATAAAGGTAACCTTAAGGTCGGGACCGGCGAGCAGGGTGAACGGAATGCTGTTCAGATCAGCCGGGGTAAGCACGCTTTTCTGAAGCGCCAGCGCCCAGGTGTTGGTGGTGGTTTCGCGCAGAGCGGCATCATTAATCCATTCCAGTTCGGGCCAAAGTTCTTGCGCCTGTCTGATGAATTCAGGCTTAATCTCAGGGGTCATAGCTGTTTATTTTTTATGATGAATAAACTCCCCTTTGCCTTTATAAAACAAAGGGGAGTATCAGTGAATTAATTTCAGTCGTCGTTCATTTCAGTTTAGCAATGATAGCGTCAGCCATCTGACGGGTTGAAGCGGCCCCCTGATTGACAACCTCCGGCGTTCCGCGGAGCTTAAGCATGTCGTAGGCCCTCGCTTTTCCCTCGGCAACAACTTCCATCACGGCCTTACGGATGCGGCCGGCAGTTTCATCTTCGTTCAGGTGCTCAAGCATCATCACGGCCGAAAGTATCATGGCAACCGGGTTAACAATGCTGGTTTCGTAATCAGCATATTTAGGCGCGGAACCATGGGTTGGCTCAAATACGCCTATTCCGTTTTCAGGATTGAACTGGGCGCTGGTTGCGAACCCGAGACCTCCGATCAGACCTGCAAAGGCATCGGATACAATATCGCCGAACATGTTACCGGCAACAATCACATTATAATTCTCGGGATTTTTGGTTAGCCACATCATCATGGCATCGATGTTCACATCTTCCACCCTGATGCCGGGGTATTCGGCTTTGCTCATCTCCTGGGCTATCTTCAGCATCATACCCGAGGTCTCGCGGATTACGTTTGGCTTTTCGCACACGGTAATCTTATCAAAGCCACGTTTTTTGGCATATTCAAAAGCCGCCTTCACAATACGTGAAGTATATTTTTTTGTGAAGATGCGGGTGGATACTGCCAGCTCGGGACGGGGACACCATGCAAAATTATCTTTGAATTTCGGATGTGTCATCAAGGCGTCATATACCTGGTCGCCAGGATTGGTCCATTCAACCCCTCCGTAAAGCCCTTCGGTATTCTGACGGAAAATCATCACATCCACCACCGGTTCTTCCGGATTGCCATCTTTACCGCGACGGATAAAGTTGAGCGGGTTGCCCGGCAACGTCTGGCAGGGGCGCATGCAGATATCAAGGTCAAACTTCTGGCGCATGCTGACGATCGGACTGTAATAAGTAAAACCTTTGCCCTGAAGCTCAGGTGCAAGCTCTGCCGCAGCCTTGTCCTTGGGTTTTGAGGTGATGGCTCCGAAGAGGGCAATTTTGTGCTTTTTCAGAAGCTCAATGGTGCGGTCGGGCAGGGGATTGCCTTCCTTACACCAGAATTCCCAGCCTATGTCGCCATGAACATAGTCTGCCTCAAACCCTGCTGCATCCAGCACGCGGATGGTTTCCTCAAGTACAACTTTTCCAATGCCATCACCGGGCAATGTTACAATAGTTCTTTTTGCCATTTCTGATAATTTTAAGTTGTGATTTGGTTCCGATCAACGTGTCAAAAGTATGGAACAAAAATTAACTGACAAGAAATACGAAAAAATAATTTTAACCTGAATTTCTGTTCAATTATGCAGCAATTTGCATTTGTATGATGTTTTTTTAAGACCTGTTTACTGGGCCTGATTGATTCAGGATTATACCGGATTTTAACTTACTGACTGTTACTATTTATAATTATATTCAAGGTTCAACACGGTAAACTGATATATTCAGATATTGTCCGACCTGAAGATGAAGCTCCCTGATTATTATGAGTTGTATCTATACAGGAATGACCAAAGCTTCGCCTGGCCTAATAATTTGCGATACTTTCGTAAATTTGCGGGCTGAAGCCAGATAAATTACGTAAATGAACCTGTCGACTCATCTTGAGCGCCCTGTATTTAAGGCCGTTGCAAGCGCTGCCGCTGAATTGGGTGCACCTGCTTATGTTATAGGCGGGTATGTCAGGGATTTATTTCTTAAAAGAGCTTCGAAAGACATCGATTTTGTTACAGTCGGCGACGGCATATTATTAGCCGGTAAAGTTGCCCGCGCATTCAGGGGGCACCATCCGGTAAGCGTTTTCAGGAATTTCGGAACAGCCATGTTCCATCTTGATGAGATGCAACTGGAGTTTGTGGGAGCCCGCAAGGAATCGTATCACCCTGATTCTCGAAAGCCGGATGTGTTGCCTGGTACGCTTGAAGATGATCAGCGAAGGCGCGATTTCACCATAAATGCCCTGGCGATCAGCCTGAACCCTGAGAATTACGGGGAGGTGATAGATCCGTTTAACGGGCTGGACGATCTGGAAGCTGGGATAATCCGGACACCGCTCGACCCGGGCATCACTTTTTCAGATGATCCGCTGCGTATGATGCGGGCCATCCGTTTTGCCACCCAGCTGAAATTTGCCATCCACCCTGAAACATTTAAAGCCATTGCCGAAAACAAGGAGCGTATTTCCATAATCTCGGGTGAGCGCATCAGCGAAGAACTGAACAAAATCATCATGACTTCAAAGCCGTCAGATGGATTTCGTTTACTGGATGAATGCGGATTGCTGACCCTGATTTTTCCGCAGTTTGTTGCATTGAAAGGCGCTGAAACCGTTGATGGTAAGGGCCATAAGGATAATTTTTATCATACTCTGGAAGTGCTTGACCGCATAGCACCCAATACCGGTAACCTTTGGCTCAGGTGGGCGGCATTGCTTCATGATATCGGGAAACCGCCCACGCGCCGCTTTGTGCCGGAGCTTGGCTGGACATTCCATGGACATGATGCCAGAGGGGCCCGGATGGTTCCCCAGATATTCAGACAACTCAGGCTTCCGTTGAATGAAAAGATGAAATATGTGCAGAAGCTGGTTGCATTGCATCTGAGGCCCATCGGACTGACAGAGGAGGAGGTTACCGACTCAGCCGTGAGAAGGCTGCTTTTTGAAGCCGGTGATGATATTGACGATCTGATGACCCTCTGCGAAGCTGATATTACATCCAAAAACAGGGAAAAGGTACAACGTTACCTCTGGAACTTTGCAATTGTAAGGGAAAAGCTGCGTGAAATTGAAGAGAAGGACCGCTTGCGCAACTGGCAACCGCCGGTTTCAGGCGAGATGATCATGAAAGCATTCAATTTAAGCCCCGGCAGAGAGGTTGGACTGATAAAAAATGCCATAAGAGAAGCAATTCTTGATGGTGCGCTTGAAAATGACCGCGAAAAAGCATATGCTTTTATGCTTGAGGAGGGTAAACGTCATGGTTTAATTCCTGCAAAAGATAATGCCTGAAATTTGGATTTTTTGTTTCAATCAATTAATTTTAACATCGGTAAACAACACACAAATTAAATTCTGAAATAATGCACGCCTATAGGTTCAGAATGCTTCACGAAGATCAGGAAGACTTCCTCAGGGACTTCGATATACTTGCTTCACAGTCTTTTGCCGACTTCCATCAGGTCATCAAGCAGTCGGTGGAACTCAGCGGTAACGAACTTGCATCATTCTTTGTATGTGACCGCAACTGGAGGAAAAAGAAAGAGATCACCCTGATCAACATGCAGGATGATGCTATCGCCCAGCATGAGGAAGAATATGAGGATGATCGCAGGGGGCCTAAGCCAGGACGTATCCCTATTGCCGAAATGGATAAGGTGCGTATTAAGGATATTATTGATGATCCTCACCAGCGGTTGTTATATGAATATGACTTCCTGAATCCGAAAACCTTTTACATTGAACTGATGCGGATTCTTGATGCAGACAAGACATCGGAATATCCTGTATGCGTGAAAAGTACAGGCAAGTTTATTTCTGCGGTAGCTCCCGTTCCGCCCCTTGAAGCCGATGGCGAAGATGAGATCGCCCTCCTGAGTGAATTCGACGATATCCTTGACAATGAGGATGAAGATCTTCCGGAACCCACTTTTGGTCAGGATATCGAATTTAACTGATGTCCAATTTCCTGCCTTCCTGCCTTATTGTAATTGCCGGCCCTACAGCAGTTGGTAAAACTGAGGTGGCCATTGCAGTCGCACGTCATTTTGGCTGTGGGATTGTTTCGGCTGATTCCCGGCAGTTCTATTGTGAGCTGAAAATAGGTACAGCGGCCCCGTCAGCGGAACAACTATCGGCGGTTAAGCATCATTTCGTTGGCCATCTCTCCGTTAAAGAAGCCTATGATGTTTCGCGCTATGAAAAAGAATCAATGGAATTGTTGCAGAAGCTATTCCGGGAGAACAGATTTGTGGTGCTTGCCGGTGGTTCGGGTTTGTACATTAAGGCTGTTTGCGACGGCTTAGATGAGTTGCCCGACAGTGATCCGCAGATCAGGGCGGATCTGCGCGACAAACTGGAAAGGGAAGGTTTGGCTTCAATCAGGGCTTTACTGCGTCAATCTGATCCGGCTTATTACGAACAGGTTGACCTTGCCAATCCCAACAGAATCCTGAGGGCACTGGAGGTTAGCCTTACAACAGGGAAGCCATTCTCATCATTCAGAAAACGCGACCTTATTGATCGTCCTTTCAGCACCGTTAAAATCTGCCTGGATCTTCCCCGTCAGGAGCTGCATAACCGGATCAATGCCAGGGTGGATGCAATGATGGCATCCGGGCTTCTGGAAGAGGCCCGGCATTTTTATCCGGAACGATCATTAAACGCACTGAATACGGTCGGTTATAAAGAGCTTTTTCAATATTTTGACGGGCTCTGTTCCCTCGAAGATGCTGTTGAGAAAATTAAAACCAATACCCGCCGGTATGCCCGCCGTCAGCTAACCTGGTTCCGAAAAGATAAAGAGGTGGTATGGTGCCGGCCCGATGCTGATGAAGTGATCAGGAATATAATCCGGCATCTCCCTGATTACTCAGGGTAAGAGCGCTAACGCAATAACCGGGGCCTGAATGTTTCTTCGTAATACTTGAAATACCAGAATAACTTACGGTTAATTTCAATGCCGTAATCAATGGCGGGGTTCCAGTTTATATAGGAACCGATTATCCGGTTGTACCGCCCACGCATGAAGTAATCGTTCCAGTTGTTTACACCGATGTTATTCAATGCCCGGTAGTAGTCATTGCTCCGGTCAAGTGAAGGAGAGAACCGCATACTATACCAGCGCTCAAAATCCGGATCTGTTATGGTAATATCATACCCGGAACTGTCGATGGCGACCTTGCCGGATTCCTGCTGCCGGCCTGTTATTTCTTTCTGCTGCGAACATGCCCAACCTGCCAATGCAAGCAGGAAGAGAAACACTGACTTTTTCATGGTGCTTCAATATTGTTGTTTTGTCAATAAACAGAATGTCAGGGATTAAGCACCAAAAGTTGTGCCGGAATCAATTGCTCTTGTATAAAATCGGGAAGTTTACGCTTCAGGCGTCTGGTCCTTTTTCCGATGAAAAACCCTGGCCGTAAAGTAACCCATAAAGAATACAATAACGATCAGAATAACCAGTGGTAATTCAAAGCCGAAAAACAGCAGTTTAACTTTGACATTTGCAAGGTTCTGGAAGGTGAAAATCAGCAGGACGATGATCAGGCTGATGTTGATGATCTGTTTGGTAGTGATGTTTTTCATTTGTATTTCTTTTTATGGGTTTCCGGCAGTTCAGCAGGATATTCAGCAGGTTTTCATTCGTTATCTGGCAATTTCAAGGATCTGAACCTGGTTGGCCCCGTCCGTCGATTTCCAGCGTTGGACTTTTTTCTTATTTTCAACGACTATCCACGTTTTGCTCAGCTCAGATCCTTCGCTGTTGATGGTAATCAGATTTCCGGAAGCAGTCCAGGTGAAAGGAAGGTTGTCTTCAACAACGGATCCGAAAATACTGTAGCTAATATTTTTTTCACCATTCCCGCTCTTTGCAAAAGTGATTGTGCCGATGTTCTTCAGGCTGACGCCCTCCTGGCCGGGGGTGGAGGTCTCATATTTCTGAATGCTCCAGGTTCCGGCAAGTTTAGGAGAGCAGGCTGATAGCAGGGAGATAATTAAAAATGCCCCCGGCAGTTTCCATGTATTTTTCATGTGGTTAAATTTTGGTTCATGGTTTTATTTTGACAAAAAAGTCAATATCCGCCTTTTGCCGTATCGGGTAAAGATAGCAGATTCAGACGAATTTTCCAAAAAACCGGATAAAGAACTTATAATGTCCGGGTAAGGCCGGATTGATAAAAACAACCCTTGCAGGCCAGTGGTTTTAACTACAGAAATGGGTAGAGGGTGTCTATCCAGCGGTCTCCGGTAATGAAAAATGCACCGAAAGAAGCCCAGTCATTCAGCAGGCCCGCCGACTTCATTTGCGCGGCATCCATGCCCTGTGATTTCGCTTTGCGGAGCACATCGATGGTTTCATTAAGTGCCGAAAGCCATGTTTTGTATTCCTTCTTGCTGAAGACAGGTCCGTGTCCTCCGGAAAAGGTGGCATCATCCGGATAGGTGTTGATGATCCATTCAACATTTTTAAGATAGGTCAGCGGATTGCCGCCGTTGCCGACATCCACGTAAGGAAAATACCCGGCAAAGAGCAGATCGCCGGTCACTACTACCCGTGAAGCGGGAAAGTAAACCACCAGGTCGTTGTCGGTATGTCCGCCCGGTAAATGGGTGATTTCTATGGTTTCCCCGTTAAAATCGAGGGTCATGTTTCCGGTGGTGGTGATGTCGGGCAGCCCGTGAGCAGTTTCGTCCGGCTTTGCTTTGTCACCGCCTGCAAGAAATTTTTTCACCCCGGGATGCGCGATGACATGGGCTCCTTTGCCAATAACGGCATTGCCACCCGTATGGTCGCCGTGCATATGCGTATTGATCAGAAATCTGATTTCCTTGTTCGAAATGGAGTTGATGGCAGCCAACAGGTCATTTCCGGTTCTTTCATAGGCTGCGTCAATCACCAGCACTCCGTCGTTTCCTGCATGTACAACCACCGAAACGCGGTTGTCGACAAATAAGCGGTGATTTCCCGGAGCCAGTTCGGTTGCAGTAATCTCTGTTTTTACAGTTTCGGATTGTGCAAAAATGGCTCCCGTCGATAGCGACAATATCAATACAAAAGCAATGTTTTTCATAATGAATCGGATTTATTTTCAGGTGTTACTGATCAGTTGAACGCATGATTATAACCAAACCAGACCGGGATTGTTTTCTGTAGAAGTTCATTTCCTTCAGATCCGGTCAGGCTCCGGAAGGTGGGTATATAGCGATCAACCGATAAGAACGATCTCTACCGCCGGTACTGGAACGTTATATGTTATCGCAGGGCCCTGAAAGTAGCTCAGGATTCCAGCGCGGTAAAACTCAAGGGTATTTTAATTACAGTGTTTACAGGTCCTTTCCCCGACAAAGGGGTAACCAGCTTTATTTCTTCAGCGCATTCCATCAAATGCCTGATAATCGGCTTGCTGACAGCCCGGTTGATGCGCGCGATTTTTTTCTTTCCGGCTATGGTCTTATACTTGAAGTGGTACTTATAGTATACTGGTTCGAGAACCGGGTTAATGATTTCACCTTCCCGCGTAATTGTAAATGAAAGTATTACCTTGCCTCCCATATTTCTGAAACTGAGATAACCCGGATACCTGCCCGCTTTTTTTCTCCGGCATTGCATAATTTCTGAAATATTCTGGTTGAGTGAATCTGCATTCAGACACAGACTTACTGGGGAATAGAGGTTTAAGGTTTCAATGGTGAACAGTTTTAAAGTATCAGCGACAATTTCCTGCCTGATTTTTGTCCTGGTAATAGCGTAACCCTTTTCCCTTACGATAACCTTCTCAAGGTCAGTGATGTTTTTGAAAATATTTTCGCCGGACGAAAACTTCTTCCTGAACCAGGCTTTGGTTCTGTTTATTGAATCAGCATATACGAAACAGGGAATGCCATTCAGGGTGTCAGTACCTCTCCATTCCAGATCCGGGGTAAGGGAGTCTCTGACAAAAGGACGCACCAGATACCAGGGTGAAACAAAGTTCCTTTCGATATGCAGCTTTTCAGAAGGGATGAAGAGCCTGCTGTAAATGGTATCGTTGCCCCTGAAAGCAAAAACTATCCGCTGGTAATCCGATTGAAATACTTTTTCAATATCTCCGTCTTGCAGCAGTATGACGGGATTTTTACCGGATTCATTATCAACCTGGACGGTTACACGATAACTTGCCGCTACAGCTGAAGTGTCTGGTCTGGCGCTGTTTGCCGGATTGACGAATGTAAATTGAAGAATAAATAATAGCAGGATGAGGAATTCCCGGAAAGGATGATGAAGATTCAGGTTAGTCATATTTGAGAAGGTGCTGATTAATGAAATAGTGATTTTTTTCTGCTGATAAGAAAAGCTGATTTCATTGTTTGCAATGCTGCTGAAAACCACGGATGCTTCCTGATAAAATATGAATTAGGGTTGTAAGTGTTATATGTTATTACATACAGGCTTCAAATGTAGGAAAATTCAGTATAGGCGAAGGAAAAAACTTTTTCATCCGGCAAGGCGACTCAACCGCCTCCGCATTTACATGGAATACATTCAGGTTTTCCCGGCTAATCAGGCATTCGGGGTGCAGGAACGAAACCGGTTAATTGCTTATAGCGCTCAGTTTTAATTATAATCTGCCAGGTTGCCCCCGGATGTTGCTTTTTTGCCAATCAAAGCCCTGAGCCTTTCAAGTATAAGGTCTTTGTATTTAAGCTGGAGAAAGTGCCTTTCATTTTCAAGCATATGATACTCCACATAAGGTGAGTTGATCAGTCTTTCCCGGGCAAATTTAACATTTTCCGGCAGTATCAGTCTGTCCCTGGTTCCCTGGAACATGATCACAGGAGCCTTTATTTCAGGCCAGAGGGGTAGCATTTCGGAAAGCGACTCATAGTGCGACAGTTTTTCATCATTGGCAACCGTGATTTTATAGGGCAGGATACGGCGGAAAATACGGTGTCTGATAAGATAGCTGATATCGTAGGTGGTTTCCATTCCCGGTGCCAGCGAAGCGGATACCAGCACCAGCCCGTCGACCTTTCCGGGTTTTTGCATCGCCATCTTGGCGGCAACGGTTCCGCCATAGGATGACCCTATAATATACAGGGGGGATGGAAATCCTTCCTTTTCAAGAATCTTCCACATTGCCCGGGCCTGTCGTCGTACCGAAACTTCTGAGTTTCCGGCATCAGACATGCCGTAACCAGGTCTGTCGGCGGCGATGATATTGGCCCAGCCGGCAAGGCTTGAATCCTGGTAATAGGTATTGTACACGCTCA
The DNA here is from genome assembly GCA_002433025.1 of Bacteroidales bacterium UBA5833. Lineage (GTDB taxonomy): Bacteria > Bacteroidota > Bacteroidia > Bacteroidales > Lentimicrobiaceae > Lentimicrobium. The sequence continues at coordinate 16,998 of DJGZ01000085.1, forward strand.
TGTCGCTGGGCGAACCGTGAAGGAAAAACAGGGTGGGCAGAGAGTCATTTCTATGGAGGTGCATGTATCCGAGATTACGGCCACTATAGGAAAGGGCTTTGTAACGTGCGTCCTGCAGTGGAACCATGCCTTGCCTGGTTGCCTGGCGTGTTTGCATACAGGCGGTAAAACCCAGGGGAATGAGCACAAAAAGAAGTAAAACAGATCTGATAATTCTTTTACGCATAAACATGAAAAGTAGGGGTATATAACAAAGAATATCAAATTAAAGTTTAATTAATACAGTATTCTTTGTGTAGGGTGCTGAAATACTCAGGATATAATACATGGTTTAAACTGAAGAATCCGTTTCTGATGTAGCGTCCGCTCCTGTACTGCTGAGCGCTTCAGCATTTTCGACCGATTTTGCCAGGTCATTTATAAACCTGACCATCGGACCGCCGTCAATTACATCGTGATCAAGCAAAACAGTAACATTAAGGATGTCGCGGATAACCACTTCATTATTCACAACTATTGCTTTCTGAATTACAGAGCCAATACCAAAGGTTAACGGATGAACCGAAATGGGAATAAACCATCCGTTGATTTTTCCCATCATTCCAAGGGAGGTCACTGAAACATTGCCCATTTTGCTGAACGCGGTTTTGGGATGGCTGAGGATATACTGCCATATAAAACGCCGCATGAATCCGGGTAAACAGTAATAGAATGTTTCGGCTATGGTTTGCCTGCGGTGAAGCAACATGTTATTTACTGAAATTATCTGATTTCTGGCATTTTCAATCTCCCGGGTTATTTCAGGTATTGATTTTTCGTTTACTTGCTTAATCAGTAAAGGAATAGGGACTTTTTCACCGTCGATCACTTTTTCCACAAGCATTGAAATGTTGATGTCATCAAAACTTATAATCCTGCGTCTGCCGGCTATAAATGAAGCCGTTTTGCCGTGTTTTGCAAGGGCATTTCCGATCGATTTGAGTATCCACGCATTAAACGAGACAGTCTTGCCCGCTCTTTTTGCTTCTTTGAGCTTTTTTCGGCCTTCACTCACATCAAACTCGAGCAGGGCACCGATATGGTGCTTTTTTTTACCTGCCGACAATACATCGAAAGTGGCAATGCGCGATAATGGAAATCTGTGATATGTGAAACTGGGCTTCATAATGGTGAAATTAATTGCTTCAAATCTTAAATAAATAGAACCGGAAAACCACCGTGAGAAATAATTTTTCGACGGGTTGGTGCCGGCTTTTGGCATAACCCTGGGTTTGAAGTGAAATTACGGTTTTATCCCTTATGTTTCACCGGGCTGCGGCAAATTACGGGGTAAACTGAACATGGCCGGGTCCTTTGCAGAAGTCCGGCCATGCGCAGAAAGTGGGTTGTGATTTAAGCTCAATGTCTATTATTTCAGGTAAGTATCGAGCCATTTGAAGAATTCCCTCTGCCACAGGATTGAATTCTGCGGTTTAAGTACAAAGTGTGTTTCGTTGGGGAAGAAAAGAAAACGGCTGGGGATGCCCTTTAACTGGTTGGCATTGAAAGCCTGCATACCCTGTGTGTATGGGATCCGGAAGTCATAGCCTCCGTGTACAACCAGCATGGGTGTATCCCAGTTGCCCACAAAGTTATGCGGTGAAAAGTCATAGCTTTTCGGGCGGGGATCGTCATAGAAGGCACCTTTGTAGTCAAAATACACAAAAAACATCTCCTCGGTTTCAAGGTACATGCTTTCAAAATTGAAGATTCCGCAATGCGAGATAAAAGTTTTAAAGCGATTGTTGTGGTTGCCTGCCAGCCAATACACGGAGAATCCGCCATAGCTTGCGCCTACCGCGCCAAGCCTTTTTTCGTCCACCCATGGCTCTGCTGCAACGGAATCGATGGACGTAAGGTAGTCCTTCATATTTTGCCCTCCGTAATCGCCGCTGATCTGATCGTTCCACTCCTGTCCGAAAGTTGGCAGGCCCCTGCGGTTAGGCGCTACCACCACGTAATCGTTGGCAGCCATCATCTGGAAATTCCAGCGATAAGAAAAGAACTGACTCACAGCGCTTTGAGGGCCGCCCTGGCAATAGAGCAGGGCGGGATATTTTTTTGCCGGATCAAAATCAGGGGGAAGGATAACCCATACAAGCATTTTCTTGCCGTCGGTAGTGGTGATCCAGCGTTTTTCCGATTTCCCGAGCTTTACATTTTTCAGGATTTGGCGGTTGGTGAAGGTCAGTTGCTCTTCACTGCCATCGGGCCTGATTCTGAAGACCTCAGTGGGAAGGTCATGGCGCATTTTTGTGATAATCAGGTCGTTGCCATCTATAGCATATGATTGTATGTCGTGATCTCCGCTGGTTAGCTGGATAATCTTTTTTGATGCGAGTTCCATTTTGTAAACCTGGTAGGTGGCATGAATCCCGCTGATGAAGTAGAGGTATTTTCCGTCGGCACTGAAGCTGAACTGCGATGAACTCTGGTCAAACCCCTCAGAAAGGTCTGTATAAACGCGGCTCCGGACATTTACGGCATGCCCTGTTTTGGGTCTAAGGTCCTTTTTTAGTTTTTCCAGTGCCTTAGGGTTGAACTCAACCATCATAATACGGTCTTTGTCGGCTTCAAAGCCAGGAGTCGCCATGCTACGCCAAACCAGTCTGCTGCCATCGGGCGAAAACACCGGATCCTGATCGTACCCGGGATTGCTTTCACTCAGGTTTTCTGTGGTTCCTGAAGTAAGGTCGTACAGGTAAATGTCACTGTTTGTGCTGATCGCATAATCCCTGCCTTTGAGTTTTTTGCAGGTGTAAGCCAGCGCTCTGCTGTCGGGCGACCATGCAATCTGCTCCATTCCTCCGAATGGAGTCATCGGGCTGTCCCAGGGCTCGCCCGGCATTATATCTTTCCCTTCTCCGGGTTTGCCGTTGTTGTATGGCGCAATAAAGATATGGCTGTAGGCGTAGTCGTGCCAGCTATCCCAGTGCCGGTACATCAGATCGTCGTAAATCAATGCATCGGCGAGGGGGAGGTCAGGATACCTGTCGTGAACGTCTTTTTCAATTTTTACATCTTTTGCATAGGCAATAAATTGCATGTCAGGGGAATATATGAATCCATTAATACCACCTTCAATATTGGTAAGCTGTTCCTTGTTCTCCCCGTGAGGTCCCATTTCCCATAATTGGACAGAGCCTGACTCGGCCGAAAGAAACCCGATCTTTTTCCCATCAGGTCTCCAGATTGCATTGAATTCACTGCCGGTGAATTCAGTTAACCGGCGCGGTGATTCCGCATTGGGGTCCAACTTATAGATATCCCTGTTTCCTTTGTTGGTTTCCACATCATACCATGTAACACCATAAATAAAGCTTCCGCCCTGCGGGGCAAGCTGAACATCACCCACGCGGCCCAGTTTCCACATGATTTCGGCTGTAAATCTTTCCTGGGAATGGGCTGGGGAAGCCATGCCTGCAATTATGAATGCAGACAGGAGCAATCGGAAAATTCTTATCTTCATGATCTGTTTGTTTGAAATGCTAAAGTAGGAAAATACTGATTCGATTGGATATTGATGTTTAATATTGGCGGATCGGGGTAGATGTTGTCCTTTGGGCGGAATTAATGTCCTGAAAGGGGACGATAGTATTTCGGTAATTATTTTTTAAATGATGGATAATGAAATGAATACAATAGTGGCGGGAAGTTTGATAGGTATTTTAAACTTGAGTATGCCCGGAACTGATTTCTCCATAGCTTTGCACGATATGGACAAATCTGTATCAGGCAATTTATCAGACTTAAATTAATTGCGATTGCAAGGTTGGAATCTGAAGTATGGGAGTCGGAAAAATTATAAAACAGCCAAGGCCGGCAAATGGAAATACGCTGTTGATATGCATTGATCAGGATGCCGTTATCAGCTCATTGGAGGGCCCTGTGATTCATCTGCTGGGTTATCAGCCTGCACAATTGCTGGGTAAATTTCTCAGCGATTATGTGCCGGAAGCAGATCAGAATAATCTGAACTGCCTGTTCGATAATTGTACCGACCGCAGTGAGTTCAGGTTGCGCCGTTCAGACGGCAGCCTGATGTATGCTGATGTCTTTGTTTATGATGTATTTAACGATGATGGTATTCACATCGGATTTTGTCTGAGGGTTTATGACATGACTGCCCGCATGGCCCAGATCAGCAGCTTAATTGAAAACGAGGAGAAGTTTCTGGCCATCATCGATAACACCAGAGATATTATCTGCATTTTCAGGGATCGTAAAATATTGTATATCAATGAAGTTTCCGTAAAAATACTGGGATACCCCAAAGAGGAACTTTACAGAAGGGACTATTTTTCTTTGTTTTCGGAAAGCGACCGAGAACGGATAGAAGAGTATGAGCTGGTTTATAAGGATAAACGTGCCGGAAGGTGGAATTTTATTGCTGAGCTGATTACGGCCGGCGGTAAAAAACTGATCTGTGAGTTTGATATTAAATCAATCAGTTATGGAGGTCTGAAAGCTTCCATGGCTGTAATTCATGATATCACTGATTATAAGCTAGCCCTCGCTGAACTGACGCAGGCAAAACAGGAGGCCGAGTCGGCAAACCGCATAAAATCAGATTTTCTTGCAATGATGAGTCACGAGATCAGAACTCCATTGAATGGGGTGATCGGGATGACGAATTTGCTGTTGAATACCGGACTGACCGCAATTCAGCGGGATTATGCCGAAAACATACAGGCTTCCGGAGAAAACCTTATCTCAATCATCAACGATATACTCGACCTGACCAAAATCGATTCAGGAAGAATGGAGCTTGAAAGTGAAGCTTTTGAATTGCAGGTTTGTATTGAGGATACCCTTGATCTGCTTGCTTATAAAGCCATTGAAAAGCAACTTGACCTGCTTTATTTTATAGAGCATGATGTCCCCGCTGTATTGAAGGGAGATGTACTCAGGCTGCGGCAGATATTGTTGAACCTGGTGAGCAATGCCATTAAATTCACCGGAAGCGGAGAGATTTTTATTTCTGTTCAGTTGCTGGGCCAATCAGCGGATGAAGTTGAGTTGAAATTTCAGGTCAAGGACACCGGCATCGGTATTGATCCTGATAAAATAGCACAATTGTTCGAAGCCTTTGTTCAGGCTGACAGTTCAACGACCCGGAAATACGGAGGCACAGGGCTGGGTCTGGCTATTTCGAAACGCCTGGTAAACCTTATGGGAGGAGAAATCTGGGCAGAAAGTGAACCCGGCAAAGGTTCGGAATTCTTTTTTACCATTAAAGCAAAGACATCGCAGGTGGTTAAGCCCAGGCTGAGGGTAAAAGGCAATGTTGTGCAGTTGAAGGATCGCAGGGTGTTGATTGTGGATGATAATCAGACGAATTGTCAGATCCTTAAATTACACTTCGAAAGCTGGGGGATGAAGCCTGTAATCGCTGATTCCGGACAGGCTGCATTGTCACTCCTCGAAACTGAAGGTGCTTTCCATATTGCTGTTCTTGATTACCAGATGCCCGGGATGGATGGTGTTCAACTGGCAAGAAAAATAAGAAGAATGGGCAGGTATGAAAAACTTCCCCTGATTTTATTATCTTCGTCAGGCGATCATGAGCAGCATTCGGCCGGTCTCTTTGATGCCAGACTTCTGAAGCCTGTCAGAATCAAAGGTCTGTTTGATGAAGTATTGCACATCATGACCGATATTGAAAAAAGAAGAAAAATGGCAGAGCCTCAAACCAATCAGATAGATGTAAACCTGAGCCAACGGCTTCCATTGCGCATACTGATTGCTGAAGATAACCTGGTAAATCAGAAACTTGCCATTTCTTTGCTCAACCTTATGGGTTACAAGGTAGATGCAGTGCTCAACGGGGCGGAGGTGCTGAAAATCATGAATGAGAAGGAGTATGACATCATCCTGATGGACCTTCAGATGCCTGAATTGAACGGCATTGAAGCAACAATCAGGATCAGGGAAATTTATCCTCCTGAAAAGCAGCCACATATCATCGCCATTACCGCCAATGCCATGCTGGGCGACCGGGAAAAATGTCTTGAAGCCGGTATGGTTGATTATATGTCAAAGCCAATTAAAATTTTTGAGCTGCAGGCGGCCCTTGAGAAATGGGGCGCATTGAAACTGGAAAGCCGGAAAATGGTTTAATACGGTTTACTACCTTCGGGATTAAAATTTCAGAACAATAACCTGCCCGGGGCTGACCCGGGCAGGTTATTGCTTATCAGGCCAAATTCATTCCCATTTGATGACCATTTCAGCGTCTTTCAACGTGAATCCTGCATGCAGGGTTTTAAGGGGTTTGTGGATTGTTTCCAGATATTGGGGATCGCCTGGCTTTAATGCGTTGAAGAGGTCGGTAAGGCTTTCTGAAGCCGCAAGTTTCTTTCCGTCAAGCGAAAACCGGGTACCATCCGGAAAGCCATGGAAAACCATTTCAACATCCCTGAATTGACTTGTTTTGGATCCTGTGGCTTTTTTAAGGACTATCTCGCGGCGATCAGGATCAAAAGACATCTGACGACTGTAAAAGTTTCCCTGCTCATAATTATAAGAAGTGCCGTCATCTTCGTAATAAGTAAAGGATGAATTGCTGTTGCCTTTAAAGATATGCAGGAAAAGGGTTTCTCCGGGATTTTCTGCCGTGCTTTGCACCGGTTTCTGCATGGGGATTAAGGAGCCTGCTTTCACATACAAGGGGAGCATATGCATGGGGGATTCGGCGATTACTTCTATGTTCCCTTCATGTTTAACACCGCTGTGCAAGTCGTACCATTCGCCTGCCGGCAGGTAAATTTTTACCAGGTCGCGGGTGCTTTCAACCGGGGCCACCAGGAACGAAGGTCCGAAAAGATATTGATTCTGATACGCATACTGATAAATCTTATCATCAAAGGTGTAATCAATCGCCAGACTGCGGACAACCGGCATGCCGGTAAGTGATGATTCGCGAAAACAGCTGTAGATGTAAGGTAACAGCTTGTATCGCAGCGAAATGTAATTGCGCGAAATATTTTCGACCACCTCTCCGTAGGCCCATGGTTCCGCCTGGCGGGTATCATAATGGGTGTGGCTCCTGAAGAATGGACTGAATGCCCCGATACCGATCCAGCGGGCAAAAAGGGCAGGGGAGGCGTCTTTGCTGAAGCCGCCTACATCAACGCCGGTAAAGGCTACCCCACTGAGACCGATGCTGTTTACCAGCCGGCATCCCAGCATCATATGCTCGTCGGTTGCCTGGTTGTCGCCTGTCCACAGGGCGGTGTAGCGCTGCAACCCGGAGTAACCGGCACGGGTCAGAATCAACGGACGGTGGTCGTTCATCAGCTTGCGGGTGCCTTCGTAAGTGCTTTTCGACATCAGCAGGCCGTAAACGTTTTTGGCTTCACGGTATGAGGCCTTTCTGCCTTCCCAGTCGAACTCAACCAGATGCGGTGTGTAACCATTTCCCCACGAAGCGATTTCATTCATATCGTTCCAGAAACCTGTGACGCCGTCGTTCACCAGGCCCCTGAACTTTTCGCCCCACCACGCACGGGCGGCAGGTTTGGTGAAATCTGGGAAGTGGCACCATCCGGGCCATACCTGGGCAGTATATACAGCTCCGTCGGGATATTTGGCAAACATATCCTTCTGAAGTCCGTCCTCATAAGCTTCATAACCTTTCTCAACCTTGATGCCTGGATCCACAATCAGTGTGGTATGAATGCCCATTGCTTTGAGATCCGATAGGAGCTTTGCCGGATTGCTGAAACGGTCGGGATGCCAGGTGAATATCTTGTATGCATCCATGTGATGAATGTCGAGGTAGATCACATCAAGCGGAATCCTGCGGTCGCGGAAGTTCTGCGCAATATTCATTACTTCCGTATCAGGAAAGTAACTCCAGCGGCATTGCTGGTAACCCAGCGCCCACAATGGCGGCATGGTCATCCGCCCGGTGAGGTGGGTATATTGTTCCAGGATGCCTGCAACCGAAGGAGCGTGCATGAAATAATAATCCATTTCGCCGTCGTCGGCGCTGAAAGAGCTGAAACGGTCGTTGCTGGCGCCGAAGTTGAAGCGGCTGCGATGGCTGTTGTCCATAAATATCCCGTAAACGTGGCTGTTGTGCATGCCAATGTAAAACGGGATGGTGACATAAAGCGGGTCGTCGTTGGGGCCGTATCTCGGATTGTCAGTGTTCCAGTTGTCGTAAGCCGAGCCCCGGCGGTCGAGGTTGCCGGTTTTTTCGCCCAGGCCGATGAAGCGCTCCCCATCAAGCAATTGCTTGTAGGTGGTAACTTCAGTACCTATCCAGGCAGTTCCGAAAGCAGGGTCATCGGCGTTAAGCAGGCGCCCGTCAGGATTGTAGAAACTGAAGCGAACGGGATTGCGGCTGATGTCGAGCCGCAGCGCCTCTGTGCGCACGACAAGCCGGTCCTGCGCTTCCTCCAGTGTATAACCGGCTTTCCCGGGACCGGCCACTACCGCGTATGAAAAGTCCTTCCTGAAATCGTCTTTCACAATTCTGATCCTGATGATGCCGGGTTCATAAACGGTAAGCTCGGCTTTGCCGTAATCGGTATTCAACAACAGCCTTTGACCTTCCGTGCTGTAGTTGGTGAGATTACCAAGGCTTCTGCTGAGCGAACCCTGTGTAAATGCCTGACTCATAAGCAATGTAGATAACGCCAGTGTGATTATTGTTTTCTTCATAAACCTTTCGATTTTCCAATAACAGGTTCATAGCTGTTTCAGGGTGTAATTTTCCGGGATAACGCTTATCTGTAGTAAACCTTATAGCCCCATGCAGGAAGCGCGGTTGAATCATCTTTCCTGAATCTGGTTTCTTCACCGGAAAACAGTTCGGTGTATTTTCCTTTATGGGCTTTGCCGCTCAGTGTGAAAGAGACAGGTTCGGGACTGAGGTTCAACAGTACAAAAACGCTGTGGTTTTCCTTCTCGCGGATAAACGCGAATACTTTCTCATCCGCGTCGGTGTTGATCCTGAGCCAGTTTCCGCCCCAGGGGCCGTTATACAGCGCAGGATTGGTCTTTTTCAGGCCCAGGATGGTTTTATAGAAACCGTTCATGCTATAGTTGCCCCATTCAACCGGATCTTTCTCGAAGAACTCCAGCCGTTTGTTGAGGCCGGCCTCCTGACCGGTATATATCAGCGGCATCCCGGGAACAGTCGCGGTAAGCACATAGAATGCCTCAACACCCTCGCCCAGCCTTTCAAACTCGGTTCCGTTCCATGAGTTTTCGTCATGGTTCGTAATAAAATACATTCGATAGGCCCCTTCGGGATAAAGGGTGTCATTCTTCTTCAGATAGGCTTCAATGTCGTTTGCATTGGCTTCACCTTTGGCGATTTTGTTTTTGATGTTATGAAATTCCCATCCGTATGACATATCGAAAGCGGTGTGCAACCAGGGTTTTTCCCCCTCGGCCAGCATAAATACCGGCTTGATTTTGTCAAGCTCTTTCCTGGCGTTGTCCCAGAAAGTCGCCGGAACAAGCTCAGCAACATCACAACGGTATCCGTCTATGTCAAACTCCTTCACCCAGTATTTCATGGCTTCGAGCATGTATTGGTTGGTTTCATTGAATTCATAATTGAAAGCCACCACATCCGTCCAGTCGTAAGGCGAAACCATATTTCCCAGAGAATCTTTTTTATAAAAATCCGGTTTCTCCAGAACCAGATGATTGTCCCATGATGAATGATTGGCAACCCAGTCGAGGATCACATACATCCCCGCTTCATGGGCTTTTTTTACCAGCTTTTTAAAGTCTTCGGCCGTGCCGAATTCAGGATTTATCCCGTAATAGTCTTTGATGGAGTAATAGCTGCCCAGGGTTCCTTTGCGGTTTAACTCTCCGATAGGGTGGATGGGCATCAGCCAGAGGATATCTGTTCCAAGTTCCTTAAGCCGGGGCAACTGGGATTCAACGGCGGCAAAGGTGCCTTCCGGAGAGAACTGTCTTATGTTCACTTCATAAATACTCAGGTTTTTACTCCATTCCGGTTGTTTAACCTGCCCCGGATCCTGACCGGCTGCTCCATAATCTTTTGCCTGTTTACAGGATGAAAAAATGCTTACCAGGAATAAGACCAATAGAGTGAAAAGAACTGAATTTCTGATTTTCATTGATGTGATTTTAAGTTTCGGAATACTGACTTTCAAAGACAAAGATAAACATTCCGGCAATTTGCCGGAATTTATGATGCTGACTCATCATTGAAATACTTATACTATTAAACCTGATTAAGACGATTCGGCAACAGCAGGTAAATCGGATGGGAAGAAGCAACAGATTATTTCTGAAATCAGGATTGATGAATCCGGTTGCCGGCATGCCCAATGGGGCCTTAATATATTCTTATGAAGTGCCGTGAATCTGCGGCCAGTCAAATACAGATCATACAATTGCCTTGCCGGTAAAGGGCCTCTGTTTTATGGAATTTCTGTATGATAATACAAAAAAAAATCAGGCCACGCTGATTTAGCGCGGCCTGATCCGGGTGTGAAAAAATTAATTTATATTGAAGAGGTCGTCTTTGAGTTTTGAATTGATTTTAATGCTGAGCACTTTAAGGTCGATCGTCTGCGGTCCCATCTGCTGACTGATGGCAAAGGGGAACTTAACGCCGTTCACTTCGCGGTAATCGCCAAATGTGGCAGTGCCCTGTTCACTCAGCTCTTTAACTTTTAGTCCGGATTTGACGTCGAAGAACTGGGTTGATTGTTTGCCGGAAGGATAGGTAAGCATTACGCGATAACATTCCGCACCGTCTGCTTCTTCGATACCTTCGAGGGTTAAGTTGACGCCAAGTTTTGCATAATGCAATTCCTGATTCATTTCGGCTTCCACTTTCATATCTTCAAGTTCATTGCCTTCGAGCACTTTATTTTCTCCTCCCATAGGAGAAATAAGTTTAGCGGCAGTCCCGTCAAATACCATCTTCTGGAAAACCATTTCACCGGCTCCAACCTTCATCATATACTTATTGGGAGATTTACGGTAGAAATCAAATCCGATGGTCATGCCCTGCATGGTAGTGCTGGCCATCATGGTCATGTCCTTGATTTTATTCAGGGCTTTTTCGCCGCCAATAGCATTGACGTATGATTTCAGCACGTTTTCGGCGGTCATTCCTTCAGGGGCTGGTTTTACCCTAGTATTCGGATCGTATTCCTTGCCATTGAAATCGTAATACCTGATCGCTTTGCCTCCGGTAAATTGTCCGAGCCTCGGGGCAATGTCAGCAGCCTTGCCGACTGCAAGAATATATGCGTTTTCGGGCTTAATATATTTCCCGGCCACTGCTCTTACATCTTCTGCATTGACAGCGGCAAGGTTTTTCATATAGTTGGCGTAATAATCGGCATCAAGCCCGTAACGGGCTGTGCTGATGGCAAAATTTGCGATGGTCTGGGGCCGCTCGAGTGAAAGGGCAAAATTACCGTTCAGGTAGTTTTTAACCAGGCTTAGTTCATCTTCGGGCACCAACTCTTCACGGATGCGGCGCATTTCAAAAAACACTTCATTGATGGCGCTGTCGGTGACAGAATTCCTGATTTCCGTATTGACATTGAAACGGCCGGTGAGTTTATCCGTATTAAGCTGTGAATAAGCGCCATAGGTATACGCTTTGTCCTCGCGAAGGTTATTGAACAGCCTGAATGTACCGCCTCCGAGTACGGTGTTCATCACCCGTGCTTTGATTGCGTCTTCCGATCCGGGTTTCAGATCCACCGGATAGCCGATTCTGAGCGCTGTCTGAACCGCTCCGGGGCGATCAACAATGGCGACAATGTTTGATGCGGGCAAAGCCGGTGTTTCAGGCATAAACTGAATGACTTCGGACTTTTTCCAGTTTCCGAAATGTTTCTGCATCAGGTCCATAGCTTCGGCTTTGGTGATGTCTCCGACAATAGCCATATACCCGATATTCGGCTTGAAAAACGCCTGATAAAAAGCCCGGCAGTGATCCGCGCTGATATTTTCAACAGATTTTTCAGTCATGGATTCGCCGTAAGGGTGGGCAGCGCCATAAACCAATAACTTGCTGATCCTGTCACTGATTGCGTCAGGATCGTTTTCTTGTGCTTTCAGACCAGAGATAGCCTGGGTTTTCAACTTGGCAAGTTCTTCTTCTTTAAAGGAAGGATTCATCACAATATCAGCCATCAGCGTCAGCAATTGTCCGTTGTGCTTTTTGAGGGCTGAAGCATATACTCCCGTTGAAGAAGTACTCAGGTCGGCACCGATAAAGTCGATGGCTTCGTCCAGTTCATCCTTGGTCAGGTTGGTTGTGCCTGTACGCAGCATCTGACCTGCGAAATCGGCCATTCCTGCCATATTGCCTTCGGGCACGGGATTGTAGTCCAGGATCAGGGAATATGAAATCCTGGGGATCTTATGGTTTTCAACGACAAAGACCTTCAAACCGTTATCCAGCTCAAAACTTTCGTACTTTCCGATATTAATCACCGGAGCCGGTGCCGGTTGCGGACGCACACTTCTGTCAAGAACTTCTTTTTTTCCGCCGGATTTCACGGTCTTTACCTGTGCATTGAGGAACTGCGGAAGTACTGCAAACGTTGTTGCAATTATAATTATGATCAGTTTTTTCATTGTCTTTCCTCCTTATTGATTACAGGGTTTGTTTTGGTAAATAATACAGTACAACCCTGTTTTCCTTTGTAAGGTACTGGTTGGCAACTCTTTTGATATCGGCTTTGGTCACGGCCATATAGCGGTCAATCTCTGTATTGATCAGGTTGGCATCACCGAAATACATGTGATAGTCTGAAAGACTTTCAGCGATTCCTGCCATAGTTGAATTGCGGCTGATAAAATCGTTTTCAACCTTGTTGCGCAATTTTTCATATTCCCGGTCGCTGAGCTCTTCCTGCTGAGCTTTGGCAATCTCTTCATTGATGGCATTTTCGAAGTCATCAGGAGCCACGCCTGAGTTTACAATACCAAATACCAGGAACAGGCCGGGATCTTCCAGGGCAAAGGGAAATGCCCCGACGAACATGGCTTTCTGCTGCTTGTCAACAATCGATTTGGTCATTCGGGAGCTTTCACCATCGCTAAGCAGTGTGGTCAGCATGCTGAGTGCATAATAGTCCGGAGTGCCCTTGGCAGGAATGTGATAAGCCTGAACAACCGCCGGCAGCTGAATGTTGTCGTAAACGGTATCGCGCACTTCGGCCGTTTTTACAGGCTCAAGGATGTCGGGACGGTAAATCTCCTTTGTGCCGCGGGGGATATCGCCGAAATATTTCTGAACTAGCTTTTTTGTTGATTCCACATCAATATCTCCGGCAATGGAGAGTGTGGCATTGTTGGGGACATAGAAGATGGAATGGAATTCCATAAATTCTTCCAGGGTGGCATTATTGATGGATTCGGCCGAACCAATGGGCATCCAGCGGTAAGGATGTTCTTTAAAAGCAGCGCTGAATGTTTTTTCCATCAGGGTTCCGTAAGGTCGATTGTCGTATGACTGTTTGCGCTCTTCTTTCACAACACTGCGCTGGGTTTCCACGCCAATGCTGTCGATGCGCAGATGAAGCAGTCTTTCTGATTCCATCCAGAGGCCAAGCTCGAGTTGATTTGAAGGTAGCAACAGATAATAAAAAGTCCTGTCGAAACTGGTATTGGCATTAAGACTTGCCCCTGCGTTCATGGCAATTTTGTCGAATTCACCCCTGCCAATGTTCTCGCTTCCTTCAAACATAAGGTGTTCAAAGAAATGGGCAAAGCCGGTTCGCTCCGGGTCTTCGTTTTTAGAGCCAACATGGTAGGAAATGGTCACGGCCACTATTGGTGTTGAGTTGTCCTGGTGAAGGATAACATGCAAGCCGTTATCCAGATCATACTCCGTGAAGTCGATACGGTTTTGGGCGCTTGTCAGTATAAAAGCCAATAGGCTGATAACCAACAGAAATGCCTTTCGGAATGTGTTCATCTGATTGATTTTTATTTATGGTTGTTAACTGAATAATTTCAGGATTATACTGATGTCAATTTCTGTAAAATCACTGATGACTTTGTGCGCTTCGGTGAGTTCCGCCCTATGGTGGGTGGTTGCTACGCCAATGACTTTCATTTTTGCGTGCAGGGCGGCATCAATTCCTTTCAATGTATCTTCAAATACCACACAATCACCCGGGTCAGTCTTGAGCATAGCAGCCGCTTTCAGAAAAACCTCCGGATCGGGTTTGCCCCGCCTGACCATAGAAGCGTCTGCTATGGCCGTAAAGAATTCCTGTATTCCGGTTTCAGCAAGGATAAAGTCAACATTGGCCCTTTCTGCTGAGGTGGCGATGGCCATCGGGATTCCGGCTGTTTTGAGGTCAGCCAGCAATTCCTTTAATCCCGGTAAAAGAACTACGTTATCGTGATAAAGATATCTGTAGATAAGTTCCTTTTCAGCTGAATATCCGGCAATTTTTCCGGCAGGCAGTTCTTTTTTAAAGATAAAGGCTAAGTGATCGGCATTCGATCCGCCAAATACATATTCAAGGAAATCGTCAGCAGAAATGCTTTTTCCATGGCGTGAGCAGAATTTCTCCCAGGCCATAAGATGATACCGGAAATTATCAACCAGTACCCCGTCCATATCAAAGATTACTGCTATATTCCCTGTCATTACATTTTTACTTCGCGGTTGATATAGGTACTGTAATCTTTAACCTTTTGAGTGTATTCCTCATTGAAAAGGTGCGATGAAATGATGAAATCCGCAGTTGACCGGTTACATGCGGTTGGGATATTGTACAACACAGTGATCCGCAATAATGCTTTCACATCTACATCGTGTGGCTGAGGCTGCATAGGGTCCCAGAAGAAGATCATCAGGTCAATCTCACCATCTACGATCATTGCGCCAAGTTGCTGATCTCCTCCCAGGGGGCCGGATTTAAGCTTGGTTACTTCAAAACTGCTGAATTTTTCACTGTTGAGGGCCGACTTTAGCTGTTGCTCAATAAGTTTTCCGGTAGTCCCGGTACAGATAATTTTATGTTCAAGAAGCGTAACAGCGTTGTATTCTACCCATTCTATAAGGTCCTGTTTGCGGTTATCGTGCGCCACCAGGGCAATTCTCTTTTTCTTTTCCATCTTTAAAGGAATGAGCGGCGAAATTAAGAAAAAGAGCAATGATGTCTGCTTTTTTTATATGGTTTGTGTTGTGTGAATCAGGGACTTTAATGCATATTTATTTTTGTATCTTTGCAGCGTTTTTTAGAAGTGAGACCCTAAAGACCTAAGTTATTCATTTTAAAGAAGAAACTACATGAACAGAGTAATGGTACTTACCGGTGGCGGCGACTGTCCGGGACTCAACGCGGTAATCCGCGCCATCGTAAAGCGAGCCGCCCGCGAAAAAGACTGGGAAGTTGTGGGCAGCATTGAAGCTTTCAATGGCATTCTGCGCGAACCCACCGAAATTGTTGTACTGGACGAGAAAGCCGTTTCCGGGATACACTACCAGGGTGGCACCATCATACAAACTACCAACAAAGGAGGCCCTTTTGCCTGGCCCGTAAAGCAGAAAGACGGTTCTTATATCGCCGTTGACCGCTCCGATGAAATGATCCGTAAGATCCAGTACCTCGGAATTGACGCGGTGATCAATATCGGCGGTGACGGTTCACAACGGATTTCGCAGGCTTTGTTTGAGAAAGGGCTGAATATCATCGGGGTGCCCAAGACCATCGACAATGACCTTTCCGCTACTGATGCAACCTTTGGATTTCAGACAGCAATTCAGATTGCAACCGAAGCTGTTGACAAACTGGTAACCACTGCCGCCAGTCATAACAGGGTTCAGATTCTTGAGGTTATGGGCCGCAACGCCGGCTGGATTGCACTGAATGCAGCAGTAGCCGGAGGCGCTGAAATTTGCCTCTTGCCTGAGTTTCCATACGATATTGAGAAAGTTATGGAACGCATTGAGAAACGATTCGACAAAGGCCGTGGTTTTGTGAATATCGTGATTGCTGAAGGCGCGCATAATATCAAGGGTGACCTTGTTGCCGAGAAAAGCCAGGAGGTTGGATATGCCAACGCAAAACTGGGAGGTGTTGGTTTCCGGTTCGAAGAAGAACTGAAAGAGGCCGGTTGCGAGCACAGCATACGTACTACCGTGCTTGGTCACCTGCAAAGGGGTGGTGTTCCCATTGCCTACGACCGGGTGCTGGCAACCCAGTATGGAGTAAAAGCTTTTGAACTTGTGCTGGCCGGTGAGTTCGGACGTATGGTTTCATACCGTCATCCTTACATCACTTCTGTTACTTTGAAAGAAGCAATTCAGAAGCCCAATCTCGTGGATCCTGATACCGCGCTGATGAAAACCGCCCGAGGCATAGGAATCTGTTTCGGCGATTGATCCTGAAGGACATAATGCAACAAATGCCTGAATGACCGTTCGCGGCCGCTCAGGTATTTGTTTCTTTCTGATGTCCCGTTTCGACCCTGATTAGTTTACCATAAGTTTAGCAACCCCGCCGTTGGTACTCCTTACCAGATAAATACCGGGTTTCAGGCTGCTTATATCTATTTTCTGACTTGTCACAGCCGGAAGTATCTCCCTGCCGGATAGGTCGGAAATGGAAGCTGTTATGAATTCTTCCAGGTAAATATAGCCGGTATTACATGGATTCGGAAAAATATTCAGGCGGTATACAGGGTTTTCAGGGATGCCCACCATACTGTTGGTGCTTCCGGGCGTCGGATTGTCAAAAAGTTTCCATTCAACCGCACCATCGGTAACCCTGCCCATGGAAATGTTGGTTGACTGGTTTGTATATGTAATGCCATCGATAAGTGCAAATCCCGATAATTCGTTATCGAAAATACCGATCTCTTCTTTGTCCTTATCAAGTTTATAAGGAGTATGCATGCTCCCCTGGGAGGGCTGACCATCGGCCCAGACAAGCAGGTAACCGCCGGCTGCGATGGTGGTATCGGGGAATGCCCATTTTACGGGATTGTTCAGGTTATCGCTAAGGTATTTGTCGCCCAGCCACACCGCCTGGCTGCCTGCGTTATAAATCTCAATCCAGTCGTCGTATTCACCGTATTCATCGGCGATGGTTGAGCTGTTGCTGGCCATAAACTCATTGATATAGAGCATGATCGGATTGGGTGCCGGAATGGTGTACTGTATGGCATCGCAGGGTTTTGCAGCAGTAACCTGGTTGTTGTCAGTCGCCTTTATTTTGAATTCCAGCAGTGTGCCGGCATCCAGCCCACTGAGTGTAGCGACGAACGTCCAGCCGTTTATTGTTGATATACTGTTCAATCTGTTCTCAGTCATGTTTTTTTGCTGCCAGCTGCCACCGTTTACCCGATATTCAAGCATTACCCTGCTGAGGTTATCGTCTTCAACATAAGCAAGGATTGTGATTTCCTGAAAGGGGAGGGGTGCATTGTGCCTTACATATTTTATCATGGGTGCGGAATTGGTATTGATTGCCTGTGAAAGTGCCGAGGTGTTTCTTGTCTGCAGGTATGGAAGCAACCCCACCGGTACATGCGCCCCGGTTCCGGCTTCAAATGATTGATTGAAAGATGCAATGGTGTACCCGTAGTCGAGCGGATAGTAGGGATCATTTGCAACATAGGGCTGCAACCGGTCGCGGATGATGAACAGATTGTCAAGGAAGTCCTGCCGGGAAGTAACCTGCTGAATGGCCTGTTTCATGTAATATGTGAATTGTGCTTTATAATCCGGCACCTGCATCAGGCGCGTGAAAAGCGGCCGGGATTCGGAAGGGTGCGCCCAGCTGTATATATTCCTTGTCGCCCATTCAATCCCGAACCAGTCGATGCCGAAAGTGTTGTCCACATCATAAGGTATGTATTCAAACAACCCGCTTTCAATGTTATGATACAGGTAGAAGTTGTTCTTATTGTAAATGTATCCATCCCAATTTCCTGTAATTATATCCACAGCCGCCACTTTCAGGTAGTCCTGCACATTAAACACTTTTTCGAGTGCACACGGAAGCTGCTGAAGGGGCGTATTGTTCAGTACATCGATAAAATGGGCCAGATCGCTGTAATCATCCGCCTCTTCATTAATTTTAAGCTCATAGACCCTGCGGCCTCCGGATTCGAACTTGTACAGGTCGGGATTTGAACCGCGGTAAGTGAGGTCGGCCGGGTAGAGGCATTTGTATAAGTTTCCGTCATTGTTGCCAAACCATGTTTTTGCAAATTCTTCATCAATGTGCTCTACATTTATATAAAGTCCGTGGTAGTTTCCGTTGATGTAAACCCGGACATGGTTATACCGCGGGCCTGCGAGCGAACACTGCCGGAGGATATCCCAGTAAATGCCCGCCCTGCTCACCGAAGGGTCATTATGCTCGCCGTTCAGGTTAAGTTTTTCAACCCCGTGATATTTCCTGCCGGATATAAATGTATTGAAGGAAACTTTAAAGGATTTCTTTTGTGAGTACCTGGAGGTGTTGCCCCTGAGCCTGAAACCGATGTCGCGGATGGTGTCGTGCACATTTCCGTTATCAAAAACAAACACCGCCCTGAATTCATGATCCGACTCCACATTGGCATAAATCCAGGCCAGGGTGTCGGGATGAATCAGCACATCGATGCGCGGGACCGTTGATTTGATATAGACTTCGCCATCAGCAGGAAATAAAGGTTGTGCGTTAAGGAATGTACAAGCGGTGATCAGAATGAGAATGGCAGACAATCGTTTCATTTTTCAGCGATTTACAGGGAAGTAATCCTTGATTTTATGCAAAGGTAGCCTAATAATATATCTAGGGGATGTTTTATCAGGATTACCCAACCCGGATTTATACCGTAATAGAAGAAATGTTGCATCCGGTGTTTACTCATTAAATGAGCCTGTAAGTGTAATTTGTTAAGATTTAGTTAATAATTATAGTTTTTCATGCGATAATAATTTTGTTAATGGAATGAAATACAGCGCAATAGAAATCATATTAAAACAAAATGTTTAATAATTGATTAAGAACATTAAACATTTCCTGATGAGTCGGGTTTATTTAATGTCTAACAAATTAATTGAAACATTAAACAAAACCTGATACCATGAAAACAAACTTTTTGAAATTCCGTTTTGCAATTTTAGCCATAGCGGCAACCACATTATTTGCATCCTGCTCAAAAGACGATGACACTGTTGCACCTCCGGCAGATATGCCGAAAGATATTGTTGAGGTGGCTGTTTCGGATGCACGCTTCTCTATTCTGGTTGAAGCAGTCACCAAGGCCAACCTTGTCAGTGCTTTGCAGGGCGATGGTCCTTTTACGGTATTTGCTCCCACCAATGACGCGTTCAACGCTTTATTTGCCCAGTTGGGTGTCAGCGGTATTGCCGACCTGGATGCAGCAACCCTTACGCCGATTCTTCTCAATCACGTTGTTGCCGGCTCGGTAAAATCTTCAGATATCTCAACAGGATATGTCACTACACTGAATGCAACGGATCCCGCTCAGGCAGGAGTTCAGGTCTATGTGGAGAAAGGCAGCGATGTCAAGGTCGACGGCAGCAAGGTGATCATCGCCGATGTGATGGCCTCCAACGGTGTGATTCACGCCATTGATAAGGTGATTCTACCGGCAAACGTTGTAAATCATGCAATTAATAATCCTAATTTCAGCATTTTGGTGCAGGCGGTTGTCAAAGCGGGACTTGTGGAGGCCCTGAGCGGCACCGGGCCCTTCACGGTATTCGCGCCCACCAATGCTGCTTTCAATGCCTTGTTTTCTGCTCTCGGCGTCTCCGGAATTGATGCACTTACCGCCGGGCAACTCACCCCCATCCTTCTCTATCACGTAGTCCCGGGCAATGTACGCTCAAGCCAGGTTTCAAGCGGTAGTGTGCCCACGCTCAAGGACGGAAGCAATCTGAATGTTACTGTCAGCAATATGGGCGTTAACATTAATGGTTCGGTAAATGTGATCGCTACCGATGTTCAGGGCGCTAATGGTGTGATTCACGTGATTGATGCAGTTTTAGTTCCATAATTTTGGTTTTTGGGATTATGGTAAAAGCCTGCCGGATTTCCGGCGGGCTTTTTAGTTGATAATTATATGACAGTAGTCCTTAAAAATTTTTATTGAACTGACTTATAGCGGATTATAAATACTTGTTTAAGGATAACAAATCATTTATAATCAATTCGTTGCGTCTTTGCGTCCTTGCGTGATTCTTAAATTTAACGTACTGTTGAAATGAGTGATCAATTTACCGGCAGTGTAATTTCCCGGCCGTCAATAAACTGCCTGATCACTCCGGATAACAGCTTATATCCTTTGCCGTTTAGATGCTCTCCATCAAATGAATATAGGCTGTCAAGCCTGTTCGTCCGTGTACAGAATGTGTGATATACATCAATAAAATCAGCATTATTCTCCCGGGCAATAACCCTGATTCTTTCATTAATTCCGGTAATAAAGTCATAGCTTGTACGGGTATTGTTTGCAGCGATCATGCTCACGCAAAGAATTCCTGCATCAGGACACTTATACCGGATTGAACTGATTATTTGTTCATAATAGAATGAAACAGTATCAACAGTCCTATTAAAAACAAGGTCCTTGGGATCAAGCAAAAAAACAATTTTTGAGGGTCTGGCATCTGTAATCTGATCCACCCGGTTGTAAATTCCAATAATATCATCTCCACCTATTCCCCGGTTTTTAATCAACGGATTTGAAAGCATTTCTGCCCAATCGCAGTAATCGGCAATGCTGTTGCCCAAAATGATAATTGCATTTGAATCGGCAGGCATTTCCCTGAATGTACCGGTCTTCATTTTGTAGTAATAACCTTCATATGAGTGGGCGCTGCATGATTGGTGATTGAATTTTTTCATGAGATAGCTAATTCCGCCTTTCTTTTCCAAATGATTTGCCAGCGCCACTAGCATGAGGGCATTCATAATAAGGGAGATCCATAGAAGGACCCTGATTATCCTGTTATTGGATTTGGTGCTCATGATGCCGGAATGTTAAAGATCAGCCTTAACCAACAGAATAAAACATTACAGATTTAAATAGTGAGCGAAGGATGAGTATAGAGGTTAATAAGTTCAGATTCTTTTAAAAGTGATCATAGTTAGATTCATAACCTCTTTTGATATTGCTCCGGGGTAAATAGGCAGGTTAATGCAGAGCAGTCAGAAAAATGAGTTTATGATGGTTCTTCAAATATAGCAAATCTCATGGAATTTTGCAAAGATTTTCAGTATTTTCCGAATAGGCTTTCTGAGATATAAAGGGTAATTCGTTATTTGATGTGCTGGACATATTATGGCGACTCTGGCATTAAAAAGAAGCCACCAAAACACTGA
>DJGZ01000059.1 GCA_002433025.1 Bacteroidales bacterium UBA5833
TAAATGTTCTCAAGATCTACTCTTGGTTCATCTATTCACATAGTGAACCACTTTGCTGCTTATTTTTCGTATTGCTCCATTAGTTCAAAGAACTCTATTTCTGCCAAACAACAAAATTTATTATCGTTTGGGGCTGCAAAATTACAAACTATTTTTAATCCTGCAACTCTTTTTAGAATTTTTTTTCAAAAAACTTTCCAACCTCCGACTTATCAATGCTTACACCGATTTTTGCCTCAATTGGGATGGCAAAAGTACTGCCTTTTTTATTCACTGCAAGAGGTTAATCAAACTTTTTTTTGTCATTTTTTCTAATACATTCATTATAAACCTGTTCAACATCGAAAAAAAATGAACTTTTTTTTGCCCGGCAGAAACACCGCTAATGCCCCAAAACAACCCAAATCATTTAATCGTCTGATTTACATAAATATAAAAAAAATAGCCTTTTACCACCGTTTTAACACGATTTTGTAATTTAGCAGTTAAAATTTCTCCCTATGAAGACACTACAGCTCATACTTTTCGCTCCGATACTTATAATATCCTCCCTGTTTTCTGCGGCAGATGCCCAGGAATTCTCAAAAAACGAAGAGAAATTCTCCGATAATCTCTTCTTCGGCGGTGGGCTGGGACTGCAGTTCGGTACGCTCACCCTGATAGATATCTCACCGGTGATCGGATACAGGTTTACAGAAAAATTTGAAACAGGGGTTGGGCTTACCTATAAATACTATAAGTATAAAGATTACTATATTGATTACTACACCGGCACCCGCTATGACCTGAAGAGCAACATCCTCGGCGGATCGGTATTTGCCCGGTATCATATCCTGGATAATGTTTTTGCCCATACCGAATACGAATCGTTGCGCTACAATTACACAGGCTATTATAATTCAGGGGCCGGATTGATGAAAGAGCCACAGACCGCCGTCATCAACAGCTTTTTTGTGGGCGGTGGTTACCGGCAACGCATAAGCCAGGGTTCCTATTTTTACATTATGGCGCTGTGGAACCTGAATGACGACGCCCTCTCCCCCTATTCCAACCCGGTGCTGCGCATGGGAGTTATACTTGGCAGATAATAAATCGCGGAGGCAGGGCAATCTCAACGCTTCCCGGCAAACCTGAATACCAGCGCCGGGCTTGATTTCATTATGCTTTTCAACTCAGGAGTCAGTTGTATCAGCACTTCTCCTCCTTTTGAAACACCTGCTTTTACCTTCATGTTGCTGCCCAATAACAAGGGTTTGCCCGGAAAACCATCAGGCAGCTCCACTTTCAGCATTTCCGGGAATACATCATGATCGGTCAGGTAAATGGCATAAATAAAACCATTCTTTTGCGTATAAACAAATCCTCCCTTTTCATAAGGTGCCACAGGTTTGCAGGCGTATATCCCTTCTCCGTTCAATTCCATCCATCTCCCGATCTCCTCCAGCCTCTGGTATGCTTCCGGAGCCCATTCCCCATCGGGACCGGGGCCGATGTTCAGCAGAAAATTACCGCCGCGCGCCACAATGCGGCATAATAACCTGATCAACTCGGAGGATGATTTGTAATGATCGCCCGGAACATAGCTCCAGGAGTTGCCCATGGTCATGCAGGTTTCCCATGGGAAATCAAGCAATTGCTCCGGAACGCGCTGTTCGGGTGTAAGGTAATTCTGATCCGGGCCTTCAACAGCCCTGTCCACCACCAGTATCCCCGGCTGCAGCTCCCTGGCCATGGCCGCAATGCCCGGCATGTCAATATCCTGGTTAACCAGCCGCTTTCCATCAGGAAAAACGGTATCGGCGCACTTCTTCACCCATCCGCCATCCAGCCAGAGGATATCAACCTTGCCATAATCCGTCAATAGCTCCCTGATCTGTCCACGGGTAAAATCCTTGTACCGCTCCCATTTCTCCGGATACTTTTCCCTGCTGTAGTTTACATTCCGGTCAACCGGCGGAAAATAGGGATCCCAGTAATCAGGACAATGCCAGTCGGGTTTTGAGAAATAAGCCCCGATACCCATTCCCTTGTTTCTGAATGCGTCGAAAATCCTGCCGGTGACATTGGCCGCAGGGTTGGTTGAAAACGGACAATCAAGACCGGTGATGCGGTAATCCGTAAGTTTCGTATCAAACATACAGAAACCATCGTGGTGCTTGGTGGTGAACACCATATACTTCATCCCCGCTTTTGCGGCAGCCTCCGCCCACCTTTGCGGATTGAAGCGCACCGGATTGAATGTTGAAGGCAACGACTCATATGCCCTGCGGTATTCAAAGTAGTCGTGCGCGAAAGGCCCTTTACGGGCGCACCACTCTTCGTCCTCAGGGCATATGCTCCAGCTTTCCACTACGCCCCATTGACTGTATGGCCCCCAGTGCATCAGCAGACCGAATTTCAGATCCTGCCACCAGGCCAGCTTTTCTTTTACGAGGGAATCTTCAGGCCAGAAATAGACCCGGTCATCGTGATGCTGCGCCTTTAATCCGGCGCTCAGGAATATTATCGGAATGATTAATTTAACGCTGAGAAACTTCGTCATACACATTTAATTTTATACCCGGAAGAACTACATTCAGCCCCGGATACACAAAAACGGCCCCCGTTACGGAGGCCGCGTTACTGATTCATTTAACTCACTTCCGTTTCGGGAATATTTTTCAGTATTTCCAGGGTCAGATCCCAGAACTTCTGCACGGTGGGGATCAGCAGCCTTTCATCGGGTGAATGGGCACCTTTGATGGTCGGACCATAGGAAATCATATCCATACCCGGGTACTTCTCCCCTACCAGGCCGCATTCAAGCCCTGCATGGATGGCCAGCACTTTGGGTTCGGCATTAAAAAGCCTGTGGTAAGCATCGCGGGAGATCTCCAGCATCTCCGATTTCGGATTGGGCGTCCAGCCCGGATAGCCATCGGAATGTACCGACTTGCCACCGGCCAGGTTAAATACCGCAACCACCATATTGGCCACATTGTCCTTGGCTGATTCCACCGAGCTGCGCTGACTGGTGGTAATCTCAATTTTATTTTCAAGGGTTTTGACTGAGGCCAGATTGGTTGAGGTTTCCACGAAATTCGGGATGTCGGCCGACATGGCAATAACGCCGTGGGGACATGCATACAGGGCATTCAGCAAACGCTCCTGGGTAGAAATGTCAAAAAGATAATCGGGCAGGTCGCAGGCCTTAAACTGCAGGTTCAGGCCCGGCTCGGTAATTTTCAGTTCATTCCTGACCGTGGAACTGAATTTAGTTGCAAATTCTTCAAAATCCCGGGTGAAACGCTTCGGCAGCGTAACAATGGCAGTTGCTTCGCGGGCAATTGCATTTCTGAGGTTACCACCGTCAAATTTCGAGAGGCGCATTTCGAAACGACGATTGGCTTCCCAAAGCAGGCGGTTGAGTATCTTGTTTGCATTGCCAAGCCCTTTATTGATATCATCACCTGAATGCCCCCCTTTCAATCCGCTGACTTTCACAACATAACCAGCCTGATTGGCACCTACCGGGACTTTGGAATAATTCATGGTGATAACGGTATCTTTACCGCCGGCACAGCCGATAAATATTTCCCCTTCATCCTCTGA
The DNA here is from genome assembly GCA_002433025.1 of Bacteroidales bacterium UBA5833. Taxonomy (GTDB): domain Bacteria; phylum Bacteroidota; class Bacteroidia; order Bacteroidales; family Lentimicrobiaceae; genus Lentimicrobium. Next base: position 3,592 of record DJGZ01000059.1, read on the forward strand.
ATCAAGGTTGAGCAGAATCCTGCTGTTGAGCAAATCGGGCTTCAGCCCGAAAGCGCCGGTCAAACCGGTTTCTTCATCCACCGTAAACAGGCACTCCACCGGTCCGTGGGCGATATCGTCCGCCTCCAGCAAGGCCAGTTGTGCGGCAATGCCGATCCCGTCGTCGGCGCCAAGGGTGGTACCTCGGGCTTTAACCCAATCACCATCTATATATGGCTGAATCGGATCGGACTCAAAATCATGCAGGGTGTCGCTGTTCTTCTCACAAACCATATCAATGTGGCTCTGCAGCACGACAGATTTCCGGCTTTCCATGCCCGGAGAAGCAGGTTTCCTGATCAGGATATTTCCGGTTTCATCCACAATGGTTTCAAGGCCAGCCTTTTGCCCGAATGCAACAATATAGGCGGCAATTTTTTCTTCCTTTTTGGAAGGACGCGGCACTTTGCATATCTCTTCGAAATAATGCCACAATCTGGCCGGCTTCAGCCGGTTTAACGATTCGCTCATGGTATTTATAAATTTGAATGCGGAATTTATCTTCACAAATATATTATTTTTATAACTCCAAATAAAACAGACGGACACTTTTACATTAATTACGCAGGAATTATAAACCAAAATCAATGGAACTCATACATGCAATTGAAAACCGGGTAAGTGTGCGCAGCTTTACTGCGGAACCTGTCAGCCGAAAAGACCTCGAAGAACTGGTGCGGCGTGCAGGCCTGGCACCCAGCATCAACAATTCACAGCCCTGGAAATTTGTGGTAATCACCAAACGTGACTTGCTGAAAGAAATGGCGGCGGCTGTTTCGCGTGCACTCGGAGAACTTCCGGTAAAGGACAAGGAAGACCTCAACCATGCCTTTCTTTCCAGGATTGAATGGTATTCCACCTTTTTCGAGGATGCCCCGGCCGTGATCGCATTACTGATGAAACCATATATCTCGGTGCTTGAGAAAGGGGCGGATCTCACACATGAAGAAATTGACAATATGCGCAACCGGCCTGATATGCAGACCGCCGGCGCCGCCATTCAGAATATCCTGCTCTCGGCCGTTGATCTGGGGCTTGGCGCATGCTGGATGAGTGCGCCTATGATTGCCAGGCCCGCGCTGGAATCGCTGTTGCAGGTTGAAGATCCTTATAAGTTGACCACATTCGTTGCTGTGGGCAAAACCTTCGGAGCTCCGGCAAGGAAGTCCAAAAAGACATTGGGTGAGATTATCCGGTTTATTGATTAACTCAGGCCGGCACTGTATTTTTCAACAGGCTGATCGTGCCGGCAGGATCTGCTGAGGAAAAAACCGTATTGCCGGCCACCAGTACGTCTGCCCCCGCGGCAATCAGCTTTCCGGCATTCCGGAGGTCAACGCCTCCGTCTACTTCAATCAGTGCGGCGGAGCCTGTCATGCTGATGAGATCTTTCAGCCGGGCAATTTTCCCATAAGTATTCTCAATAAATTTCTGTCCCCCGAACCCGGGATTCACCGACATTACCAAAACAAGGTCAACATCGGTTATAATATCTTCAAGGACATGCACCGGTGTATGCGGATTCAGCACCACCCCGGCTTTCATGCCCAGCTCCCTGATCTGATGCACGGCGCGGTGAAGATGCGTGACTGCTTCGTAATGTATGCTCAGGCAGTAAGTCCCTAAATCACGGAACGTTTCAAAATAACGCTCGGGCTGAACAATCATCAGGTGCACATCGAGCGGCTTTGCGGCGATCTTGCTTATGGCTTTTATTACCGGCATTCCGAATGAGATATTCGGAACAAAAACGCCGTCCATCACATCCACATGAAACCAGTCGGCTTCGCTGCGGTTGACCATTGCTATATCATCACCCAATCGGGTAAAATCGGCAGAAAGTAAAGAGGGGGCGATCAGGTGCGACATTCCGGCTTTCTTTTGGAGTAATGAAACGCAAATTTACACAATTTCCCGATAGTGCGCATTTGATATCAATGAGGCGGACAGGTTCCGACGCGTGCATCGCTGTCAAAAGAAAAAGCGGAGCATAGTCCGCTCAGTTTTTTTATCCGGGATAAGTTTCCAGGATTTTGCTCCAGGAGGTGTGTCCCGACCGTCATAAGTCATTTCCATATTATGCCGCACCCTTTCACGGGTTGAGCCTGAAAATTTGTCTGCTTTATTAAGGGTGAGCGGATGCTCGCCGCCTGGACAGAAATATAACATGAAATCTTGTCGTCACACCAGGCCAGGGTGAAAACGATCATGGTTAACCCTTTTTGTGCCGTCGTGCTAGTCCAGGTCTAACGTTATCCTAATATTTTCTTTTATAATAACTTTTAGATCTGCCGGGATATCTCCTGTTTTTTTAATTAGTCTTTTATTATCAATTGCCCGAATCTGATCAATCATAATATCACAATTCTCTGATAGATTGGCCATACCCTTTTTTAAATGGACCCTTAAGATATCAGCCCCGTTTTCAACCTTTGTCGTAATCGGACACACTACTGTAGAAGGATGAGGAATCTTGCTGAGCAAATTTGTCTGAATAATCAAAACAGGGCGGATTTTGCCTTGTTCAGTTCCTATTTGAGGATTAAGATCTGCGATCCAAACTTCGAATTGCTTAATCTGCATAATCAATCCCTTCAAATTCATGAAGAACTGATATTGATTCCTCCCTTACCAGTTCAGATTCATTTTTAAGTCTTTTCTCCAGAATAATTCTGCGCTGATGGCGATTATAGTAATCAAGCGCGTCGTTAATATAACGATTCCTGGATTTCTTGATTCGGGAAAGAATTTCTTCAGTTTCTCCGAAGATTGAGTCGTCTATCTTTAGTGAAATTGTTTTCATGATCAGTAGTTAATACCACAAAGGTATATCAAAATAGTATATCTTATCCTGATACAAGTAAAAATTTTCTTTGCATGCAAGAATAATTATCAATGTAGTCCGGTTAAATTCCGGGATTACCTTCAGTGATCTTGTCTTCCTGCGCAAACAGTCAGGCTCAGGCTGGCTGGTTCTTCCATAACACCTGTTTGCTCGAGGCAGTTCATTACCTGCACCGGATATTTGGATACTTACCATTTTACGAACAAGCATGTATTAGCATTATAAACTATTATAAACTTGTAATGAAACCCACGATTGCCGGGTATTAAAATCCGGACGGCTTCGACTGGACTTTCGCCGGTTTTTGGGCTAAAGCCCCTGTAAGTTAAGGGTTGGCCTTTATCCCGGGCTGAAGCCCGGGGTAATTGATAGCATTCTTAGACAAGGAGTAAAAGCCAGAATAAAAGTCCCTCTAAGTTTCAGGCTTTACTTTATCCGGCTGAAGCCGGTGGTAATTGATAGCATTCAAAAAAAAGAGCGGAGGTTAGTCCGCTCAGTTTTATTTTCCAGGATAAGTTTTCAGGATTTTGCTCCGCGAGGTATGTTTGAGCCGGCGGATGGCTTTTTCCTTGATTTACCTCTCCCCTGTTGCAGCACATGCCATACCTTCTTTTCATGAAAACTTCATTTTTTTACCTGAATTTCATAAACTATACCTGAAATTCATCTATATTTGCATACCTGATTTTCATATTCCATGGACAAATTCACCCGTTTTTCGCATGAATTACCTGTTTTTCACGGCAGGCAACTTCCTGAACCAGGAATAATTGTCGGATATGCCGCACTAATAGAAGTATTAGATCTTAACATGTACATTCCTCAACGTGTTGCATTGATTAGTAAGAAAAACCGGCAATACGAGAATGAACAATGGAAAGTTTTAACCCCAAGGCACCAACCTGAAGAAACGCTATACAAGCAACTTGCTTTTGCGCTCAAATATGAAGGAATTAATCTGCTCTTTTTTAAAAAGCTGTTTGGGAAATTATCTTTGCAGGACGTGCTGTCATTGATAAGTGAAGAACCAACCGGCCAATACTCAAGAAAAATATGGTTTTTATACGAATGGTTGATGAAGCAGGAATTACCGGTAAAGGATCTTGCTATCAAAAATTATGTGCCGCTGGTCGATGAGAAACTACAATTCGGGATATCAGGTGGTTATAAATCTTCACGGCATCGCATAATTAATAATCTCCCGGGGACAGTTGATTTTTGCCCGCTTATACTCAAAACTCCCGGGCTTAAGAATTACATAGATCAAAATCTGGCAGCGCAAAAGGACCGCTACCTTGCAGGCATAAGAAAAGATTTACTGCAGCGTGCATCGGCATTTTTATTGTTGAAAGATTCCAAAGCGTCTTTTAACATTGAGGGTGAAAGCCCAAAAAGTAAATGTGCTGCAAATTGGGGAAAAGCCATCGGGCAAGCAGGTATCAGAGATTTGAATAAGGAAGAGCTGATGCGCCTGCAACAAATTGTTATTGAAAATCCCCGGTTTATTGAAACCGGCTATCGGACTAAAGGCGGTTTCGTGGGTGAGCACGACCGCGTTACGCTTGAACCATTGCCTGATCATATCTCAGCAAGACATCAGGATCTGGAAATTTTAATGAATGGCTTGCTTAACACGGAAAAGCTGCTGTCAAAATCCGGTATGGACGCTGTACTTTGTGCCGCCGTATTGGCTTTTGGCTTTGTATTTATACACCCATTTGAAGATGGCAATGGTCGTATCCACCGTTACCTTATTCATCATACGCTTGCTAAAAAACAATTCTCCCAACAGGGAATTATATTTCCGGTATCATCTGCCATTATTAATAAAATTGATGAATACCGGAAAGTACTGGAGCACTTTTCTCTTCCTTTGCTCGAATTAATAGATTGGAGGGAAACAAAAGACCATAATGTAGAAGTCCTGAATGATACTGTTGATTACTACCGCTACTTTGATGCTACTGTTCAGGCTGAGTTTTTATACGATTGTGTCAATGAAACCATTCAACGTATTATTCCTGATGAATTAAATTATTTGGTGAGTTACGATAAGTTTAAAACCATAATTGAAGATGAGTTTGAAATGCCGGACAAAATGATTGCCTTGCTGGTAAATTTTCTGGAACAAAATCATGGAGTGTTGTCAAAACGAGCAAAAGAAAAAGAGTTTAACAGTCTTTCAGATGAAGAAATCCATAAAATAGAGAAAATCTATAACGAGGCATTCAAACCTGGTTAAAAGCATCATCATAAGTCGATGAAGAATAACGCTAAAAATTAATCCTAAAAAAGATAAATGGACAAATACCTGCGACGACAGGGGAATAATATTAACCCGGCTTCGACTGGACTTTCGCCGGTTTTTTGGGCTAAAGCCCCCGTAAGTTCAGGGTTATCCATTACCCCGGGCTAAAGCCTGGGGTAAAAACAGCGCCCCACCCNNCCCCAAGCGGCTTTAGCCGAAAACATGAGAAAAGCCAGATCAGGGCAAACCCACGATTGCCGGGTATTAAGATTCGACCGGCTTCGGCTGAACTTCCGCCGGTTTTGGGCTAAAGTCCCTGTAAGTTCAGGGTTATCCATTACCCCGGGCTTCAGCCAGGGGTAAAAACAGCGCCCCACCCNNCCCCAAGCGGCTTTAGCCGAAAAGATGAGAAAAGCCAGATCAGGGGATATCCACGATTGCCGGGTATTAAGATTCGACCGGCTTCGGCTGAACTTCCGCCGGTTTTGGGCTAAAGCCCCTGTAAGTTCAGGGTTAGCAGTTACCCCGGGCTAAAGCCCCGGGTAATTGAAAGACTTCCTGGAAAAGATAATGCCGGGATAAAATTCCTTGTAGGTTCCGGGGTTTACTATATCCAGCTTAAGCCCGGGATAATTGATTTCATTCATAAAAAAAGAGCGGAGGTTAGTCCGCTCAGTTTTTCTATCCAAGATAAGTTTTCAGGATTTTGCTCCTGGAGGTATGTTTCAGCCTCCGGATCGCCTTCTCCTTAATCTGCCTTACGCGCTCGCGGGTAAGGTCGAAGCGCTCGCCGATCTCTTCGAGGGTAAGCGGATGCTCGCCGCCCAATCCGAAATAAAGCCGGATAACATCGGCCTCGCGCGGGGTTAGGGTTGAAACGGCCCGCTCTATCTCCTTGCGGAGTGATTCGTAGAGCAGTTCGGTTTCAGGCGTAGGACCATCCTCGCTGCGCAGCACGTCGTACATGTTGTTGTCCTCGTCCTGCACCAATGGTGCATCCATTGAAACATGACGGCCCGAGTTGCGCATCGACTCTTTAACCTCATTCTCGCTGATCTCGAGCAGTCCGGCGATTTCATCGTAATTGGGCTCGCGCTCATATTCCTGCTCCAGCCTGGCATAGGCCTTGTTGATCTTGTTGATGGATCCGATCTTATTCAGCGGAAGCCTCACAATACGCGACTGCTCGGCAAGCGCCTGCAAAATGGACTGCCTGATCCACCACACGGCATAAGAGATAAACTTGAATCCGCGGGTTTCGTCAAAACGCTGCGCAGCCTTGATCAGGCCGAGGTTCCCCTCGTTGATCAGGTCGGGCAGGCTTAAGCCCTGATTCTGGTATTGCTTTGAAACTGAAACAACAAACCTCAGATTTGCTTTGGTCAGTTTTTCGAGTGCGGCACGGTCGCCCTGCTTAATGCGCTGGGCCAGCGCTACTTCTTCATCGGCAGTGATCAGCTCAACTTTTCCTATCTCCTGAAGATACTTGTCCAGCGAAGCTGTTTCGCGGTTGGTTACCTGTTTGGTAATCTTTAGTTGCCTCATATTCTCCCTTTAAATTAACAGCGAATCCTTTTTACGTAAAAAACGGCCGAATGTTACATTATTTCTGATCCGGCTCCGGTTTAGGCAGCAAAACTTTACGCGAAAGCTTCAGTTTTCCGGTTTTACTGTCAATATCAATCAGCTTGACGTCGATTTCGTCGCCTACCTTCAGCGCGCTTTCTACCTTATCAAGACGCCTGTGCTCAATCTCAGAGATGTGCAGCAGTCCGTCCTTACCAGGCAATACCTCCACAAAGGCGCCGAAAGTGGTGATGTTCTTGACAACACCGTGGTAGACAGTTCCGATTTCAGGGATGGCAACGATGCGTTTGATTTTATCTTTTACCGCTTCGATCGACTCCTTGTTGTTGGACACAATGTCGATAATTCCGAAATCGCCGACTTCCTCAATCACGATGGTTGATCCTGTTTCGCGCTGCATTTCCTGGATCACTTTACCGCCGGGGCCAATTACTGCGCCGATAAATTCTTTAGGAATGGTCATCTTTACGATACGCGGCACATGAGGCTTATAATCCTCACGGGGAGTGCTGATGGCCTTCATCATTTCACCGAGAATGTGCAGCCTGCCGGCTTTCGCCTGCTCAAGCGCCTGTGCAAGCACCTCGTAGGGCATCCCGTCAACCTTGATGTCCATCTGACAGGCGGTGATGCCGTCAACAGTACCGGTAACCTTGAAGTCCATATCTCCGAGGTGGTCTTCATCGCCAAGGATATCGCTCAGCACGGCAAAGCGGCTGGTTTTGGTATCTGAAATCAGTCCCATGGCAATGCCGGAGACCGGTTTCCTGATCTTAACCCCTGCATCCATCAGGGCCATGGTACCGGCACAAACCGTTGCCATTGACGAAGATCCGTTCGACTCAAGGATATCGCTGACCACGCGGATGGTATAAGGATTTTCTTCCCCGTTGGGGATCATGGGCTTCAGTGCCCTGAGCGCCAGGTTGCCGTGACCGATTTCGCGGCGGCTGGTTCCCATGATGCGCTTTACCTCTCCGGTTGAGAATGGAGGGAAATTATAATGCAGGATAAAATTGATCTTTTCTTCAATCACAGCGCCGTCGATAACCTGTTCATCAAGCTTGGTACCCAGGGTAACCGTGGTAAGCGACTGGGTTTCGCCGCGGGTAAAGATGGCTGATCCGTGTACGGCAGGCAAATAGTCAACCTCGCACCAGATGGGGCGGATCTGATCCAGTTTGCGCCCGTCGAGCCGCTGACGTTTGTCAAGAATAACGTTTCTGACGGCCTCTTTCTCCACATCATGATAATAACGGGTGATCATGAATTCCTTCTCTTTGGCTTCTTCCGGGTCGAGGATGGCAATAAATTCTTCCCTGATGGCGGCGAAAGCGTCGGAGCGCTCGTGCTTGGCGGTGGGATTGCTGGCGATGTCAATAATACGCTGATAGGCAAATGCATGCAGTTTCTCTTTCAGTTCCGCATCATTGGTTTCGTGGCAATAGGTACGTTTGGGATTGGCCTTTTCAACCATTGCAGCCAGTTCGAGCTGGGCATTGCACTGGATTTTAATGTGTTCATGCGCAAACTTAATTGCTTCGATCATATCGGCTTCCGAAACTTCCTTCATTTCGCCTTCAACCATCATGATATTGTCCATAGAAGCGGCAACCATGATATCGAGATCGGCCAGCGGAATATCTTTGGTATGGGGGTTCACGACAAATTTGCCGTCGATGCGGGCGACCCTGACCTCAGAAATCGGTCCGTTGAAGGGGATATCCGACACGGCAAGGGCAGCGGATGCCGCAAGTCCTGCGAGTGCGTCGGGCAATATGTTCTCATCGGCGGAGATCAGGGTAATGATCACCTGGGTTTCGGCATGAAAATCATCCGGGAAGAGCGGACGCAGCGCCCTGTCAACAAGGCGGGCTATCAGAACTTCATAGTCTGAAGGACGGGCCTCACGTTTAAAAAAGCCACCGGGAAAACGTCCGGCAGCGGCATATTTCTCGCGGTATTCCACCGTGAGGGGCATAAAGTCGACATTTTCGCCGGCCTCTTTTCTGGCAACCACAGTAGCCAGTAACATGGTGTCGCCCATTTTTACTACAACGGCACCATCAGCTTGCTTGGCCAACCGACCGGTCTCAATGGAGATGGACCTTCCATCCCCGATGTCGAAAGTTTTTACTATTCCTTGCATATAATTTATTGTGAAAATGATTGTTACACGATCAGTCCCAAGGAGGGAAAACCGGGCACAAAATTAATGTTAATATCTATTGGTGTGAGGAAGCGAAAGAATTATTTCCATCCGGCATGATACAAAAAGAGGCAATACAGGATTGCCTCTTCGATGAAAAAAGTTTGATACAGGATGTTACTTCCTGATATTGAGCTTCTTAATGATTTCCCTGTAACGTTCAATGTCTTTCTCCTTCAGGTAATCGAGCAACCTTCTGCGTTTACCTACGAGCCTGACCAGAGAACGTTCGGTCACTTTGTCGTTTCTGTTGATCTTGAGATGACCGGTAAGGTGCTGAATGCGATGGGTAAAAAGGGCAATCTGACCTTCGGCTGAACCTGTGTCGGCAGCAGTTTTACCATGCTCACTGAAAATATTCTTTTTTACTTCTGAAGTTAAGTACATGTCAATAAAGTTTATAGCTTTTGATTGGGGCTGCAAAAATAGAACATTATTTCATTCTGTGCAACCAAATGAGATTTTTTTTTCTGAATCCGGCAATTTTTAGCTTTATCTCTTCTACTCCCCTGAAGAACAAGGCATTATTCCGGCAAAATGGTACCGCTCAGCTGCATCAGCGATATTTCAAGTAACCGCACATCAAAAACTGCATTGATCAGCCTTTCATTGGCTGCCAGCAGATTTTTCTGAGCTTCACGGTATTCGATGCCTGACAACTCGCCCAAACGGAAGCGCTCCCCGGCAATTTCAAAATTTATGTTCGCTGTCAGCAGGTTCTGACGCTCCAGCGCCACCATCTGCAATTTACTGCTATATGTCTTATACGAAGAGAGCAGTTCAGCCTTAAGCTGCTCGGTATAAGCCTGTTGCTGAAGGGCCGCGCTTTCCATGCCGATCCGGGCGTTCTGCGCCTGGCGCTTGAGGTTGAAGCCATCAAACAGGCTCATATTTGCCGTAATTCCATAGTTGATCCCGGAAGTGCGGCTGGTCTTCATAAAACCGGACTCGCTGTTTTGATTATTGTAACTGTATCCAAGGTTCATCCCGATAACGGGCGCACGCCTGCCCCTGATATCCTGCAGCGTACGGTTGGCCATGTCTATATCGAGCTGACTGAGCAACAACTGCGGATTTGAGCGAAGCATCGCGCTTTCCAGCGCATTGTAATCCAGTACCGGCATAATGGTGATGGTGTCTTCTACACCGAAAGTCAGGGCCGCGTCACGGGCCATCAGTTGATTCAGATTGATGGAAGCGCCGGTAATCATCTCCTGGAATTCAATCAGTTGCGAACGGTCTGTATTGAGGTCGACTTCGGCCTGCAAAAGGTCAAGCCTCGACCCCGAACCCAGCAACAGCATTTCACGCGCAATCTCCACCCGCTCTTCTCCCAGGGTTACCGCCTTTACAAATACCGCCATCCTTTGCCGGAGCTGAACTATATTGTAATAGGAGCCCAATATGGAAGCAATGGTATTTTCGATCTGCAAACGCGTGCGCAACTCCCCGGCATTCAACTGCTGCCGAAGCATGGCATAAGCGTTGAACATTCTCATCCCGTCAAACAAGGTCCAGTTCAGGGATGCACCCGCGCTCAGGGAATTCGATTTTGCATTGTCGCGCTCATTCACCTGCCCGGTAAGGTATTCCTGCCTGGCATTTATGATACTGTTGTTCTGCCCGGCACTCAGATCAGCAGTGGGTAAAAACCCTGCATTGCCCGGGGTGAGGTTATTCCTCAGCATCTCCTGATCGAGCCGTGCAATCCTGATGGCATAGTTGTTTTCCAGTGCCAGGTTCACCGCATCGGCAGGAAGCAATACCTGTGAAAAGGCTGCAGGGCCGGCGGAAGTAAGCAGAATGCCGGCCAGAAGTATATTTAATAATCTGAACTCAAATTGCATCACTTTCATCTTTCTCTGTTGGATTTCCGGTAGTTTCCTGCAGGTCGGCCACATTTGAAACGGTTCTTGTCAGTCCGGATATATAAACGTACATGGCCGGCACAACATAAAGGGTAAGCAGTGTTGAAAAGGCAAGTCCCCCGATTATGGCAGTACCCATTGAGACCCGGCTGGCAGAACCAGCACCCAAAGCCAGCGCGATTGGCACTGCGCCCAGGATGGTCGACAGGCTGGTCATCAGAATGGGCCGGAAACGACTTACCGCGGCTTCACTGATGGCCTGCATCCTCGGTAAACCGCCAGCTTTGCGCTGATTGGCGAATTCCACAATGAGAATGCCGTTCTTGGTTACCAGTCCGATCAGCATAATCACCCCGATCTGGCTGAAAATATTCAGTGTGAGGCCAAAATACCAGAGGGTGAGCACCGCGCCGGCCAACGCAAGCGGTACGGTAAACATAATGATGAACGGATCGCGGAAACTCTCGAACTGTGCCGACAACACAAGATAAATAAGTACCAGTGCAAGTACAAATGCAAACACCAGACTGGAAGAACTTTCGGCAAAGTCTTTTGAAGCGCCTGACAGGGAGGTGGAATAGGTATCATCCAGCACCTTTGCGGCTATCCTGTCCATCTCAACAATTCCATCACCAATGGTCAGGCCTTTGGCAGGATTGGCAGAGACCGTTGCCGATACAAAACGGTTGTAGCGGAACAACTGCGGGGGATTGATATCTTCGGTAAGCGTGACAAAGTTATCGAGCTGCAGCATCTGCCCCTGGCTGTTGCGTACCGTTAAAGCGCGCAGGTCGAGGGGCTGGCTGCGATAAGGCCGCTCCATCAGCCCGATCACCTGATACTGCCTGCCATCCATGATAAAATAACCGAACCGCTGTCCACTCAGCCCGAGTTGCAGGGTTTGGGCGATATCGAAGACCGACACGCCGGCAATCCTTGCTTTTTCACGGTTGATGTTCACCCTGACCTCCGGTTTGTTGAACCGCAGGTTCAGGTCGGCATAGTCGAATTTATCACTTCTCTGGACTTCGGCCATAAATTCCGGCAAAATCTTTTTGAGTTTATCCAGGTTTGGCGCCTGGATCACGTACTGCACCGGCAAGCCTCCGCCCCCGCCGCCGATGGACTGGTCCTGCGCGACATAGGCGCGTGCAGCTGAATATTTGCGGGCTTCCGCCGACAAAACGGCAGCGATCTCCTGCTGGCTGCGCTTGCGGTTATCAGGATTTTCGAGCCGTATCCTGACAAAGCCGGAGTTGGTGCCCCCGCTCCAGCCGGGTGATGTGATGCTGATAATCGCCCTGGCTTCCGGAACTTTCTCCTGCACCATTTTCGACACTTCCTGCATATAGGCATCCATATACTCGAAGGTAATCCCCTCCGGGGCAGATGCCACCAGGCGGAGCCCGGAACGGTCTTCGACAGGCGCCAGTTCAGACTGCAGCAGACTGCCAAGGCCGAGTATCATAACCACAGCACCTGCACTGATGGCCCATGCCAGCCATTTATGTCTCAGAAACCAGTTGAGTGAATTACTGTAAGCCTTGTTGAGCCGCACAAAAAAAGGTTCGGTGACATTGTAGATATAATTGTGCTTCTCACGGCGTTTCAGGATGCGTGTGGCAAGCATGGGCGTAAGGGTAAGCGCAACAAATGAAGAAATGATCACCGACCCTGCCAGCACAATGCCGAACTCCCTGAAAAGCCGCCCGGTAATCCCTTCGAGGAAAATAACCGGCAGGAATACCGTTGCCAGTGCAATGGTCGTTGCGATCACGGCAAAGAAAATCTCCGCGGAGCCCTGAATACCCGCCTGCATCGGGGGCATACCCTTTTCAATTTTCGCGTATATGTTCTCCAGCACCACGATGGCATCATCCACCACCAGCCCTATGGCCAGCACCACACCGAGCAGGGTAAGCACATTGATGGAAAAACCGGCCATATACATGATAAAGAAGGAGCCTACCAGCGATATCGGAATCACGATCACCGGAATAATCGTTGTGCGCCAGTCACGGAGAAAAAGGAAAATAATGAAAACTACCAGAACAAATGCCAGGTATATTGACTGCTCCACCTCTTTAATGGATTCCCTGATGAATTCAGTGGTATCAAATCCGATGCCCACGGTAATGTCTTCGGGAAGGTCTTTCTTAATCTGCTCAAGGCGACGGTAAAACTCATCCGCGATGTCGATATGATTTGATCCCGGCTGGGGAATGATAACATTCCCGACCATGGGGACCCCGTCCCTGCGAAGGATTGACCGGTCGTTTTCAGGCCACAGTTCTGCAAATCCCACATCACGGAACCTGACGATGTTATCGCCTTCCTGTTTCAGAATCAGGCTGTTAAAATCTTCGGGGGTTTCAAGCCTGCCCATGGTCCTTACCGTCAGTTCTATGTTCCTCCCTTCGATGCGGCCCGAGGGCAACTCCACATTTTCGCGTTGTAAGGCGTTGCGCACATCTATTGGTGTAAGTCCGAAGGCGGTGAGTTTGGCAGGATCCATCCAGAGCCGCATGGAGTAACGCCTTGAGCCCCATATCTGAATCTGGCTGACACCGGGAATGGTCTGCAACCTCTCCTTGAAGGTGCGCTCAGCGATTTCATTCAGTTCGAGCAGGCTGCGCTGTTCACTCTTTATATTCACGAAAATAATCGGACTCGCATCGGCATCAGCCTTGGTAACCACCGGCGGGTCAGCGTCGGGAGGCAGGTTGCGCATGGCTGCCGAAACCTTGTCGCGTACATCGTTGGCGGCTGTTTCCAGGTCCACTTCCAGGTCGAATTCCACCCTGATATTGCTCCTACCATCACGGCTGGTAGAGGTGAGGGTCCGGATTCCGGCTATGCCGTTCACCGATTCTTCGAGCGGTTCGGTGATCTGCGACTCTATAACTTCGGCATTGGCCCCCACGTATGAAGTGCTGATGCTGACAATGGGCGGGTCAACGCTGGGATATTCCCTTACACCCACCGAATAAAGGCCTATAAACCCGAACAGCACGATCACGATGGACATGACCGTGGCCAGAACCGGCCTGCGGATGCTCATGGATGAAAGGCTCATGGAGTCTGTATTGTAAGATTATCAATACTTACCGGCAATCCGTCGCGCACCTGCAGAATTCCGGTGGTGATGATGGTATCGCCGGCTTTCAGGCCATCAGCAATCTGCACTGCTTCGTTGGTGCGTATCCCTATTGAAATATTGCGGGATTCAGCCTTTCCGTTGCGATAAACGAAAACTTTAAATCCGCCCAGTTCCGGGACTATGGCCTGTGCCGGAACGGTGATGGCTTCACTCAGGTGATTCAGCTTAAACTCAACCCGGGCATAAGCGCCGGGATTTAACTCGCCCCGGGTATTGGGATAAGTTGCCCTCACCGTCAGCGCCCGGGTTACGGGATCAATCTTCGGCTCAGTGGCATACACTACCGCTTCAAGCTGCCTGTCGATGCTTTCAACCCTGAACTTAACCTTTGCCCCTTTATTTACCGAACCCGAGAAACGCTCAGGAACCGTAAATTCCAGCTTTACCGGAATGGTGCGTGCAAGATTGGCAATCCGCTGTCCGGGGGTTACATAAGCCCCTTCGCTGACATGCCGCAGACCGATGGTGCCGTCGAAAGGAGCAACAACGCGTGTTTTCTGCAACTGGGCTTCAATCAGGGCGGCTTCTGCCTGTACGGTATTCAGCTCGGTGAGCGCCCGGTCGTAAACCTCCTGGCTGACAGCTTCTTTCGCCAGCAATGACTTCTGGCGGGCCTCCCGTTCCTCTGCCAGCCTCAGGGTATAATTGTTTTTGCGCTGCTGTGCCAGCAGTTCGGCATCATTGATGGTAACCAGCAGATCCCCCTTCTTCACGGAAGTACCCTCTGTAAAACGGATAGAAGTAATCCTGCCTGAAACTTCAGCACTCAGTTCAACCTGTTCGTCAGCCAGGATGGTGCCGGTGGCATATATCAGATCGGACAAGCCGCCCGGGGTCAATACCACCACATTTACCCGGAGCGCTTCCGGACCCGACTCCGCTTTGGCTGCCTTATTAGTATCGCTACGCTCAAACCAGCCGGCCTTACGGCCGACAATAAATATCAACACAGCCAACACCAAAATAATTGAGAAAATGCGCTTCAGCAACTTCGGCATACAGAGAGGGTTCAGTTAAGGTAAATATTATTCAGGAGTGCAGCAGTATCCTTTTCGCTATTGAAAACGAGTTACAAAAGTATAATAAATCAGCAGAAAAAACTTCCGGGCCGCTTCACATTAAGAGATTATTAACACTTACTGTGTTATTCATTAATTGAAGCGCTGGTTTTTTGCCATTCCCGATTGCCATCAGGAGGCAAAAACCAGATATTAACCTCTAACCTGGAAAGAATTACGT
>DJGZ01000075.1 GCA_002433025.1 Bacteroidales bacterium UBA5833
GTAGCACCAACCCTATGCACAGGAGGCACCACCACGGTCACCTATACCTATAGCGATCTTTGTGAGAGCGGTTCGGTCCAGGCCACCTTCACGATCAATGCTCTGACAGCGATTGTAATATCAGAACCAGATGATTACAGTGCGGACGCCACTGGTTTTGCCGACCAGGCAGCGATCAATGCAGCGTTTGCCACCTGGCTTGAAGGTTTTGGTGTCACGGGCGGATGCAATCCCCAGGGTAGCTATGGCACGCCATCGGCGCCCACGCTTTGCGGAGGATTTACCGAGGTTACCTACAATGTAAGCGACCTGTGCCAGACAGGCACGGCAACGGCCACCTTCACCATTGTATCTCCCAACCCTCTGGTGATCAACGAGCCCAACGACTACAGCGGTTCATCCTGTACATTTGCCAATCAGGCTGAACTGAATGCTGCATTTGCTGCATGGCTTAACGGCTTCAGTGTAAGCGGCGGGTTTAACCCTGTGGGAGCCATTGTTGGTTCACCGGTAGCCCCGGCACTCTGCCAGGGCGGCACCACCACTGTGACCTATAATGTAACGGATGAATGCGGCGGCGGGTCAGTAACAGCGACCTTTACGTTGATTGCCCCGGCAGCGGTATCCGTAGCAGGACCGGTAGATGTCACATACAGCAGTTGTGATTTTGCAGACCAGGCATCCCTGAATACGGCCTTTGCCGCATGGCTTGGCGAGTTTGCCATAACCGAAGACGGATGTGGTGTGACACCTCCCGATCTGACTGGTTACGCAGCTCCGGTGCTTTGCGACGGTGGTACAGTAAGTGTAACCTACAACATTGCTGATCTTTGCACAAGTGCCGGCATTACGCGCACCTTTGGCGTCACAACCCCTGCAGCGGTATCCGTAACAGGACCTGAGAATGTCACATACAGCAGTTGTGATTTTGCAGACCAGTCAGCCCTGAATACGGCCTTTGCCGCATGGCTTGGCCAGTTTGCCATAACCGAAGACGGATGTGGTGTGACACCTCCCGATCTGAGTAATCTCACAGCTCCTGTACTTTGCGACGGTGGTGTGGTAACTGTGATCTATGGCATTACAGATCTTTGCAGCAGTGCAAGCATTACGCGCAGCTTTACTTTATCCGGAGATGCTTTACCTCCCGCCCTCACCAACGCACCGCCCTCAACCATCGTTGCACCATGCGGTACCCCGTTTGATCTGCTGCCCTGGCAGCTGCCCGAATGGACTGACAATTGCGGAACGGTAACGGTTATTTCGGATGTGATTGATCCTGCGGCAACGGCTCCTTTACCTGCTATATATACAAGAACATGGACTGTTACGGATGCCTGCGGTAATCCCGCATCCTTCACACAAACTATTCAGGTTCCGAAGTGCGAAGAGGAATACTGCACCGTGACCCAGTTTACGTTGGGCAGCTCTGTTGCCTCATTCTGCGATGGGACCAGTTCATACAATCTGATGGAATCTCTGTTGCAGGAGAATGGACCGCTGGTAGTGGGACTTCCTGCCAATAACCGTTCATTTACCGTACCGGTGGTTGGCGGAGCCCAGTGTGTCATTGATCGTTTCCCCAGCTGGAACAATGCCTTTGTATTGACCGGCAATTACAGTTGCGGCAATTTCGGAGATCTGTTGCAACCGGATGGCAGATTTAACAATACCCTGCTTGTGGAAGCCATTACGATGCAGTTTAACCTGTGGATGACTCCCGCACTGGGTGATTTATTGCTGGAAAATTCTGCATTCTATATCAGATCGGCTTCAGGTTGCGGAGGTGAAGATGATTATCCGCTGGATGACTCCACTTATTACCAGATTCATCCGACAGTATATAGTTATCTTGGTTCCGATCCCACAGTACAGGATCTCCTTGATCTGGCCAATCTGGCTTTAGGTTCTCCAACTCTTCCCGGTCCGAATGCTCCTACATTGGCAAATATCAAGTATGCGCTGAAATGGATAAACGAAGGATTTGAAAATTGCGGATTTATCTACTTCGTACCTCCTTTGTCCAATAAGATTGAACTGGCCAAAACCGGTACGATCATTGACAATGAGCCGTTTGGTGTGCATAATGCAGGAGATCAGGTATCGTACCAGTTTGCAGTTTCCAATATCGGTAACCTGACCTTCTCCAGCGTTTACATCAACGATCCGCTGATCACTGTAAACGGCGGTCCTATCGTGAATATGACTCCCGGTACTTCCGATAACACAACATTCTCAGGAGTTTATGTAATATCTCAGGAGGATATTGATGCGGGATCGTTCACCAATACCGCGACGGTGATTGGTCTGGCAGGTGTCAATGCATATTATGACACTGATGACGACGTTCAGACATTTACCCAGGCTCCTTCAATTGGTCTGGTTAAAACAGGAACCTTTGCGGATAATTTCCCCATAGGTATTTACAATGCCGGAGATCAGATCACTTATACATTTGATATCACCAATACCGGCAATGTAACACTCACTGATATTGTGCTGAGTGATCCTTTGGCAGTTCTCAGTGGCAATGCCATCGCTCACCTTTCTCCGGGAATGACCAACAGCAGCGCCTATACGGCCGTGTACACCCTGACGGAAACGGATATTGCAGCCGGGTCGTTCACCAATACCGCGTTCGTAACCGGATTTTTCGGTACAACGCCTGTGACAGCCTCAGCCGAAGATACCCAATCCTGGAGCCAGCCTCCGATGATTGAGGTATGTACACTGACGGAGGAAGCATACAGCGATCAGTATGGTGACTTCTGCAACGGACAGACCATTTACGATCTGATCGAATCGCTGATGTATCCGGATGATCCGCTGTTGCTCGGTTTGCTTGCCAATAACCGCACCTTCAGTGTGCCGGTGGATGGCGGCGCCCAGTGTATTATGGATATATTGCCGGGTGAAGGATTTGCCAATAAACTGACCGGCAACTGGAGCTGTGGAAACTTTGGCTATCTGCTCAACAATGATGGCAAGCTTTACAACACGCTGCTTTCGCAGATGATAGCCCTTGAGTTGAATATGCGGTTGTCGCCGGGTCTGGCCAATGTAGTGCTTACCAGTCCCGAATTCTACACCCGGGCTTCGTCGGCCTGCGGAGGCGGAACTTCCAATGGCAGCTACCCGCTGGACGATTCATTACATTTCGTCATTCCTTATTCGGTATATCTCTATCTTGGAATCAACCCGACCATTCAGGATATTTATGATCTGGCCAATTCGGCACTGGGTGGTGTGGCACCTCCTCCGAACCTGGGACCTACCCTCAGCGATATCAGGGATGCCGTGAAGGTGATTAACCAGGCATTTGAGGATTGCCGATTTATCTTCTTCATTCCCAAGCCCAAGTCCTCACTGGTACTTCCGTTAGGGAACGAATTGCCTGTGGGCATTGAATTAATGGTTGCACCCAATCCTTTCCGTTCATTTACCGAGGTATCCTTCAGTGTCGATAAAGCCAGCAGGGTTCAGGCCCAGCTTTACGACATGCAGGGAAATCTGGTAAAAACCCTCTTCGAAGGCAATATGGAAGCAGGGCAGGAGCGCACCGAAATTTACAATGTCAGCAGGAATGAAAGCTTTGCTGTGTTGATTTGTGTAATCCGCACCCCGACAGCCATCAGGGTACAGCGGATTATCCGGGCTCACTAGCAATGTGGTTATAATTTGAGTTCAGGCAGGCCTCCGGAATTTCAGGAGGCCTGTTTGATTAAATGAAAAAAGACCGCCACGATAAATGTGCGGTCTTTTCTGTGGGATGTACTGGACTCGAACCAGTGACCCCCGCCCTGTCAAGGCGATGCTCTGAACCAACTGAGCTAACATCCCGGAGGGGTGCAAAATTAATAATTTTTACTGAAATCAATCCAATCACAGAAATTTTTCTTTTCTGCCAGGGACTTTTTATGTATTCCCATGGTCCGGTCAGCATTTTCCAGGGTGCAGACCTGATTCAGATGCTTACACGAATCTGCATCAATGCCGGTTTTTACCTGCTTTCCCGGTTCTGGCTATGATGAGGTTTTTACTCGCAGGAATAGAAAGATTTACCCGTTCAGCAGCTTTTTTTTGAGGACAGGATTTCGCCATGTCGGGCAGGCTGGTTACCTTTGGCGCTTCAATCCTGTCATTCTCCGCACTTTGCGTGATAAAAACTCTGGATGGGATTTGCAAACACTAATTCTGCTGATTATGAATAAGTTACTGTTTTCCATCTGGTTTTTTACCCTGTTCATGTTGGCGCCGGGTCAGCTCTCAGCTCAGACCGGCCAAAAGACTTTCTCCCTGGAGGATCTGATGAAAAAGCGGATTTTCGCTGCTTCTTCCGTGCAGGGTATACGGTCGATGAACGACGGGTTGCACTATACCACCCTGACTGAGAATAACCGTAAACTGGTGAAATCGAGTTATAAAACAGGGGAGGTGGTTTCCGTAATTCTTGACCTGGAGAAGAGTGAGGATCCGGGGGTAAAAATGATTGTTGATTACGAATTCAGTGCCGATGAAAAACGGATACTGATTCAGGCGGATTATGAACCGCTTTACCGGAGGTCTTTTAAGGCACATTACTACATCTTCGACATTGCTGCTGCAAAATTTACCCCTTTGTCCCGCTACGGCATGCAGCAGCTGGCTACTTTCTCTCCAGATGGCACTAAGGTTGCCTTTGTGCGCGACAACAATATCTTTATTGCCGATCTTGCAACAGGGGAGGAGAAGCAGATTACCGCTGACGGAAAATTTAATGAGATTATCAACGGAGCCCCTGACTGGGTCTATGAGGAAGAGTTTGAATTCAACAAGGCTTTTGACTGGTCGCCCGATGGTAAACGGCTGGCTTACATGAAATTTGATGAGCGCGCCGTGAAAATGTTCAATATGACCATGTTTCAGGGTCAGAAGCCTGCATTGGACGAAAATGCCCTGTATCCTGCGAATAGTCAGTTCAAGTACCCCAAGGCAGGAGAAGATAACTCGAAGGTAAGTGTGCTGGTGTACAGCCTTGAAAGCGGGAACACCCTCAGGATAAATACAGGACATGAAACCGATCAGTATATCCCGCGCATAAGGTTTACCACGGATCCCTCCGTTCTGGCGGTGCTGAGGCTGAACCGGCTACAGAACAAACTGGAGGTGCTGAAGGTAAATGCCCTGAACGGCGCTTCATCTGTAATGTATGTCGAGGAGAATGAAAAATACATTGATGAAGGAAACTTTGATAACCTCCGCTTTCTGCCCGATGGCAGGCACTTTGTAATTACCAGCGAGCATGATGGATGGTCGCATCTTTATCTTTTTACGACGGAAGGGGTCATGGTAAGACAACTTACCAAAGGAAACTTTGATGTAACCGGATTTTACGGATACGATCCTTTGAAAAAGCTGTTTTACTATCAGGCTGCCGCTGTATCACCCATGCAGCGCGAGATATACTCGGTAAGCCTCGACGGGAAGAAAACCACCCGGCTAACAACCGTGGCAGGTACCAATAGCGCTGCATTCAGTGCCACCTTCAGGTATTACATCAATACTTATTCATCGGTAACAACACCGCCAGTTTATACCCTGCATGAAGCCGGCGGAAAAAAGATCAGGGTGTTGGAAGAAAACGCAGCGCTCAGGACAAAGCTGGATGAATACAAGCCGTCGCTCAGGAAGTTTTTTAGCTTCACCACACCTGATAATGTCACACTGAATGGCTGGGTAATTTATCCGTCGCAGTTTGACAGCACCATGAAGTACCCTGTGCTGATGAATCAATACAGCGGACCTAATTCGCAGGAGGTTACAGATCGCTGGTCGTTTGGTTTCGATGAGTACATTGCGCAGCAGGGCTATGTTGTGATGTGTGTGGATCCGCGCGGCACAGGTGGCAGGGGAGAGGATTTCAGGAAAGTAACCTATCTGCAGCTGGGGAAATATGAAACCCTCGATCAGATTGCAGCAGCAAACTATGCCGCTACGCTGCCATACGTTGACGGTTCAAGGGTTGGCATCTGGGGATGGAGTTACGGTGGATTTATCTCTTCTTCATGTATGGTGAAAGGCAACGGGGCATTCAGGGTAGGCATAGCCGTGGCGCCGGTCACCAACTGGCGCTACTACGACAATATATACACCGAAAGGTTTATGCGTAAGCCACAGGATAATCCCGAAGGCTATGATCAGAATTCGCCGCTCTTCTTTGCCGGCGACCTGCAGGGTAAGTTACTGCTGGTGCATGGTACTGCCGATGACAATGTGCATGTGCAGAATACGCTCGAATTTGCCGAGAGGCTGGTGCAGGAGGGCAAACAGTTTGATATGATGCTCTACACCAACCGCAATCATGGCATCTACGGGGGCAACACCCGCATGCACCTGTTTACCCTGATTGAGAGCTATCTGAAAGAAAATCTCTGAAAAAAAATGAGTTATAGTTTTGATATTTCTCAGAATTGTTCTATTTTTGCACCCCTTTTAAGAAATTATTTTTTCACCATTAACAGAAAGAGAGCGTATTCGCATGATTATCGTACCCGTTAAAGAAGGCGAAAACATTGACAGGGCCTTAAAGAAACTGAAGAGAAAGTTTGAAAAAACCGGTGTTGTTAAAGAACTGCGTGAAAGGCAGAAATTTACCAAGCCTTCAGTGAAGAATCGCGAGCAGCGCCTGCACGCTATCTACGTGCAGCAGCTTCAGCAGGCACAGGATCAGTAGGCCGCCTTATTTAAGTGCGATTTAAGGAAGAAAATTTTGATTTCCGGTAATAATGTCTTATTTTAGACGTTGTAATTAAGGAAACAAAGTTTTCTTCTTTTTTTGTTCATGATAAGAGATTCATTCTACGACTATTTACTACTCGTTAAACGCTATTCGCTGCATACACTGAATGCATACAAAACTGACCTGCTTCAGTTTCAGGAATATTGTGACAATTCCTATAATCTGACCGACGACGCTCAGGTTACTTATCCCATTGTCCGTTCATGGCTTGCATCCCTTGTCGATTCGGGGCTCTCTGCACGCAGCATCAACCGTAAACTGTCATCCCTCAAGGTTTATTTTCGTTACCTGCTGAAGGAAGGATTCATCAGCGAGAATCCCCTGCTCAGGGCAACTTCGCTTGGAATGCCTTCGATGTTGCCGGTTTTCGTGTCCAGGAATGAAATGGCAGCAGTGCTGAATGAGGGCAATGGAAAGATTTCTTTCAATGAGAGGCGCGATATGCTGATCGTTGAAATACTTTATTGTACAGGGATAAGGCTTTCGGAGCTGATTAACCTCAGGGTCAATGATCTGGATCATGCAGCAGCAACCATCAAGGTCACGGGTAAGCGTAACAAGCAGCGGATTATCCCCGTTACACCATCCCTGATAGCCCTGATTGATGAGTACATCGGATTGCGTTCCGCAGTTGTCAGTCCGGGAGTTTCAGAAATAATTGTGACCGATCAGGGAAAAAAGGCTTATCCGGTGTTTATCTACAGGAAAGTGAGCCGGGCGCTGGAAGCCGCAGGTGTAAAAGGGCGCAGAAGTCCCCATGTGCTCAGGCATACCTTTGCCACACACATGCTCAATGAAGGTGCTGACCTCAATGCCATCAAGGAACTTCTTGGCCATTCAAGTCTGGCGGCAACACAGGTTTACACCCATATTAGTATTGAAAAGCTCAAATCTATATACAAACTCGCCCATCCAAGGGCATAAAAAAAGGAGGTTATCATGAAGGTAAGCATCAATGCCGTCAAATTCAAAGCTGACAAAAAGCTTGAGGAATTTATTAATGATAAGGTAGAAAAACTTTCAGGTGTTTATGACGGAATCATCGGAAGTGAGGTAATTCTTAAGCTTGGTAATGTGGAAACCCCCGAGAACAAAATAGCTGAAATCAGGTTGCAGATTAAAGGTAACGATCTGTTTGCCAAGAAACAAAGCAAAACCTTTGAGGAAGCGACAGATACTGCTGTGGATGCATTGCGCAAGCAGCTGGATAAGCATAAAGGCAAATTTCAAAAATAAATTTAAAACTTAGGCGAAAAAAAATCGCAAAGTATTTGTTCGTGTCAAAATAGTTCCTATTTTTGCAGTCCTTTTTGAAAAGAAGGACTGCTTTTTTTTAAAAGCCTGGATAAGTTCATCGAAAGCCGCAGCATTCAAAGGATTTGCAATATTAAGTTGTCTTTTTAATGCCTGAAGGGATATAAGAGCACAAGCAGGAGTCTTGTCTTTTCATTGACATCATGCCGATGTAGCTCAGTTGGCCAGAGCAGCTGATTTGTAATCAGCTGGTCGGGGGTTCGAATCCCTCCATCGGCTCAGTTCTTTAAATAATGAATTAATCGGGGAGATACCAGAGCGGTCAAATGGGGCAGACTGTAAATCTGTTGGCTAAGCCTTCGGAGGTTCGAATCCTCCTCTCCCCACATTAATAACTGCATCCTGGTTTTATCAGGGTGCATCATGCGGAAGTAGCTCATTTGGTAGAGCGATAGCCTTCCAAGCTATAGGTGGCGGGTTCGAGCCCCGTCTTCCGCTCAATGAATACAACTGTCGGACTGTGTTGATTATGCAGTCCGGCTTTTAAGCCGATGTAGCTCAGTGGTAGAGCACTTCCTTGGTAAGGAAGGGGTCACGAGTTCAAATCTCGTCATTGGCTCTGATTTAGTTTACTGAACGTAAGTTTTCATTAATTTACAATTAACAACAATTATTTAATATGGCAAAAGAAAAATTCGATCGTTCCAAACCGCACGTTAATGTTGGTACCATCGGTCACGTTGACCACGGTAAAACTACCTTAACCGCTGCTATTACCCTCATCCTTGCTGATGCCGGGTTATCGGAATTCCGGTCATTCGATTCAATTGACAATGCTCCGGAAGAAAAAGAAAGGGGTATTACTATTAATACTGCCCACATTGAGTATCAGACCGCAAACCGCCACTATGCGCATGTTGACTGTCCCGGACACGCCGACTACGTAAAGAACATGGTTACCGGTGCTGCCCAGATGGACGGCGCTATCCTGGTGGTTGCAGCAACTGACGGTCCCATGCCCCAGACCCGTGAGCACATCCTGCTTGCCCGTCAGGTAGGTGTTCCCCGCCTGGTTGTTTTCATGAACAAGGTTGACCTTGTTGACGACCCTGAACTTCTTGAACTTGTTGAGATGGAAATTCGCGACCTGCTTACTTTCTACGGTTTTGATGGTGACAATACACCGGTTATCCGTGGTTCAGCACTCGGCGGATTGAACAAGGAGCCCAAATGGGTTGAAAAAGTAATGGAACTGATGGAAGCCGTTGATACATGGATTCCGCTGCCTCCGCGTGATGTTGACAAGCCTTTCCTCATGCCTATCGAGGACGTGTTCTCCATTACCGGTCGTGGTACCGTTGCTACCGGCCGTATTGAAACCGGCGTTATCCATACCGGTGACCCCGTTGAAATTATCGGTCTTGATGCAGACAAACTGAAATCAGTTGTAACCGGAGTTGAAATGTTCCGTAAGATCCTCGATACAGGGGAAGCCGGAGACAACGCTGGTCTGCTCCTCCGTGGTATTGACAAGGACGAGATCCGTCGTGGTATGGTTATCGCAAAACCCGGTTCAATTACCCCTCATAAGGAATTCAAGGGTGAAGTCTATATTCTGAAGAAAGAAGAAGGTGGTCGTCACACTCCTTTCCACAACAGGTATCGTCCCCAGTTCTATTTCAGGACTACTGACGTTACCGGTGAAGTTCATCTTCCCGAAGGCGTTGAAATGGTTATGCCTGGTGACAACCTTTCTGTTGTTGTTAAGCTGATCGCTCCCATCGCTATGGCTAAGAACCTGCGTTTCGCTATCCGTGAAGGCGGACGTACCGTAGGTGCAGGTCAGGTAACTGAAATTCTTGACTAATAAGCTAAATCTGAGATAAAGGTATTCCGGCAGCGGAGTGCCTTTATCTCTGCCATATTAAATAATAACAATTGGCGGAGATAAATCTCTGAGAGGAAATTTACTCAAACGGGTGTAGCTCAATTGGTAGAGTAGCGGTCTCCAAAACCGTTGGTTGGGAGTTCGAGTCTCTCCACCCGTGCAAAAATAATACTGGTTAAATGGCAAAGACAAAGATTCAGGAATACATCAACGAAAGTTACGATGAGTTGGTGCACAAAACTTCCTGGCCCAGCTGGAGTGAGCTCCAGAACAGTGCAGTAGTAGTATCCATCGCTTCCCTTATAATCGCGTTAGTCGTTTATTTGATGGATATGTCTTTCCAAACTATTCTGAAACAGTTCTACCTGCTGTTTTAGTTAGTTAACCTCTTTCTTCTACTTTTCAATATCAGTTATTTGATATTCAATCTTATCAATTACGTCATTCTGTATGGGTGAACAAATTAAAAAGTGGTACGTCATCCGGGCCATCAGCGGGAATGAGAAAAAGGTAAAGCAATACCTTGAAAGTGAAATCAATCGCCTTGGTTTAAGTGACTTTATTACGCAGGTTCTTATCCCTACAGAAAAAGTTTATCAGGTACGTAAAGGTAAGAAAATCAGCAAGGAACGGAATTACCTTCCGGGTTATGTGCTGATTGAAGCGATCTTAACTGGTGAAATTCCGCACATCATTAAAAATGTGCCCGGAGTTTTAGGCTTCCTTGGATCTAAAGGTGAACCCGTTCCCCTCAGGCCTGCGGAAGTTAATCGCATACTGGGTAAAGTCGATGAATTAACCGAACAGGGCGAAGAAGTCAGTGTTCCGTTTATCGTCGGCGAGACCGTAACCGTAATCGACGGACCTTTCAACAGCTTCACCGGGATTATCGAAGAGATAAACGAAGAGAAGAAAAAGTTGAAGGTAATGGTCAAGATTTTTGGCCGCAAAACTCCGCTCGAGTTGGGCTTTATGCAGGTAGAGAAAGATTGACGAACGGGAAAGTGTAGTCAATTCACTCACTAAGTTTACACAAATGGCAAAAGAAGTAAGCGGTTTAATCAAACTGCAGATAAAAGGTGGAGCAGCCAATCCTTCCCCACCAGTAGGGCCTGCATTGGGTTCTAAGGGTGTGAACATTATGGAGTTCTGCAAGCAGTTCAATGCGCGTACCCAGGATCAGGCTGGCAAGGTTCTTCCGGTAATTATCACCGTTTATAAGGACAAGTCTTTTGATTTTATCATCAAAACCCCGCCGGTTGCAGTGCAGTTGTTAGAAGCAACCAAACTGAAAAGCGGATCCGCTGAACCTAACCGTAAAAAGGTGGGCTCAGTTTCATGGGATCAGGTTCAGGCTATTGCTGAAATTAAAATGGCCGACCTGAACGCCTTTACTATTGAATCTGCGATGCGGATGGTTGCCGGAACAGCAAGAAGCATGGGAATTACCGTAACCGGTAACCCGCCTTTTGCTAATGACTGATCAAGTAGTTCTACCATTGGTTGGAATTACGAACGTTTAAACAATTCATAACAAAGGCGCGAAATGGCTAAATTGACAAAAAAAAGGAAAGAGGCTCTGGCTAAGTTCGATAAGAGCGCGACCTACTCCCTGAATGATGCCATAAAAATCGTTAAGCAGACTTCCAGTACGAAGTTCGACAGTTCGGTTGACATTGATGTCAGACTGGGTGTTGACCCCCGTAAGGCCAATCAGATGGTCAGGGGTACTGTAATGCTGCCACACGGTACCGGTAAAACTGTAAGGGTATTGGTATTGTGCACCCCGGATAAGGAAGATGAAGCCAAAGCTGCCGGTGCTGATTTTTATGGACTGGATGAGTATATCCAGAAAATCAAAGAGGGTTGGACCGACGTGGATGTAATCATCACCATGCCCAGCGTAATGCCTAAGGTTGGTGCACTCGGTAAAATACTGGGTCCCCGAGGACTTATGCCTAACCCGAAAACCGGAACAGTTACCATGGAAGTGGGAAAAGCCGTTCAGGAAGCTAAAGCAGGTAAAATTGATTTTAAAGTTGACAAATTCGGAATCATTCACGCAGCTATCGGTAAAGCATCTTTCGATGAGGTGCAGTTACTCGAAAATGCGAAGGAACTGCTTCACACCATCGTGAAACTGAAACCTTCTGCTGCCAAAGGCACTTACATGAAGTCATTGTTCATGTCAAGTACCATGGGCCCGGGTATACGTGTTGATCAAAAATCATTCACCGTGTAAGTTAATCTGTTGAACTTTCCTCGTAAACCGAAAGAAAATCATGAGAAAAGAAGAAAAGAGTCAACTTATTGACACCCTGACCGAGCAGCTAAGCAACAGCAATAACATTTACATTACTGATATCTCCAACCTCAACGTTGAAGTTACCAGTAAGTTGAGAAGGTTATGCTTCAAGAAGGACGTCAAGTTGATCGTTGTTAAAAATACATTGTTACGTAAGGCAATGGAGCGTTCCGGAAAGGACTTCTCACCGCTTTACGGCGCACTGAAGGGTGCTACTTCCATCATGTTATCGGAAGTAAACAATGGACCGGCCAAGTTGATCAAGGAGTTCCGAAAAACAAGCGACAAGCCTATACTTAAGGGTGCTTATGTAGAGGAAATGTCGTTTATGGGCGACCATAGCCTTGATATGCTTGTCAACATCAAATCCAAGAACGAACTTATCGCCGATATTATCCTGGCCCTCAAGTCACCTGCAATCAATGTGGTTTCAGCACTTCAATCGGGCGGTCATAAATTGAGCGGAGTTCTGAAAACCCTCTCTGAGCGGTAAAATACAACAGCTTCATTAGGAAGCCCCGGAAAACAAATCAATTTTCATTGTAAAACAATTAAAACAACAATAAAATGGCAGACTTAAAAGCTTTCGCAGAACAATTGGTTAACCTGACTGTTAAGGAAGTTAACGAATTAGCCCAGATTCTCAAAGATGAATATGGCATTGAGCCCGCAGCAGCAGCTCCCGTAATGATGGCAGGTGGTGCAGGGGCAGGAGAAGCCGCAGCAGTTGAAGAGAAAACTCAATTCGACGTTATTCTGAAGGCAGCAGGGCAGGCTAAACTTGCTGTTGTCAAGCTTGTAAAAGAACTCACCAGCCTTGGACTGAAAGAAGCTAAAGAACTGGTTGACGCTGCTCCCAAAGCAATCAAGGAAGGCGTTACCAAGGATGAAGCTGAAGCACTGAAAAAACAACTTGAAGAAGCTGGTGCAGAGGTTGAAGTAAAATAAGTAGATGAGATTATTTTGCAATTATACATGCAGATTCTGTTCCTATGCGTATGTGTAGGTTCAGAGTCTGCTGTTTCCCGATTATGCTGATCGGGATTAATTGTTTAAATTCTTAAGAGTTCTTACTTTAAATTTTACCACCTTGGCTTCAAAAAAAATTGATAGAATTAGTTTTGCAACCTCAAAGGTTCAAGCCGAATATCCTGATTTCCTTGATATACAGATCAAGTCATTTCAGGATTTTTTCCAATTGGAAACCAACCCCGAAAACAGGGCTTCGGAAGGCTTGTATAAGGTATTTGCAGAAAATTTCCCGATCACTGACGCAAGGAACAATTTCGTGCTGGAGTTCCTCGATTACTTCATTGATCCGCCCCGTTATTCAATAGAGGAATGTATTGAAAGGGGATTGACCTATAGTATCCCACTGAAGGCCAAGCTGAAACTTTATTGTACCGATCCGGAGCACGAAGATTTTGAGACAATCATCCAGGATGTTTATCTTGGAATGATTCCTTACATGACCCCTAAAGGTACTTTTGTGATCAATGGTGCCGAAAGGGTTGTTGTATCACAGTTGCACCGCTCGCCCGGCGTTTTCTTCGGAACCAGCTACCATGCCAATGGATCGCAGCTTTTCTCAGCCCGGATCATTCCTTTCAAGGGATCATGGATGGAATTCACTACGGACATTAACAACGTGATGTATGCATACATCGACAGGAAGAAAAAACTGCCCGTAACCACGTTGCTCAGAGCTATCGGTTATGAAACAGATAAGGATATCCTTGAAATCTTTAACCTAGCAGAAGAAGTTAAAGTTTCAAAAGCAGGTCTGAAAAAAGTAGTCGGTTCACGCCTTGCCGCCAGGGTGCTTAAAAACTGGATTGAAGATTTTGTGGATGAGGACACCGGAGAGGTTGTTTCCATTGAACGGACCGAAGTTATCATCGACCGTGAGACCGTAATTGAAAACCATCACATTGACCTCATCGTTGAATCCGGAGCAAAAACCGTGTTGCTCCATCGCGATGATCCCGATAATATTGATTATTCGATTATATTCAATACCCTGCAAAAGGATACTGCCAATTCCGAAAAGGAAGCCGTGGAATTTATTTACAGGCAACTCCGTAACGCCGAACCCCCTGATGAGGAAACGGCAAGGGGTATTATTGAAAAACTCTTCTTCTCCGATAAGCGCTACGACCTCGGAGATGTCGGACGTTACAGAATTAATAAAAAACTGAACCTAGATATCCCTATTGAAACAAAGGTTCTTACCAAAGAGGATATCATCTCCATTATAAAGTACCTCATTGGTCTGATTAACCTCCGCACAGAGGTTGATGACATCGACCATCTGAGTAACCGCAGAATCCGTACCGTTGGCGAGCAGCTTTACAACCAGTTTGGTGTAGGCCTTGCCCGTATGGCCCGTACCATTCGTGAAAGGATGAACGTTCGTGACAATGAAGTGTTTACGCCGACCGATCTTATCAATGCGAAAACCCTCTCCTCTGTCATCAATTCGTTCTTCGGTACGAATCAGCTGTCACAGTTCATGGATCAGACCAATCCACTGGCAGAACTTACCCACAAGCGAAGGGTATCTGCACTGGGTCCGGGAGGTTTATCTCGCGAACGTGCCGGTTTCGAGGTCCGCGACGTGCACTATACCCATTATGGTCGTTTGTGTACCATTGAAACACCGGAAGGCCCGAATATTGGTCTGATTTCTTCACTCTGTGTTTATGCCAAAATCAACAGGCTCGGATTTATTGAAACACCGTATAAGCGTGTTGTAAACGGTAAAGTTGCAGTGAATGAGGATCCGGTTTATCTTAGTGCAGAAGAAGAAGAAAACAAAGTTATTGCGCAGGCTACCACACCTTTTGATGATGCCGGTAATTTTGAAAACGAACGTATCAAAGTGCGTTACCTGGCCGATTATCCTATCGTTGAAAAGGAGAATGTTGACCTTATTGACATCGCGCCCAATCAGATTGCTTCCATTGCAGCCTCGCTGATTCCGTTCCTTGAGCATGACGATGCCAACCGCGCGCTGATGGGTTCAAACATGATGCGTCAGGCGGTTCCGCTGCTTAACCCTGAAGCCCCTATTGTTGGTACAGGTATTGAGCGCAATGTGGCCTTCGATTCCCGCGTGCTCGTCAATGCAGAAAGTGACGGACTGGTCGAATTTGTGGATGCGACTGAATTAGTTATCCGGCATACCAGGCTTGAAGAAGAGAAACTTGTAAGTTTTGACGATGATGTAAAACATTACAAACTTACCAAGTTCTCGAGAACAAATCAGAACACCTGTATGAACCTCCGCCCGGTGGTGCGCAAAGGTGACCGGGTGAAAAAAGGTCAGGTTCTCTGCGAAGGATATGCAACCAGTAAGGGCGATCTCGCGCTCGGACGTAACCTCATGGTGGCTTTCATGCCCTGGAAGGGTTATAACTTTGAGGATGCTATTGTAATCTCTGAAAAGGTTGTTAAGGAGGATATTTTCACCTCTATCCATATCGAGGAATTTGTGCTGGAAGTTCGTGATACCAAACGTGGTGTTGAGGAACTGACCAATGACATTCCGAATGTCAGCACAGAAGCCACCAAGGACCTGGACGAAAACGGATTGATCCGCATCGGCGCTGAGGTAAATGAAGGTGATATCCTTATCGGAAAAATCACCCCGAAAGGCGAAAGCGATCCTACTCCGGAAGAAAAACTCCTCAGGGCGATTTTCGGCGACAAGGCCGGTGATGTGAAAGATGCCTCACTTAAAGCGCCTCCTTCTATGAAGGGAGTGGTCGTTGATAAGAAGCTCTTCTCGCGCATGATCAAGGACCGCAAAGTGAAAGCCAAGGAAAAAGACATGGTGAAGGTGCTTGATGATGAATTTGCAAAGAATTCGCAGGAACTGAAAACCAAACTTGTAGATAAGCTTACAGTGCTGGTTTCGGGGAAAACATCTCAGGGTGTCTACAATAATTTCAAGGAAGAGATTGTACCTAAAAAGATCAAATTCACCCAGAAAATGCTGATGGGTATTGATTACCTGAGTGTTAACCCTGGTAAGTGGACAACCGATAAGGATGTAAACGAACTGGTAAAAAAACTTATCAACAATTATATTATCAAGTACAAGGAGATTCTTGGCGTATATAACCGCAGGAAGTTTGTTGCTACTGTTGGTGATGACCTGCCAAACGGAATTGTACAGATGGCCAAGGTATATGTTGCCAAGAAACGCAAACTGAAGGTGGGCGATAAAATGGCAGGCCGTCACGGTAATAAAGGTATTGTTGCCCGTATCGTTCGCGAAGAGGATATGCCATTCCTTCCTGACGGAACACCGGTAGACATAGTTCTGAATCCTTTGGGCGTACCGTCACGTATGAACCTCGGACAGATTTATGAAACCGTGCTGGGTTGGGCCGGTAAAAAGCTGGGATTACATTTTGCCACGCCGATTTTTGACGGTGCCACCGATGAGCAGATCAATGAATATATGCGTCAGGCAGGTCTTCCGGAGAACGGCAGGGTTTACCTTTACGACGGAGGTACCGGTGAGCGTTTCCACCAGCCTGCAACCGTAGGTTACATATACATGCTCAAACTTCACCACATGGTGGATGACAAGATGCACGCCCGTTCAATCGGACCTTACTCCCTCATTACGCAGCAGCCACTCGGAGGTAAAGCTCAGTTCGGGGGCCAGCGATTCGGAGAAATGGAGGTCTGGGCACTTGAAGCATTCGGTGCATCGCATATTCTGCAGGAAATCCTGACCGTTAAATCAGATGATGTAATGGGTAGGGCCAAGGCTTATGAGGCGCTGGTAAAAGGCGATAACATGCCGATCCCGGGTATCCCTGAATCGTTTAATGTGCTTGTGCATGAGCTCAGAGGTCTCGGACTTAACATCTCTTTCGATTAATATTTACGGAAGTGTCTGCCATTTTGCCTGATATGCAAAATGGCAGACATTTACCGCTTGTTTGTTTTTTACTCTTTCATACCTTATCAAACAGCATATGGCTTTCAGAAAAGACAGCACCATTTCCAGCAATTTTTCCAAGATTACCATCAGCCTGGCTTCACCGGAAATGATACTCGAACGCTCGAGCGGTGAAGTGCTGAAGCCCGAAACGATCAACTACCGCACCTATAAACCCGAACGTGATGGGTTATTCTGCGAACGGATTTTTGGCCCGGTGAAGGATTGGGAATGTCATTGCGGGAAATATAAGAGGATACGCTACAAGGGGATCGTTTGTGACCGCTGTGGCGTTGAAGTTACAGAAAAGAAAGTACGCCGCGAGCGCATGGGCCACATTCAGCTCGTTGTTCCGGTTGCACATATCTGGTTTTTCAGGTCATTACCTAACAAAATAGGTGCACTGCTTAACCTGAATACCAAAAGGCTTGATTCTATCATCTATTACGAACGGTATGTGGTTGTTCAGCCGGGAATTATGGATGGGGTGATGCTCAAGGAAGATGTCAAGGTCGAAAAGCTTGCCCTGCTTACCGAAGAGCAGTATTTCGAAGTGCTTGATTCACTTCCGAAGGAGAACCAGTATCTTGATGACAGCGACCCCAGCAAATTTGTTGCTAAAATGGGGGCTGAGGCATTATTTGAACTGCTGAAGAATCTTGACCTTGATTTCGAATCATACGAACTCAGGCACAAGGCAAATAATGAGACTTCGCAGCAGCGTAAAGCTGAAGCTTTGAAACGCCTCCAGGTATTTGAAGCTTTCCGCGATGCCCAGACACGTATTGAAAATCGTCCTGAATGGATGATTGTGAAGGTGGTTCCTGTGATTCCGCCGGAACTGCGCCCGTTGGTACCCCTGGATGGCGGACGATTCGCAACCAGCGACCTGAACGACCTCTACCGCAGGGTGATTATCCGTAATAACCGGCTTAAGAGGCTTATTGAGATCAAGGCTCCCGATGTGATCATGCGCAATGAAAAGCGTATGCTCCAGGAAGCCGTTGATTCTTTGTTTGATAATTCACGCAAGGCTAATTCAGTTAAGACCGAATCGAACCGTGCCCTGAAATCGCTCAGCGACAGCCTGAAAGGCAAGCAGGGTCGTTTCCGTCAGAACCTGCTCGGTAAACGTGTTGACTACTCCGGCCGTTCGGTGATCGTTGTTGGTCCCGAGCTGAAGCTCAATGAGTGTGGTCTGCCTAAGGATATGGCTTCTGAGCTATTCAAGCCATTCATTATCAGGAAGATGCTTGAGCGGGGAATTGTAAAGACCGTGAAATCGGCAAAGAAAATTGTTGACCGCAAGGATCCTGTCGTATGGGATATCCTCGAAAATATCCTGAAGGGGCATCCTGTGATGCTTAACCGTGCTCCTACACTTCACCGTTTGGGTATCCAGGCTTTCCAGCCGAAACTGATCGAAGGAAAGGCCATTCAGCTGCATCCCCTGGTATGTACCGCTTTCAACGCCGACTTCGACGGTGACCAGATGGCTGTGCACGTACCCCTTGGAAATGCCGCAGTACTGGAAGCCCAGCTGCTGATGCTCGCTTCGCATAATATTCTGAATCCCGCCAACGGTGCGCCTATTACCGTTCCTTCGCAGGACATGGTACTTGGGTTGTATTACATGACCAAAGGAAGGAAATCAATTCCCGAGAATCCCGTGAAAGGCGAGGGGATGAGTTTTTATTCTCCTGAAGAAGTGATTATTGCCTACAACGAGCGCGTGGTTGATCTGCATGCCTACATTAAAGTCAGGATCACTGAAAATACTAAGGGCGTTGCTGTTGAAAAACTGATTGAGACAACCGTCGGACGCGTCCTGTTCAACCAGGTTGTGCCGGAGGAATACGGATATATCAACCAGTTGCTTACCAAAAAGGCGCTCCGCGACATCATCGGTGATGTACTGAAGAAAACCGGAACGGCCAAAACAGCCCAGTTTCTTGATGATATCAAGAATCTCGGATATACCATGGCTTTCAAAGGGGGTCTTTCCTTTACGCTGAGCGATGTAATCGTACCCGAAGTTAAGGAAGAACTGGTCAGTCAGGCCAATGAGGAGGTGGAAGAAGTTGTGGGTAACTACAACATGGGTTTCATCACCAACAATGAGCGATACAACCAGATCATCGATATCTGGACACATACCAATTCAAGGCTTACTTATACTTTGATGGAGAATCTGGCAAAAGACAAGCAGGGTTTCAACCCTGTTTATATGATGCTTGATTCAGGTGCCCGCGGATCGAAGGAACAGATCCGTCAGCTTTCAGGGATGAGGGGTCTTATGGCCAAGCCACAGAAATCAGGTGCTACCGGTGGTGAGATTATCGAAAACCCGATTCTTTCGAACTTTAAGGAAGGCCTTTCGGTTCTTGAGTACTTTATCTCTACCCACGGTGCCCGTAAGGGTCTTGCCGATACCGCGCTGAAGACTGCTGACGCCGGATATCTTACCCGAAGGCTGGTTGATGTGGCCCAGGATGTGGTAATTACGGAGCCCGACTGCGGTACCTTGCGCGGACTTACAACCACTGCCCTCAAGAAAAATGAGGAAATCGTGGAGACCCTCTACGACCGGATCCTTGGCCGTGTAACCCTGCACGACATTTATCATCCCCAGACCGGCGAACTGATCGTGGAAGCCGGCGAGGAACTTACAGAGGATATCTGCCGCATTATTGAAGATTCGCCGATTGAGGCTGTTGAAATCCGTTCGGTACTTACCTGTGAATCAAAACAGGGCGTTTGTGCCAAATGCTACGGACGTAACCTGGCTTCAGGTAAGATGGTTCAGAAGGGAGAGGCTGTAGGTGTGATTGCCGCACAGTCGATCGGGGAGCCGGGAACACAGCTTACCCTGCGTACATTCCATGTCGGGGGTACTGCTTCCAACATCTCTGTTGCTTCACGCATTGAGGCAAAGTATGATGGTATCCTGGAGATTGATGAGCTCAGATTTGTTGAATACGAAAACGCTGAAGGAAAGAAGTATGATATCGTGATCGGTCGTTCCGCTGAAATGCGTATCGTTGACAGGAAAACAGGCATCATTCTTTCATCGGCCCATATCCCTTACGGAGCTAACCTTTATTTCCGCCAGGGTGACGATGTAACCAAGGGAAGTCTGGTCAGCGACTGGGATCCGTACAACGCCGTAATTTTATCGGAAGTTTCCGGAAAAGTTGTTTTCGACAATATCGTGGAAGGCACAACCTATCGGGTGGAATCGGATGAGCAGACAGGTTATCATGATAAAGTTATCATTGAATCCAGGCAGAAAGCCAAGAATCCGAGTATCCGCATTGTTTCAGGAGATGGATCTGACCTCAGGGTTTATGATATCCCGGTCGGATCGCACATCATCGTGGAAGAAGGTCGTATGATCAAAGCAGGAGAAATCCTTGTCAAGATTCCGCGTGCCGTTGGAAAATCCGGTGACATCACGGGAGGTCTTCCCAGGGTAACCGAGTTGTTTGAAGCCCGTAATCCTTCTGATCCTGCCGTTGTTGCTGAAATCGACGGGGTTGTTTCTTTCGGAAAGAAACTTAAACGTGGCAACCGCGAGGTCATCATTACCTCAAAAACAGGTGAAGAGAAGAGTTACCTGATTCCTACCTCGAAGCAGATACTTGCCCAGGAGAATGACTATGTAAAAGCCGGTACGCCACTTTCGGAAGGCGCCATGACCCCCAGCGATATTCTGGCAATCAAAGGGCCCATGAAAGTTCAGGAATACATTGTCAATGAAATCCAGGAGGTTTACCGGCTTCAGGGGGTTAAGATCAACGATAAGCATTACGAAGTGATTGTTCGCCAGATGATGCGTAAAGTTGAGGTTGCTGATCCGGGAGATACTAAATTCCTTGAAGGCGAACTTGTTAACAAGATAGATTTTCATGACGAGAATGACTGGATATTCGGCAAGAAGGTTGTCATTAATCCGGGCGATTCCACAACATTGAAGCCTGGTCAGATAGTTACAGCACGCAAACTGCGTGATGAAAACTCTCTGCTGAAACGGCGTGATAAAAAACTGGTTGAAGCCCGCGATGCACAGCCGGCCACAGCAAAACAGGTGCTTCAGGGGATTACCCGAGCCTCGCTGCAGACCAAGAGCTTTATTTCAGCGGCTTCATTCCAGGAGACAACCAAAGTACTTACGGTTGCATCCATCAATGCCAAGAGTGATGACCTGCTCGGTCTTAAGGAAAATGTGATTGTCGGACATCTTATCCCTGCCGGTACCGGACTTCGTGAATACGATGATCTGATCGTCGGATCGAAGGATGAGTATGAGAAACTGATGGCTTCAAAGGCCGAGGATTTCTGATTTTAACAATCTGACAAGCAGGGCGGCCGGTAATATAGCCTGCCGCCCTTTTTTAATCTGCAATTCATCGTTTAAATACATAACCATGAGCGACAATAAACAAAACCAGATCAACATTGAGCTGAGTGACGAAACCGCTGAAGGAATCTATTCTAACCTGGCCATCATTACCCATTCCAATGCAGAATTTATCATTGATTTTGTGAAAATGATGCCTGGCGTTCCAAAGGCAAAAGTCAAGTCAAGAATTATTCTGACTCCTCAGCATGCGAAACGGCTGATGGGCGCCTTACGCGAGAATATTGCCAAATATGAAGCCGTTCATGGCAATATCAAAGAAAGCGATGCCACCATGCCCTTCTCACTCGGAGGGCCTACCGCACAGGCTTAGAAGAAGAAATCTGTTTTATAGAAAGGGAATAGCCGGACAGGTCCGGGTGCTCCCTTTTTGCGTTTCCGGAGTTTATACCAGGATCTGAAAAAGAGATACCGGAAATTCAGCAATCGCACGCAGGCTAACAGCAGGCTATAATATCATTTGCCGTGCTTCAGAATTGTGGGTTTTCATAGAAATCCGGCCCTGAATTCATAAAGCTGAACAATACCGCTCCGAACAGAATGGTCAGTATGACTATGATAACGATAGAAATTAACGCCCATATCAGCGTCGCTTTCGCCCAGTTTGCTTTGCTGGTGTGGTAACCACTCCCAAAGGCCCAGACGAACAGCATTATAATATTTACCAGGGGAATTGCTGCTATCAGCAGGGTGATCATCCAATCGCCGACGGAAATATCCGGGGCAGGGCTGTGCTCATTTGTTTCCATATCTATAGTTTAGTGATTGATTCATTCAAATATACTCAACTTTTACTGAAAATTTCCTGATTTGAATTTTTGTGTGTTCATGCGACCGGCATTGTTTGTGATAATGCGATAATAAGGTTGTTATATGAGCTTACAGCGTGTTTTAACTTAACTTTGCAAAGAAATAAACCTGTAATTATGGATTTGTCATTTTTATTCCAGGCCGATTCACCGGTGTTTACATGGGTAGTATTGCCATTGCTGATTTTCCTTGCGCGCATCGGAGATCAGACAATTGGCACGATGAGATTGATTTTTCTTTCGAAAGGCCATAAGTTGCTGGCTCCCTTCCTTGGTTTTTTTGAAGTAATTATATGGCTGATTGCTGTCAGTCAGATCATGAAACATCTGGATAATGTACTCTGTTATATTGCTTATGGAGGAGGTTTTGCCATGGGCAATTATATCGGGATGGTGATAGAAGAAAAGCTATCGCTCGGGAATGTGCTGATCAGGATTATTCCCCGTAAGGACACCAGCGAGCTGATCAGTTACCTGAGGGATAACAACTTTGGTGTGACATCGGTAAAAGCAGAGGGAAGCAAAGGCCAGGTTGACATTGTGTTTACGATTATCAAACGTAAGGACATAGAAAATGTAGTTGGCATCATCAATCAGTTTAATCCGAATGCTTTCTATACGATTGAGGATGTTAAAGCCATCAACGAAGGGATATTCAAAAAGTCCCGGAAGAAAACTATTTTTGACAGCTTGTCGTTCGGAATCAAAAAGAATAAATAATTGGTCGGAATGATTCAATGTTTATTCATGTTTAACAATGAAATTAGTTTAAATGCCCAGACCAAAGCGCAGCCGTAAGGTTTTCAGAC
Organism: Bacteroidales bacterium UBA5833; assembly: GCA_002433025.1. Classification (GTDB taxonomy): domain Bacteria; phylum Bacteroidota; class Bacteroidia; order Bacteroidales; family Lentimicrobiaceae; genus Lentimicrobium. The sequence goes on from DJGZ01000075.1 coordinate 23,221, forward strand.
CTCCGTTGATTTCAGGTTTCCTGCCTTTTGGGTCTTCCGCAGGTTCCTCAGGTGGAATATCCTTGCTTTATGAAGAATACGAGGCAATGCGTCTTGCAGATTATGAGGGCCTGACACAGCAGGAAGCCGCCGGCAGAATGGAGGTGTCGCGTCCGACATTTTCCAGAATTTATGACCTGGCAAGGCAAAAACTTGCCAAAGCCCTTGTTGAGGGCCTTACCCTGACTATTGAAGGCGGAAGTATTTTATTTGATGAAGACTGGTACAGATGTAACAACTGTCAAACTGCTTTCAGCCCTTCAGGAAAAACTACTTTTGTTGTTTGCCCGGTTTGCAGAAGCAGTGACCTTTCGGATATCAGGAAGAACGGCAGGGAATCAGTTCCGGATCTGCTCCCCCGGCCGGCCATTCATCAGACAGGTTTCTGTGTGTGCTCAAGATGCGGGCTGAAGGTTTCCCATCAGGCAGGAATTCCCTGCCGCAGCCTGGTTTGCCCTGTATGCAGCACACCCATGATTCGTGAGCATCACCCGGTGAGCCCTTAATCTTAAAAACTGATCATCAGGATTTTGGAAATATTAATTTATTAACATGTAAATCAATGCTATATGAAAAGGAGTCAACTCGGATTAAATTCACGGATGATACATGGCGGGGAATTTGACAATCCTCTGGGAAGCGCTACGGTTCCGATCTATCAGACCTCCACGTTTATTTTTGAGAGCGCTGATCACGGAGCTAGGTGCTTTTCGGGCGACGACGATGGTTATATATACACCCGTATCGGAAATCCGACCATTCATGCGTTGGAAACCCTGGTTGCAGATCTTGAAGGCGGATCGGAAGGTATTGCCACAAGTTCTGGTATGGCTGCCGTCAATACTTTGTATATGGCATTGCTGAGTCAGGGAGATCACATGCTCAGTTCCGCAGCAGTCTATGGGCCTTCAAGAGTTGTTATGGAGCAGCACTGGGCCAGGTTTGGGGTGGAGTCAACATACGTGAATACGGCAAATCCTGATGAAATACTGGCCGCTTTCAAACCCAATACTCGTATGCTGTATGTTGAAACCCCTGCAAACCCAACCATGGATATTACCGATCTCCGGTTATGTGCTAAAATAGCCCATGATCGTGGCGCATTGCTGGTGGTTGACAATACCTTTTGCAGTCCATATCTTCAACGGCCGCTTGAATTGGGCGCTGATGCGGTATTTCATTCCATGACCAAGTTTCTGAATGGTCATGCCGATATTGTTGCGGGAATGATTGTTACCAAAGACAAGGAACTCGGAAAAAAACTGCGGGGCATGATGGTAAACATGGGTTGTAACATGGATCCGCATCAGGCCTATTTAGTGATCAGGGGAATAAAAACCCTTGGCATAAGGATTGAACGCTCGCAACAGAATGCCATGAAGATTGCCAGTTTTCTGGAATCGCATCCCAAAGTGGCCTGGGTAAAGTATCCTGGTCTGGAATCGCATCCCCAGCATGAACTAGCCAAAACACAGATGCAGGGATTCGGTTCTATGATCAGTTTTGAACTGAAAGGTGGTCTCGAAGCCGGGAAGGTTCTCATGAACAATGTGAAGGTGGCTATTCTGGCTGTATCACTTGGAGGTGTGGAAACCCTGATTCAGCATCCGGCCTCTATGACCCACTCAAAAGTGTCGCACGAAGCCAAGCTTAAAGCCGGAATTACTGATGGGTTGGTTAGGTATTCGGTTGGTATTGAAGATGTTGAAGATCTGATTGATGACCTGAAGGAAGGCCTGGAAAATATTTGAAGCGGGAAGTGTAACATTGGCGTTTGATGGACGTTTATAAACCGGTAGTTATTGGTTTGGCAATTATATAACTCCTGAAACACGGCCTGTCAGAAAAGGTCAGTTATGCATCACTAAGAGCGTATTTAATAATAACCTGATATGCATATGTTTTTAATTCTTCAGTCTGATCCCGGAGTCCGGAACTTTGTTGACACAGGTTTTAATTTACCCTCCCTTGTTATCTGATCATGAATTTTTTGAATTGTTACCGGGCGTTTTTGTTTTCAGTAATTTTTTTGCTGGTAACAGGTTTTGAGGGGAATGCCCAGAAAGTCGGGCTGGTCCTGAGCGGTGGCGGGGCCAAGGGGGTGGCCCACATCGGCGTGATCAGGGCGCTCGAAGAGGAAGGCATTCCGATTGATTACGTAACAGGAACCTCCATGGGCGCGATTATCGGGGCCCTTTATGCATCGGGTTATTCTCCCGATGAAATGCAGAAAATTCTGCACTCTGATGAATTCAGGGGTTGGATATCGGGAAACATAGATGAACACTACCGTTACCTTTTTAAGAAGTCTGTTCCGGATCCTTCATGGGTAGATTTCAAGTTTAAAATTGATTCCCTGATATCCCCTTCTCTGCCTTCGAATATCGTGTCTCCCATTTTAATGGATTTTGCCTTTCTTGAACTTTTTTCATCAGCCATTGCAGCTGCCGGTTATGACTTTGACAGCCTGATGGTCCCTTTCCGGTGCATGGCCTCAGATGTTGCACGGGCCGAAGCGGTAATGCTTAGGAAGGGTGACCTTGCCAGTGCCGTCAGGGCGTCAATGACATTCCCGTTTTATTTCAGACCGATACGTATTGACGGGAAACTGCTTTTTGACGGAGGGATGTACAATAATTTCCCGGCAGATGTTATGTACGATGAGTTTTTTCCGGATATCATTATCGGTAGTCAGGTCGCTTCAAATTATGCTGATCCGAAAGATGACAATGTGCTTTCACAACTTCAGAATATGCTGATGCAAAAACAGGAGTATTCTGTAATTTGTGACAACGGGGTACTGATCCGGCCCGCGGTACCGGAGGTGAACGTCATTGATTTCAGATACACCAATGCTTTTATTGATTCCGGTTATGTAATGACTAAGAGGATGATTCCTGCAATCAGGCAGTTTGTTGTTGACAAAGTCAGCCAGCAACAGATTGATTTGCGGCGTGATGAATTCAAAGACAGAAAGCCTCCCTTACTGATAGGCGAACTGAAAGTGAGCGGACTCAAAAGCGGTCAATATGACTATGTGAATAGCCTTTTGGGAATCCGTGCTGCCGTGTCAAGGCGAAACGAACCTGGCGCGGATGCAGGGGAACCTGCGGGTGTCACGCTTGAATCGATCAAGCCACAGTATTTCAAGCTTATTTTAGAAGATAAAATAGAGCACATATATCCGCGATTGGTTTACGACAGGGAAGCGCGCGTTTTTGACCTATTACTTGACGTGCAACGTGAAAACCAGATGATAGCAAATATCGGAGGCGCTGTTACCTCCAGTGCGGTGAATGAACTTTTCCTGCAATTGCAATATAACTACTGGACCCGGGTGGCCTATCAGGCCAAGGCCAATGCATATTTCGGAAGGTTTTACAATTCGGGCAAGTTCGAGGGCCGGATTGATTACGCACGGGAGACTCCGTTTTTTCTGAAGGCCAGGTATATCTATAACAAATTTAATTATTTCAAAACAAATACTTACTTTTTTGAGGATGAGGATCCTTTCTATCTGGTCGAAAGAGAGCATTTTTTTACTTTCTCAGCCGGGATTCCATTGTCAGACAAGGGTGTGGGAACCTTAGAACTATCAAGTGGCCACAACCGCGATGATTATTTTCAGACAAACTTTTATACCAGGATAGATACACTTGACCGTACTGCGTTTAATTTTATCTCACCCGGAATCGCCGTTGAATACAACTCATTGAACAGGAAGATGTATGCAAGCAGAGGAGCAAGGCTTAATGCTGAATTCAGATTTGTTAAAGGAAGGGAAATTTATACACCAGGCAGCACTTCGCCGTTCCCTTTGCGTTATGAAGATAACCATACCTGGGTACAAATGAATGTATCGTATGAGAATTTCTACTACTCACGGAGCCGGATTCACCTGGGATTGTATCTCCAGGGTTACTTCTCTTCGCAGAATTACTTCAGTAATTATACTTCAAGTATATTGGCGGCAAAGCCGTTTCAGCCGTTTCAGGAAGCACTTACGCGTTTTTTGCCCCAGTTCAGGGCCAACCGTTTTCTTGCAGCCGGTACAAAGAATGTAGTGGAACTCAGGAAAAACATTGATTTCAGGGCGGAAGCCTATATGTTTCTGCCCCTGCGGGCAATTGAACAGGATTATTATACCCGGAAAGCAGTAAGGGCTGACATGATATATGCTTATACAACCGGCACCGCCGCGTTGGTATATCACTCTCCAATTGGTCCTTTAAGCTTAAACCTGAACTATTACTATGGAGAGGACAAGCCTTTCTCTTTTTTCTTTAAGTTCGGTTATCTGATCTTCAATGACAGGCCCTTCTGATTGCCTTTCGCCATTTTTCAAGTTATGAGCCGCATTTTGCTGTATTTGCAAAATTAAATTCTTACTTTTGCATTTCAAAAATCAATCTTGAACCTAAAGAACTGAAAAAAGAGCAGTTACCAATCCCACCTCTGTATCCGCGATTCCGCGTCTTTTTCAATCAAATACGGTGTTTTGCTGAATGATCCGAAAAGGGCCATCTATCAACAGATTACAGAGGAGTACGTAGTCAACTCATTATTAATCATTCATTTGAATTCTCCATGGAAACTAAACCGCAATCCGATCAGATCCCTGATGAAGTAATCAACGATCAGGAACTGAATGCTGTTTCTGCTGAAGTTGAAGCAGAAATTACTGAGAATGAAACCACCGAACCAGTGATGGAAGAACAGGAAAAAGAACTGAGCGATGCCGTAATGACGTCTGAAACTGAAGTGCCCTCAGGCGAGGTTCCTGTTGAAGAAACTTCTGATTCAACCATTACAGAAGTTCCTGAGCCGGTAGCTGAAACTGAAGCTGAGACTGAAGCTAAAGTTGAAACTGAAACTGATGAAATTCCGCTTGCTCCTGCTGAAACTGAAACCGTGACAGAAGCTGAACCGGAAATCCCAATGGAAACCGTAGTGGCCAATGAACCGGAAGTTGTTCCTGCTGTTGCTGAAGAAGACATGGTTGCTGTTTTGCCTGATGAAAATCCCGATGAGGATGAACAGGACGAAAGTGACGAAACGGCAGAAGGAGAAGATGCCGAGCAACCGGCAGAACTTGAAGGAAAGTCCCGTGAGGAACTGGTTGTCAGGTTGGAAGAGCTGGTGAAACAGGATGACGTCAATAAAATTAAGGCCGAGGTCTCGCAGATTAAGGTTGCTTTTCTGAAGCTGAACAAAGAGTTTAAGCATGAAGCATATCAGAAACTGGCTGCTACTGCTGAAGTTGAAGGGGAAAGTGAGAGTGACGAATCCCTGGTGATTCCTGATGATGAGATTGAAGAGCGGTTCAAAGCCGCTTTCCAGATATACAAACAGAATAAAGGTAAATACAACGAGCAGCAGGAAAAGATTAAAATTCAGAATCTTGAAGCGAAAAATCATATCCTCGAAGAACTAAAAGTGCTGATAAATTCTGAAGAGACACTCAAGAAAACCTACGATGAGTTCAAGATACTTCAGGAGCGCTGGAAAGCGATCGGGATGGTGCCTAAGGCAGAAATTAATACACTCTGGCAGAATTATCATTTCCTGGTTGAAAAGTTCTTTGATAAGGTTAAAATAAATAAAGAGTTAAAGGATCTGGATCTCAGGAAGAACCTTGAAGCTAAGATTCATTTGTGCGAAAAAGCTGAAGAATTGCTGCTTGAGAGTTCAATCATCAAATCCTTCAAACAGCTTCAGCAATACCACGAGGAGTGGAAGGAGATTGGCCCTGTTCCCCAGGATAAAAAGGATGAATTGTGGGAGCGTTTCCGTAGTGCTACTGATAAAATAAATGAACGCAGGCGGGAGTATTACAACCAGATGCAGGAAGGTCTGGAGCAGAACCTGGCCGCAAAGAACATCCTGTGTGAAAAGGCTGAGCAGGTGGTTTCTGCAGAGCCGGATTCCATAAAGGGATGGCAGGATTCTACCAGCCAGATCACTGAACTGCTGCAGGTGTGGAAAACCATAGGGCCGGCTCCCAAAAAGCAGAATAATGAAATCTGGGCCCGTTTTAAGGGTTCGCTTGATGCTTTCTTCAATGCAAAGAAGGACTTCTACAACAAGCTGAAGGAGCAGCAGATGCATAATTATAACCTGAAAATTGACCTCTGTGTTCAGGCAGAAGCACTGAGAAGCAATACAGACTGGCGCAATACGACCCGTGAATTGATCAACCTCCAGAATGAATGGAAAAAGATCGGACCGGTACCCCGCAAACAGAGCGACAGGATATGGAAACGGTTCAGGGCGGCATGTGATGAATTTTTTGCCTCAAAATCTGAATATTTTAAGAATGTATCCGGACATGAGGAGGAAAACCTGAAACTGAAGCTTGAACTGATAGAAAAGGTTAAAGTTTTTGAAATAGGCGATAACCGTAACGAGGCTGTTGAAACCCTGAAGGATTTTCAGCGTCAGTGGATGGAGATCGGTCATGTGCCCATTAAGGAAAAAGAAAAACTGCAGACGGAATTCCGTACACTGATCAACAAGCATTTCGAAAAGCTGAAGATGGAATCCATCTCAATGGGAGCCCTGAATTATAAGAGCCGCATCGAACGCTTGGCGAAAGATGCTCCGGATGCCGGAAGGGTCATCAGTAAGGAAAGGAGTTTTGTTCAGGGCAAAATTCAGCAACTGCAGGAAGATATCAAACTGTGGGAGAACAATATTGGATTCTTTGCCAATTCCAAAACAGCCAACCTGTTAAAGCAGGAGTTCGAGAAAAAAATTGAAAAAGCACGTGAGGAGTTACAGATGCTTGAAACAAAGCTGAAGATGCTTCGCGAAGCCAATCAGTAAAGCGAATCAGCCGCCGGAATTTCCGGCGGTTTTTGTTTGACAATCTTTCCTTTTCTTTTGTAATTTAGCTTCATGGCTGGAAATACTTTTGGACATCTGCTTTGCCTGACATCATTCGGTGAATCTCACGGACCCGCGGTTGGCGGGGTACTCGATGGTTTCCCTTCCGGAATGACCATTGATATGGAAGCACTCAGGGCTGCCATGGAGAAGCGAAGACCCGGGCATGGCGAATTCCAGACTGCCCGGAATGAGGCCGACCTTCCGGAATTTATTTCCGGAATTTTCCAGGGGAAGACCACAGGCGCCCCCCTGGCCTTTCTGATACGCAACAACGATCAGCGACCGGCGGACTACAAAAAAATGGAGGAGTTTTACCGCCCATCGCACGCGGGCTATGCATGGGATGCAAAATTTGGTTTACATGATCACAGGGGAGGTGGGCGGTCATCAGCCCGTGAAACAGCCGTGAGGGTTGCCGCCGGTGCACTCGCCCTGCAGTTGCTCGAAATATTTGGTATACGCCTGACCGCTTTTACGCGGCAGATCGGAAGTGTAGTGTCTCATCTTAGTCCGGGGGATATAAACCCTGCCATTGTTATGGATTCGCCATTGCGTTGCCCCGATCCCCTTGCTGAAGCCGAAATGAAAACATTGCTCACCGCTTTGAAGGCTGAAGGTGATTCCACAGGAGGCGTAATCGGCTGTGTGATCCGGGGGGTCCCGGCCGGAATCGGTGAACCGGTTTTTGACCGGCTTCAGGCTGATCTGGCAAAAGCAATGATGAGCATCAATGCTTCGAAAGGGTTTGAATACGGAGATGGTTTTGCCGCCGCTTCAAAAAAGGGGTCAGAACATAATGACCCATACGAAGAAAAGAAAGGCAGGCTCAGGCCGGTTTCCAACCATGCCGGAGGAATATTGGGAGGTATCTCAACAGGTGAGGATATTTTCTTCCGGGTGGCATTCAAGCCGGTTTCGTCCATTGCGAGGCCCCAACTCACTGCGGACAAGTCCGGCCAGATGCAGCAACTGACTATCGAAGGACGTCACGATGTATGTATTGTCCCAAGGGCCGTGCCGGTCGTTGAAGCAATGGCTGCACTTGTTATCGCTGATCATATGCTGATTACAGGCAAGATTCCCCGCAATATTCTTTAGTTTACTGAGTTTTTATAACGTGGAGTTTTCTGTCTGCGTTGTTCACCCTTGTTCGTCTTAAATTTCTTTATATGAAGAAAGTTGCTAAGATTATCGTTGTGACCTTGCTGGCGTTGATGCTGGCATTGATAGTGCTGCCTTATGCCTTCCGGGGAAAGATTATGGAAGCCATCAAATACGAGGCAAATAAAAACCTCAATGCCAGACTTGATTTTGAGGGCGTCAGCATTTCACTTTTGCGGAGCTTTCCAGATCTCTCAGTGGGGGTTAAAAATCTATCGCTTTCAGGCGTCGGTGATTTTGAAAGAGATACGCTTGTCGGTGTCCCCTATCTCAGGGTTACCATCGACCTGATGAGTGTGCTGAGGGGAGAACAATACGAAATAAAGGCGCTGAGGCTGAGAAACCCTGCCGTTAAACTTAAGGTGCTGGCTGATGGCCGGGTAAACTGGGATATTATGAAGCCTGATACAGTCAAAGTCCCTGAAGGCGAAGTGGAACCATCCGCACCTTTTCGGGCTGCCCTGCGGATTATGGAAGTTAGCAACGGCCGCCTGATTTACGACGATATTACATTTCCCATGTTCCTGGATGCCGGCGGGCTGGAAATGCTGGTGAAAGGTGATCTTTCGACCGGCTATTCGGAGTTAGCGGCAAGAGCCTCTGCTGCGGCCATCGTTGTGGATTACGACGGGATCCGCTATCTCAACAAAGCAACTGCAAGCCTTGAATCCAAAATCGGTGCCGATCTTAACGCGTGGAAATTTACCTTTCCTGATGCAAAACTCAGGGTAAACGAGTTGGATTTGCTCGCTTCCGGTTTTTTTGCCATGCCCGATGAAGGATATGATATGGATATCAGTTTTGAAGCGATCAGAAATGATTTTAAAAGCTTTTTATCGCTGGTACCGGCCATTTATTCTAAAGACTTCGCCTCATTGCAGGCCGAAGGCTCCCTTGCACTGAAAGGGTTTGTAAAAGGCCTCTACAGCGAAGAAACCATGCCGGGATTCGGAGTTAATATTCAAATCGGCGAAGCCATGTTCCGCTATCCCGGTTTGCCTGAAGCCGTGAAGAATATATCGGTGTCTGCCGATATTACCAACACCGTCGGCGATGCGGATGCCACTATAATTGATGTGCGCAGATTGCACCTGGAAACTGCAGGAAACCCTGTGGATATCCGGCTCTATGCTAGGACGCCCGTAAGCGATCCATATGTGGACGCAAAGATTACCGGAAAGCTTAACCTTGGCGATGTGGGCAGATTCTACCCGCTTGAAGAGGGCGATGAACTTGCCGGAATGCTGGATGCAGATATCATGGCGAAGGGTAATTTGTCGGCCATCGAAAGCAAGCGTTATCAGGACTTTGAAGCCGGAGGGCGTTTGATTATGAGTGGAGTGCGTTACAAAACGGCTTCGCTGCCCCAGGGCCTGACGGTGAGCGAAGCCCGGTTGAATCTTACGCCGTCATTGGCTGAGTTGCCTGTGCTGAAAGTTGAAATCGGTAAAAATAACCTGTCTGCCAGTGGAAGACTGGAAAATATGCTGGCATACGCTTTCGGAAAAAGTGACCTGAAAGGATCCCTTAACCTGAGTTCAAAATATTTTAATGTGAATGATTTTGCGTCAGATTCTGATGACGCATCTTCGGTAAGTGATACTGCCTCTATCGGCATCATCGAAATTCCGGGAGGAATTGATTTCGTCCTGACAGCCGCATTTGATCAGGTGATATATGACAATATGGACCTGAAGAACGTAAAAGGGGTGATGAAAATTAAAGATAAAGTGCTCTCCCTGGAAAATCTCAACATGAATACCCTGGAGGGCGCGCTTGGAATTAACGGTACATATTCAACCGTTGTCGATGGGAAGCCGGCTGTTGATTTCAGGTTGGATATTCGTGATGTTGATGTGAGGCAGGCGTTTCAGACTTTCAATACCATGGAAATGCTGGCCCCCATTGCCGGACTGGCTTCCGGGAAGATCAGTACCCTGCTCAGCATCAAAACCGACCTGGACGGCAATATGATGCCGGTGTTTTCTTCTGTCAATGGCGATGGCCGTTTGATGTCACAAGCATTAACCATCAGCAATGTGAACAGTTTCAATAAGCTTGCCGAGACACTTAAAATCGATAAGTTCAGGCAATGGGTCATCGAAAAAGTAAATCTGTCATTCGAAATGGTTGACGGAAAGGTATTTGTCAAACCATTTACAACGGCTCTTGGAAATACAAAAGCGGAGATTTCAGGATGGAACTCCTTCGACCAAACCCTTGAATATGTCATGCAGTTGAATATTCCGCGCTCCGAATTTGGTGGTGCTGCAAACAACATACTCAACAATCTGGTGAGCGAAGCGAACAGGAAAGGGGCAAATTTCAGTATCGGAGAGATGATTCCGGTAGCTGTGCTGATTGGCGGTACCATATCAGATCCGACCATTACCACCAGCCTGAAAACAGCCGCCGGAAACGCCGTTGATCAGATGAAACAGCAGATCACCGAAACCATTCAGCAGAAAAAGGAGGAAGTGGTGGCGAAAGCCCGTGAAGAGGCAGGTAAACTTGTTGAGGAGGCCAACCTGCAGGCGCAAAAGATTTTGTCTGACGCACAGAAACGAGCCGATGAAGTGGTCAGGCTGGCTGATGAATCAGCAGCTAAAATACGATCTGAAGCTGACAAACAGGCTGAACAATTGATTGCCGAAGGCCGGAAAAAGGGGCCTATCGCTGAAATGGCTGCAAAGAAAGCTGCGGAAAAAGTTAAGTCGGAGGCTGCTGAAAAGGCGGATAAGCTTGTTATGGAAGCTCAAAAACAATCAGGCAATATTATGGCTAAAGCCCGGCTCGAATCAGACAAGGTAGTTAATGATGCCAGGATCAAAGCCGAAGGCAATCAGGGCCCGTAATTTTATTTTGACTTAAAAAAGAAAACTGCCTGACAGACTGCTATGGTTTGTCAGGCAGTTTTATCACTTGCACGATGTCAGATGATTTCCGTATCCACTATCCTGGCAAGCAGGTCACTGTAAGGAACAATCAGGTATTTCCTGCCTTCAAACTCTATATCAGTTCCCGAGAACTTCCTGAACAGGACTGTATCTCCTGCCGAAATCTCACTGTTTTCGATATTTCCTGTCGCGATTACTTTTGCCATCTGCGGTTTCTCTTTTGCAGTGTCAGGGATAATGATACCGCCGGCAGTTCGCTGCTCTCCAGCGGGCTGAGTCATATCAAGCAATACATTCTGGTTGAGGGGCTGTAATTCTTTCATTGTTTTTATATTTTGGTTTTTAACAGATATAAAACATTTAATGGCAATGATACCGGTGATCAGCCGGTTTTTATCCGTTGATGTTGAGCAGGCGGTTAATCTTTGATTTATCAAAGCCAATCACCCAATCGCCGTTGATCCGGGCCTGGGGAACGCCGGTTTGTCCTGTACTGTTTACCAGTTCCCTGGCGGCCGCGGGATCTGCTGATACATCAATATCGGTAAAAGCCACCCTGTGCTGCCTCAGGTAATTCTTCAGCGTGGTGCACCACGGGCATGATGAAGTGGAGTAGACCGTAACGTCGGGCCCTCCGGTTTCTCCAACGGCAGCAGCCTGATAAAGCTGGTTTTTAATGAGGTTTATATAATAATCAGCTGTCTGACAACCTTTTATAATGTTTTTCATGGTGTCATTTTCAAATATCAGCAATGAAGGAACTGTATCAACGTTAAAAGCAGGATGAATGTCACGCACATTTACTACGTCGGCTTTCAGTATTACCGCCTCACTCAAACGGGAGGCGGTTTCCTCAAGGTAACTTTCAGCGCAACCGGAAGTGGCAGAATTGCTTTTGTACAGAAGCAAGAAAGTGCGTTTCTGTGCTGTCAGCATTGATCTGAGTTCGGCAAGTGAGTTTATGGATTTTACTTTCATGGTTTTCAATTTTGAAGCATGCTTTCAACTTTTATGCCACAGCACTTATTTTTGGCAGATGCCACGATTAAAATGGTGATAAATAAGCGATTTATAAATTCAACTATGATACGCTGACTGACACGTTGTGTTTTGGGTGACGATTTGGCAGCAGCCTGTGAAAGCCCGGATATAAAATAGGGTGTTTATTTTGACAGTTCTGGCTTGTACTCCGGAACCCGGCGGTTTTCCTTCCCGAGGAGTTTGTCAGAATCAGCTATGAAGAGCCTGAGTTTTCCGGACGCGTTTGCATCCATTGTTGAGTCATTTTCGAATTGTCTGGCAGGAAGTATAAAATATTGCTTTTTCCCGTCCCTGATGGGAGTATATACCCATGTTAGGTGGTATTCCGGATTGATTACAGACTTTTTGTTCCATGTTTTGGACAGGGTAAAGCTGATCATGGCGCCTCCGTCGCGGTAGCGGTCTCGCTGGTTTGAAACGTAATTACCCAGGGAATAAGCAAGCAGAAAACCTCCCGGCAGCGAATCTGAAGGTTCGTCATATTCCATCCGCTGCAACACATGCGGATGAGAGCCTATGATTACGTCTGCTCCATGTTTTCTGCAAAGACCGGCCAGATTAATCTGTGTTTGCGATGGCTGGGACTGATACTCGTTGCCCCAGTGAAAAAAGACGATAATAAAGTCGGTCTTTTCTTTGTCTACAGCGGCCAGGTCGCTGATAATTTGACTGGTATCGGTTATATTAACGATCGCAGGCGGGTAAAAGGGGAGGCCATTTGTGCCATATGTATAGTTGAACAGCGTGAAAGTAATGTTGTTCTTTGTCAGCGTGAGCGGGTGGTGTTTATGATAATCGATGCTGTCGCCGAAAGTGCCGGTGCGCGCTATTCCCAGGCTGTCGAGTACGTGCAGTGTGCGGATCAAACCGTTGTTGCCGCGGTCGCACGAATGGTTGTTTGCTGTGGCCAGGACATCAAATCCGGCATCGCGGGCAGCAACAGCCAGCTCATCCGGTGCGCTGAACTGAGGATATCCTGTATAGGGCGCTCCGGCCAGGGTGACTTCAAGATTGGCGACGGCAAGATCAAAGCTGCTGACCAGGGGTTTAACATAACTGAAACAGGGATGATAGTTGTAGGCAGTGTCATGCTCGCTCCATGCTGCTTCAATTTGCGGACCGTGCTGCATGATATCACCGGCAAAAATCAGGGTGAGGGTAACCGAATCAGGAGCCGTTACCGGGTCGGGCAGGGGGAGTTCCTCTGTTTTAGTTCCAAGGAAAATTGTCGCGGTAAGTAAAGCATATTTTATGTATTCCGAAATCATGATGGGTTTAGAGATTTTGACAGCCGCCGTTTTTATTAGATTTAACTGAACTATTCTTTCGCCTGTTTCAGGGTACTCTTTTATTTCATCACCATGTGTAATCCAGGCCTATCAGCCCCCAGAAATGTTGCCGGCCTTCCCTGATTTCACGGCTGAGGTAGTATTGCGAAATGTTAATTCCGATTTTACGGTAACGTGCAAATATACCTAAATGCAGGGCGGCAACCAACCTTTCAATTTCTTCCGGATTCAGGGTGTAGATGTTATTTTTATTGGTGATTCCACCCTGAAGGCTGGCATCATAACCGATCATCCTGAATTCCAGTCCTCCCCTGATCCCGTATTCCCATTTCACCGGCTTCTGACAGAGTTCAGGATAGCTATATGGCAACGGAGTAAGGCCGGATGTAAATTTCCCTGCTATGGCATCAATACCCAAAGCCGCATAAGTATGCAGTGTTCCGGCTTTTGCTGAAGCGGTGGCAAAAACCTCTGCATTCCTTTTTTGTATCAATAATTTGCTGATATTGGCGGAATAGCTGAGAATAATGTCATTCCGGATTTGTGTTTCCCAGCCAAGGGGTTCGTCATTGGTAGGCACTGTGGCATGTACCGATTTCTGGAAATACCTGCCCAGCGCAGCATCACCGATAACACCTGCCTCGATGGCTGAGGTTAAAATCAGCCCCTGCTCAGCGCATTCAGAAGTCTGGCTGTAACGCAGAAACAGTGTTGAAGCGTAGGGGCGGTCACCGTCAAGCAGCGGTGGATTCTTGGTGGTAAAAGGTGTGTACATTGCATGGTGCAGACTGAGTGAGGCGTGCACAATGCTGTTTTGCCCTGACGGGAGCATCAGCCGGTTAGCCGGAAGGTTGATCAGGCCGGGGGCCGTGTAGCCAAGTATTACCCCGTTGGTATAATAACGGTCGGTGTTGGAGAAAATATCATTTTCGAATATCAGCCGGAACCGGTGCACAGGGCTGATATAGCTGGTCACAACCCTGAGGCCAGAGGCCTCCGCCCGGCTTGAAGGAGGCTGCTGGCCCGGCGTAAGAATCAACCTGATAGTGGTTCCCTTGGTCGGAGGAATTTCACTTTGTAACAAGGAGTCTTGTCTTTTTGCGTGGTTTTGCTCTGCCGGCGGGTGTCCGGATGATTTTTTCCGGGTTTTATAAGCTGATGAATGCTTTTCAATTGCCGGCAGGGAGAACTGATTTCTGATTTTCTGAATTGCCATCCCCGGAGAAACCAATACCGGGCTATCTGTTCCATTAAAGATAATTACCTGCCAGGGTGAATCCACCTGAGTGAGATCGGTTGTGGTGATCGCCCCATTGCCGGAGATAAACCTGAATTTAACTCCTTCGCTGGTGGATACGCTGATCCCGGAACCTGCCAGAAAGTTTCTGATTTCGGTAAAGTATTTGCCATTAAGATCGGCAGTCCGGTAGAAATTATCCGGCCCGATGCTGTTTTTGAGTTTGTCAGTCTTTTGCTTGTCAGGATAAATCAACAGGATCAATGGTTGATTGATTGTCTCTGTTTGAGTAACGGAATCAATGGCGCCGCGTTCCGGTATTGAATGCCGGTCACCTTCGTGGCATGAGGCCACTAAAAGTATGATGACCAACAAAATGATGCGGGCTGAAAGTTGCATACCGGTTAATTTCAGAAGCGACTGATAGTAAGCGGTAAAGTTACGAAAAAATGCCTGTCATGAGAACGGCGGGTAATGAGGCAGAACGCGGATATAACTGCTGCTGATGCGATTGTCCGGATTATACCCGGGTAAGAGGTGTAAAATCTTCCCTGCGCTGGTTTTGGCCACATAATGCTGTTGTCTTTGTCAGGATTTACTTCAGGAAACTTTAGTAGAAGCCGGATTAACCGGTTGCCGTATTTTCCTGCTTCCAAAGAGCACCTGAACAGAAACTAATATGGATTCAGCAGGTCATTTTCAGTTAAAAAGCTCTACTTTCCAGTCTCCCGGTTCCGAAATCTCGAATTCAAATCTTACTGGATATGAGGCTGTTTTCATTTTGTTGAGGGTTGTATAGCTGATATTGATTGTTACCGGGAATACAACTCCTTCAAAACCGGTCATCGGGCCAAGGCTGGACTGGTAACCGCTGCTTGAAACGATCATCAGATTGGAAATTGAATTGTTTGTTGTCCCGTTCTGACTAAAATGTATCATCACACGGTTAAAATTAGTGCCTTCTTTCCTGATGGTGTAACGTTCAACAGATGAACTGTTGATTATTCTTGGCTTTTTTACGACAGGCCCGGCATACCTGTCTTCTATCCATTGTCCTTCCGATAGAGTGTCACGACCCTGATAAAACCAGGTGTAGGTGCCGATCCCGTGACGCTTCCCTTTTTTCCAGTTTCCGGTATATGTTTCGCCTGTGGCCCAGGTATAGGTTCCTTTGCCATCGGGCAGGCCCTTTTTGAATTGTCCGGTATAGTGATCTATGCCCTGGGCGGTTCCTTTCCCTTCGGCAAGGCCTTTTTTACAACCACCCGTGTAGCTTCCTGAAATAGAAGATTTCATCACTTCGCATTTTTCCTGTCCTGATGCAGAATAAGAAATTAGTGCTGACATGATCAGCATAACGAGGAACCTTGTTTTCATGTGATAGCAGATTAAGTGACTGTCAAACGATGTTTAAAGATATAGATTTTTTCAATATAAAGGCCGGATCCGATCAATTTTTATCTGAAAAGGTAAAAACAGCGCCTGAGTCGGCAAGTTAATAGGAATCTGACCTGATTAACGCAGGATCAGTTTTCCGCCTGCAACTTCGGTGTCGCCTGTGGCAATCTGATAAAAATAGATACCGGGAGGCAGGTTTCCTCTTTTTATCCTTAGAGAGGTACCGTTAATATTTTCAATGATTCTTACAGTCCGACCCCGGCTGTTGGTCAGTGTAAGTGTCACTCCGACTGCTGGCATACTCAAACCGATAATGAAGTGGTCATCGGCCGGATTGGGATAAATCACAGTCTGTTTAGCTGAATGTCCGGTGCGGCCGCCGGAAATGCCTGTGTACAATGCCTGGGAGGTTGAATCACTGCCATAAAGCGTTGAGTCAATGGAGGTTCCTTTTACTCTTATCCGGAATGGAGTTCCCGGTTCAATGCCAGTGTTGTCCCAGAAAAAGAATGTGTCTGTAATGTGCTGGGCTACAATCTCGTAGTCAGGGTTGTCATTAAGGCTGACCTCCACATCGTAATAAACCGGTCTTCCGTCGTCAGGGTTTAACAGTTGCCAGGTAACGGGATAGAAGCCTCCTTCAGTAAAATATCTGGCTGGCTGGTCGATCCGGATTTCGGGATGCTGATACCTGTGCAGCAATTCAGCAAATCCTTTGCCGGTAACAGGCGTTGCACCTGCAAAACCTGAAACATTAAAGGAACCCTCGTAAAACCTGAAAGGCAGCATGACTTCCTGGTTATCGTGGCGGATTGTAAAAGTCAGGTCTATGGTATCGTGAACAAAGTGCCATTGTTTCGCGTAACATTGTTCCTGGTCAGGTGTGAATACAAACTGCAGACGCTCAAGTGTGAAATCTGAACTTGAAGCTGCCGTGGAGTCATTGATGTAGATGCTGAAATGCCGGTAGGCAGGCGTGTCGGGAATGCTGTTCTCAGGGGTAAACAATTCCCAGATATTGAGATCCATGCCATTGGAGAGTTGTACCGAGAACCATTCATAGTTTTCGCCGGTGCTGGGGTTGAAGGTGCCATATTGTCTGTCAAGCCAGGAGACGCCCGAAACCGGTTCGGTGAATCCGTTGAGTGTGATGCTGCCGCTTACCTCAAGGGTTGTAAGCGAGTAATAGTAAGAGTATGCGGTTGCGCCCTGGTAGACAAAACCCGAATCGTTGATCATCAGAGGTTTTTTAACTGCCGCGAAGTCAAGGTTAATGCTTCCGTATGCGGATTGGGCATTGAGCTGGTATTCGAAAGGAATAAGTTCTCCCTGGCTATCTGTAAGGGTTACCCATTGTTCGCTTCCTCCGCCCCAGGTCAGGGCCTGAATGTGAAGCATATCCTGCGAAATTACCGGATAAGTGCAGGGAAGTGTTTCAGGATAAAATTGTCCATCGGTTTCATCGGCAATATTAAATATCCGGAAACCATCAAAGCCAAAGGCCGGATAATAGAAATAAGAAACCATAAATGAGTATTCCTTTCCGGAACTCAGGCCTGTGAGGAAGCCATTGGTGTACCACCACTCGGTTGGCTCTGAGGGATGACGACCTTCGTCCTGTGGGAAATAAATCAGTGTACCTGCCTCATGATATGGGTAAGTTTTCCAGCTTTGGGACTTAAGGCTGAAACCGGAAAAAATCAGAAAAATCAGGAGGATATATTTTGATCGGGCCACGGCTGACAGGTTATACGACTTTTAATTCAACACCTGAAAAAACCTTTTGTTTGCGGGGCATTATCCCTCATTCTTCAGGTTTTGCTCAAATGTTTCCGCAATGGCTTTCGCCTCCTCATAATCATGACCTGCAACCATTACATCGGTGGTGTTGTATCCTCCGGGCGATGCATACCAGGGGGCAATGGTGGCGATATATTCATCTTTCAGAAATGCAGGAATGCCTGCGTCTTCAAGTATACTCTTCAGCAGGGCCGCGTGCCAGGGTGATCCTGATTAGATTCTGACCGGCACATTTTCATGATCCTGTTCCATTTTTCATTTATTTAGGTTGCCGGTTATCCGGTTTTAATTAGTCGGGATAAATGCCGGATCTATTATTTTACCGGCCTTGCTAAGTTAATAATTTTGTGTAATAACGCTTGTTTTGGTGTATGTATATTTTTAATTATTGTGATTCTGCTGTTATGTGAATTTACGTTTTCCGGGAATAAGCCCCGTGAATATTAACGTTATTGTTAAGTTTATTTCATTTATCCTATCCCATCTATAAAGAGTTATGGATAATGAAAAACACGGAGCCGGTATTTCGGGAGCGGCTCCGGTTTGATGAATTTATTGACTAAGAATCATTGGGACAAGCACCTGTCTCCATGTCCGGGTTAAACTTTTTCAATCGCCATCGCTATACCCTGTCCAACCCCGATACACATGGTGCAAAGGGCTTTGTTCAGGTTGTTGCGGCGCAACTGATGAATGGCGGTAGTGATAAGGCGGGCACCGCTCATGCCCAGCGGATGGCCAATGGCGATGGCGCCCCCCAGCGGGTTAATTCTGGGATCATCGTCAGCAAGGCCGAGTTCGCGGATGCAGGCCAGCGATTGTGCGGCAAATGCCTCGTTAAGCTCGATTATATCAAATTCTTCGAGTCTGAGGCCGGTCAATTTCAGTAACTTATGCGTTGCCGGTACTGGTCCAATGCCCATAATACGCGGCGGAACGCCTGCACTTTGCATCCCCAGTATCCTGGCCAGGGGTGTGAGGTTAAATTCTTTAACTGCCTCTTCCGACGCGATGATGAGCGCCGCAGCGCCATCGTTAACGCCCGAAGCATTGCCGGCCGTCACCGTACCGCCCGGGCGGGAGATAACTTTCAGCGTGGCAAGCTTGTCCGTGGGAGTCAGCCTCGGATGTTCATCGGTATCAAAGATGCGGGATTCGCCTTTGGGGCCGGAAATGGTAACAGGCACGATTTCATCACCAAAAAGGCCTTCCCTGATGGCATGCGCGGTTTTCTGCTGGCTTCTGAAAGCAAACAGGTCCTGGTCTTTACGGCTGATATTATAAGCTTCGGCAAGATTTTCGGCGGTTTCGATCATGGAGTCGGTGCCATAGATTTTATCCAGCTTTTTATTGATAAACCTCCAGCCAATGGTTGTATCGTAAAGCTCGCCCTGTCGCGAGAAAGCTTCGCCGGCTTTGCCCATTACAAAAGGCGCCCGGGTCATGCTTTCCACACCTCCGGCAATAATCAGGCGTGCTTCACCGGCTCTGATGGCCCGTGCAGCGGCGCCGGCAGCTTCCATCCCCGAGCCGCATAAGCGGTTTACAGTTACCCCCGGCACCTCAACCGGCAGGCCGGCCAGCAAGAGCGCCATTCGCGCTACGTTCCGGTTGTCTTCACCGGCCTGGTTGGCGCAGCCAAGCATCACATCATCGATGGCGCCCGGATTCAACCCGGGATTTCTTCTTAAAAGGTTTTCGAGCGGAATGGCAGCCAGGTCATCGGCACGAACAGCTGAGAGTGAACCTCCGTATTTGCCGACCGGGGTTCGTATGGCATCGCAGATAAATACTTCCTTATGCATGATTTCTTGGTTTTGGAAGGTCTTTTAAAGTTCAGGAATTCAGGAATGGCTTTATGTGCCTGAAGCTGTTCAGCATTGCTTCGCTCAGGATGTCTATCTCCTTTTGTGTGATAACCGTTGAAAGTACACACGAACATGAATTGATCATGATGACACCCTCCTCGTACATTTTGTCGAGGAAGAGGCTCATAATTTTCTTCAGGGCGACATTTTCATAGCTTTCCCTGTAAGTGGTAGGGGCAACTTCACGGAAGTGAACCTTGAACATTGATCCCTTCCCCGTAATACTGAGCGGAATGCCGGCAATTTTGCCGGCTTCCTGAATCTGCCTGACAGCGATGGCGGAATTATCATTCAACTTTTTCATAGCTTCACGATCCAGCATCTCCATGGCAATCTTTCCTGCTGTCATTGATACAGGATTGGCCGAGAAGGTTCCTGAAAGCGGGAACCTGAAATCACTGCCACCCGGATCAAGGATGTTCATGATTTCATCTCTTCCGGCGAATGCCCCGATGGGGAAGCCCCCGCCGATAATCTTTCCCAGGGAAGTAAGATCGGGGGTTACGTTATAACCTGATTGAGCACCTTCGTAATCAACTCTGAAACAGATTACTTCATCAAAGCACAACAGGGCATTGTTCTGCCGTGTCCAGTTATACAGGGCTTCGATAAATTCAGGAGCCGCCTGCACCATGCCGATCCGGTGAGGAACGGGGTCTGTGATGACGCAGGCAATTTCGCCGGCGTGGCGGTTCAGGATATTAATGGTCCGTTCCACATCGTTAAAAGGATATACTACTACATTGTCAAGCACACCCTGAGGGGTTCCGGGAACATGCGGAACGCTGCCGGGATTGTCAATTTCTCCCCAGTTTGAAGGGTTGGCACTCTGGCTTACTTCCGCGGCATCGAAACTGCCGTGGTATCCTCCTTCCGCCTTGGCGATTTTCGGTTTACCGGTATACGCCCTGGCCGTTTTTATCATACCCATCACCGCTTCTGTACCTGAATTCACAAACCTTATCTTGTCGAATCCGGGAACCCGGTTACACATGAGTTCTGCAAGCTCAATCTCAGTTTCAGTGCCTATGGTAAAAGCTGTACCTCTGCTTATCTGTCGTGTAACTGCCTCTACGATGCGCGGATGCGCATGCCCGTGGATCAGCGAAGCGATGTTGTTGGCAAAGTCAATCCGCTTCACGCCGTTAATATCGGTAACATAGCATCCTGAAGCCTCCGAGACGTAATAGGGGTGGGGTTTCCTGTATACAACATTCCGGCTTATTCCGCCCGGAAGCACTTTGCAGGCTTTCTGATACAACTGTTCTTCCTTTTTGCCATGAACAGGCATTGATTCTTCCTGGTGTGTCATGATGTGATTGAGTGACGGTTTACTTATTCGTATAGTTTTATTTCAGTGCCGGTGCAGCTTCTCAGAAAATCAAAGTCGATGCCGGGAGCCATTTCGCGTACGAAAAGGCCTTCATTTTTTACATCAATAACGGCGTAATCAGTATAAATGTGGCTTACCACGCCTTTGCCAGTCAGCGGATAGGAGCATGATTCCACGATTTTCGGTTCTCCGGACTTGGTGGTATGCTGGGTGAATACGATGATCGTCTTTACGCCCTGTACCAGGTCCATCGCGCCGCCGACAGCGGGAATGGCATCGGATTCGCCGGTCGACCAGTTGGCCAGGTCTCCTTCGCGCGAAACCTGAAAAGCCCCGAGCACGCAGATGTCGATATGTCCGCCGCGAACCATGGTAAAACTGTCGGCATGGTGGAAGAAACAGGCCCCCGGAATGGCAGTAACCGGTTTTTTGCCTGCGTTGATCAGTTCATCATCTTCTTCTTCCTTTGCCGGAGAAGGTCCAACGCCGAGCAGTCCGTTTTCGGTGTGGAAAATAACTTCCCTGCCCTGTGGAATGTAGTTGGCCACAAGCTCGGGCAGGCCAATGCCCAGATTGACATATGCTCCGTCGGGAATATCGGCGGCGATGCGGGCGGCAATCTGGTCGCGGCTCCATCCTTTGTGTTCATTCAGGTCCATGGATACCTCCTGTTCTCTTTGATCAGCTGATTTTCGCTGAGCGGATTTGAAATTTCAACCACTTTGTCGACAAAAATACCCGGGGTTACAACCGTTTCCGGATCGAGCGCACCCGGTTCCACCACCCGGGAAGCCTGCACAATGGACCGGTGGGCGCCCATGCACATCACAGGTCCGAAATTCCGGGCGGTTTTATTGTAAAGCAGATTCCCGTAACGGTCGGCAATTTTACACTTAACCATTGCAAAATCAGCTTTCAGGCCGTATTCCATCACATAAGGCTTGCCGTTAAATATCCGGGTTTCCTTACCTTCAGCAAGGGGCGTGTTTACAGAGGTCGGGGTATAGAATGCCGGAATACCGGCGCCTCCGGCCCTGATTCTCTCAGCAAGCGTACCCTGGGGTACCAGTTCAAGCTCTATCTCTCCGCGACGGTATAACTCCGGAAAAACTACCGAATTGGCAGTCCGGGGAAAAGAGCAGATCATTTTCTTTACCTGCTTGTTTTCAATCAGGGCGGCGAGGCCGATGTGCCCGTTCCCTGTATTGTTGCTGACAATGGTTAAATTGCGTGCACCGTGGTCTATCAGGGCGTGGATAAGCTCAATCGGGCTTCCGGCTTCCCCGAAACCACTGATCATCACCGTGGATCCGTCGAAGATTTCAGCAACGGCTTCTTTGGCAGTTCCGATAATTTTATTGATCATAATAACCTTGATTAAACCTTTTTACTTCTGGTGAGTTCAATGGTTTGTTCCAGCTTTGACTCAATCTGTTCAAGTTCAGCCTCAAAGAAATGACGGTCGCTGCCATATGGTTTCAGGTTGGCGATGGTGTTCTCAGTATCATCGTATCTGGCAAGGTACACCTTATCCATCCATTCCATGTTCCGGGCTTCATTGAATTTAAGCGCGAAGAGCTTCTCACCGTGCAGTTCAAGTGTGCCAAGCATCGAAATTTTACCGGCCGAAGAGGTCATGGTGATATACCTCGAAGGTCTGTTGATGGAAGAGAGAGAGCGGTATACCTTGCTGAAAACTTCATTGACAACTGCCAGCGGCTGTGTAAAATAATGGTGTTCGCCCGTTGGCCTCGCCATGTACATTGAATGAAATCCTATACCCAGCATCGCAAGCAGGTTGCCAAGGTCAATCCAGTTCTGTGCCGAGCGGTCAATATCCACAACGCCGTCTTCATTTGAGTACAGACTGATGTAGTTCATGATGGGACTCTGACTCTTGAGCGTTACGCCATGTGCCCTGAGCCTGCGGATGGCGGCTACCGTTACGGGATTCATCAGTTCGCGCGGGGTTGAAAAATGAGACATCAGGACCATCTGTATGCCATTGTCGGTCAGATCTCTGAAAATATCCAGCATGCGCTGATAGTCCGGCATAAGGATTATTTCCGGGTTAAACGTTAATACCCTGGTGCCAAGCCTGATGGTTTTAATATGGCCCAGCGCAGGATCTTCAATAACCGGCCTGACATAGGCGTCGAAACGTTCGGCACTGATGTAGCCCCCGTCGCCACCGGTAATCAGCACGTCGGTAACTTCGTGATGACGTCTGAGGTAATGATGAATCTGTTGGATGTCGCGCTGCAGGAACATGTCTTCATCTCCCCTGACCTGGGCATGACGGAAACAGTAGTTGCAGAATGCAAAACAGTTCTGTGTCTGTATATCGAAAATAAGCTGGCACTGAGGATACTTGTGCTGACTGCCTTCTACAATTTCCAGTTCTCCCTCGTCGTTGATGAATGAGGGTTTGTTCAGTTGTTGTTTGCCGTCGTGGGGGTTGGTTTCCCTGATGTATTCTTTAACAATTTTCTGTTTTTCTTCATCATTGCCGGCATTCAGGTAGGCGCTGGCCACATCTCTCCTGATCATTCCGGGCTGCGGAAAAACAAGCTGAAAAATGGAATCTTCGGCAAAGTTATCCCAGTTAATGGCATTGAGTACATGACGGGTTGCCATAAAGCGGTAAACTTTGATAAATAGTTCCCTTTCTTCGTAGTGTCCGATATAAATACCGTTTTCTTCGAGCCTGGCCAGGATTTCGCGAAAGCCTTTCAATCCGGAATACTGCTTTTTGTCTTGTATCGTAAAAAGTGCCTTGTTGCGGAAAGCCGAATAGTCAGGGTAAGCTGCCTGAAGCCTGTTGAGCAGACCGGCAGGCAGCAGATTTTCTTTCCTGACAACCTCAAGGATTTCCTCAGGATACTTTCCGGAATTCAGAATTTCTTCTATCTCGTGCTGTACAAACAACACATTTTCTCTCATCTCTTGCATTCGGGTGGTGCTCATTTTTTCTGGTTATGTTATATTATTAGTTCTCAGGGTGCAAATAGTTACATCCTCCGCCTTGGGAAATTTAAAAATGTCAGGGAGTGGAAATTCAGATGCAGTTTACCGGGTAAGCATCGGTCTTTTGGTGAATGCCGGTAGTAACACTTACATTACTGACGGCGTTTCGGGTGCAGAAATACTGGTTTCTCGAAAGATCATTTGCGGCAGGATCACAAAAATCTGACAGAGGATGTCTGTTGTAATTGCTTGATATAAAGCAATGTGTAAGTTGAAAAAGGTGTTGGATGGAATTAAATTTCATCATAACATCATCAAGTCAGGCCTTCGCAGTTTGACGGCATGAAATTAATCAAAGACTTGACTTAAAGCTATATGCCCGCAAAATTTTTTTTATATTTTCTGCCTGCTGAATTTTCATCCCGATTAGGCCTGATGGTAAACTTATGCCTTATGCGAATATAAAAAAAAGCCTGCGCCCGGTTTTGCTAACGGGCGCAGGCTTTTACGTATAACAATCCGGG
Organism: Bacteroidales bacterium UBA5833; assembly: GCA_002433025.1. GTDB lineage: Bacteria > Bacteroidota > Bacteroidia > Bacteroidales > Lentimicrobiaceae > Lentimicrobium. The sequence goes on from DJGZ01000075.1 coordinate 47,663, forward strand.
AGATTTATTTTTCAGGCGTCTTCAACATTACCGTTTTCGGGTCAACAGTAATTTCCTTAAGCCTTTCTGCAACTTCCGGTTTCATGCCTTCCTGATACCTGCCTCCCAGATGGCGGGCAAGAAACTTCTCAGCTGCTGCCAGCATGGCCATGTTGTTAACCGGGCGGGCGAAACCATGTCCTTCGTCGGGTGCTACAATATATTCAACAGGGAAGCCACGGTCGCGCAATGCAACCACAATCTGGTCCGATTCATGTTGTTTTACCCTTGGGTCGTTAGCACCCTGAACCACCAGCAACGGCGATTTTATTTTATCGGCCGAGAAGAGGGGTGACATTTTTTTCAGGTCAGCTTCGCCTTCAACAGTGGAAGGATCGCCCATGCGTTTGTGAAATACGGTTCGGATGGATTCCCAGTAAGGAGGAATAGAGTTCAGCAGGGTGATCAGGTTTGAAGGCCCGACGATGGAAACCCCACAGGCGTATACATCCGGAGTGAATGCAAGTCCCGCCAGGGTGGCATATCCTCCGTATGAACCGCCCATAATGGCTACTTTGGCAGGGTCGGCGATGCCTTGCTTTGCAAGGTACTTAATACCCCAGGTAATGTCATCCTGCATCTTGCGTCCCCATTCATTGTTTCCTGCATTGATAAACTTTTTACCGTATCCGGTCGAAGCCCTGAAGTTCGGGTCAAGTACGGCATAGCCCCGGTTGGCCAGAAACTGGGCATACGAATTAAATCCCCATCCGCTTCGGGCCCATGGGCCGCCGTGAGGCATCACGATCAGGGGGAGATTTTTGGGATCAACGCCTTTGGGAAGTGTCAGGTAGGCTGGTATTTCCAATCCGTCGGAAGAGGGATAGCGGATGGACTGCATGTTTGCCATGTGTTCAACCGGGATATTGGGCCGCGGCCGGTACTGGAAGGTGAGTTTTTTGGTAACGCGGTCAAATAGATAAGTTGTTCCCGGATCCACATCGCTGTATGAGCCGATAATCCAGAACCGCTCATCGGCTGTGGTACGCGCAAAATAAGGTTCAACGCCCGGCAACTCCTCACTGATGCGTTTGTAGTCAGCTTCAAAATCCTTGTCTTTCCAGTAAAGCCTGTTGCGGTCATCTTCATAGGAAGTATAAATAATTTCACGCCTGAGATCCGAGAATGCCACATCCCCCAGATCAACACGTTGCCGGGGGTCTGCTTCAACGAATTCTTCATTCAGGGTCTTCGGATCCAGCAGGATCAGCCGGGTAAGGTCCACATCATCCCCTTTGTTGGTGATCAGGTAAACCTTTTGGTTGTTTTTGTCAAAGGCAAGCGGGTAGGCGGTTTCAAATACATTGGTAGTGTAGATCGGGGTAAACCCGTTGTCGTCAACCCTCAGGATGTCGTTGCTTCCGTCGGCATTGGCCCGCATGGCAAGGCGCAACTGGTCGTCCCAGTCAAATATCCATCCGGTAATGCGGTCTTCGCCCGAATTCTGACGGATTAAGGTACGCTTGCCTGTCGAAAGTTTCATCCTGTATAAATCATGCCAGGCCGGATCACGGTCATTAAGACCAATATAAATAGCATCCGGATCGGTTTTGGGGACCGAATAGATCTGCACTCTCACGCCTTTGAGGTTGGTTAGGTCACGGTTTTCAGGAACCTCAGCACCGGCAGGGGCTTTTTCAGCCGGGTTAACGGCGTAGATGTTGAAGTTTTCATCACCGCCTTTATCCTGAACGTAAAGGATGTACTTCCCGTCTCTCGACCAGAAATAGGAACGTACCGGCCGCTGTTTATCGGCGGTAAGGGGGCGCGCCGCAGCAAATGGCTCCTCAAGCGTCTTTACCCAGATATTCATTACACCATTGTATGGCTTTACAAATGAAATGAACTTCCCGTCAGGCGATAACTGCCCGCCTGAGATTTCGGGATTGTCGAAGAAAAGCTCGCGGTCGAGCAGCGGCGGAAGTTTGCTCTCCTGTGCAAGGAGTGAAAATGAAGTTGCGGTCATGATCATGACAATTACCAGAACACTGATCTTTTTCATAAGATATTGTTTGATTAATACCGGAAAGATTATCAAAGAACAACACAGTTTGCCTGATGTTGTAAATTGTTATGAAGTTAGACGAAAAAGATTCAGAAAGATTACATTTTTTTTACCATTGTCAGGATAAAATGAAGAAAGAATTTGCCACAAAGACACGAAGACACTAAATATCACTAAATGAGAAAAACTGGTTTTGTGTAACCTGATGCCTTTGTACCACTTCGGCAGGCACAGTGCATCGCTTAGTTGCGAAATATTTAACGGTAAGTTGTATGCAGTTACAAACTTCTGAAACCAACATCCATAAAGCATTCCGGACAAATTATAATCATTTCCCCTGACAACAATTAATTTTTAAGAAAAACCAGGAAACTGGTTTACTGATGAAGTCTCTTTACCATTTCCAAAACCATCCGGCGTGGAGAAAACCGCAGGCTGAAAATCATAAACCGGTTCATCAAACCATGTATAGCCAGCCGTTTGCCTTTTATCAGCGCTTTGTAACCATATTCCGCAACTTCTGCCGGAGTGGCCGGTTTTAATATTTTCATTAATGCCGGATCTTTAAATGCTGCCCTGTCCTGAAAACCGGTAGCTACAGGGCCCGGGCAAAGGGTTGTTACAGTAATGCCACTGCCCCTGAGTTCTTCGGCCAGTGCTTCGGAAAACGAAAGCACATAGGCTTTGCTGGCGTAATACACCGACATCAGCGGGCCCGGCATAAATGCTGCGACAGAGGCGACGTTCAGGATCCTGCCGCTTTTAACCTTCCGCATTCCGGGGACCAACACTCTGGTCAGATGTGTAAGTGCCGTGATGTTCAGTTGTATCATCTGATGGGTCTTATCCCAGTCGGCATGTTCGAAAGGCCCCAGATCGCCATAGCCGGCATTATTAATAAGTATCTCAATGTGATAATTGTTGTTCCGGATAAATTCCAGCAGCTTTTCCCTGTCATTTTCAACAGAAAGGTCAGCGGCGAATGCAACGGCCTCAATGCTGTGGGTTTTCGATAACTGTCGTGCCAGATTGGTAATCTTCTCTTCTGAACGGGCAGTCAGGAACAGGTTATGACCTCTGGAAGCCATTAATACTGCCAGGTCGAAACCAATGCCGCCGGAGGAGCCGGTGATTAGTGCGTAACCGTTACTTGTTTTCATTTTGTATTATTTCATGGTAGAATTATGGTTCCACTATTGCCGCTTAATTTTTTTACGTAGTAGTGGATTAACCTGTCAAAGCAAAAAGAGGCTGTTTAAAAAGAACAAGCCTCTTTTTGCTTTACTCCATTAAATAAATAATGAAGAAAATCACATTCTATTTAGCACTTACGTGGCTAAAATAAATACCATTTGAAAGTTGATTTACTCCGTTATAGGAACCCTTTGTTGCAATTACTGTCAGTATATCACCAACAACAATCCCTTCGTTAGCTAAAAGGTATTTTCTGGCATCGCCGGTTGCACCATAACCCGGATAACAGCCATACAGGTAGATTTCACTTCCGTTGTCTGACAAATATAGATTACCATATGTTTCATTGGCGATTGATGTTATTTCACCGGTTACCATATAGTATGTATTGGGGTCATCAGGTTTAGTCAGTACTTCTGCAATAGTAATCGGAGTTACAGGAATTGAGCTTTCCAGAACAGCGCCACCTACTTGCGGGGTTCCTTGATATGCGGCACGTTTTCCAACAATTGTGATAATGTCACCTTCTTTCAGTCCCAGTTGTGCATAATCCTCGATGCCATAAACAAACGTTTCACCTGAGAAATCTCTCAGGTATAAATTACCGTATGTATCATTGGCAATACTGGTAATAACACCTGCCAACCGATATTGTGTATCACCAACCGGAGCTTCAAGGAATTGTGCGATACTTGCATCAATAATCGCTCCTGTTTGACTCAGTGTTGTTTCTGTAGAATAGGTTTTAGACCCGTCTGTGGTGCGGAATATGATGGTAGTGCTACGGTCGCCGCCGTTATTGGCAATGGCGTGGAATTTCACAACTACTTGTTCGCCTGCCGACTCGATTGAGGAAATTGACAACCATGACTCGGCATCTTCAGGGATATCTACCGATACGCCTTGTCCTTTGCAGGTAAGGTAAGCTATGAATTCACCACCTTCGAGAGGAAGCACTGCGTTTGCTACCGAATCAACTTTTACAAGTGACTTATTGATCCTGATAACAGTAACATCTACCAATTCTATTGTCGAACCATAGGTGGTTTTAGGTCCCTGAACAGTTACTTCATCCCCCACTTCAAGTCCCCAACTTAAAAAGTTTTTTGTATTTCCTTTTGCGTCAAGGGTTCCATAGATATAAATAGAACCTGTTTCATCTTCCAGGTACCAGTTGCCGTAGGTTGTGTTGGTAATTGCGGTACAAACCCCGGTTACCATGAAGGTCTTGCCGTCAGGTCCGGCAATTACCTCCGCACATGTGGCAGGTTCAACTATTGACAAACCCTGTATGATGTTAATTCTCTGCGTTTGGCCTCCGCTTTGAATTAAAACCTGTGCAGTACGACCATCGAGGGTTGATTCAGCTGAAAAAGTCAGTTCAGATTCACCGGCACTGCCTGAGGTTGAAGAGATTGTCAACCACGTAACTGAATCCTTAACAGTAGTTACCTTTTCTATTGTCCAGCTATCTTTAGCGGTTACAGTAATCGTTGTGGAGCCTCCATCCACAGGGATAGACACGTAAGATGATGATACTTGAATTTCCTCAAGTAATGTCATTGTTTCTTCATCGGTACAACTTGTCATCAAGGCAAGTATTGCAATGAAAAGTGGAAATATTTTTTTTAATTTCATGATTATCAGGTTTTTAATTAGTTAAAAAGATACTTGACACCGATTAATGCGTACCAGCATTGACCCAATGAGTAACTTTTGGTGAATGTTTCGGTATTACCATTGATTGAAGAGGGAGTGGAGAATGTAGCAAAGCCCTCAGCGTCAACACCTTCGTATCTAAGGATACGGGCTTCGGAACCAATTTCCGGATTCAGATATTTAGCTACACCCCAATTGGAGTTGAAGAGGTTCATTACGTTTTTGATATCAAAACTAAGTTGCAGTTTGTGTTGATAATTGTTTGTTTTAATAGCAAAATCATGTTTGTAGCTGAAGTCGATGCGATGTACCCAGGGAGAGTAAACGCTATAAGCTTCTGCATACTTGCCTTGTTGGTTTTTCAAATAGTCATTGGCATGCACATAGTCCATAAAGCGGGTTTTGTCATCTTCCGAAACAAAGCGGAATTCGTTGTTTGCAACTTCATCATCAGTTGGAACATAGATTGCATCGTAGTTGTAGCCGTCGCTATTGATATCATTAACCATCATATATGAGTAGTTAGCTCCCCCGCGCCATGCTTCATAGATAAAGCTATAGTGGTTGCCGCTCTTGTCGTGGGCAGTAAGAAATGCCACAAGACGATCGGGCGTGTTGTATTGAGAGTTGTGCAACTTAATGTTGTTAGGGCCTTCTACTGTTGGAACGTATGTAAATGCAGATTCTGCAGCAGATCCCGGCATGCCTGTTACATCTTTGGTAATAGAATGCGTATATGATGCCATCACGCTAAACCAATCCGCAGGTTGAGCATTAATTATAATGTTGCCTGACCAGCCATAGCCACGGCTTGTGTTTTCCAATACGAATGCCTTTGTACCTGTACGATAACCGTCAGGATAAATCGGACGATTGTCAACACCGTTGAAACGTGCGAAACCACCTACAGTTGGAATACTCCAGTCAGAAATCGAAACACCGTTGACCGTTTTATTGAAGATTCCTTCCACCGTTACAGAGAATGGGAAAGATGTCGGGAGTGCGTAGTCAACAGCAAGTGATGTTTTCCATACTTGAGGCATTTTGAATTTTGGATCTACAGCCGCAATAGCAGACGGAACTGTTCCATCCTCGGGAGAAATAGTTGAAGGATATCCCAATGATATGAGCTTGTCATAAAGTGCAGCTATATTTACATTTCCGTTAGCGTCTGTTACCAGTCCTCCGGCAAACTGTGTCATATCAATATACTTGTTGTTTCCATCCACTATGTATTCCCCGGTATAACCATCAAAAACCTTAGTCTTGGCATTTATTTGTGCCTGATATTGTACCATTCCACCGTTGGTAGGCATATTGGTGAAGAATACAAGGGGCAAATTACCCGAGAAAAGACCGGTACCTCCACGAACTTTCAGGCTCTTGTCGCCATAGGTATCCCACACAAAACCGACGCGGGGAGAGAAGATAATATTTGCATCAGGCCATTCTCCCGTGTCGATATTGCGACCGGAATAATCAATTTCATAGATAGCATTGTTTGTAATCAGGTCATTATTATTGAAGAAAAGTCCATCTATACGAAGTCCGTATGAAAGTTTGAAGTTATCCCTGACGCTCCAATCATCTTGCCCGTAAATTCCAATTTTGTTTGTTCTTATACGAGCTGCAGGATTTCTCTCTCCGTCATAACCATAAGTTAAGTTTACAATTTCAGGTGCTGCTCCGTTTAAGAAGTCATCAAGGCTTAAGTAGCGATAGTATCCTGTACCGTTACGCATATAAGCATTATCTGCCATCTTATATTCGAAAGCCACTCCACCTACAATTTTATGCTTACCATAATAGAATGTGAGCTCGTCCTTGATATTCAAAACGTTGTTGTGAACACCATTGTTCCACGTAAATAGTTCATATCCCAAAGACATATAGGCTTGTCCGTCTTTCAATATGTCAATGAAAGGAAATTCGGAAGAAGTCGATCCGCGGACATCGTCAAGTTTTGAGAAAGTTGCCAAAAATTGATTGGATAAATTATCAGACAGGCGGCTGTTTAAGTCAAAAGAGAATGAATGAACCAGGTTGTCCATAGAATACATCGAGTTTGCAAACGACATTGAGGCTTGCGACATCCTTGCCTCAGACACACGGGTGCCTCCGTCCATAGAAGTTGCATTGGGAGATATCCATGAAGTGTTTTTGGTGTAGTTATAGCGTAATGCCAAACGATGTTTTTTGGTGATATTCCAATCTATACGTGCAAGCATTTTGGTGTTGCTTTCATCGGCTGGGAAATTTGTGTAAGATCCCGTTTCATAACCATATTGATTTCTGACAAAATCAGAAACTGTCTGAAGATCGCTTATTGTAGTGCGAGAGATGTAATTGTTTGGATCAGCAACACCGTCAGTTGAAGCCCGCCAACGATTGGCAATTGTTGGCGTTTTTGCCATTTCAGCATTTACGAAGAAGAACAATTTGTTTTTAATAATCGGACCACCTAATGTTAAACCATAATTTGTATTGCGGTCTTTATCACGCGCTCCTGCTATTTGTTGACCATCAACAGCATCGCCGCGCAGGTTTTCATTTCTGTGAAAAGTATAAGCACTTCCTTTGAAGGTATTTGTACCGGATTTTGTAATAGCATTTACACCACCACCAATAAAGTTAGTTTGGCGAACATCATATGGAGCGATTACAACCTGTAATTCTTCGATAGCTTCAATAGAGATCGGGCTGCCTCCACCGGGAAGAGCAGAACTCAAACCGAAGTTATTGTTGAAATTAGCACCATCCACTGTAAAGTTAGCCGTACGACCATCAGTGCCGGCAAAGCTCATCCCATTGCCACCATAAGGCGAAAGGCGGGTAATGTCTGTAATGCTGCGACTCACTGTAGGCAAATTTTCTATATCGCTGTTTGTGATATTGGTCACTGCCCCGGTTTTCTCATTAGAGAATTTTGTTCTGGATGCCGTAACAACAACTTCATCCAATGAAGTTGATTCTTCTGAGAGTACAACATTCATTTGATAGTTTTCACCTAAACTCAACGTAACGTTACTTTGTGTAAATGCCCCAAATCCAATGAAAGTAACTTCCACTTTATATGGTCCTCCAACGCGCATACCGTTTAGGTTGAATCGGCCCTCCATGTTGGTGATAGTGCCATAATTTGTTCCGGAAGGTGTGTGTGTAGCAATCACCGTTGCACCCGGCAGCGTCTCGCCTGATGAACTTGAAACCTTGCCACTCATACTTGATGTAGTCACCTGCCCCAGTGCAATGGTGCCGCTCAACAGGATTGCAGAAAACATCAGGAAGGTAATCCTGAGTCTACGCAACAATTTGTCTGTTTTTCTCATTGTTTGTTGTTTTGGTTAGTAAACTGAAAAATTTCAGAATTTGGTTGTGATATTCTTTATGTATGGTGATAAACTGCTTTTATTGAATATCTTCCGGGGAGAGAACTAAAAGGTTTGTGCTGTGAAGCCTTTCCCCGGAAAAGAACTGCAAAATTATTGATCGCGCGTTCATTCTCAGCAGTCGTCAGGTTAAGTTATCGTTAATTGTTCCTTCGGTCCCGGTAATTTTAGTTTATACTGATTGACTGATGCCGGTAAAACGCCGGATCAGCCTGAGTTTGTGCGTGTACTTGCCTTTTGATCTGTTGAAAATGCCGTGGTGGTCAACCTGATCAATCCGAACCTCTCCCGATGCGTGGATGATGGTTCCGCGGCCGGTGAGAATTCCGGTGTGTGTAATCCTGCCTTCATCATTATCGAAGAATGCAGCATCGCCGGGAATAACCTCTTCGATGAGGTTGATCAGCTGGCCCTGTGCTGCCTGCTGCCATGCATCTCTTTTGATTTTGATACCTTTTTGCTTGAAAACGATCTGGGTTAGTCCTGAGCAGTCGATACCGAAGGGCGAACGTCCGCCCCATAAATATGGTGCTTTAAGGTAGGAGGCCGCTGTTTCAACAATCTCTTCAGGTTGATGTAAAACAGGGTTTGTGCTATCCCCTTCCGACAGAAAGTATTCTCCTCCTGGCCCGGCAATCCTGCCGTTTGAAAGCTGAAAAAGCAGACTTCCCTGAACAACAGTGAGGGAAGGTGAGCCGGGAGAGGTAAGGGTAGCGGTAGTGCCTGTAACAACTTTTCTGCTGCTGTGTACGAGAACCTCCATCGTTTCAGGGCTTAACAATGTAATCTGTTTTTCATCACACCAGCCCTCGTAAGCGTCATGCCTTGAAGTAATTTTTATCCAGCCTTCATGGCGCTCGCCGGTATCAACCAGATCGCCGAATAAAAGTTGGTTAACCAATCCTGATGTATCAGAAGGCGCTGATCTTACGGCTACAAGCGAAAGGTAACAAATACCACCTGTCATCGGGAGTTTCAGAATGAGTTATCCGGGCAAATATATTGAATTATTTGCCGGCTTTTCTAAGAATTAATCAACAGATCGGGCCGGATTGTTGAAAACTTTTCCTGCTTTTCCGGTGTGTTGACTTAAAAAGTACCATGCGTGCAAATATTTATGATTAATTATCACTATTGTCCGGGGAAAAGCATGAGATTACCTTTCGGTGAGCTCACCGCCCCTGGTGGCCCGGTTCTTCGCTAACGCTCATTAAGACTGCAATTTGCGTGTGTTT
>DJGZ01000052.1 GCA_002433025.1 Bacteroidales bacterium UBA5833
CACATCAAATAAGGATTTGCCTTTGTTACCTACAAAAGCGATTTTCTAAAAAAATATCCGAAATATTTGTCTGCTTCAGAATAGTTACTATCTTTGCAGTCCCAAAAAACAAGAATATGAGTAAGAGAACATTTCAACCATCACAGAGGAAGAGAAGGAACAAACATGGTTTCAGGGAGAGAATGGCATCTGCCAATGGCCGCAGGGTTCTTGCTGCACGCAGGGCCAAGGGAAGAAAAAAACTGACGGTTTCGGACGAAGCCAAGCACAAATAATATCTGATGCGGCCCTGAGCCGTAACATCATATTCCGGGAAGGAGGTAATTCACATTGCCTCCTTTTCTTATATCAGCATATGGCAGAGACCTTACACCAAACGACCACGCTACCGGTATCCGGACCACACGGATTCACCAAAAAAGTTTAACTTCGCAAACCTAACCCGCACCATTTGCTTATCACCATGGGCCTTCTCCGTTTCTTTTTAATCATATTTTCTATTTACCTGACCTTCAGGGTATTAACTACGTATATCTTCCCATGGCTCGTTAAACGTTCGGTAAGAAAGTACCAGGAAAGGTTTTATGAGCAAAATCCTCACCTGAAACCTGACCAACCTCGAAAAGATGGGCAGGTAACCATTGAGAAGGTAGGCCGGGAAGAATCGGGAAATGTGCCTGAGAACATAGGTGAATACACTGAATACGAAGACATTAAGTAAACACTAACCTTTTCAGTTTAACTATGAAAATTACAAACCTGAAACAGTATTTCCCGCACCTTGCTGTGGTGCTGATTTTCCTGGTGGTTATCATGGCCTATTTCAGTCCCCTGCTTGAAGGGAAACGACTCAGGCAGCCCGATATCACCAACTGGAAAGGAATGTCGAAAGAAATCGTTGATTACCGCGCCAAAACCGGTGAAGAAGCGCTCTGGACCAATTCCATGTTCGGAGGCATGCCGGCCTACCAGATTTCCGTTGAATATAAGGGCAACCTGATCCGCCATATTGATAATATCTTTAAATTCGGGCTCCCCCACCCTGCCAACCTTGTATTTATTTACCTGATTGGCTTTTTCATTTTGCTGATGGTACTGAAGGTCGACCCCTGGCTCGCGCTGGCCGGCTCAGTCGCCTTCGCTTTCTCCTCGTATTTTTTCATCATCCTTGAAGCCGGACACAACAGCAAGGCCCACGCCATCGGCTATATGGCGCCCGTGTTGGCCGGTATCATACTCACATACAGGGGAAAACACCTTGCCGGGATGCTGATAACCTCCCTCTTCCTGGCCCTTGAACTGAGGGCAAACCACCTGCAGATCACCTACTATCTGATGATGATGGTGATCATTCTCGGAATCAGTGAACTCATCGTATCCATCAGGCAGAAAACAATTCCCGCATTTCTGAAAGCAACCGGACTTCTTTTCATTGCTGCATTTCTGGCACTCAGCACCAATATTACCAATATCTGGGCAACCTGGGAATACGGAAAGGATACCATCCGCGGGAAAAGTGAACTAAGCTCCGATCCCGGTAACCGCACCACAGGGCTGGACAAGGATTATGCCACCCAATGGAGTTACGGAAAAGCAGAAACATTCACCCTGATGATTCCCAATACCAAAGGCGGAGCCACAGGGAGCCTTGGCAACAACCGGAAGGCAATGGAAAAAGTTGATCCGATGTTTTCTCAGGCTGTTGCAGGCCAAAATCATTACTGGGGAGACCAGCCCTTTACTTCAGGCCCCGTTTATGCAGGTGCAATCATGGTATTCCTCTTTATCCTCGGGCTCTTTATCCTCAAAGGACATCTGCGCTGGTGGCTGCTGGCCGTAACCATACTTTCAGTGATGCTTTCCTGGGGAAAGAATTTCATGCCGCTCACCGATTTTTTCCTGCATTATATTCCCGGATATAACAAGTTCAGGGCTGTATCCATGATCCTGGTTATTGCAGATCTTGCAATACCTCTCCTGGGTATTCTCACATTGAAGGAAATCATTGAGAAACCCACGATTATCCGTGAAAAACAAAAGCAGTTTTATCTAACATTGGGGCTAACCGGAGGACTTGCTTTGGTTTTTTACCTCATGCCACAAGCGTTTTTCAACTTCCTGAGCGGAATGGAACAGGCGGCCATCACCGAACAACGGGCAACACTCGACAGCAGCCAGATTGCGCAGTTCGACAGCCTCATCAATAACCTGGAAGCCGCCCGGGTATCCATTTTCAAATCTGATGCCATCAGGAGTTTCTTTTTTATTCTGCTTGCGTCAACCCTGATCTGGCTCTACGGCAGCAAAAAAATCAAATCCGGCGTTCTCACCGTTTCGGTCATATTCCTGATTGCCATAGATATGATCCCAATAGCAAACCGTTACCTTAACAATGACAACTTTGTCAGCAAAACTCAGGTAAATAATCCATTCGCGGCAACAGAAGCCGATAAAATCATTCTGAAAGACACAGACCCCAACTTCAGGGTATTCAATACCACGGTAAGTACTTTTCAGGATGCCAGCACGTCTTACTTCCATAAAAGTATCGGAGGCTATCATGGCGCCAAACTCCGCAGATACCAGGAACTGATTGACCATCATATCAGCAAAGGCAATGAGAATGTATTGAACATGCTCAATACCAGATACTTTATCCTGAATGATGCCAATCGGCAGCCTGTTGTACAAATAAACATGGATGCCGCCGGGCACGCCTGGTTTGTAAATACCTGGAAAATGGTTGAAAATGCAGATCAGGAGATTGATGCACTTACGAACTTTTCGCCTGAATCCACTGCCATTGTTGACAAACGGTTTGCACAGCAACTCAGCGGATTTTCATCCATGCCCGACACCAACGCATTCATTAAACTCACTGAATATCAACCTAATAAACTAATTTATAAATACCAGGCTGCAACCGATCAACTTGCCGTATTCTCTGAAATTTATTACGATAAAGGCTGGAAGGCATTTATTGACGGCAAACCCGCCCTTTATTTCCGTGCTGACTATGTGCTCCGGGCTATGGTTGTACCGGCGGGCTCACATGAAATTGAGTTCAGGTTCGAGCCCAGGGTCTATTTTACCGGCGAGAAAATCTCATTTGCCGGATCATTGTTGCTGATTCTGATGATGCTTGGCTATGCCGGCAATGAGATCAGAAAGAATTTTAGAAAAAAAGCATAAAAATCTACAGCTTGCGTAAAGTACTGATCATTACCTATTACTGGCCGCCCAGCGGAGGTGCAGGAGTTCAGCGATGGCTGAAATTCGTGAAATACCTACGCCTTTATGGCTGGGAGCCGTTGGTTTACACACCTGAAAATCCGGAGCCGCCTGCCTTCGATGATTCGCTGAGCCGTGAGGTACCGGAAGACATCACGGTCATCAAACATCCCATCTGGGAGCCATACGACTTTTACAGAAAACTTATCGGTGCCCGGAAAGATGAGCGCATCAATGCCGGCTTCCTCAGTGAGGAACGTAAACCAGGCAAGGCACAGAAGTTTTCGATCTGGATGAGGGGAAATTTTTTCATTCCTGATGCACGGAAATTCTGGATCAGGCCATCCATAAAGTTTCTGACGAAATACCTGAAGGATCATCCGGTTGATGCCGTTGTATCCACCGGGCCGCCGCACTCCATGCATATGATCGCACTGGGCGTCAAAAAAAAGACAGGTCTTCCCTGGCTGGCCGATTTCCGTGATCCCTGGACCAACATTGACTTTTACGATCAACTGATGCTGAGCGGGTTTGCCGACCGCAAACACAGGCGTATGGAACAACAGGTAATCAAACATGCCGACCGGCTGGTGACAGTAAGCCGGAACTGGGAGGCTGATTTTAAGCGCCTGGGGGCCAGCCGTACAGAGGTTATCACCAATGGTTACGACCCGGCAGATTTCCCGGAAATTCCGGCTATAAAGCCCGAATCGTTTACCATCACGCACATTGGCTCCCTCAACAGGGACCGGAATCCGGATTTCCTCTGGAAAGTACTCGGGGAGATGGCGGAAACAGATGAAAATTTCAGCAACAGACTGCGCTTACGTTTTGTGGGTAAAACCGACATCAGCGTGTTTGAATCGCTCGAAAAGTACAGCCTGCGAAAGTATGCCGAAAAAACCGATTACCTGCCGCACGGGGAAGCGCTGAAAGTTTCAGCCTCCTCAGCGGTATTGCTGCTGCTGATCAACAATACCCCCAACGCCCTGGGCATCATTCCCGGCAAAGTGTTTGAATACCTGGCATCGGGCAGGCCGGTGCTTTGTATCGGCCCTCCCGGGGGCGACAGCGCCGGCATTATCCGAGAATCCCATGCCGGGCCTGTAGTTGATTTTGACGATGAATCCGGATTAAAACATGCGCTTTCCGGCCTCTTTGAATCCTATCAGGGAGAGAGAGAGCGCTTATCGCATGACGCCATCAATAAGTATTCACGTAAAAGCCTTACCGGCGACATTGCGCGCATACTAAACGAGATTATAAAACACGAAACTGAATAGTATGAAGCCTGTTAAAGTCCTTATCATCGCCGGCGCCCGGCCGAATTTCATGAAGATCGCGCCCATTATGCATGCCATGCGTAAGTCATCAAAACTGGAACCGATACTGGTACATACCGGGCAGCATTATGATGTGAAGATGTCGGATACTTTTTTCGATGAACTGAACATCCCCCGTCCCGACATCTCCCTGGAAGTCGGCTCAGATACCCATGCCCGGCAGGTGGCAAAAATCATGGAACGCTTTGAACCGGTATGTGACGAACAAAAACCGCAGGCCATCCTGGTGGTGGGCGATGTAAATTCAACCATGGCATGCAGTATAGTTGCCGCGAAGAAAGAGATCAAAATCATACATGTGGAGGCGGGCATCCGCAGCCGCGACCGCTCCATGCCTGAAGAGATCAACCGGATGGTAACGGATGCCATCACCGATATTCTGATGCCGCCTTCGCGGGATGCGGTCGACAACCTGCTGGCGGAGGGACATGCGCCTGAAAAAATCCACCTTGTGGGCAATATCATGATTGATACGCTGCTTGAATCCAAAGACCGGATCAACAAATCGGAGATTCTTAAAACCCTGAACCTTCAGGCGGGAAATTTTGTATCGCTTACCCTGCACCGTCCTTCCAATGTCGATAACATTGATAATTTCAGGAAGATACTGGCAGCACTTGAAATCATTCAGCAGGAGTTGCCCATCGTCTTCCCGATACACCCCAGAACCAGAAAGATGATCTCTGAATTTGGTCTGGAGGACTATGTAGTTTCAATGAAAAACCTGATACTGACTGATCCGTTAGGCTACTTCGACTTTGGTAAACTGATTTCCGCCTCCCGCTTCGTGCTGACCGACAGCGGCGGCATACAGGAAGAAACCACCATTTACGGCATTCCCTGCATTACCCTGCGTGAAAACACCGAACGACCGGTTACCGTTTGGGAGGGAACCAATGAACTTGCGGGTTGCGATACCGAAACAATCATTGCCCTTGCCCGCCAGATACTTGACGGTAACTGGAAAAAGGGGAGAATCCCCGAATTGTGGGATGGAGCTGCGGCCGGAAGAATTATCAGTATTCTGGAAGAAGTTTTGTAATTTCATACTGCAATTAATGCAGTGCTTCATGCTGTTTCCCGTAAGCGGGAAATCCTGAAAAACCAAGACCTGACTATGAAACATTTCCTTTGGGTTACCCTTCAGCGCCTGCTCAACCCCTCCTGCACCATTCATGCAGCAGGCATTTGCCGTCATGTGAAGCTCGGGCGAGGCGTTACTGTTGGTCATGGATCTCATATCTGCGCCGGTCGTATCGGCAAATACACCTACATCAACAAATACTGCCTGATCGACAGGAATACCGCCTCCATAGGAAACTTCTGCTCCATTGCATACGGAGTAAAAATCGGCCTGGGAAACCATCCGGATAGTTGGGTAAGCACCCATCCTTTTGCTTATGACAGTAAATATGGATTTGTTAAAACCAGTAAAACTTTCACCGGACAGGTATCAGCGCCGTGCGTGATCGGGCATGATGTCTGGATCGGGGCCAATGCCGTGATTCTGGCGGGAGTAAAAGTTGGCAACGGCGCTATTATCGGGGCCAATTCGCTGGTGAACAAAGATGTTGAACCATACAGCATCGTTGCAGGAAGCCCTGCCAGACATATCCGGTACCGTTTCGACGAAAAAACCATAGCAGCATTGCAGCAAACTGCATGGTGGGAATGGGAGGATACAAAAATCAGGTCCCGGATTCTGGAATTCGACAATCCGGAAGCCATTATCAGGAATATGGGTGATCAAGCAAACGGCTGACAAACAATGAGATTTTATAAGAGCCGTTAAATACCTTGTTCAGTTCGTTCATCAGGAAATAATCCTTCTCCGGCATACCCAACCTTTGCAGTTCACTTACAAAGATATTGACTGAAATTTTCCCTTCCAGTACAACCTTATCAGAGATACCACTGGTAAAATAGCCCTTTCCGATAAGCAGTCCCAGGGTGCGGTTGCGACTGAGGTCGTTGAGGGCGGTAAGTCCGAAATCACCGATACCGCAATACCTGAATAACGTCTCCTCGCGGCCTCCGTAATAAAGCAGCACCCTGCGCATTTCATCAAAGGCTTTGGTAAATATAAGAAACCTCAGATTGGGAGAGTCAAAATGCGCATCAACAATGCCAATAAGAATGGCATAAATATTTTTCAGGATGCTCAGGGTCTCCACGCCTTTGATATCGGTGGAAAAATCAGTGTAAATGGTTGTTCCGCTGAAGATCTGTTTCAACTGAAGATAAACCGCTTCATTCGCTGCGCCCACCGTCATGGCGGTCGGGATATGGTTGATCATTTCCCTCGCAAAGGTGGGCCCTTTCAGGGTACAGACCGGGCTGCCTGCAACTTCAAGCAGGTTTTCAACAATGGTCTTATTGTCTTTACCAAACCCTTTGGCCAGATTTACCAGCAGTACTCCGGGTTTAAGCCATTCTCTGATACCGGTGATATAAGGAACAACGGCAACAGAAGGAATCGCAACAAAAACTACGTCCGCATTTTTCAGCACACTGTTGTCTGTGGTGGCTTTCAGACCGGGAGCCAGGCGGATCATCGGAAAATAAGCCGGATTGATATGCTTTGTATTGATATCCTTAACAACGGGTTCTTCTATTGAGAGCAGGGTGACATCGAGACCGGGCTTGGCCGCCAGGATATGGCCAAGCGCCGTTCCAAGCGTTCCGGCTCCGGCGATGCAGATGACAGGATGTTCATTCATTCGTTTCGGATTAGAAGGCAAAGATACAATTTTGATAAACTCCTGACCGTTCATGGGAACCGCAGATTCCCGCTAAGGTTTTGTTCGTATCTTTGCTTTGTAATATTTTCAGTACAGATGGCATATCACCCAGGGATCATAATACAAGCCAGAACAGGTTCATCGCGATTACCGGGAAAAATGATCCTGCCGTTTGCCAGGGACATGAACTTACTGGAACTTATGCTGACGGATTTCCGGCAAACCGCCGGAGACATTCCGTTTGTGGTTGCTACTACCGTTCAGCCCGGCGACGAAGCCATCATTGCCATCTGCAGGAATCTGGATGTGCCATACTTCAGAGGGCCGGAACAGGATGTTCTGAAACGCTTTATATTAACTGCTAAGCAGTTTGGTTTTGACAACATTATCAGAGTATGTGCCGACAACCCGTTTTTTGACCTTGGAACTACCCTCGGATTACTTGATGTACTAATAGATATGAAGTGCGATTATGCCGGTTTCTCAATCAACGGTAAGCCATCAATCAAAACGCATCTCGGGTTATGGGGAGAAGCTGTAACGCTTGAGAGTCTGTTAAAAACTTCTACTCTCACAACTGAGCCGAAATACCGGGAGCATGTAACCAATTACCTGTATTCCAATCTGTCAGACTTCAGAATTACGCTTATCCCAGCTCCTTACGGATTTCACGACCGGGAAGATCTCCGGTTTACACTCGACACGGAAATCGACTTTAAGCTTCAACAGCAATTGTATCAAATGGCCGGCGTCCTTCCTAATCCTGAAAGACTATTTGAGTTAATCAAAATTACTGGTAAAAACGAGCAGTATATTATTACCATGCGGGAGGAGATCCACCGCAATTCCAAATAACAACGGACAAAACAAACGCATGAAACACACATACATAATAGGTGAAATTGGTCAGAACCATAACGGCTCGGTTGAGATTGCACGTACCCTTATCGACGCCGTATCACAGCCGATAGTTGATAACCTCTTTGGTGAAAAGCTTAAGCCAATGGACGCTATAAAGCTCACCAAACGCGACCTGAAGGAGGAATTGTCGGCATCAGCTATGCTGAAGCCATACAATAGTCCGAATTCCTTCGGAAAGACCTACGGCGAGCACAGGGCATATCTCGAGCTGAGCGATGAACAGCACCTCGAAATTTTTCTTTATGCCAAATCAAAGGGGCTGGAGTTTGTTGAAACCCTCTGTGCACGGGGATGTCTTACCTTGTTAAAACATTTCACTCCCGACCGTCTCAAGGTAGCTTCGCGCGATCTCACCAATCTACCACTGCTTGAAGCCATGGCGGAAACCCGGATCCCTATGATACTTTCCACAGGGATGGGCGGTCGCGAAGAACTCGACCTGGCGCTTGAAGTCATTACCCATCACCACAGCGATGTATCAATACTGCATTGCCTTTCTCAATATCCTTCAGAGTACAGAAACATCAATCTGAATACAATTTCGTATTTAAAAAAGCACTATCCGGGCTACAAAATCGGGTATTCCGACCACTCGATAGGAATTATGGTTCCTGCTGCCGCCGTGGCACTTGGAGCTGAAATCATCGAAAAACACATTACCCTCGATCGAAATATGAAGGGCACTGACCACCAGGGTTCTTTGGGCATTGATGGCATATATCGCATGGTGCGGGATATCCGTAATCTGGAAATGGCACTTGGTACCGAAGATATGTTCATCAGCGATGCCGTTCAGGATACACGCATTAAGCTGGAACGCTCCGTTGCAGCCCTTTCACCAATCAGAAAAGGAGAAATTATTACCAGCGACAAGCTGCACCTTCTGAGTCCGGGCGACGGATTTAAATGGAATGAGCGCAACCTTATCGTTGGCCGGAAAGCCGCTTGCGATATTCCGGCAGATGAAGTTATTTACCCTAATATGATGGAAGAATGACGATAAAACTTGTAATTACCGATATCGACGGTGTATGGACCGACGGAGGAATGTATTACGATAATCAGGGTAATGAACTGAAAAAGTTTAATACGTCCGACAGTGCCGGCGTTGTCTTCCTAAGGGAACTGCAAATTCCCCTGGCAATCATTAGCGGAGAAGATACGGCTGCTCTCAGACGCCGGGCTGAAAAACTCCGCATCGAACACCTCTTTATGGGCGTACGGAACAAACTGCATGTAGCGGACGAATTGGTTAAATCGCTTAACATCTCTCTTGACGAGGTTGCGTATATCGGCGACGACATCAACGACCTGCCTCTGCTGAAAGCCTGCGGACTAAGCGCCACTCCGGCCAGCGCTCCGGATTATGTAAAAAAGTCCGTTACATGGACTCTGGATAAAAATGGCGGCGAAGGTGCGTTCAGAGAGTTTGTTGAACGCATTCTGCAGGAAAATAACCTGTTCCAGAAAGCACTGAACTCCTATTTTAAGCGTATCAGTCAGTACAACGGATAAAATTCACAATTCTTTCCGAAGACCTGCCATCGATCCTGAATGCATTTCGCTCAATGAAGGATTCGTAAGCCTTATCGTTGATGGTTAGTTTCCGGCTCAGTATACCTCCGGCTACCTGAGTAAGTTCTGCACCGTTCAATGCCCGGAATGCAACCCCCTGCTTAATGTAAGCCTGAATATCCTGATTCAGGTGATCAAGAATCACTAGCGGCTTCCCGAAATAAACCGTTTCAGCTCCAACGGTGGAGAAACAGGTAATAAGCATAATACATGAAGCAATGAGCGAATAAAGATCGTGCTCACTTGTAACGGAATAATTGATGCATCCCGTTTGTCTTGCGATACGATGGTAATACTCCGGATCCGAAGCTTCAGAGGGGTGCAGCTTAATAACCACATGAATATTGGAAAAACCGGCGGCCATATTCAGCACATCAAATGCAGCCTTCTCCCGCAGCAAAGGATCCTGCTGAAGCTGTGAGGCAAATACAACCAAAGGGACTTCGGGGTAACCCAGCTCTTTTATCAGCTTATTGCGATTTTTTAGCAGTGTGGGAATGATATCGGTTCGCGGCTGTCCCACAACCTCAAGACTGTTGTCGGGATAACCCGATTTATTGATCAAATAGTCTTTCCAGTAGCTCCCCCACACCAGTGTAGCATCGCAAAGCAAACCTCTCCGTACGTCGGCAGACGTAAACCGGTATGCCGGATGCAGATCATGTATATTACCATGTTGAACTCCAATGGTTTTCATACCATTGACACGTGCAGCATCCAAAATGCACTTAACGGCAGGGCTGTTCTCGTCGATGCTTGTAACTGTTTTATAGTCATGACTCCTGAAAAACCTGTTATATGCCTGGTTTTTGAAAATATAAAAACGGCTTGCTCCGTGAAATTGCAGCAACTTTTGAAGTATCCAGGCATTACGACCGGGTTCAGCTTCCTTTACCAGTTGCAGAAGCCTGGAATACATAAGGGTTTCATTTTGTCTGTAGGCTTTCCAAACAGCCGGCGACAGCGCACCTCTGATAAGGATGAATTCTCCTGGTATCCGGCGAACACGGGGGTGAGAATTTTGGATCATCCAACGCTCGATCCGGAATTGTTGTCCCTGCGAAAACTTTGGGGGCTCTGTTTCGTCAATAATCGCAAAATCTTTTCCTGCTTTTGCAAATACATAGGCAAGGTTATAGTTGTCCTGTTTCAATTTCATGGTATCCGGATCCAGACAGGGCTGACGTGCGGAGCGGTCGATAAGAAGATGGCGGCACTCCCCCGCTTTAAGCACGGTGACGATGCCAATAAAGAACCGGAGAAGCAGATACGTGAGGTAATGGATAAACGAAACAAAACGGTTTCTACGGCCTTTGGGTGACGTACCCTGAACAATTACAACATTATCAGGAAGATTTCCAAATAGTTGAAAATCGCTGAAGCTGGTATACAGATGAATTTCATTGTATGCCGGAGCCATATCCCGTATCAGGGCTTCTTCATATGCCTGATTCCGCATGATGAAATAAATCCGGAACTTATGGTAATGCCACAGGCTCATACCAGAAACAGAAAGCATCTCCGCCAGGGAAGCATCGCCCGTTTTTGCATCACCGAATGCAAGAAGACGTTCCATTTCAGAGTAATTAATATCCCGTTTTTTAGCTCCATCCTGTAAAACAACTTCAACCGGAAAGGGATAGGCTATGCTGCTTGTTGAAAAAATCCTCAGGTTCTCCTCTGAATCAGCCAAACGGCGGATATTCAGGATCTCAGACCCTGAGAGGTTTCGGTTAATTAAAATAGCCCTTTTCATATCCTGGTTATTAATCGTTTAATATCGCGGCGATACAGAATCACCAGTGAAGAAATCAGTATCAGTAAGGATAGAATGGCTGAGGTATACTGTCCAAGACCGAGAGTATGTTTTGAAATTTCAAGCAATAAAATCAGACCCATGCAGATGAGCGGACTGTAAAGCAACTTGCCGAGATTCCAGTTAAACGGCCGGATGCGCCGGGCATAGA
This sequence comes from Bacteroidales bacterium UBA5833, assembly GCA_002433025.1. Taxonomy (GTDB): domain Bacteria; phylum Bacteroidota; class Bacteroidia; order Bacteroidales; family Lentimicrobiaceae; genus Lentimicrobium. The sequence goes on from DJGZ01000052.1 coordinate 11,779, forward strand.
GGTATGCCCCGATAACCTGAATTATATCTGCAGTCATTATCGAAATTACAGCACCATAAATCAGGAAGCGGGGAATCAGAATAAGGTTCAGCAGAATATTAACCAGCAGACTTGCGATGTTCAGATACAGGAAAAATTTGGTTTTCTTTTCGTAATACAATACAAATGAAAATATTACGTATTGTGTCCTTGGCAGATAACGGATAAATATCAGGACGATGAAAGAAGAGGCCAGGCGCACATCGGTTTCATAGAACAGGGTAAGATACGCCATTACAGGAAGGATTGCCATTGCTATAATAAGCTGTGATTGAGCCATCAGCATATTAGACAGGGATCGGATTTCCTCCTCATGCTTCAGCGTCCCCTCCTTCATGTATCTGTATATCTCAGGCTGGGTTGCAGCCTGCAGTCCCTGAATAATTATTTGCATTCCAAGGGCAAAATTCACGGCAGTGAAGTAAATCCCAAGATCGCTGGGAAAACGTTCCATAAAGTACTTGTCGGCGAAATTCAATCCCCAGGCAAGTACTCCGTATTGAACCAGAGGCCAGGCAAAGCGATTCATCTCATTCAGAGTTCCCCTGCTGAACCTGATACCGCTTTTGCGATAAGTAAACAGGATTACACCTGCAGAAACGATGCTGCTTCCGATTGCGCTACCGTATACATATCCAATGAACGACATTTCAAAATAGAAAAGCCCGATAAGCTGAAATCCGGTTCGAACAATGGCATTGGCAACATTAACGATAATAAACGCACTGACACGCTTTTCATTCCGGTATAAAGCCGCTGCAGTAGTAATTATGGATCGGTTTATTCCGGTAATAATTGCCGCAAATCCAAAGCTGCTGAAATTGCGGAGCGCTTCCTGAGAAAAGACTCTGCCGATGTAATTTTGAAGAAAGAAGGCGGCCGTTAGCAATATCAATCCCCTTAACAATATAGAATTGAAAACGGAAGATACCATATTGTTGTACGACTCACGGTCGTCTTCCACATCATAAAGAAACCGGGAAATGGCATTACCCATGGAGAACAGGGTGATAGTAAATGCCAGAGAAGTAACCATTTCGGCAATGCCAATCTGGGAAAAGTCCATTGCATTAAGCCGTTCATTCCCTTCAATAACTGGTTGAATGAGAACCTGAAGCACAGGCGGAACAGCAGCCACGCCTGAATAGACGAGCGATAATTTCAGGTGTTCCTTAACATTCAGACGTTTCATCCAGTATCAGTGATCTGCAAAAATAAGGCTGATTCGGATAAAAGCGAAGTAATTGCTGACAAACAGCTCAATTAACCTATTTTGCAAAACTCATCCTCCTTTTTAATAAAGCATTGTTACACTTCCATAGGTCTTTTTGAATACGAACTGACCGTCCCGCGTGCATTGTTCTATATCAAAAACAACAAAATATACTCCCGCCGGACAGCGTTCGTTCATAAAAAATCCATTCCAGCCTTCTTCCGGATCATTTGTTTCGAAGAGTATAGCACCCCAGCGATTGACAATTGTCATTTTGTAAAGACCTACATCATGCAGCACAGGCTTAAAGGTATCGTTGATTCCATCTTCGTTTGGAGTGAAGACATTGGGAATTTTCATACTGAACTCACAGCATCTGAAAACTTCCACCGAATCGGCTGCTGAGCACTGATCTGCTGTCATTGCAACAATATTGTAAATACCCGGTGTATCCACATGATAAATTGATGTATTGCTTCCATCCTGCCAGCGATATGTATCGAAACCGAAAGCAATCAGGTCAATTCCTTCCGGTGAACACAACATTGTATCCGGACCAATAAACAAGTCGGGTACGTAAAAATAATCTACTGAAAAACGGTGTTCGGTATGGCAGCCAAATATATCGGTTTTCTTTACGGTATAGATACCGGGATCAGCAATAGTGCGTGTGGATGAAGTTAGCATATCGTTCCATTGATATTCAAACTGATCGTTACCTGCCGAAATGGTAAGCAACGAATCGGGACAAATAGTGTAGCTGCCTGGGAGGTCAATATCTGGACCCGGGATAGTAACCACATTTGCCGTATCAGACGCTAAACACCCGAATTCAGACGTTTTTCTTACCCAGTACTTACCTGGAACCGATACGTTTATTGAAGGGCTTGTAAGTCCATTATTCCACAAATAATTAAAACCCGAATCACCGGCAATAAGTGTGGTATTACCGCCTTCACATAGTTTAAGCGTATCGGGCAGATTATTCTGTGGCATGGGATATATTTCAACTTCCATAGAGGCTTCCAGCTCACTTCCACCCGAGCTGATCTTAAAAGTTACAGTGTAATTTCCTGGAGCGGAGAAACAATGTTGCGGATTCAGGACACCGGATGTGTTATCTGGAGATAGAGGATCTCCAAAATTCCAGAGAACCCAATCGTGATTTTGCTGAAGATCTCCGAAAAGATTAGCACTAAAGTGAACCGTATCCACAAGACAGGAATTCGCAGCGTTGAGGGTGATGGTGGGAACAAAATAACTTTGAATGAATGTTGGCAATCCCATCAGCGAACCCCTGGTCGCTCCCAGATAAAGGGATTCGTCAACATAATTGCAGGTAGCCCCTTCCTCATTCGGGTTATTAATCACGCCAAGATATCTGGAAACAACATCGGGCCGGTTATAACGGGCAACGTAAATCTTTCCGTCTGGCCCCATTTGCATGCAACCAGGAGCCATTCCGGTTGAAGCGATCAGCGTCCGGGTCTTTAGTCCTAGATTTATCTGATAGATTTGCTTCAGATCATAGGATACCGAAGCATAAAGAAAATGAGAATCGGCTGAAAACTCAACACCGTATGTGGCATCAGGGAATGAAAAAACAGAATGAAAACTTACATCACCTGTCCCAGGATTAAAATTGAACACTTCCACCCGTCGCTCGTGGTAGGTTGCCATACCAAGATATCTACCATCAGTCGAAAACTTAAGGCAACCCTGAACTCCATTAGTTATTATCTGGCCAGCGAATGAAGATTTAACAGTCGAACTTACACCAGAAGAGGTAACAAGATAACTCTTAAATTCATTGGATTCACGTTCATGAATAACTACCCAGACATCGATTTGATTTGAATGCCTGACAGCAGAAATTTTCTCAGTAGAATTTGACTGCAGAAAAACATTTTTAGTCACTACAGCTCCATTTCCCCCTGCCTGATTCATATCAACAACCGAATAATAAAGATCACCGTCAGAATAAGCATAGTCAACGGTAAATACAATATACCGGGTATCATTGTTGGGAAGCGGAACTATAACTCCCGATTGGGTTGAAGAGGGATGGCCATTTAGTCCTGTACCGTTCACCATTGGCTGATGCGTTCGGTCATAAATGGTCATTCCATCTGTATAAAAAAGCAAGTTTCCGCTGTAATCGCTGATTGAAGCAACGCCTTCAAAATTATCGATTGCACCATCAAAAAGCACCTGAGGTGAACCGTTTGAAAAGTCAAGACCAGCATTCTTACCAAAATACCAGACATTTCCATGTTTTTGAGCCCAAAGTGAAGGTGAAAATTCAAATAGGATCAGTCCAAAAACTAAAAATTGGCAAAAACTCCGGATAATAATACCTAAATAGCTTGTAAAAGATCTATGTTGCACGAAATAAGAAATAATTATTTAGTATTAAGATTATTACAATTTACAATTAACTATTTCGAGTTAATTTGGATCATTGATAAATCCTAACATAGTCTTTGACATATCTTCAATATGTTATAATAAATCAATGAAATCTGGAGCGTAAATTTATAAAAAATGTTTTTCATCAATAACTAAAAAGGAAATAAAAATCCCTTTATCTAAAATTTATTAAACAGTAAAGTAATAACTCAATATATAATTCAATTTTATCGCCCTCATCTGATGCTTTATATTCAACTTTATTATGCACATAAATAATTATCGAGCGATACTCAATGCAAGTATATTTACCAATAAATAGACATAAAACAAAAGAAAATAAATCCGGGAATCAATATGAACGCTGATTCTTTCCGGCCACCGAAATACTTGCATTCAGCTCAAATCCGAGCAATATGATGATTGCATTGAAATATATCCAGAGCATAAAAATAATCAAAGTTCCGATCGAACCGTAAAGGGTATTGTATTTAGCGAAATTATTGACATAATAGTTAAACCCAATGGACGCCGCTATAAAAAGCAGCGTAGTAATGGTGGAGCCTGCTGAAATAAACCGGAAGCGAAGCTTACGGCTGGGAGCAAAATAAAAAAGTATTGAGAAGGCAAAAAACAGCAACGCCAGGGTGACAATCCATTTTCCGGCGCTCAGCATATACAGGGTGAGGTTGTCGGTAAGCAGGTTGTAGGAAGTCAGCCAGTTAAGCACCAACGGGCCGACAGTAATCAAGGCAATGGCTACAACCACCAGCACAGAGAGCAGCAAAACCAGGCCGATTGCTACCAGGCGCTGGCGCATGGCTGAGCGGGTTTCAATGGAGTGGTAAGTCTGATTGAAAGCTTCCATCAGGCTGGTTACGCTGTTGGTTGAGAAATACATGGCCATCAGAAAACCAATGGAGAGCACTCCGCCCTGGGGACGTTTTACGATATCGAAAATGGTGTCCTCTACGGTAGCCCACACCTGTTCAGGGATAAACTCTTCAAGCAGGTCGAGTAAACTGTCCTGAAAATCGGCAATCGGAATGTACGGGATCAGGGAGAAAAAAAACAATATCGCCGGGAAGATAGCCAGAAAAAAATTAAATGACAATGCAGCTGCCCGGTTGGTGATGGCCCCCTTTTGGATGCCTTTCACAAAAAATTCAGCAACATAATAAAGGGGAATACCATCAAAGCCAGGCAACACCAAACGTTTGGACAAAACCAGGGACTTCCTGACCAACCGGCTGCGCAACACCCCTTGATAGACAAGCAGGAAATAACCGGTGATGCGTTCGGCTGGCTTTTTCATGCTGTCTGCTTAATATGCTTTCAGGCTCAGGTCAAGGCTTTTGATCTGATGGGTAAGCGCGCCTACAGAAACGAAATCTACCCCGGTTTCAGCATACTGCCTGATGGTTTCCAGGGTAATCCCCCCTGATGCTTCGGTTTCATATTTTCCAGCGATCATTTCAACTGCTGTCCTGAGGTTTCCTGGGCTGAAATTATCCAGCATAATCCGGTTGACCCCACCCGTATCAAGTACCTGTTTCAATTCATCAAAATTTCTCACTTCGATTTCAACCGGCAGGACTCTGCCTGTAGTTTTCAGGTAGCTATTCGCTGCATGAATAGCTTTTGCAATACCGCCGGCAAAATCAACATGATTGTCTTTGATCATAATCATATCATACAAGCCGAACCGGTGATTGTGCCCACCTCCGTGCTTCACAGCCATTTTCTCAATAGCACGCATGAGGGGGGTGGTTTTGCGGGTATCGAGTACGCGCGTATTAAGCCCTTCCAGTTGCCTGACATATTGAGATGTTGTGGTGGCAATACCGCTCATGCGCTGCATAAAATTCAGCACCAGACGCTCAGCTTTCAGAATGGATGCAGAGGGCCCTTCAACAGTAAAAGCGATATCACCAGGCTGAATGGCATCACCATCCTTCATGAGAGGAAGCATGTTGATACTCGGATCCACCAGCGAAAAAACCCGGGCGGCAACCTCCATTCCTGAGAGTACTCCCGCCTGTTTTACCAGCAACTTAGCCTTACCAACGGCATCTGCAGGAATGGTAGATAGTGAAGTATGGTCGCCATCACCGGCATCTTCGATCAGGGCATTGGCTATAATCTCATCAATGGATAACATTTGGCTCAGCAGAAATATTGGTAGTTATTCTTCGATTTCAAACTTCAGTTGATGAATGGCGGGTTTCCCGTTCACCGTTTTGATAAGGTAATAAGCCCTGAATACAGTATTTCCGGATTTATACATGCCGATAGCATACTGAGAGCCGTCTTTTGACTGGCACTGATGGCTCTGCGTGTAAGAGGCGGGCGGGTATTTTGCAAAAAAATTACGTATTATAATTTCCGATTGCGCTTTACTGAATGTCCCTTCGGTGCCCGGCACACTCAGATCGATGGTTGCATTGAAATAATTGCTCAACTCCCTGGCATTGGCCATACGAATGGAGGAAGCCACTTTGGCATTCACATCCTGAGCCGATCCCTTAGCCGGAAGAAGCAACACTAAAATGCTGCATATTAATATTATACGAATTTTTCCTGTGAATTTCATCCCTTCAGATTTTAAGCCAGCAGAAGTTAAAGAACCTGTCTGCTGTTTATTTAATAAAATTATCAAAAACCGAACCAAATGTAGATATAAATCCGGGGAAAACAAATTGTATGCGCACCCATGCAATTCAGCATATTTAAAGACACTTGTGAATAAAGGAGAATAATTTTTCAAAACCCGGGCCAAAACCAATCCGGAGATGATGGGATCAGGTGTCATTACCATGCGAAGTAAGCATATACATCTGGTTCACTTCGTATTATAATTTCAGTTTTTCTTCCCGGGCAAAGACACCGGATTTATCTATACTGGCTTGCAGAACAATCTGAACCTGCTGATCAGACAAGTCACAACTGCTGAAAAATGATGAATGATATTGAAATTTCACATCCAGTGGAATAGTTGAAAAGGCTATTTTTGCAATAAATTCAATTATGCGCATTACCCTGCTTCAGACCGGAAAAACCGATGCTTCCTGGTTAGTTACAGGAACCGGGGAATACGCCGGAAGGTTATCTCATTACATACGGTTTGATGTGATTGATATTATTCCGCCAAAGAATTTCAGGCAACTGAATCCGCAACAACTGAAAGATGCAGAAGGAAGGCTGATGTTGAAACATTTTACCGTTGCGGATCAGATTGTCCTGCTGGATGAAAGAGGGAAATCCTATACATCTGAAGAATTTGCATTCCGGATTCAGAAAATAATGAATGCAGGCACCCGCCACCTGATGTTTGTGATCGGAGGCGCCTATGGTTTTTCCGACGAAGTGTATGCTGCCGCAAACGCCAGGGTCTCATTATCATCCATGACATTTTCGCACCAGATGGTACGCCTGTTTTTCACTGAACAGCTATACCGGGCATTTACCATACTGAAAAACGAACCATATCACAACTCCTGAATTAATCCTGATCCCCAAAGCATGAAATCACTGGTCTTTGCAACAAACAACCGCCATAAACTGGAAGAGGTCAGTTCCATCCTCAGCGGCAAGTATCATCTTACAACCCTGAACGGCATCAATTGCCACGAAGACATCCCCGAAACCAGCGATACCATTGAAGGCAACGCCCTGATGAAGGCAAGGTACGTGGTTGAACACTATGGTTACGATTGTTTTGCGGACGATACCGGGCTTGAGGTGGATGCGCTTGATGGCCGGCCCGGAGTATACTCTGCCCGTTATGCAGGCGAAGGGTGCAGTTACGATGAAAACGTAGCCAAATTGCTCGACGAACTTAACGGACAAACCAACCGGAAAGCGCGCTTCAAGACGGTGATCGCGCTGATCATGGGGGGGAAAGTGCACTTGTTTGAAGGAGTACTCAACGGAAATATCACTCATGAAAGAAGGGGCACTTCCGGGTTCGGCTACGATCCTGTTTTTATCCCTCACGGGTATGATCAAACCTTCGCGGAAATGCCCCCTGCACTGAAGAATACAATCAGCCACCGGGCACTGGCAGTAAATAAACTGGCAGAATTCCTTAAATAATTAACACTGCCTGCAGCCCTTATAATTCCAAATCGCCTGAGGCTTCAGGCTGATAAATGATTTCCGATATCCTCAACTCGGCCTCTCCTGTTGGGACTTTCCATCTAACGGTATCCCCCTTGCGATATCCGAGCAGGGCTGTTGCAACAGGCGCGAATACAGAAATTTTCTGCTGTCTGGAGTCCGCTTCATGAGGGTAAACGATCTGTATCTGCATCGATTTGTCGCTGTTCAGGTAATCAAGCTTAACGATGGAATGCATGGTAACTACATCCGGAGGCATTTTTTCGGGTGGCAGTACTTTGGCCCTGTCGAGTTCGGACTGCAGGGGATTCAGATTGATGGGAGCATTGATGCCGCCGCTTCTTGCTTTGGCAATATGGCTGCGCAGACGCGCCATGTCAAGTGAACTGATGATGATTTCCTTCATGATTTTCGAATTTTTTGAAAAAGAAAAAGCCGGGAGAGACCCGGCCTGTATAAATGGGGTAAGGTCTTTCCTAGTCGGTGGGTGTAAAATAAGAATGCAAGATGATCTGCATACGGAAAATGTTTGCAACAAAGATAGTAATAATCGGTGAACCAGGCAACACAGCGGAAAACTTTTAGCTTTCCTACTGCAAATTGAACTGTCTCCCGGAAGTTTGAATCATATTGTTAAATAATTTACCCTTAGTACATGACAAAAATT
>DJGZ01000008.1:0-157 GCA_002433025.1 Bacteroidales bacterium UBA5833
ATTTCATAGTTTTAAATCATTGAGTGCTGAATTTCCTGAAAACAATCTATTGTGGCCTGTTCCCGGCAAAGTAGCCGGGACAAGTTGTGTCTATTGTGGTGAAAAGCAACTTACCATTTTCTTCCGAATCTATAAAAAAATAACCGCAGCAGGCACA
>DJGZ01000008.1:194-10816 GCA_002433025.1 Bacteroidales bacterium UBA5833
TAAGGTTGATGAGATTTCATAGTCTTGAATCATTGAATGCTGAATTTCCTGAACACGGGGTAGTGCTTACGTCTCGTCCGGGCTTTGAAAGATCTGGGTTTTAATTAAATCGGCCGGATACTATCTTCAGGAATTGTATGATGGCTCGCTGACGGATGTCGGAGGGATTATTTTCTTTACGTCCAGTCCCGGATCCGGAAGTCAGGATTTATAAATCAGCATGCGTGCAATGGCTGCCAGCAGGTCCACCTGATCGAGATCCTTGATTAATTCGCTGATTTTGCTTACTTTGTCGTCATCCGGCTGATCGGAAGTTATAATCTGTGCAATCTCCCGTGCCTGTTTTCCGGTAATAAAATCTTCCAGCCCCAGCAGATTGTGGCTGCCGGAAGGGTCGCGTTTTACCGGCGGGCCGAATGCTTCAAGTTCGGCAATGACGGCTTCCAGCACCTCGCGTCCCATTTTGCGGCATGCATCCAACTGTGAGAGTCTTCCGGTGGCATCACGCAATGACCAGGAGCTGAAATCGGGTTGTATCGAACGTATCATCTCCACTTTTTGGGAATTTTCCCCGAAAATCCTTCCCAGTATCATGATGGCATTGGTTTTCCAGGATTGAAGATCAAATGGTTTGCGGTCGAGGCGGTCGATCAGATCGCGAAGCAGGCTGATTTCATTGGTTGACATGTTGGAGGACGTTTTTGGAAAGATGATGTTGTAAATCTGTAGTGCTAAGATAGCGATTATAATCTTTAACACTCTTGTCAAGCCAAATTATGAGATTAACTTCTGTGAGCTCACCGCCACTGGTGGTTCAGTTCTTCGCTAACGCTCAGAATTACTTTAACTTACATAGGTTTGAGGGAGAGGGGGCTTTGTGGCGGCTATGCCGCCACAAAGCCCCCTCTGATAATAGTTAATGTATTGTCATTCTGAATCCCGCACGTGCGGGATAGTGAAGTGAAGAACCTTATAAATCCTCCCAAAGATTCACAGGACAACAGGGGTTCTTCAATTATCCTTATGCACTGTTGCGTAATGCCATTATGCAAAAAGATCATCTGCCTGAAAGTATATCATCCCATGGAATAATCACCTTGTATTTGACGGCTTTTTGTACATTTGAAGATCATTCAAACATAAGCCAAATCATTGATTCCCAGGGATACCATACAAAGCATTCTGGATGCCGCCCGCATCGAAGAGGTGGTGGGTGACTTCGTGCAACTGAAACGGCGCGGGGTTAACCTGCTGGGACTTTGTCCGTTCCATAACGAGAAAACCCCTTCATTCACGGTCTCTCCGGCCAAAGGAATTTTTAAATGTTTTGGTTGCGGTAAGGCCGGTAATGCGGTAAACTTCGTGATGGAACACGAAAAGTACTCCTATCCCGAAGCCCTGCGTTACCTTGCCAGCAAATATGGCATTGAGGTCGAAGAGCAGGAGCCGACACCGGAAGAAAAACAGCAGGATACCGACCGCGACAGCCTGTTCAGCCTGAACGACTTTGCCAGAAAGTTTTATGTAAATACCCTGTTCGAATCGGAAGAAGGCAAGGCCATCGGACTCAGCTATTTCCTTGAAAGGGGATTCCGCGAAGATATAATCCGGAAGTTCCAGCTTGGATTCTCGCCCACCGCCTGGGATACATTTACAAAAACCGCTCTTCAGAACGGCTATTCCGAAAAATACCTTGTCGATTCGGGCCTGACCATCAGCAAGGACGGGAAGCACTACGACCGCTTCCGCGAAAGGGTGATGTTTCCCATCCACAACCTCACCGGGAAGGTGATCGGCTTTGGCGGGCGCATCCTGACTTCCGACAAAACCAAACCCAAGTACGTAAATTCGCCGGAGTCGGAGGTCTACAACAAGTCGAAAAGCCTTTATGGTATCTGGCTGGCCCGCAATTCCATCGTGGCCCGCGACAATTGCTTCCTGGTTGAGGGATACACTGATGTGATTTCGCTGCATCAGTCGGGGATCGAAAATGTGGTCGCCTCCTCGGGCACTTCGCTGACAACCGATCAGATACGCCTGATCAGTAAGTTTACCCGCAATATTACCATCCTTTATGATGGGGATCCTGCTGGGATCAAAGCCTCCTTCAGGGGGATTGACATGATCCTGGAACAGGGGATGAATGTGAAGGTGGTGCTTTTTCCGGATGGAGAAGATCCGGATTCGTATGCGCGCAAGCACAGTTCTTCCGATCTGGAAGCGTTTATTTCTACCAATTCGGATGATTTCATCGCGTTCAAAACCAGGCTGTTGCTGGATGAAACGCAAAACGATCCGGTTAAAAAAGCCGGGCTGATCCATGAAATCATTCAGACCATCAGCCTGATTCCGGATCCGATCATCCGGCCGCTGTTCATCAGGGAATGCGCAGAAATCATGCAGATTGCCGAGCAAACGCTGATGAATGAGCTGAATAAGCTGCTCAGGAAAAAGAAGCTGAAAGGTTATGAAAGTGAATCGCAGGAGCAGATTCCGGAGCCGGTAATTATTGCGCCCCCTCAGGAGCTGGCACCCGATATCAGTGATTGCAGCGCCCAGGAGCTGGATGTGATCAGGATGCTGCTTTTATACGGGTCGAAAGAAATTAAAGTCAGATTGCAATCCGATGATCCTGAAGTAAATGAATATTTAAAGACATCGGTTGCCGCCTTTATCTGCAATGATATCCGGGCCAGCCAGATCACCTTTGATTCGGTGCTATACCAGGCTGTATTTGACGCTTTCGCGATGGGTGTAGACACAGATTCCCTGCCGGATGAACGTTTCTTCACCCTGCATGCCGATCCGGATATTGTTAAACTGGCGATAGACCTGCTGAGCCTGAAGTATGAACTGAGCCCGGGCTGGGAAGAGATCAAAATTTATGTACCGGCTGAAGCGGATGGCCTGGATGAAACCGTGCCCCGGGCGGTACTGGCCCTTATGCATCGCAAATTGTCAGCCCTAATTGATGCTAACCAAAAGCAAATGAAATCTTTAGATGATAAAAGTGATGCCTGGCCTGACCTTATATCAAGAAAGATGTATCTTGAAAAGGTACGGAATGACATTGGACGAAGACTGGGGCGTATATTGAACTGGTGAAAATTGGCGAAAACTTTTAATTATTTTATTTGTTTACCTTACAACACTCAAAGTTAAACAAATGAAAAAAAATATTGGAAATACCGATAAACTGATCAGGCTGGTGCTTGCCCTGGTGGTAGCCGTGCTTTACTTTCTGAATATTATCAGCGGAACGCTTGCCATCGTGCTTGGCATTTTCGCTTTGGTAATGGTGCTTACAAGCCTGATGAACTTTTGCGGATTGTACGCCATCTTTGGCTGTTCAACCTGCAAAAGTGAAGGTAAAAAGTAATAATTTTTATCCTTTTTACCACAATCAGCAGGATTAAACAAAAATAAGCCTGTCAGCATCTTTATTGCCGGCAGGCTTTGGTTTTTTGATTTTTCAGGAAATAGTCACGCAGAACCCTGTAAACCGGTAAAATTATTTCGCAAGTTTTTCAAGCGTCACATCCACGTCAATCTGTATGCTCCTGGCAATGTTGTTGGCAACAGCCGCAGGAACTTTGATGCCGTAATCGGCCAGCAGCACATTGAAGGTGGACTTTCCATAGACTTTCCCTTCCCTGATCTCCAGGGTCCCTTTTTCAGAAATCTTTTTGGTAATCCCCTTGATGGTGAGGTCGCCTTCAACGTTCACCGGATAAACTCCGTTTTTGTCGAACGGGACGTCATTGATATTTGACACCTTTCCGGTAAAGGTGGCATTGGGAAACTTATCGGATTCCACATAATTCTCATTGAAGTGCTCCTGCATCAGGGCTTTTTCAAATTGAAATGATTTCATCAGCACCCGGAAAACAAATTCGCCTGTTTGCTGATCAAGGGCGCTGTTTACCTGACGGTTGTGCGCTTCGATATCCTCCATGGGTGTGGTGGAGAAAAAGCGGATATGGCCGTTTTTGGTGATGTACTTCTGGGCATTGACGCTGGCCAGGGAAAGGATGGTCAATAGGAATAGGGCTGTTAACTGTTTCATAATTGTTTCTGTTTTTGTGAATTATTGAAAGGGGGATTACGTCCGGTAAGAGGCCGGTACGGTTTTATTCAACCAGGCTGCAGTGCTCGAGGATTACATCGGTTTCGTTGTAACCGGTGCAAAAACCTTTGATGGTAAGGGTTGTTCCCGGCGCCTGGCTGATGATTTTATCCTTTGATTCAGGCAGCATGGTAAAGCGGATCCCTTCGCTGCCAAACATACCCTCGTCAATTTCGAATACCGCCACCGTGAATGAATCGTTCTGTTCCACCGATGTAAGCGCACCGGTGACTGCAATTACCTTTCCGTTATACATTGCGGATGCGGCGGCCTGATCCGCCCTGAATTCCTCAAACAGGGCCAGGGCTTCAACCGTGAACTCAGGTTCAGCTTTTAAATAGTCCTTGTGGGGTTTGTTGTATACAAAGAAATAGACCAGTATTCCTGCGATGAGGCCCACAAGTGCGAGGGCTCCCGCTGCGATGAACAATTTTCTTTTCATTTTCAACCCTTTAAGTGAATAAATCCGGTAATACCCTATGAACTGGTTCAAAACAACAGGATACGATTGTGATAGTCAAACCTGATAATTTCGTTTTCAGGTATGCCGCTTTTTGTATCAGACCATTAATGTCAAAAGGGAAACCGGGATCAGCGCTCTTGTAAGGTTTACATCTTTAACGGGATCAGTACCCGTTTATTTCAGCCTGTTTCAGTCAGTTGAGAAAGTATACCAACCCCGGAATGTTAATGTTTATTAACAAACATGTAAGAAAGATGTTTACCCTGCGCCGGAATCATTGATGATCATCTTGTTTTCAAAAGGGGTAAATCCGGCCAACAGCCATTTCAGAAGAAAAATTGAAAATATTCCTTTGAAAAGGAATATTTTTCAGAATGCTTATCGGATACGGGTAGTTAACTATATGATGTGCACTCGGATGCAGCAATCAGAGCTTACCCCCCAGAACGGCGGTTTTTCTGATTTGTTTGACCTTTCCACCCAGGTTGAATACTTCCACATGGATGATATAAATTCCGATGGGGGCCTTCTCCCTCTTATCGGTAATGCCATCCCACATAAACTGGTTACCCGTTCCCGCTGGTTCGTTCTTCACCAACAATCTCACCGGCCTGCCGTTGCTGTCGAAAATGCGTATGGTAACAGCATAACCAGGTTCAGCGAAATTGCAGACAATGCTGAGCTGGTCATTGTAGCCATCATTATCGGGTGAGAAAATTTCCGGACTGATCAGCACTTCATTCCCTGATTCAGGGGCTTTCATAAATTGCGAGTTCTGATAAGCCGGGGTGGCAAATCCCACATTCTGGGCAGCAGAATGCCAGTTGCCCGGTTCTGTGGCTGGCCGGTCGAAATTCACCCGTTCAAGCGAAACTCCGTCGGTGGTGTTCAGCAGGGCAAAATGCATGCTGCTGTTATAGGTGAATTCATCCAGAATAATTTCCCACGGGGTGAGCAGCACAACGGTACCCAGGTCGTTGGCGTAAGACGGGAATGAAGACATGCCGGCAAATCCGCCCGGATTCGGGGTGAAGTATTCCGCTTTTACAAGGTCAGGGTTTTTGGTGAGTACAAGGTACTCCCCCGGAAACATCAGCCTGCCGTCGGGTGCGGTTTCATTCACCGAAGTAAGCTCCCCGGTTGTTTTGTTCCTTGTGGCCAGCCAGATGCTTTTCAGGTCGATGACTTTTTGCGAGCGGTTGTAAATCTCTACAAATTCAGTTCCCGTTGACCGCGGATCAGACAATACTTCATTGATGATCACATCCGCGCTGTCGGGCAGGGACGGAAATGCAAACCGGGCGTTAAGGGTGGTCGTTGTTTCGTTTCCGGCGCAATCTGTAATGCCTGCCGTAACCTCAAGGGAATAAATAATCCCTTCTTCAAAAACATGGTCAAAACTAAGCCCGACCGAACGGTAAGCCGGAGGATACAGGTTGACGGCGAGGGGTGTGCCAACGCCCTGGTCAACCAGATAAATTGCCGGTGAAACCAGGCGCAGGCTGTCCATCGGTTCGGTAAAGAACACCCTCACGGAGGAGGGCCCCGTAATGCTGATCTTTTCTATAGAAGGTACCGAATTGTCGGGGTTGGATGCGTTAACGGAATTGACCGTTCCGGGCGTTCCACCTGCCGGATTGATGCTTGCCCTCCAGTTTTCGCTTGCCCCGCAAGGATTGCCGGGGTCAATCATTTCGAGCGACCAGCCGCCGTTTTTTTTCACCGCGTCGCGGTACCAGCCGTCGGTATAGCTTACATGATGAACAACAGCTCCGGTTTTTTCCCTCAGCACAAATGTGGCGCCCGTGTTGGAAAGGCTGATACTGGAAAAGCCAAATACATCGCCAAATGGCTGGAGTTGCGGCACGGCATCGTCAGAGGTCAGGATAAGAAATGATTTTGGTTCTATCACTTTCCTCGGGAGGGTACGTTTGGTTGATCCGATGGACAAGACCCAGTTTTCCAGCTGAATCGGCAAATCGCTCCGGTTGTATAGCTCCAGGTACTCAAAGTTGGGCAATCCAACGGGGGGATCAGGATCAGCCATAATTTCGCTGATGACCACATCGTAAGGCTGAACGGTGTAATAGGCAAACGGACGGGTGACCGTTTCAATCGCATTTCCGGCAAGGTCTTTTACATTGCTTACCGTCAGATTATAAAGTGTGCCCTCGTTGAACGCAGTGCCGAACATCAGGTGAACCAGCGATTTCTGAGTCATGTCGCGGCCGGCGGCCATAGGCGCTCCGATTCCCTGGTCTGCAAAATAGTTCAATGTATTGGTCGCCGAGGCTTCATCCACACTTTCGCTGAAGTACAGATCAATACGGTTTTGGTCAAGCACTTCCACCGATAGCAACTGAGGCGGTGTCTGGTCAACAATGGGTGATCCGGCGTATATATCATCAAAGTAGAACCGGGTCGCGTTACTGGAGGTGTATTTGCAAAAGAAACCGAAATGGGTATAGATCTGCCAGACCTGATCTTCGCCGGCACCCTGCGGTTGATAGTCCTCGCCGCCTGAAGGATCTGCAAATACGCTCCATTCGCCATCTTCGGTTCTTACCACGCGGATGCTGATCGCGAAAGATGTTGCAATAAGCCCGTTGGTACCTCTTGTGATCAGGTATTCGGCCGTACCGCTCTGCCGGTAAAGTTCAATGGCGTCGGCCGAGCCTCCTTCGCCCAGTTTCAGAAAATAGCCGTTGAGGGGCTCTTTGAGATTCTGCTGGTCAGCAACAAGGTAAATCCGCGCATTGTTGTTGTCGCTCGGGCTGAAATTCAGCCTTACCCACAAGCGCCATTCAATCAGTCCTTCCAGATCAACCGGAGTGCTGAGGTAAGAGGTGCCTTCACCGGAGGTATTCAGCTGCAATAGTTGGCTTGAATTTACAATAAACCTTTCTATATCACCACTCCATGCCGGATTTTCGGTAAAATCGCCATCCGAAAAATTTTCGGAAAGTTGGGCAAAAGCGAAAACTGGAAACAATATCAGGATAAATATTACGCTTTTCATTATGAATGATCGGTTTTAATGGATAAAGGTATGTAAATATCATTACCATTTTAAGGCTAAGTAAAAAATTGCGCGCAATGTTTCGTAAGATTCCATCATCCTGAGGTTGAACAAAGGGCTATGATAAGGATGAACTTATTAATCGTATTTTTGCACTCCTTAATTATTGTAAAGATAATTCTGATTCAAGATGAAAATAGCATTGGTTGGCGCCACCGGGCTGGTTGGAAGTGTGATGATTAAAGTACTCGAGGAAGGGAAGTATATCCCCCTGACTTCCATTACGGACTTTATCCCTGTTGCCTCGGAAAAGTCTATTGGCCGGGAACTGAAATTCAACAACAGAAAATACAAGGTTGTAACTGCGGCTGAAGCCATTGCCCGTAAGCCGGATATCGCTTTGTTTTCAGCCGGGGCCGCCACCTCACGTGAACTCGCACCGCTTTTCACCGGAGCCGGGTGTTTTGTCATAGACAATTCATCCGCATGGAGAATGGAAAAAGATATTCCGCTGGTTGTACCGGAGGTGAACGGCCATGTGATTACCGGAAGCCAGAAGATTATCGCCAATCCCAACTGCTCCACCATTCAGCTGGTTGCCGTGCTTGCGCCGCTCCACCGGAAATATGGCATCCGCCGTGTGGTGGTGTCAACCTATCAGAGCGTAACGGGTACCGGCGCAAAGGCTGTGCAGCAACTCGAGAACGAACGTAATGGAATCAACGGCAGCCGGGTATATCCGCACCCCATCGACCTGAACATCTTCCCTCACGGCGGTACTTTTCTGCCTGATGGTTATACCACCGAAGAAGTTAAACTGCTTGAGGAAACCCGCAAGATTATGCAGGCCCCTGAAGTCAGGATTACTGCTACCGTGGTCAGGGTGCCGGTTTTCGGAGGGCATTCGGAGTCCGTGAATATTGAATTTGAAAAGCCCTTCGAGCTGGATGAAATCAATAAAGTGATCTCTTCGTCGAAAGGCGTAATCCTTCAGGACGACACTGACCGGGCCGTTTATCCCATGCCTAAATATGCCGAGGGCCGGGATGAAATATTTGTGGGCAGGGTGCGCCGCGACGATACCATTCAGAATGGCCTGAATATGTGGATTGTTGCCGATAACCTGCGCAAAGGCGCGGCCACCAACGCGGTTCAGATTGCCGGACTGCTATTAGACAAAGAAATCCTAACCTTCTGATCCGATAGTGGAAATTATCACCGATATTTCTCAGCCTTTTGCACTTCCCCGACCGGTGGTTACCATCGGTACTTTCGACGGGGTGCACCGGGGCCATCAGGCAATTCTCCATAAAATGAAGGAGATCGCTGCCGGATGCAACGGGAGTCCGGTGGTGGTTACGTTTCATCCGCATCCCCGTCTGGTGTTAGGGCAGCACGTTTATCTGCTCAGTACCCGTGAGGAAAAGCGCGTCGCTTTTGCAGAATCGGGCGTAGCGCACCTGATCGAAATTCCTTTTACAAGGGAATTTGCGAAACTTTCGGCAGAAGAGTTCATTCAACTGATTGCACAAAAAATCAGGCCCGAAGTACTGGTTATTGGTTACGATCATGGCTTCGGCCGCGACCGCAGCGGAAGTATAGAGCATCTTTTTCGCTTTGGGAATGCGCTGGGGTTTAAGGTGGTACAGGTTGAAGAACTTATTGTTGACCGGTACCATGTAAGCTCATCCGTTATACGCTGGCTTTTGCAGGAAGGCGATGCCGGCGAGGCTGCCCGCCTGCTTGGAAGGGAGTATTCCATCACCGGGCAGGTAATCAGGGGCAACCAGATCGGGAAACTCATCGGGTATCCCACTGCAAATCTTTACGTGGACGACCAGAACAAGCTGATCCCCTCAATGGGCGTTTATGCCTCCAGGGTAATCTGCCGCGGGAAATTGTATAGCGGAATGACCAATATCGGTATGCGGCCGACCATCAACGCGCATAAACTCACCATCGAAACAAATATTTTCGGCTTCGATGATGACATCTATTACGAAACCATCACCGTGAAACTGGTTAAACGGATCAGGAACGAGAAAAAATTCGGAAACCTGGATATCCTGAAAAACCAGCTCAGGAACGACCAGCAAACCGCGCTTGAAATTCTGGACGGATCTGTCTGATGGTGAAGACTACATTGTGTTAAGTTATTTTTTCTCCCGCCTCTTCACATACAGGCCGATATCCACCAGCCCCGGGATGCCCATTTTGGGAATAAGATTTTCAAACTCAACGGTGTAAATGCCGGTTTCATGAAAGTAAAAACCCGGCCACAGGGTCACTTCCACATCCCAGAGGTCACCGGCCACGCTTCCCGTAAAGCGGTCATTTTCATCTTTTAACCTGATGTCTTTTTCCAGAATACGCTCTTCTCCCGAAGGTGTGGTCAGGATAATATTCACCGGGAGGTTCGGGTAGGGATACTGGGTTATATGCCTGATGGTAAATACAATATCGCCTTCGGTGCCGGCCTCTTCCACCGGAATTTCAAACTTCACCTTGTCGAACCTTTCCCAGGTATATTTGTCAAATTTATGGTATTCCTCATAAATTCTGCCGGGCCGGCATCCGGCGAGCAGGATGGTGGCGAGAAGAAAAGCTGAAAGTGTTCTGAACATGGGGTTTATCGCTGATTTTTACAAAAATACGAAATTAGCGGTTGATGTTCGTACTTTTGCAGTTCAGGTACAAAAAGGATCAGAGGATGGCCGGAAAGCAAAAGTTTTATGTGGTGTGGAGCGGAAGGGAAAAGGGGATTTTCCGGACCTGGGCGGAGTGCGAGCGCCAGGTAAAGGGATTCGGGACCGCCAGGTTTAAATCCTACGAAACGGAAAAGGAAGCGGTTGAAGCATTCCGCGCCGGTCCGCCGGCCTTCAGCAGGAAAGCATCCCCAAAGGCGTCTTTGGCTGAAAACGCCCAGGGACCCATCATGGCCAGTATTTCCGTTGATGCCGCCTGCTCCGGCAATCCCGGGGTGATGGAATACCAGGGGGTGGAAACATCCACCG
>DJGZ01000015.1 GCA_002433025.1 Bacteroidales bacterium UBA5833
ACAGATTAGTCGGATAATAGTGATTAATTTTAAAATGGTTATTGCGTACAAGTCAGATTATTTACTTGGAAATGCACCGTTTATCCATCTGATTATTATCGGTTGTTCAACAAATTACCCGTTGTTTCAAATGAAAGAAAAATTCAAATAGCTAAAATTCATCCATTTCCATATCCCCGTTTTGATTGTCCCGATCCCGCTCGCGCTGACGGTTGTAGTTATTAATCCTGTATGTAAATCCAAGATAAGCAACACGCGATTCCATTTTACGGTTCATTTTGATGGCAAATCCTTCACCCCAGGTTTCTCCGTTAAACCGGCGCGAATCAAATATATCACTTACCCTGAAGCTCAGAGAGGCTTTGCTTTTTAAAAAATCATACCTCAACGCTACATCTGCGAAATAAACCTCCTCCATCTTGCCCTGAGCCATAGTTCTTGGCGAGTTGTAATTACCCGCTAAACTCAGATTCAGATCTTTTCGCAAGGGAAAATTCATGTTCAGCTTTGCCATCCATTCAAAACTTTCCGAACCTTCAATGCCAAGCCCTTTACTTCCTTCAATCTCGCTGCGGAAGAAGGAAACATTAAGATTCGCTTTCATCCATCTGGCAAATTCCCTGTTGCCAATTAACTCTAAACCGTAGGAAGTTCCATTGTTCAGATTTTCATAAGTAGTTGAAGTAACCCCCGGCGATTCGAGCCTGGTTATATGATTGATAACACCAACGGTCTGCCTTAAAAACAAAGTGGCATTGGCTGAATTCTTTCCCCAGAAATTCGACCAGCCCAATTCAAATGAATTCACAAACTCCGGCTTGAGCTTCGGGTTGCCGTACCTGATGTTTAAAGAATCTGAATAATCAACATAAGGATTCAACTGCCTGTTGTCGGGCCGGCGGACCCTCCTGCTGTAACTTACCGATAACTGTTGTGTTTTGGCCATCTCATAAACCATATGTACCGAAGGAAACAAACTCAGATATGAGAGAGAAAAACGGTCGTTGGCCTGAATGATATCCGATTCCGAAATAAGCTGCTCTGCCCTAAGCCCAGCCTGATATTTAAACTTTTTGAATGTCGCTGAATAAATCCCATAAACTGCATGAATCTGCTCGAAATAATCAAAATTATTAATGGCTGATTCATTTGGAATCCATTCATTAATAGGATAACTGAAGTCCGACAATGCATTGCGCATGGTTATGTCCTTGATCGAACTCTTAAAACCGGTTTCAATACGGCTTCCATTCTCCAGGGGAACTGCAAAATTAGCCTGGGCAATATACATCATGTTGGTATTGCGCGAATCAGAAAATTGAAGCACGGGTTGCTCAGGATTATAACCAGAGGTAAATTCAGCCTGAACGATATCCTGACTACCTTTCATTTCATTGTCATTGATGATGAAATCAGCCGTCAGTTCTTTGCCCTTTGTGGTGAAGGTACGCTTATACGAAACAGTGTAGTTATAAGATTTTATATTCCTTGCACTTTCGCTGAAACGGTTGAAATTACGCAGGGTATCAAGAGTTTCGCTGAATGTATATGATCTGTTATCCCCTTCATTTCCGAAAGTCATTCTCCGGAGTTTAAAATTAAATGAAAGTGTATTAAAATCATTTAACAAGTAATCAACCCCGGCGCTGAAGTTATGCATGTCGCGCCAGTTCTTCATGGTCTGATTCTGCAGCAGCAACGTGCTCATTCCGCTGTCAAAAGTATTCCTCTCTGTTACCCCCGTTGAATTAAATTTTCCCAACCGGTTGTCGTAACCGGCATAAAGGTTAACCCGGTTTTTCCGGTAATTGAGATTTACTGAAGTATTGTAGCGCTCTCCGGTTCCTGCAGTAAACGAAACCATTCCGTTAACACCCTGGAGGCTTCTCTTTTTTAAAACTATATTGATGATCCCGGATGTACCTTCAGGGTCGTAGCGTACCGAAGGATTGGTGATGATCTCAATACTTTCAATCGATGATGCAGGTATTTGTTGTAACAAATCTCCGCTGCTGATTTCGGCAAGGCCTGTAGGTTTTCCATCCACCAGAATTGTTATGTTATCGCTGCCCCGAAGACTGACATTCCCATCGGCATCCACCGAAACAGAAGGAATATTCTGCATCACATCAACAGCGGATCCGCCAATAGAAGCAATGCTCTTATCAACATTGATGATCTTTTTATCCAGATTATTTACCATCATCTCCCGATCAGCAGTAATCTCAACACCTGCAAGACTGGCGGCTGTTGGTTTCAATTTTATCACCCCCAGATTTATTTCGGAGTCTGATGGTTTTATGGCAATATCTTTGATTGTCTTTGTTTCAAAACCCATAAACTGAACCCTGGCAAAATACCTCCCCGGCAGAAGTTGGTCAATTCTGAAATATCCCTGAGGATCAGATATTGTACCTCCGGCCAGCGCAGAATCGCGCAACCTGATGAGGGCAACGGTTCCGTATTCAATGGGCTTCTCCGTTATTTCATCCAGAATCCTGCCTTTAATGACTCCATTGGCAGGCCGGGGCATTTCGGATTGCTGCCCCTGAGGTCTTCCCTGAGCAAATAACTCAGCAAAAAACAGTGTAAAAACAAGTAAAAATGTAGTGAAGGAGATTTTCAAGCTGAGCTTCATAAAAAATTTGTTAAACAGCGGGGGCAAAAGTAAAGTTTTTCCTGACTGACATTGAAACAATTCAGAATCAGCGCAGTTTAATTTTCGACACGATTTATTTAAAAACCCTTCGCTATTTAACTAAAATTAACAATTGCCCGGAAAGGCCGGCGCATAAAATTGCCTGGCCGTTTTCGCTAACTTTGCAATCAAAATTCAAATTCATATCAAATGAAGAAACTGCTGCTTATCATTCTCCTCCTCCATTTTTTTACCAATATAAAAGCTCAGGACTGGGCGACTCACTATGAACAGTCTGACTTTAAAAAGACGCCTTCATACGCTGAAACCCTTGATTACTGCAAGCGGCTGGATGCTGCCTCTCCGATGGCTGCATTGATCAGTATAGGCACTAGCCCTCAGGGAAAAGAAATTCCTATGATGATCGTTGACAGGGACGGGCTGAAAGACCCCGTATCGATCAGAGAAAAAGGGAGGGTAATTACCCTGATTCAGGCCTGCATACATCCGGGCGAACCTGACGGAAAAGATGCAGCAATTATATTACTCCGGGATATGCTTATCAACAACAAGCACCGCGACCTTCTTGAAAAATCCAGCATATTGTTTATCCCGATTGTCAATGTGGATGGGCATGAAAGATTCGGCCCATATAACCGCATCAACCAGAATGGCCCTGAGGAAATGGGATGGCGGACCAACGCTCAGAACCTTAACCTGAACCGGGACTTTCTGAAAGCAGATGCCGGTGAAATGCAGCAATGGCTGAAAATATACAGCACCTGGCTTCCCGAGTTCTTCATTGACATACACACTACTGATGGTGCAGATTTTCAATATGCCCTTACTTACGACATTGAAGTGTTCGGAACGCTCGACTCTGGCATCACACGCTGGCTTTCCAATATTTATGAGCCGAGAATCACTGCAAAGATGAAAGAAAACGGGTTTCCGATATTCCCGTATGTACAATTCCGTAACTGGCACGACCCCCGGAGCGGACTAAGAACAGGCGCTGCCCCACCCATGATTTCACAGGGATATGCCGCCCTGCAAAACCGGCCGGCGCTGCTGATAGAAACCCATATGCTCAAAGACTACAAAACCAGGGTTAATGCCACCATTCAGATGCTCATCCACACCCTGTTTATCATCAATCACCAGGCCGACAACCTCAAAACCCTGATTGAAATGGCCGACAAGTCAACGGCTGCTCCCGCGTTCCGGAAACAGCCACACCCGGTTTCGTGGAAAACCAGCACAACCGACAGCACCATGGTAGATTTTTACGGCTTCGATTATCAGGTGCTGAAAAGCGATCTCACAGGCGGAGATTGGTTTGTTTACGACAATGCCAGACCCATAGTGATGAAACTTCCTTTTTTCAATAAATCCGTACCAGAAACAACGGTACTCCTTCCCGAAGCATACATTATTCCTGCTGAGTGGACTGAAGTGATCAACAGAATGAAGTTGCACGGAATAAAAATGGACATCCTTTCCGAACCGGCTGAAATCACGGTTAAGTCTTATAAATTCAAAGATTATGAATTCCGGAAAACGCCGAATGAAGGCAGACATATGGTGAGCACAGGTCTTACCGAATCGGAAGAAAAAAGGATATTCCCGGCCGGATCAGCCATTGTGGCAACCAACCAGCGCACAGCCAGGGTGATTGCAGCAATTCTTGAGCCTGAAGCTTCAGGATCTTTTGTTGAATGGGGTTTCTTTAACGCCGTATTTGAACAGAAGGAATACAGCGAAACCTATGTAATGGAAAAAATGGCCAGGGAGATGCTGGAAAATAGCTCGGAACTAAGACTGGAATTTGAAGCCAGGAAATCAGAACCCGGTTTTACCGGCAACCAGTGGGCCATGCTGAACTGGTTTTATAGTAAAACCCCTTACTGGGATCAGCAATTTCTGAAATATCCGGTAGGGAAAATTTATGATGCAACGGTGTTAAATCAACTGCGCAAAATCTCAGTACCACTTTAAAAATTCATTCTGGTCATTTACGTGGCCTTGCTTATGGTTTAACAGATATTAACCTTTCTGGCTGATTTCAAACATCCTGTTATAATCCAGAATGTTCAGATGCTTGCACTCAAGTTCTATCAACTGCTCTTCCTTAAAACGCGTAAGAATCCGTGCGACACTTTCAACCGACATGCCGGCAATCTCAGCGAGTTCCTTACGTGAAAGGTGAAGCGGAAATTTCTGCTGCTTATAAATCCTGTTGGCAAGGCAGAGCAGCACATCAGCAAACCTTCCATAGGTTTGTTTTTGGGTAAGGCAATAAAACCGGCCGCTGATAACTGTATTATATTCGGCCAGCAGACCAATTACTTTCAGTGAAAACGAGGAGTTGGAACGGATCAAGTGTTTAAAAGTTGCCGTATCTATTACCTGTACCCGGGTATCGAGATAGGCCTGGGCAGAAAACTGATAAGTATTATTGCCTTCAAAAAGAGAAGACAACCCGATGATATTCATTTCAGGCATTATATGCAGAACAAGGTTTTCACCGGTATTGCTTTCCATATAAATTTTTACAAGCCCTTCCCTTACAATCATCAATTGAGTGGCCGGTGCTCCCTGTTTGCAGATAATCTCTCCCTTCCGGTAACTTACCTCCACCATTTTTGAATCAAGCAGTTCAAGTTCCTGACTATTGAGCAATTCCATACAAGATGCAGAGCTGGATCCAATTGCGCAACTATGCTGCTTAGAAGTCTGATTTTCTGTCATTTACAAATATCTCCTTAGTTAGATCTTTGTCGTTTATGCAAAGAAACAAAAAAAAACTTGATCTGCATCAAAGATTTATCTGTTGAGGTTCGTACAAATCCATGTTCAGGTTGGAGGCTCCAAAGCAAACAATGAATCCTCTTCAGCCTATTTTCGCATTGTTAATTAATTAACAATATACTATGAATAAATCGGTGCAAAGACTCACAACATTCCTGGTCGTTTTGGTTTTACCAGCCCTGGTAATTTTTGCCACTGTCCATTTCGGCAACCGGCGCGGCAAACCAGAGAAATTCATTTACCAGAACAGGGCGGATATTGAAAAAAAAGTTGATCATTCAGAATTTGAAATTCTGCAACAGGATTTTGAGCGCCCACAGGACCTTACGGCCGCCTGCCTCTCCTGTCATAACAAACGTGACGATGAACTGATGGCATCGGCACACTGGAGGTGGGAACGAGAATCGGAGCTCCCAAACGGCAGAGGAACGGTAAGCATTGGAAAGAAAAACCTGATCAATAACTACTGTGCTTCCGCTGAAAGCAATAATGGATCCTGTATGCGTTGCCATATCGGATATGGATGGAAGGACAAAACCTTTGACTTCGAGGACCCGACAAACCTTGACTGTCTGGTATGCCATGACAATACCAATACTTATAAGAAACGTAAAGGTGGTGCTGGTATGCCATCAACCCATGAAAACGCAACCGCAGAGTTTCCGGTTCCGGATTATAATTACATCGCCCAAAATGTGGGTAAGCCCCTGAAGGAGAATTGCGGATTCTGCCATTTCCATGGCGGAGGTGGTAATAATGTAAAGCACGGTGACCTGGAAGAGGCCATGCTTGACTGTTCGCGCGAGGTGGACGTGCATATGGCAAAAGCAGGGCAGGACATGTCGTGCAACGATTGTCACCTGACCGAGCGCCACAACATTACCGGAAGGGCTTACAGTGTTTCATCCGAAAATAACAACCGGGCAACCTGCGAACATTGCCACACCAGTACACCTCACAATGATAAGGTAATCGACCTTCACAATCATAAGGTAGCCTGTCAGACTTGCCATATCCCGGTGTATGCCAAGGTTAATCCCACTGTTATGTATTGGGATTGGTCTGTTGCGGGACGTACGGATGAAAACGGCAATCCGATCACTGAATACGATGTCAATCATAAATACAGCTACCTCTCTATTAAAGGCCGGTTTGTATGGGATGACCATGTTAAGCCGGAATACTTCTGGTTCAATGGTACCGCTGATCACTACCTGTACGGTGATACGATTTCGGAAATACCGGTTAAAATCAATACCCTTATGGGTAAATATGAAGAATCTGATGCCAAAATCTGGCCGGTAAAGGTGCACCGTGGTAAACAAGCCTATGATGTTGTTACAAAAGAAATAGTTAATGTCAAGGTTTTTGCCGAAAAGAAAGGTGAAGGCGCTTTCTGGGAAGACCTTAAATGGGATACCGCAATTCAGCTTGGAATGGAGTATGCAGGAAGGTATTACAGCGGTCAGCATGATTTTGTTTCCACAGAAATGTACTGGCCCCTGAACCACCAGGTTTCTCCAAAGGAACAAACCCTGAAATGCATTGACTGTCATACGCGAAGCGAAGAAGGCCGTTTGGCTAACCTGGCAGGATTCTATCTTCCCGGAAGAGATTATGCCAAAGGCGTGGACTATACAGGGTTTATCCTGATCATCATTTCCATAACCGGAGTGGTTGTTCACAGTCTGATGAGGCTCTTTTATAAAAAAGGTTAACCCTTAAACCATAAAACACATGCAAAAAGTCAAAATATTTTCCCGCTTCGAACGCTTCTGGCACTGGACACAGATGGCAATTGTGATACTTCTTACCCTCACCGGTTTTGAAATTCACGGGAACTACACCATTTTCGGATTTGAAGCCGCTGTGCGCCTTCACAATGCATTTGCCATCACATTTATTCTGCTTGGGATCTTCACCATTTTCTGGCTGTTTGTAACCGGACAATACAAAAACTTTATCCCAACCCGCAGGAACTTCACAAAGCAAATCAGGTATTATACCTATGGGATGTTCAAGGGCGACGCGCATCCGGTAAAAAGAACCATGTCCAATAAAATGAATCCGCTGCAGCGGTTCACCTACTTTGGATTACTTATCCTGATATTCCCCGTTCAAACCATCACCGGCCTGCTCTATATGTATTATCACTACCCTCAGAACCCCATTGATGCCGGTGGCCTGTGGATCGCTGTCATAACCCATACCATGGGGGCTTTTCTGATGGTTGCCTTTTTGATCGTACATGTGTATATGACCACAACCGGACATCGCATCACAACCGACATCAAGGCGATGATTTCAGGCTATGAAGATGAACCTGAGGAAGAAACTGAAACAAAAAATCAACCTGCTTAACAACTGAAAACATGAAACAAACAGTATTTGCACTGACGATCATTTTCGCGCTTGCCGCCTGCAGCAGACAGGAAAAATATGCATCAGCCGACGAAATGGTGGAGAATGCGCTGAAAGAAGTTAAACTGATTACGGCAGACGAACTTTATGAACTGATGAACGGTGAAGAAGTTTATACCCTCATCGACGTCAGGCAGCCCGAAGAGCATTATCCCGGATACATCCCGGGTTCTATCAACATTCCCCGGGGCAGCCTTGAATTCAACATTGCCGACTCGTCTTTCTGGGAAAATGTGGGCCTGTATATGCCGCTCCAGGAGGAAAAAATCGTGGTTTATGACCAGAAAGGCAAGAGAGGAATTCTGGCAGCCCAAACTCTCCGGAAACTGGGATATCAGAACGTTCTGGCATTGAAAGAAGGGTGGAAAAGATGGGAACTGACCTATCCTGACATTTATGAAAAAAGTCTTGAAAAGCTTGGCGGAGGCAACCATGAAGCTCCTAAATCGGGTGGAGGTTGCTGATGCAATTAATAATTCGGAAATCAATCAATAACAAACTCTAAAAACCAACGAAATGAAAAAAATGATGAGATTATTCCTGATTCTGGCCATTGTACCGGCGATTTTTCTCTCCAGCTGCAAAAAGGAAAATGAAGAAAATTTTGATGCTCAAAAAGCGCTTACAAACTATCTTGTTGCCAATAACCTTGACATCAACACCATTATTGGCGGATTTGTAATGGGCGCTCCTGCTGATGGAGATGTATCCGCAAAATATGTAATTGATATCCGCACAGCCGACGAGTTTGCGCAAGGACATATCGTAAATGCGCACAGGGCAGACCTGAAGGACATCCTCACCGAAGCTGCAAAAGCGGATAAACCTATCCTCGTTGTTTGCAAATCGGGTCAGACAGCAACGCATGCTGTTGCCCTGCTCCGCCTTTCGGGTTATCCCGATGCCCAGGCCCTGAAATGGGGAATGAGCGGATGGAACTCCACCCTTGACATCTGGAGCAACAACATAGGAAGTATTGCAGAAGGAAATACCAACTGGGTAAGCACTGCAGCTCCTACCAATCTTACCTTCGGGAGCCCGAAATTCACAAGCGCTGATACCATTCCTGCCAATATTCTCAGGGCCCGTGTAAATGCGGTACTTGAAGAAGGGTTCAAAACTGTTCAGCCGGCCGATGTGCTTGCCAACCCGGGCAATTACTTTATCAACAATTATTTCAGCGAAACTGATTATGCAGGTTTTGGTCATGTAACCGGAGCCTACAGAATTAATCCCCTGCTCGTGGGAGAAGGCCAGGTCAATTATCTTGACTCTTCTAAAGAAGTACTTACTTATTGCTACACAGGCCAGACCTCTGCAGCCATTACCGCATACCTCAGGGTGATCGGGTACAATGCAAAAAGCATCATGTGGGGGATGAACAAATTTAACAACGCAAGCAACGCCTGGGGCGAATCGGTCAACAAGTGGAAACCCACCATGTCGAAGAACCTTCCAATCGTTACCGGTAATTAAACCAAACTTAAATCATGAAAAAGATACTTTTCATTATAACAATAATCGGTGCATTTGCGATCACCCGGGTATCTGCACAGGGCTGCGGCGGCGCTCCATCAGATGAAGGACTGAAGATGTTCGGTTTCCTTCAATCTCAATATGAACATCACTTTACCGAACCTTCAAAAAACAGTTTTACATTTGAAAGGGCGCGCATAGGTGCAATGGGAAAAATTCCCTATGACTTCTCCTATTATGTGGTTGCAGAACTCAGCCCGTTTATCTCCGCTAATCCGTACCTGCTTGATGCTTTTATCACCTATGACAGGTTTAATATGGCCAGGCTTTCAGTCGGCGCATTCAAAACCCCTTTCGGGTTGGAAACAAACACCGCCTGCAATGGCCTGATGACTGTATACCGTTCAACCGCCACCCTGCAGATGGTTGCTCCCTTCCGCGATATGGGCGCAATGCTCCTTGGCGGAAACGATACCACTTTTGTATCCTATCAGCTGGGGCTGATGAATGGCGGCGGATTGCTTAAATTCGACAACAACAAGAAAAAAGATATTGTCGGACGGGTTGTGTTTCACCCATGGGATTTCCTGTATGTCGGCGGAAGTTTCCGCTACGGTTATCCATCATATCAGAATGATAAGGACAGCCGAACCACCCTCGGCGGTGAGCTGAAACTCAAATACCGCGGATTTACCCTGTTGGGTGAATATATCATGGATGAAGGAGATTACAACCGCGACCTCGGTGGCGGATGCAGCGGAAACCTGATCGAATTGGGGAAAGAAAGAAGCGGTGGATACGTTACCCTTGCTTATATGACAAAATGGAATATTGAGCCGGTGTTTATGTACGATTTCTTCGATTCAGGCAACGCAACAGGATATGAGGAAAGTAACATGACTTTCGGGGTTAACTATTTCTTCAACGACTGGACCCGCCTGCAGGTAAATTATGTTTACCGTGCCGAATCACCGGTTGAAATTCCGACCGACGAAATCGTTGTTCAATTACAGGTTAAATTTTAAATAGAAGATCAATGAAAAAATTCCTATTTGCGACAATCGCGCTGATTTTTACGGGCACGGCTGTATTGGCCCAGGACCTTATGACCGTTGCCGAACTGAGCTCCAAACTGAAAGATGCCAACTACATAGTGGTTTCGGCAGAAGTTGAAACTGAATATGCCAAGGTTCACATCAATAATGCCGTAAATGTTTCTTACAAAAGCCTCGAAAAATCCGGAGGAATCGAAGGCCTTCTTAACACACCGGCTGAACTTGCCAAGATCCTTGGTGCCAAAGGTGTCACTGAAAAGAAAACCATTGTTGTATATGATGAAGGTGCAGGTAAGTATGCCTCAAGACTTTACTGGGTGCTGAAATACCTGGGAGCTCCGGATGTAAAAGTCCTGGATGGCGGAATGTCAGCCTGGAAAGCCGGCCGGAAACCTGTAACTAAAAATCCAACAACGGTAAAACCGGCAACTTTCACTCCGGCAGTAAATAAAGCCATTTATGCTGATATGAAAGAGGTGCAGGGCGCTTCCGGAAACTCTAAAGTAATCCTTGTTGACCTTCGTGAAAATGTTGAATTCAGCGGCAAAGATCCCAAGAACAATAAAGGAAGAATCCCCGGCTCAGTGAATGTAGATCACACCACCCTTATGACGGCCGCCAGTACCTATAAATCAAAGGCTGAACTCGAAAAAATCTTCAGTGCTGCAGGAGCAACCAAAGACAAAACAATTATCCTTGTATGCCCAACCGGTGTCAGAGCAGGGAAAGGTTACTTTGCACTCAAATCTATACTTGGCTATCCCAATGTAAAGATTTATGAAGGAGGTGTAAACGAATGGGCTGCAACATCATCGAATAAACTCGAAAAATAGCTGTTCCCTTGATTATAACTAAGCCGGGTGCATCATTTGTATCCGGCTTATTTTTTATTCCACCTTATCCAAATGAATAGCCTATCCGCCTGACTGCAAATTTTTTACGACGGACTTTTGTATATAACTTTATAATTCTTTTAAAAGCATTGCAAATAATTATTTCTTGATGTATTTTTACACTCTTGCTTAGTGTACCAAATACACAAACAAAGCTTACCCTTTACAAAGCTCGGGTTACTAAATTTAATTCATCATAAAAGCAGATCTGTTAATTTGTCAATGAATTTGCCCCTATGCAATTTCAAAAGAGAAAAAATGGATCGGAAACTCCCGTTCGGGAAATTGTATTAACTTTATGAATTTACCGCCTGGCATCTGTATTCGGCACAGGTGTTTCAGCATACAGATTCAAATTCACCTAAAACTAAATTTTTATGAGTAAACAGGACAACAGTTTCAGAGTAGGAATGTCTGCCTTTGGAGCCATTTTTTTCATTTTTGGATTTGCAACAACATTTATTGTTACGTTGTCAGCCCCCATCAAGGAAATCTTCGGCCTCTCGGAGTTCGGGGCCCAGCTACTTGCTTCCGCTTTTTTTATTGCTTATCCGATTATGTCAATCCCCACGGGTAAACTGATAGACCGGATCGGGTACAAGTCAACGGTCATTGCCGGATTGGTCCTGATGGCACTGGGTAGTTTTATTTACATACCTGCATCCAGGCTCCCATCGTTCCCTATTTTTCTGCTAGGCACTTTTGTATTGGCTACAGGAGTTGTTTTTCTGCAGGTTGCTGCAAATCCTTATGTCACTGCGATCGGCCCTGAAAAATCGGCTTCAAGCCGCCTCAACCTCACCCAGGCATTGAATTCCATCGCCACCATGATCGCCCCCTGGCTGATCTCCGTGGCAATTTTCAGGGGATTAAACCCTTTGAGTCCTGACTATGCATTGGAAGCCGCTGAAAAAGTACCGTTGCCATTTATCATCATGGGAATCGGCGTTATCCTCGTGGCCGTAATTCTGATGTCGATCAAACTCCCGGTGATTGCCGCTGAAAAGAAAGAAAAGAAAAGCATTCTCAAATATCCCCATGTTGTGCTGGGCGCTCTGGCCATTTTTACCTACGTTGGTGCTGAAGTAGGAAATGCAGGTCTGATCGTGAATTATCTCAAGAAATCCCTGATGATGACCGGTGAAGAAGCCTCAACCTATGCCGCCATCTATTGGGGCGGAGCCATGGTTGGCCGATTCTTTGGCTCATTTATGTTCTCAGGCATCAGCGTTTCAAAGAAAATCACTTATGCCATCCCTGTTCTGATACTCGCACTTGTTTCCGGCGCATTTGTCACCGGATGGAACTGGAATATCGGAGGCGTTTTTCTTGGGGTTGCCTTTGCCAACTTCCTGATCATGCAGATCGGAACAGGTAAAGCTGCAAAAACCCTGGCCATTTTTGCATTGGTTGCCGCAGCACTCGACCTGCTTACCACTTTTACCACAGGGAATGTCGCGCTGTGGACCATAATTTCAATCGGTCTTTTCAATTCAATTATGTTTCCCAATATTTTCTCGCTGGCGGTTAAAGACCTTGATAATGCAGAACTCAGCAGCGCTTCAGGTCTGATCAACTCGCTCATCCTTGGCGGAGCTATTATTCCGCCCATTATGGGAGGCGTGGCTGACAATTTTGGCTACACCTGGGCATTTATTGTCCCGGCCATCTGTTATCTCTACATATTCTTCTATGCCATTAAAGGGGCGCAGATCAGAAGGTAACCCAAACATCCAGTTATGAAACACACCCTCAACCGGAAACTTATATCATTTGCCATCCTGCTTATTGCAGGATTGGTCAGCAGTTCTGCAACTGCCCAGACTTATCTGTATTTTCAGGATAGCCCTTCAGGGGACTATTATGAATTCAGTTGGATGGAGTTAACCGCCCCAAGTGAACTTGAGCGAATGGGCAGTGAACTGAGACGGTTTCCGGTTGAGGTTAATACGCCGGCAGTTCAGGGCACCAACTGTCTGCGGCTTAAATGGAAATCCGTTGCCGGCGGTGATTGGGTAGCCATTGCTGCAGGGCTGAACTGGACGGATAAAAATCTGACAAATACCGATACACTGGTCTTCTGGTTAAGGTCGGTTGAAGGTTTAAACAGCGGCAACCTTCCGCGCATTTTCATGGAGGATGTCAGCAATGTAAAAACCACCAAACACAGCTTTTCCGCCTGGTGCAGCAACCTGGCCCCGGGTGTCTGGAACAGGATCGCCATACCAATGAGCATGTTCCTGAATTACGGCGATCCGGTAGATTTTTCCAGGATTAAAACCATAGGCTTTTCACAGGGTATCACCGATAATGTAATCCATACCCTGCTGGTTGATGACATGAGGGTTTTTAAGGGAGATGGCACATCACCGCCGGCATCCCGGCCTACAGGGGTAACGGCAGCGGGTTATGACAGCCATATTGAGGTCGGGTGGCTCCCGAATCCTGAAACCTTTATCAACGGTTATGAAGTACAACGATCCTCTGACGGCGGGAATTCCTGGCAGACAGTCTATGTAACCGATAATAACACCACACGGCATATCGACTGGGTAAGGCCCCTGGGCACACAGGTAAGTGCGTCGTATCGCGTCAGGGCGCTGAATGCATCCAATGAGCCCTCGGTTCCTTCGGAACCGGCAACAGCATCCACCAGGATTTTTTCAGACGATGAACTGCTGGATATGGTTCAGGAATACACCTTCCGGTATTTTTATGATTTTGCCCACCCTGCCTCGGGTATGGCAAGAGAAAGAAATACTTCCGGCGATGTGGTTACCACCGGTGGTTCGGGTTTTGGAATAATGGCCCTGCTTGCCGGTATTGAAAGAGGTTATATCACGCGACAGCAGGGAGTTGACAGGATGCTGAAAATCATTTCATTTCTCGAAAATGCCGACCGTTTTCACGGCGTCTGGCCACACTGGCTCAATGGAAATACAGGCGCCACCGTGCCTTTCAGCGAATCTGACAACGGCGGCGACCTGGTTGAAACCGGCTTCCTTGTGCAGGGGCTCCTTACAGCAAGGCAATACTTTGACCTGTCAACACCTGAAGAACAACAAATCGTATCCAGGATAACTGCCCTCTGGGAATCGGTGGAATGGGACTGGTACAGCCGCAACAACTCCGGCGTATTATACTGGCACTGGTCGCCTGATTATGGCTGGCAGATGAATATGCAGGTGAGGGGATGGAACGAAGCAGCAATTATTTACATGCTGGCCATTGCCTCACCCACCCACGCGGTACCTGCCTCCTATTGGAACAACGGCTGGGCCGGAATGCCATATTACCGGAATGGCAGGTCTTTTTATGGATACACGCTCGATGTCGGATGGGACAGGGGCGGGCCCCTCTTTTTTGCCCACTATTCCTTCCTGGGTTTCGATCCACGTAATATCAAAGATCAGTTTACCAATTACTTCAACCTGAACCGCAACCACACACTGATCCACAGGGCATACTGCACGCAGAATCCACTCGGACATGCCGGCTATGGCCCCAACTGTTGGGGTCTTACAGCCAGTGACGACCCTGATGGCTATATGGCCCATGAACCCGTTCAGGGTCGCGACAACGGAACCATTACACCTACCGCCGCGCTTTCGTCAATGCCTTATACACCGGCTGAATCCCTGGATGCGTTGAAGCACTTCTACAGGGAATTGGGCGCCAAAACCTGGGGATGGATGGGCTTTTACGACGCCTTTAACCAGAGCCGGAACTGGTGGGCCACCTCTTACCTTGCCATTGACCAGGGCCCCATAATTGTGATGATAGAAAACCACCGCTCGGAATTGCTCTGGAACAATTTTATGGCAAATCCCGAAATTGCCCCGATGCTTGAAGCCATCGGGTTCGTGCCGGATCCATTCGGCAGTCAGGAAATTGATCCACATCAGGATCAGATCCGGATTTACCCCAATCCTGTGAATCAGGATCATTTCAGTATCACAATAAAACTATCCATCCCCGATCTGCTGACCATCTCCATCCTTGACATTACCGGCAAAAAAGTTACCTCTCCGCTAACCTTAACATACCAGAACAGCGGGGAAGCGTCCTGTAATATTGGAACCGGCAGCCTGAAAAAGGGCATGTATTTTTTAACAATAAACGGTACAAATCACAGGTCGGCACACAAACTTATTATTCAATAATTGGTTTACTAACAATTTAAAGAAAGGAGGAAGCCTTCCATTTCCTGAGGAAAATCAATCTTTATCAGCAAACAGCCAGGTTAAATAACCAATACGAACCAACAACCAAAACATAACCAAATGAAAAAAATTAAACTACTCTTTATTCTGATACTCGCGCTGGGGATCATCCCGGCAGCGATGGCACAGCAGGTCAGGGTTTCGGGGCAGGTCAAGAATGCCTCCAACGGAGAAACCCTTCCGGGCGTAACAGTAGTTGTAAAAGGAACTAACAGTGGCACCTCCACAGACATTGAAGGCCGTTTCAGCATTGAGGTCCCTTCCACGGCAGCACTGATATTCAGTTTTGTAGGGATGGAGACCCAGGAAATTCCTGTGCAGGGCCGCACCACGATAAACGTTTCCCTGAACTCATCCGCCAGCATGCTTGATGAGGTGGTGGTGGTCGGTTACGGATCGGCCAAGCGTATGGACCTTACCGGATCCATTACAACTGTAAAGGCCAAGGACCTGGCGTATCAGGCGGTGGCCAATCCCGCACAGGCCCTGCAGGGTAAGGTAGCCGGGGTGCAGGTAACCAACAGCGGTTCGCCGGGCAGTTCGCCGGTTATCCGCATCCGCGGACTGGGAACCGTTTCCTCAAGTTCGTCGCCGCTTTACGTTGTCGACGGTATCCTCACCAACGACATCAGTTATCTGGGCACCAACGACATCGAAAACATCACTTTCCTCAAAGATGCCTCTTCGTCGGCCATTTACGGGGTGCGCGCAGCCAACGGGGTTATTATCGTGACTACCAAGCGCAGCCAGAGCCGCGAAGCCAGGATCTCCTATTCGGGCTACACCGGTTTTCAGAAGGTAGTCAACAAGTTTGAACTCGCTAAAGGAGTGCAATATATTGACCTCGTAAATGAAAAGAACAAACTGCTTGCAGAAGCATCAGGAAGCACTTTTACCCCCATCGACCCTGCCGATTATCCTGATGAAATTGACTGGTATGATGAAGTCCTGCGCGAAAAGGCCTTTACCCAGAGCCATGACATCAGCGTAATGGGTGGTTCGGCAAAAAGCCTTTACACCTTCGGAGCTTCCTGGTTTACCCAGGAAGGATTGGTGAAAGGACATGACTATGACCGCATCAATATCAGGTCATCGCTCGAATCTGAGGTGATGAAAAACCTGAAGGTCGGGTATTCGGCCAATTTATCAACTTACAAATTTAAGGATGTACCTGGAGTTTTCTACAATGCTTACGTTGCGCCCCCCGTTTTTACGGCCAAACTGAATGACAGTACCTTCAATCCGATGGGATCTGGCAGCCTGGGCAATTTCTCCAACCCGGCCGCGCAACTGTATTATTTCAACAGCCGGTCAAATGGCATCCGCTTTCTGGGCAGCGCTTTTGCCGAACTCAAGATTCTTGAGCATTTCAAACTAAAGACCTCCTACGGTATGGATTACGGCAGCAACCGAAACCGTAGCTATACGCCTTATTATGTAGTTTCTGAAACACAGGTTGACACCAACCGCACCCTGAGCCGCTCCATGAATTATTCAACAGACGGATTCTGGGACAACACCCTTACTTATGAAAACAACTTCGGCAAGCACAAAGTAACTGCCATGGCAGGTATCTCCGCCCAGGAATTCCGCGACCTTGGCCTTTCAGGCAGCCGTAGTGGGGTTGAAAATTATGGAGATCAATCCCTGTATCTCGGCTTCGGAGATCAAACAACTTCCAACTCAGGAGACTATGGCTCAAAAATTACGGCCTTATCCTATTTCGGAAGAGCTACCTATAATTATATGGATAAGTATCTT
Source organism: Bacteroidales bacterium UBA5833 (assembly GCA_002433025.1). GTDB lineage: Bacteria > Bacteroidota > Bacteroidia > Bacteroidales > Lentimicrobiaceae > Lentimicrobium. The sequence goes on from DJGZ01000015.1 coordinate 17,279, forward strand.
TTTACCGGGACACTGCGATATGACGGCAGCTCAGTTTTCCCCTCCGACGAACGCTTCGACCTTTTTCCGTCTGTTGGTTTTGGCTGGGTGATGACTAATGAAGATTTCATGCAAAATCAGAGCATTTTTGACTTCCTTAAGTTAAGGGCCAGCTGGGGTGTTACCGGCAACAACCGGATTCCCGCAAACATTTACACCCTTACCATAGCCAAAGGCGGCGAACTGTCAACAGCCTTCGGACAGGGTGGCAATGTGGTGATTGCCGAAGGCGCCAACATCACCAGCGCGGTACCTCCAACCCTGAGATGGGAAAAAGTAAAGGAGTTTGACATCGCATTTGAAGGTCTGGCTGTCGGCAACAAGTTATCGTTCGAACTGGACTATTATCACAGGCTCACCGTTGACGGCATCTTCCCTACTACCCTTTCGGCTACTGCCGGAACCTCGGGCAGCTACCTTCAGAATAACGGGGATTTCCTGAATCAGGGAATTGAACTAACACTCGGATGGACCGACAAAACCGGTGACTTCAACTACTCGTTCAACACCAATTTCACCTATAATAAAAACGAAGTTAAAGAGCTGCTCGAAGGCACGCTCGGACTCTTTGGCGGGAACCTCCCGGTAGGGGGATTTTTCTCAACCTATACCGTTGTTGGTGAACCCATTGGCTCATATTACGGACGCAATGTGGTAGGGATTTTCCAGAACGAAGATGAGATAAACAATTACACATGGACCAATCCCGAAACCAACGAAGAGGTGTTGATCCAGCCCAATGCAAAACCGGGCGACTTCAAGTATGAAGACATTGACAACAATGGCCTGATTGATGCCAAAGACCGCGTATTTCTTGGAAGTGCGCTGCCGACCTATCTTTTTGGCTTCAATGCCACCCTCGAATACAAGGGCGTTGATTTCAGCGTGGATATTTATGCACAGGGAGGTAATAAGATCTATAATGCCAAACGCGCCCAGCGCCTCGGCAACGAAAACTACGACCTTGACTTCTACGAAAACCGCTGGACCGGCGAAGGCTCAACCAATGAATACCCCTCAGCCGACCTCACTGCCGACAATATGCTTCCCAATTCCTGGTACATTGAACCCGGCGGATTTGTGCGCATCAGAAACATTCAGGTAGGATATACCATTCCAGAGAAGGTGGTTTCCAAACTTGGCATTCGAAGTGTCCGTATCTATGTAAACACATCCAATCCGTTCACATTCTTCAAATACAACGGATTCAGCCCCGAGATCGCCAGCAGTTCTCCCACCTCTCAAGGCATCGACCTGAATGTTTATCCGATGTCGGCCACTTATAATTTTGGTGTCAATGTTAATTTCTAACCTTATAAACCAGGAAATTATGAAAGCGAATAAATGGATAGTCCCCCTTCTGATGCTGACAATGGTTATTTTCAGTTCCTGCCAGGATTACCTGGATTTCGAGCCCGAAAATACCATTCCTGCTGAAGGCTTTTTTGAAACACAGGAGCATGCCGAACAGGCTGTTAACTCAATCTATGCGCACTTCCGCTCATGGGAAATGGTTTCCTTTGCGTTTATCATAATGCAGGAAATCCCTTCCGACAACGCCGTTAAGGGCAGTGCCGTTGGCGATGCGTCTTTTATCAACGACTTTGACAACTTTGCCTTCACACCCAATCAGTTTGTATTGAAAGACTATTGGGCCGGCAGGTATCGGGGAATCAACAAAGCGAATCAGGCCATTACCAACATCCCTGACATTTCAATGAATGAATCACTCAAAACCAGGTTGATTGGCGAGGCCAAATTCCTGCGTGCGCTGCTTTATTTCGATCTTGTAAGAGCGTATGGCGATGTACCTACCCCGCTGTCTGTTCCGGTCGGCCCTGAAATCAACTTCAGGACCCCTAAGGCAAAAGTTTATGAATACATAGAGCAGGATTTACTTGACGCCATAGCCGTGCTGCCGGATACCTATGATGCAGCCAACAAAGGAAGAGCAACTGCAGGTTCTGCCAAAGGATTACTGTCAAAGGTTTATCTCTATATGGAAAGATGGGGTGATGCCGAACGCATGGCTACCGAGATAGTCTCCTCCGGCAAATATAGCCTGGAATCCAACTTTTACAATGTATTCAGGGTTGCTGCCGAGAATGGCCCGGAATCCGTTTTTGAGATTCAGGCCCAGCAGATTGAAGGAAACTGGGGGGTATCATTCTCCCAGCATGCTGAAGTACAATCTGTACGCGGTCAGTGGGGATGGGGGTTCAACATCCCGACCGATGACCTGGCTGCCGCTTTCGACGCCGCAGGTGACCAGATCAGGAAAGCCGCAACCATCCTTTACAAAGGCGATACCACCCCTGACGGGGATATCATTGCCGGAGTTCCATCCCTTGAGGGGATAGATGGTACCCCCCGGTACAATGGCAAAGCTTACTATCCGCCTGCTCAGCAGTTGTTCGGTCCTTATGGTTCAGGACAAAACATCCGTGTATTGCGTTTTTCCGAAATCCTGCTTATTCAGGCTGAAGCACGCATCAGGCAGGGAAATGCCTCAGGCGCTGTTGAACCGTTGAAGCTGGTAAGAAACAGGGTAAACCTGCCTGAAATCAGCTCTCCTACCCTCGATGATGTATTGCTCGAACGCCGCCTTGAGCTCGCCATGGAAGGCGACCGCTTCTTCGACCTCGTGCGCACCGGCAAAGCTGCTTCTGTGCTGGCCTCGAAGGGGTTTGTGGCCGGGAAACATGAAGTTTTTGCCGTTCCGCAGGAACTGATTGATCTCTCTGAAGGCAATCTGACACAAAATCCAGGATACTGAATCCGTTAACCATTAACGGTTATAATCTGACAGCGGAGAGGCACAGGAATGAGCCTCTCCGTTATCTTTTACAACCGTATCCTGAAAAAATTGAATTCAGTAAACCCGGGGAAAGAAGCAAAAGGTGATCAAACAATACCAAACCTTAATCGTTTCAATTATTTCCTGCACCTGTTACGACCCCGCCTGAATGATCCGGACGAAAGCGATGCCCATCGTTGATCATAAACCAGACCGCAACATCCCCGGTCCTGTATTTCGATTTAATTTGTTTTGATTTTCTGCTGAGGGTCTTTCCGGTCATCATACGCTCTATCGTCCGCATATCCCGGTTGAACCCCACATCAAATGCCGTGGCATAAAACCTGGCCTTATCTTCATCATTTTTCCATTTGATGTGTGCATACCTTTTATCCATAAGCTTTACAAACATCACAAGGTAACGCAACTGCCACTTCTCAGATTCCAGCCTGCGGGCCCGCTCACTACGGGCTTTGGTAGTGTTTGACAAGATAAACTTGTAAGGCCCCATTTTCTGGCGCGAATAGTTACGCTCAACCAGCTCGGCGAAAGAAGCCTTCATCTGAAACCGGCCTGCCGTATAATGAGAATACTTGCGGCCTGATTGAATATACAAGGTACGCAGAGCCCCTCCTTCAACCAGATCACGAAGCGCTGAGTATCGCATCATCTGAGGAATTACAGCACTGAAGGCAAGATCAGGCCTGATTTTTTCTTCCAGCAAAGTATCAGCCATCCAGGTGTTCTTCAGCAGGTAATCAACTGCATCATAATATTTATTCCCCAGCTCATTTGAAAGATCTGGCAACGGCACAGCAGATTCTGACTGTGAAAATGCAGGTTGGGAAAAAGATAAAAAAGCCCAGCAGACCAGAAATAACCGATAAAAAACTAAAGATTTAAAATAACCTGGAGGATTCACGGGCAGTTGTTCGGAAGGTAAGCAAACCGGATTTAAATAACAACAAAAAGCCAAAATTAAGAGAAATCCTGAAATCATGGTAAAAAACTATACAATTTGACCGGCAATTAATCCCTCCCTTAATAAACTTCATCTGCCGGACGTTTATCAAACCAGAAATAATCCGGGCAACCTGACATAAACAGAGAAAACCCGGCAGAAACAACCCCGGGTTCCGGCAGAGTGTATTTTTAACACTTTTAATGAAATATTGCGCCATTTTATCGGAAAAAGATTAGCATCCTGCAATAAAATCTTCTATATTTGTGGGAGAAATATTTACTAACCAAAACCAAACAACTATGAGAAAATTTACCCTTTTATTTGTTTTACTGTTCACCTTCGCAGGATTCTCGATGGCTCAGGTCGTTGAGAACTTTGAGAGTTTGAAGATGAATGTATTTGACGCAGGAGCCAATGGTTCGGTTTCTGTGGTTGCAAACCCCGACCAATCCGGGATCAATACCAGCTATAACGTTGGAAAGATGGTTCGCGGTGGTGACGGACAACCATGGGCAGGCTGGTATGCGACGCTCAGCACTCCGGTTGATGTTACTGCCAACAAGTATGTACACATCAAAATCTGGAAACCGAGAATCAGTCCGATTGTTTTCAAATATGAACGCAGTGATCTGAATTCAGGGGATGTCAATCCGATTAATCCGCAAACCCTGACCGGACAATGGGAAGAGTTTGTATTTGACATGAGCATGGTAAGCGGGGAATATGTGAAAATAGTTCTCATCCCTGATTTTGAAGATCCTCTTACTCTTGTAGGTGACATTGAAATTTACTTTGATGACCTCTATGTAAACAATGACCCTACTCCCGGCAGTGCCCCCGTTCAGATTATGGAAGATTTTGAGCATATCCCATTGAACATCATGACCGGCGGTGCCGAGGACCTCAGCAAATTTACCCTCGTGCCGAATCCTGACAAATCCGGTGTAAACCTCAGCGATTATGTAATCAAGTTCGACCGCGATATGGACGGAGTTTCCTGGGGTGGTTTCTATTCGGCTACCCAGGTGGATGTGACCGAAAACAAATTTATGCACGTAAAAGCATGGAAACCCCGTGTCAGCCCGGTGAAATTTAAAATTGAAGCCGGTGCGGCCGGCACCCTCGAGGTTGCTTCAACCAATGAGCAGACTGAAACCAATGTATGGGTAGATTATGTATTTGATTTTTCGGAAAAAACAGGTACCTATCCTACCATTGTTTTCATGCCTGACTTTGCAGATCCCGTTGGCCTGACTGAAGATATCGTCATCTATTTCGACGATATCATTCTCAACAATGACCCGAACCCCATGACTCCTCCGTCCCTCACCATCAATGTTGACATGAACGGGACCGGTGATATGACCGGTATACCTATGTATATTGCCGGCGCTTTCGGTGGTATATACGGCACATGGAACGAGCCGGGTACAAACCCCAACAACGAGATGACTGACCCGGACAGCGATGGTATTTATTCTATTACCATGTATCTGCCCGACGGACTCTATCCTTTTAAATTTTTCAAGGGCGCAGGCTGGGGCAACGGTGACCCCGCTCCGGGCGGCGACCGTAACCTGCAGTATGCAGGCAATATGAATGTTACCTATAAATGGGGTGTTGACGGCCTGCTCAGCGTTCCCCAGAATCCGCTGGCAGAGCAGATTAAAATGTACCCCAACCCTGTAAGCAATGAGCTTGTAATCAACAGCTCAGCCAAGGTTAAGGAAGTAACCATTACCTCCATGCTTGGTCAACTGGTTGGCACCTACAGCCTCAACAGCAATGGCAGAACTTCCATCAATACTTCTGCATTAGGCAACGGCATGTATTTCGTGACCTTTGTTGGTGAAAACGGACACAGGTACGTGCAAAAACTTGTCAAGAACTAAACCTTTAACAGGTATAACGCAAAGCTCCCCCATGGGAGCTTTTTTTATGCCAGGAAGTCATATCACATAAAACGGCGCGATGGTCTGCAATTATTATGCAGGATCTCAAAATGTGCAAAATATTGTGATGAACCGCCTCAGCAATGCCAGCCTGCAAATATTGTTTTGATTCGGAAATTTAAACCTTTCCGGAGGAATGCTGTTTAAAACCAATATAAGGTTCAACAATCATTTTCAATGGAATATACAATCCTGAAGCCTTCAACCGAAGGCACAGTGGTTTTGCTTACCATCAGCAGGCCATCTGCCCTTAATGCCCTCAATACCAGGTTTTTTGAAGAGATGAACCATTTCATCTCCACCCTGGAATCCAATCCGGAAATCAGAGCCTTGATAATAACCGGTGAAGGAAAAGCGTTTGTGGCCGGCGCCGATATTGCTGAAATGGTTGGTAAATCGCCGGAAGAAGCCCGGGCTTTTTCAGCCGTAGGGCAAAAAGTTTTTAACCGCCTGGGCGATCTGCCGTTCCCGGTTATTGCAGCCATCAATGGTTTTGCGCTTGGAGGAGGCATGGAGCTGGCCATGGCCTGCGATTTCCGCATTGCATCGGCAAATGCCCGCTTCGGGCAACCGGAAGTCAACCTGGGCCTGATACCAGGCTATGCCGGTACACAGCGACTACCCAGATTAACCAACCTCGCGGATGCACTCTACCTGCTTACAACCGGAGAAGTGATAGATGCGGAAACCGCCCTGCGTATGCGTCTTGTACAGAAAATCGCCCAACCTGAAGAGCTACTGGATGAAGCGAAAAGGCTGGCCGTCCTGATTGCCTCAAAAGGCCCGCTGGCAGTTAAACTGGTAAAAGAAGTAACCCGTAAAGGGCTTGAAATGAGTTTTCACGATGCTGAAAAACTGGAACAAAATCATTTTGGAGATCCCTTTGGCAATGAAGGCAAAGAAGGTATGACTGCCTTCCTGGAAAAAAGAAAACCCAACTGGTGATCACCGCAAACCATTCACCGCTGCTCCGGGGAAATCCGGACAGCAGGATGCTGATTCGCACTGAACCTGAAAACCCGAATACATTTAAATATGGAATACACAGAAAGACTATCGAATATAACCGTGCTTGGCGCTGCCGGCAAAATGGGCAGTGGTATTCTGCTGCTGTCGGCCCTTGAAGTGGCCGATGAGATGCTGAAACCCGGAAACAGGGGTAAGCACTTCGTGGTAAATGCCGTGGACGTAACTTCCTCCGCGTTACCGGGACTGATGAAGTACATCAGGGCGCAGGTGCTGAAAGCCGCCGAGAAAAAAACGGTGCAGTTGCGGAAGATTTATGCCGGAAGAAAGGAACTGATAGAAAACAGTGAAATCATCGAAGCCTATATTGATGATGTGATGGGGATTATCAGGCCCGGAACCCGCATTGAAGCCGCTTACGACAGTACCCTGATCTTTGAAGCCGTCAGCGAAAACGCGGGACTTAAAACCAGGCTCTTCAGGCAAATCAACGAAAATAACCCGAATCAGCCATGGTTTTTTACCAATACCTCCTCCGTGCCCATCGGAGGCCTTAATATGGAAGCTGAACTCGGGGGAAGAATTCTTGGATTTCACTTCTACAATCCCCCTGCCGTGCAGAAACTGGTTGAGCTGATCACCATAGACTCCAACAGCGGTGAAATGAAACAATTTGCCCTGCAACTCGCGAAAAACATGCGAAAAATTGTCGTTCCCTCCAACGATATTGCCGGTTTTATCGGCAACGGCCATTTTATGCGTGATGCACTTTATGGTATTGAACAGGCAACGGAACTGGCCAAGGGAATGCCCCTGCACGAAGCCATATATGCAATCAACAGGGTCAGCCAGGATTTCCTGATGCGCCCGATGGGAATCTTTCAACTGATCGATTACGTGGGCGTGGATGTAGTCCGGTTCATCATGAATGTAATGAATCCATACATGAGAGAAGAAGACCTTCACAGTCCGCTGCTCGACCGGCTGTTTGACCTCGGTGTTAAAGGAGGCCAGTATGCAGATGGCAGTCAGAAAGATGGCTTCCTGAAATATGATAAAGGCAGGCCTGTTGCGGTCTTCAGTCCCGACAAGGGAGATTACATCCCTGTTTCCGGCTTTGACAGTAAGGTTGATGGCATGCTTGGCGCTTTACCCGGATCTGCCCTGACTTGGAAAAACCTTGTGAAGGCTCCGGATAAAGAAGCCATTGCAGCCAGGGCTTTCAACGATTATAAAACCATGGGTACCATAGGCGCTTCGATGGCTCTTCAATATGCCCGCAAATCCCGTGAGATTGGGATGAAGTTGGTGAGCAATGGGGTAGCAGCAACGGCCGGAGATGTAAATACGGTATTACTGACCGGATTTTTCCATGCCTATGGCCCCATCAATGATTTTGTTGTATAGATAAACGATCAAACGGATGAAACCCAGTAAGAAGATATTTATGATTGCCGGTTACAATACCATTTCGATGGGAACCGGAAGAAGAGAATTCAACCCGAAAAAGGAACGTCCCGGATTAGAACATTATCTGAAGGAAGCAGGACAGGGAGCGCTTCAGCAGATAGGCGGAGCCGGGAATGTTGACGAGGGGGTTGTCGGTAATTTCATGGCTTCCCGGTTCAACAAACAGGCACATCTTGGCGCCTTTTTAGGAATGATAGATCCGCAATTACGATTGAAACCATCCACACGTGTTGAGGGCGCCTGTGCTTCAGGTGGTCTGGCCCTGGTGACCGGTATCAAATCGGCCCTTTCGGGTTCAGCCGAAGTTGTACTGGCCCTTGGTGTTGAAGTTCAGAATACCGTGAAAGCCATTTACGGAGCCGACATTCTTGCGGGAGCCGGGTGGTTTCAGCGGAGGAAGGAAGGCCATGCCTATTTCTTCCCGGGACAGTTCAGCGACCGGGCCGGTGTCTATTTTGAGCAATATGGCAGGGAGAAATCCCGTAAGGCTTTTGCCCGCTGGTATCGCAATGCCATTGAAAATGCCCGCCTCTGCCCTACCGCCCAGGAATATGAAAATAAAACCGCAGACCTGGAAGCGCTGGCTCTAACGGAGCCCAATCCCAAAAGTTTTACCGACCATCTGAATGTATTTGACTGCTCCAAGGTTTCTGATGGCGCTTCTGCCATCGCCATTGTGACGGAAGAAGGATTAAAGCGCTGCGGTGTTGCACTGAAGGATGCCGTTGAAATAGCCGGCATCGGCCATGCTGCCGACGACCTCACTGCCCTGCCTGCCGATCCTGCCCGGCTCGATACCGTTGCCCATGCCGTAAAAATTGCCCTTGAATCGGCAGGAATAACGGCAGGCGACCTGGCTACCGTTGAAACCCATGACTGTTTTACCATTGCAGGAATCCTTGGGGTGGAAGCCATTGGCCTGGCCCCTCAGGGCAAGGGAGCCGACTTTGTACTGGAAGGACATACCGCCCGCGACGGAAAGATTCCTTTCAACACCACCGGCGGACTAATCGGCTGGGGGCATCCCACCGGGGCTACCGGCGTGCATCAGGCTGTCACCATCTGGGAACAAATGACCGGAAAAGCTGGCGCCGCCCAAATCAACATTCCTGCCGGCAAGCCTTATGGACTGACCATCAATATGGGAGGCGATGACCGCACCGTAGTGGCCATTGTTTATAAAAAGACTGTTTAACTGAAACTACTCCCGCGTTGGTACGCGTCTTACCTTCTGACGAGTACTGCCACAACCCACGTTGGTGCACGTCTTACCTTCTGATGCGTACTGCCACAACCCACGTTGCTGCGTGTCTTACCTTCTGACGCGTACTGCCACAACCCACGTTGCTGCGTGTCTTACCTTCTGACGCATACTTCCACAACCCACGTTGCTGCGTGTCTTACCTTCCGACGCGTACTT
>DJGZ01000027.1 GCA_002433025.1 Bacteroidales bacterium UBA5833
AACGCACTTATAAACTACAGCCAAAAGAATTATGAAGCATATGATCAGGAAGATAACGGAAAGAAGGCATTGTTCATTGGCATTGTCGCTACCCTTCTGCTGTTTGCGGGGATCTTTTCCCTGCCTGAAGACATTCTTGATAAAATTCCAAATCCCCTGATCCCCGCAGTTTATACCGGTATAATTTACCTGATTGTAGAACAACTCCAGGGGCGTTGGATCAAAGCACATAAAGAATCGGGCGGTGAATTTTTCAGCGCCTGGAAGGCTACGGGAATCGGCGCTGTATTTATGGTCATGTTGCTAGCAGTCATAGCCGGCGCGGCATTTATTTCGGGTGATTTATCCAAACCTGATTTTGATGCTGCCGCTTATGATCAGGGGGTGGCAGCGTTTTCCGAAAACGAACGCAGATCACTGGCTGTATATGAGGTGGCAGATTCGGCTGAACCTCAATACTTAATCAGGAAGTTCAGCGAAGGCATTGTTTTATGGAAACAAAACAAGGAAATCATAAACAAACTGAACGCCATTGAAAATCTACCGGCTGAATTACAGGTTCAGAACCAAAGGCTGCTGAAGTACTGTGATTTAAGGATCGCACACAATGAGGTAATTGTAAAGGCAATCTCTGAAGATACCGACAGATATGTTTCAGAGATTGACAGGATAGGGATGGAGATCAATAAGGTGCTGGAAGAGCTGGATAATTCCGGAGGAAACCAGGCCGGTTTTAACTGAGAATACAGCCTGAAATATTGCAGTGCGGGTTAAATTGGCCCTGGGTGAGATATTACCTCAGATAATAGCTGAATTAATAAATTGTATTGTGATGGCTTAATAATCAAATGCTAAGGTTCAATTCAGGAAGTGTCAACAGAAAATTTCTCAGATGATTTTCAAAAGAAAATAGAGTATCCCGGCGCTGCAACTATTGCATCTATCGGTTAAAAGCAGGGTGCAGGTTATTTTTCGTGCAGATGGTTTCCTGTAAATTTGTTCATAAGCAGTCATTCGCTAAATTTACATCTGTTAACAACCTTGTATGATGTCAGACAAGTTTCAGCTTAATTCCCTCAAAGGCCCGCCTGGCAGGGCGCCTGGTACAGGGGTTGTCTAAAAACAAAGAACTTAATGTTAAATTAAAACAAGATGGAACCAGGCAGGAAAAGTGTTTTAAAAGAGAAACGCTCCTTGCGGAGCGCCGGGCCGGGGATGCTATTCCCGGTGATGTTATGCGTGCGGATTTACATAATACTAACCTGATATTTTAATGGTTATTACAGAGGGTCGGGCAAAGCCGATGATTATATCGATATGTACGACTTGAAAAATTTAAGCGGAACAAACATGAAACCAAGAGATTTGTTGCTCTATAACACGGCAGATAAAAAAGTAAACGTATCGGTCTATTTTCAAAATGGCACTTTTTGGCTCACCCAAAAAGCTATGGCAGAATTATTTGGAGTAAATGTACCTGCTGTAAACAAACACCTGAAGAACATATTTGAAACGGGTGAGCTCGAACAGGCTTCAGTTATTTCCAAAATGGAAACAACTGCAGCAGACGGGAAAAGATACACTACAAATTTCTATCGCCTGGAAGTCATATTGGCTGTTGGTTACCGCGTAAATTCAACACAAGCTGCCGATTTTCGCCGATGGGCAACCCAAACCCTGAACGAGTTTATTATTAAAGGTTTTGTAATTGACGATGAACGCCTGAAGCAAGGTAAAAACTTCGGACAGGATTATTTTGATGAACTCCTCGAACGAATCCGCGAAATCAGGGCAAGTGAGCGCAGATTCTACCAGAAAATTACCGATTTGTATGCCCTGAGCACTGATTACGACCGCGAAAGTCAGCAAACAAAAGATTTTTTTTCTGCGGTACAGAACAAACTCCATTGGGCCATCACCGGAAAAACTGCGGCAGAAATCATATATACCGCAGCCGATGCCACTAAACTTTACATGGGTTTAAAAACATGGAAAGCTGCCCCTGATGGAAAAATTCTGAAAAGCGATACTACAGTAGCAAAAAATTATATAGCGCATCAGCATTTAACAGAGTTAAACCGGATTGTCTCTGCCTATTTGGATTTGGCAGAAAACAATGCTCAACGAGGAATTGCTTTTAGTATGCAGGAATGGGCAAAATTCCTCGATAGCTTTTTAGAACTCTCAAACTACCCGATTTTGAAGGATAAAGGAAAAATTTCGATGCTTGAAGCAAAGTTAAAAGCCGTTAGCGAATATGAAAAATTCAGGGTAATTCAGGACCAAACCTATGAGAGCGACTTCGACAGGGAAATAAAAGACCTGAAACCATGATATACTGGCTGGTGTAAGCAACTGAACAGGGTAATAACTCAAAAAAGTATGCAGCTTAAATTCCATTCCGGGGACAGACTTGTTTCATTGGCAACTCTTTTATTCAATTCAGCGCGCATATAAGTCTGAATAAAAACCATTGGCTAAATTTACATTTGTTAACGAATACATATTATGTCAGATAATTTTCAGCTCAATTGCCTCAAAGGCCGCCTGGCGGAACACCTGGTGCAGGATTTGTCTGCGCAGAATGGCTACAATGTTTTCAACTATGGTCTGGAGAGGACCCATCCTTTCCTGAGCAAGGAACTACGGAACAACTACCATACCACCAGCAAGGCCCTGCGTTTTATGCCTGATTTTGTGGTGCAGAGCGCACAAACCGGAGATCTGTTCTACATGGAAGTCAAATTCAGGGCCAACGGTTGCTTCGGTTTTGAGGATAAATACAAGGACTTCCCATACAAAAACGCCTGGTTTGTGATTGTATCGCCGGAGAAGATACAGTGCATGCATTACAAGCGGCTGGCGGCGGGGTTCACCATTACTGCCGGAACCAACTACTCCCTTGGCAGGGTGCGTTCATTTCACCTGAGTAAGGAATCCATAGCGGAATACGAGGGTTATGCAAGGCAGGTGTTTGCGGGATTCAGAAGTGAATAAATAGACTTTGTACAAACGCACAGATGAAATAAGAAGAGAATGGGCAGTGCAAAAAGTAAAAATAAGAAACGCCCCTTGCGGAGCGTCGGACCGGGGATGCTATCCCTGGCGATGTTATAAGTGCAAATATACAAAAAACAAACCACATTGCAAGAATAAATGGACAAAAAAGAACGCATCATAGTCTATATTGATGGATTTAACCTTTATTTCGGCATGAAGCAAGCGGGCTTTGATAATTTTAAATGGTTAAACATCAGGGCTTTGTCCGAAAGTTTGTTAAAGCCAGAGCAGGAAATAGTTGGAATAAAGTACTTTACAAGCCGGGTAAGTAATAATCCTGACAAGCAAAAACGGCAATCGACCTATATTGAAGCATTGGAAACCGTTGGCATTAAAATTTATTACGGACACTATCAGCGTGATGCTATCGAGTGCAGGAGATGCAATAATGTCCGGGCTAATTACAACGAAAAGATGACCGATGTCAATATAGCAACCCAAATGCTGGTGGATGCCTTTCAGGATAATTATGACATGGCTATGCTTTTATCGGGTGATAGCGATCTGGTACCACCGATAAAGGCAATCCATGAAAATTTTGGACAAAAGCGTGTATTCGTTGCTTTTCCATCAAAGCGTTTTAATAATTCTGTCGCTTTCGTAGCAAAAGGCTCTATGATAATTGGCAGAAAGAAACTAATGGACCACCAGTTCCCTCAGGAAGTGATTAAACCCGATGGATTTGTACTCGTTAAACCTGTTAATTGGAATTATTAAATATTGAAGCCAATGGCCGAACCCAAATTCAAAGATCACAGTTGTCCGGCACAAGTAAAAAAATCACGTTTTAATTATGTTATAGGTTCATGATTGTATGAACTTTGATTTCTCCTATTCTCCTCCAGTTTTGTAGTTTTTGGCCAACCAATTCAATATCTCCTGAAACAAACTGATTGTTGAGCTGTAAATTATCTTTATCTGCTTCTTAATAACAACCTTAGTCCGGTTGTCCGGAATATAAAGGCCATTCTTAAGCACCATTTGAATGTAAATATACCCGAATACTTCTGATTAAGGTAGCTGATTTACATCTGAAAGTATGATTTGCCCGGATCTATGCTCTGGCTGGGAATGCTCCGTCATACCTGATAATCCTGGCATTGAACCGGATACCTCCTGTTTTGAGCTACATCTGGCAAAATCACAAAACAAAAAAATTATCAAGAGATCTTTTGTTTTGTACTTTTTTACAGACCGGTCAGCGCTATAATGATTGGTTACCCTGGGAAAAATTTATCATCAATTAATGAAATCAGCTGCCCGAAAACCGGGGTACCGGAAAAATGTATACTTTTATCCGTGTAGTATTAAGTTTGGCGACTCAACACTACTTATTAAAGGATTGGTTAGTTTTAATAAAACTTTCTGACTCTTCCTTTTTATCGGACAAAAGTGAACCTGAATTATATGTCAAACCGCAGAACTGAATTAAAGGAACAGCTAAGTGCGCTGCCTAAAAACGAATTGGTTGGTATAATAGTTAAGTTAGCGGCTAAAAAGGCAAATTACGACTTTCTGCTTGCCAATTATCTTGATAAGGATAGCGGTGAAAAAGACTTGTATGAAGAAGCCAAACGTGATCTGGACAGCCTGTTCATCAAAAGATACAAGGGTTTCTCCGAAGAACTTCAACTTGCCAATATGCTGAGCGCCTGTGTTAAAAGGATTAATGAATTTACAGCAGTTTCAAAAAATAAGAAGCTTGAGGCCGACTTGCTGCTTTATGTTCTGGATGTCCCTTTCTCGCTTCCATCCATAATGTTTGGAACTTGTTTTTCTCAATACGACTATAGAGTCGGTTTGCTGGTCAGGAGGTTGATCAACCTTGTCGTTAAAAAACTGCACCCGGATTACCTGATTGAATATAAGGACAAACTGAACGGGTATCTTACCATCTTGCACCGCACATCTGAATTTCATGACTTTATTTATAAATTACCCCAAAAGATCGATTGAAACGGAACACTCAAAGCCTGACAAAAAACAGCGTGCTGCATCCTTCGCACGGATTTCTGAATACATCGCCGTATAACTTTCCAACCCGTGGAATGATTAATTTTCCGATAATTGAGTACAAGATACTCCCTGACATTCATAATTTTAATCCCGAATTCAAATAACCCCCCAAACCTCTAACAAATGATGAATATACCTCTTCAGGAATTCGAACAATACATTGATGAAACCATTTTAAATCGCGGTTATAAGTATTTTAAGAAGGGTCTTGTTGCCGAGCCCGAACAAATAGCTCATGGGGAATACGAAGCAATTGTGGAGGGTACTGATGATTACACGGTTCGCATCAGAATTGAAAATGATACAATCACTGAGTATAGTTGCACCTGTCCTTACGATATGGGACCTGTATGCAAACATGTGGCAGCGGTTATTTTTGAACTTCAGCAGAATGAGTTAAGCCTTGTAAAGAAAGCAAAGAAGAGCAGTCCTGTGGCTAAAACTGTGGCAAAAAAGAAAACCATTGCTGAACAGGTAGATGAGATCCTTGAACACCTGACGCATGACGATATGAAAGATTTCCTTCGGGGACAATGTGACCGTGACAGCAAATTCCGTCAGTTGTTTCTGGCTGGTTATGCCCACCTGGTGATGCCGGAGACTAAGGCATTGTATGTAAAACAGGTGAAAGCCATACTTAGATCATCGTGCGACAGGCATGGTTTTATTGATTATTCCGGTGCGCGTGCGGTGGGAATTGCCATTGATGAGTACATTCAAACGGCCGGAAAACATCTTGAAAAAGCCAACTACAAATCTGCCATGCTCATTGCCTTTGCCGTAATGGAAGAGATGACAGGGGCACTTCAGTATGCCGACGATAGCAATGGAGATGTTGGAGGGAGCATTTATTCCGCGATTGAGATCCTGTATTCGGTTGCAAATGCGCAGGTTTCAGAAAAGTTGCGCGTTGAGTTGCTGAACTATTGCTTGACAGCGTACTCAAAAGGCTTGTATAAAGGATGGGACTGGCATTTTACAATGCTTGACCTTGCCTCCAAACTGGTTAACAACACTTCCGAAACAAAGCAGATTCACCAACTGTTAGACTCTATAAAATCATCAGGCAAAAGCTGGGATTGGGATTATACAAATGCCCAGCAGATCAGGGCTTTACTAATCAGAAGAACCGAAGGGGAAGAGAAAGCAACACAGTATCTCGAGCAAAATTTATCAAATGCAGAGTTCAGGAAGGAAATAATCGAAAAGGCAATTTCAGCAAAAGACTACAGAAAAGCCATGGCCCTGGCTGAAGAAGGGATAAAACTTAACAGTAAAGAAAGTCCGGGCCTGCTCGACTATTGGTGTGATTATTTACTGCAGATTGCACAGCTTCAAAACGACAGGGTGAATATCCTGAAATATGCGCGTATTCAGCTTATTTCTGCTAACCGCGATAAAAAACCCTATTTTGACATTCTTAAAAAACATATTGAACCCCACCAATGGGAGGCAACACTGAAGATGATTATTCAGGATATTCTCTCTAAAAACAGGTGGAATGGCAAACCATTGGTAGCAATGATCTACATCTGGGAGGAAAATTGGAATGAGCTTCTGCAGATTGTTAAAAGTGACATAAGTCTCAATACCCTTGATACTTATGAGAAATATCTTGTCAAGGATTTTTCTGATGAGATTTCGGACATGTATCAGAAGGCTGTTTTAGAATATTTAGAAAAGAATGTTAGCAGGGATCATTATCAGATAGCTTGTCGCTACATTCGTAGAATGATAAAAATGGGTGCACGTGAAAAGGCAGATTATGTGGTTCAGATGCTAAGGAAATTATATCCTCAGCGAAGGGCACTCATGGAAGAGTTGAAAAAGGTTTGAAATCGGAAATGTTAGCGTAACAATGAATAGCGACACAATACAAATGGTTTGGGAAAACTTGCCATTTTTTGAGCAGGGAGCTACGGAACAACTACCATACCACCAGTAAAGCCCTGCGGTTTATGCCTGATTTTGTGGTGCAGAGCGCACAAACCGGAGATCTCTTTTACCTTGAAGTGTAGTTCAGGGTAATAAACAGTCACACAGAACTCACCGGGGTTTCACTGTGAAGATTAGTTAACTCATTGTACCTCTGTGAAACAAATAATTACACAGAGCACACAGAGGTTTCGCGGAGCATCACAGAGAAGATTTAAATCTCTGTGGCCCCTTTAATTAAAAACATTCGTGATTACGCTACGGATTACAAGGTTCATTCTTTAACTCCTGCACATCTAATAATGAATTACCAGGTAGGACTGCAGAAGAGGTAACAATTTATGACAACTATTGTATTAATCAGTTGTTTATATCATTACCTTTGTTGATCAAACGGCCGGTACACCGGCCATTTAGAATTTGTTAATTTTTATGGGTGAAAAGCTGAAGCTTGCCGGGAATTGGTCTTCCGGCAGGAATAAAATAACGGTCAATCTTTCTGTTATTCTTTTTAAGGAAGAGGGAACAGTGATAGTATTTTGTCCCGCACTGGATATATATGGCTACGGAATGAATGAGGAGGAAGCGAAAAACTCATTTGATACCGCTTTAGACGAGTATTTCAGATATACCATCAATAAAAATACCTTACATGACGATTTGACAAGCAGAGGATGGAAGGTGCATGGTTCAAAAACCAAAAAGAGCCGGCTGGATCCACCCACCATGTCAGAATTACTTAATTCAAATGCAGACTTCGGTGATATTTTTAATACACACGAGTTTCAAAAATTAAACCGTATGGTAGAAATACCCTGCTGATGTCCAATCCGCTTAAAAATATACCGCTAAAGACTTTCAGACAATTTTTAACTCATCAGGGATTAAAGTGCATCCGGCATTCCGGCGGCCATGAGATCTGGTCACGTCATGATTTAACAAGACCGGTTCCGCTTCAATCACATATTGATCCGGTGCCTGAGTTTATTGTAAAAACCATTCTGAAAACCATAAAAGCCTCAAAAGAAGACTATATTGATTTCCTAGAGAATGGTTGATTTAAAAGCAGTTTTGATTGCTATCGGGGGTTAGCACGATAACTTATCGCGGATGATCTTTTCCGGCAAACTCTTCGAAATGGTCACTTAATTATCATTCCGAACCATTATTGTAAGGTAAATTTTTAGAAGGAGTTATGAGATTACCTTCGGTGAGCTCTCCTGATAGTATCGGGATCGGTTCTTCACTTCACTACGTTACGTTCAGAATGACAATACATTAACGATAATCAAAGGGGGCTTGGTAGCGGCCATGCCGCCACCAAGCCCCCTCCCCATCAAACCCATGTAAGTCAAAGTCATTCTGAGCGTAAGCGAAGAATCTCATAAATTAACCGGACAGCAATGATTCCGAACAAATAATACCTGAATGTGCCGATTATAAAGAAACATTTTTTTACCCGGTAACTGCAAAACAATTTATATTTTTGCCCTACAATCATCAAGACGCCCTACATGGGCCCCAACCGAGCGGGAACGCCGCGGTGGTAAAGCGATGAGGGCATTCAGGCCAAAACAGTTCCGTTATTCCCCTGAAATTCTCTTCTTCTTGATGGTTTAAGGCGCTGTTTATTAACCTGAAACCATTATTATCATGAACTACCTTTTTACCTCAGAATCGGTTTCCGAAGGTCATCCCGACAAAGTCGCCGACCAGATTTCCGATGCCATCCTCGATGCTTATCTTTTGCATGATCCGGATGCAAAAGTCGCCTGTGAATGCCTGATTACCACCAACCACCTGGTGATCGCCGGAGAGGCGAAGGCAAACCATGCGGAACAGGTCAATCCGGTTGAGATCGCGAAAAAGGTGATCCGGGATATCGGATACGATTCCATTCAAACCGGATTTGACTATAAACTTGCTGATTACACCCTGCTGCTTCATGAGCAGAGTCCTGAGATCAACGAGAGCGTGAGCACGGGCGGTGCCGGCGACCAGGGGCTGATGTTCGGTTATGCCTGCAACGAAACCCCTGAACTGATGCCCATGCCGCTGATGCTGGCCCACAGGCTGATGCGCGGTCTGGCGGATTTGCGCAAAAGCGGGAAGATCTCCTGGCTGCTGCCAGACGCGAAGTCGCAGGTTTCGGTCAGGTACGAAAACGGCAGACCGGTGGGTGTGGAAAAAGTGGTGATCTCAACCCAGCACCGGGAAGGCATTGGGCAGAAACAGATCGCAGAAACGCTGATGGAAGCGCTGATTCTGCCGGTAACCAGGGCTTATTTCCCCGGTGCACACCCTGAATGTTTTGTCAATCCGTCGGGCAGCTTTACCATTGGCGGCCCGCATGGCGACACCGGCCTTACCGGGAGAAAGATCATCGTGGATACCTACGGTGGAAGCTGTCCGCACGGTGGCGGCGCTTTCAGCGGAAAAGACCCGAGCAAGGTTGACCGCTCCGCCGCCTATGCGGCCCGCTATGTTGCCAGACACATTGTCGCGGCAGGCATTGCTGACCGCTGCACCCTGCAGGTTTCCTATGCCATCGGCAAAGAGGATCCTACCTCTTTGTATGTGGACCTGCATGATACCGGCAAAGTGGATGAGGCAAAGTTGTTGGCCGCTATCCGCGAATTGTTCGACCTCAGGCCCAACGGCATTATCCGCATGCTTGACCTTAAGCGCCCCATCTACCTGCCCACTGCGGCATACGGTCATTTCGGCAAGACAAACCTGCCCTGGGAAATAAACGATCCCCGGATTATACAGCAGCTTCGGTCGTTGCTGTAGAATGTTAACAGAATGCAGCTATGAAGTTGCACCCAGCCCCGCCCTGCAGCAATCAGGTACATCGCCCCTGGAATGTACCCTTCGACTCCCCTTCGACTCCGCTCAGGGTAAACGTTCAGGGTACACGCTCAGGGTACGTACAGGTCGTTGAGCGGAGCCGAAACGACCTGCTGTAGGAAACAACCTATTGCAATGCCTGCACCTCCTAAGCCGAGTTTCTGCCCGCGTTGATGTTCCCGTAAAGTGAGCGGGTTACCAGTTTTTCATAGGCTTCCCTGTATTCTTCGCTTCCGCTGATTTTTTGCAGGGCATATTGCTGAATCACCAGCAACGGCAAGGCAATCTGCTCGCGCATTTTGATGGATTCCCTTGAAACCGGCTCTTCTTCCATCAGTTCTTTTGAATCGGAGATCAACAGCAGCATTTTTACCGACAATACGTATTCATCATTTAAAATCTGCCAGATGTCTTTAAACTCCGCTTCTTCGCGCATATAGGAAGTCAGGTTGAAGTTGGTTTTCGACAGTGACATCATGCTATTCTGCACCAGGGCCTTAAAGAACGGCACTTCGCGGTACAATCGTTTGAGCGCATCCAGCTTTCCGTCATCCACCAGGCGTTGAATGGCTGTGCCGGTGCCGAAATAACCGGGCACGTTCTGTTTCAGCTGGCTCCATGATCCCACAAATGAAATCGCCCTCAGGTCGGTGAATTCCAGTTTTTTAGTCGCGTTCCGTTTTCCGGGGCGGCTGCCAATATTGGTTTTATCATAAAACCGCAGGGTGCTTTTTTGCTCGAGATAAGGGATAAATTTATCGTGTGCTTTCAGGGCACTGTATTTTTCAAAACTGAGTTGCGCGAGTTCTTCCATCAGTTGCCTGAATTCAGCACTTATCGTGTGTACTTTCCCCGAAATGCTGTTGGCCAGACCGGCAGTCAGCAGCTGTTCACAGTTGTGGATAAATTTTTCATGAGTAGCGTAGGTGCTGGTGATGGTCTGTCCCTGTATGGTCAGCTGAATTTCATGATTTGCGATTTTATCACTTTGTGCCGCGTAAAAACGATGCGTTTTACCGCCGCCGCGGGCCGGAGGACCTCCTCGGCCATCAAAAAAGATGGCTTTAATATTATGCTGATCGCAGACCGAAGTCAGGGTTTCCTTGGTTTTGAAAATGGACCAGTTGGCCATAAGGTAGCCGCCATCTTTCGTTCCATCGGAAAAACCAAGCATAATGGTTTGCTTTTCACCCCTTTGGGCGATGTGATCGCGGTAAGCCGGTATGCTGAATAATTTCTGCATGGTGGCTTCGGCGCTTTTCATGCCTTCCATGGTCTCGAAGAGCGGCACAATATCAAAGGTAAGCCGTTGCCCGCTCCATCCGCACCACCTGAAAAGCCCGTAAACAAACAGAACGCTCAGCTCATCCACGGCATTGCTGATGATGTACCGGTTACACCCTTCTTCGCCATTTTTCTCCTGTATCCTTTTCAGCCGGGAAATATTCCGGATGGTATCCTGAATCAAAGGGTCATCAAAATCAGCTGCATCCGCATGAATATCGCCCGAAAGCAGCAATTCAACCAACTGACCGCGTTGCAGTTCGTCCGGATCGGAAGAAATAATCCCGGCTTTTGCCAGGATGGCTGCCACCGTTTTTCGGTGAATGCTGTTGTCCTGCCGGATATCGAGGGCCGCAAAATGGGTTTTGAAGATCATTACTTTATCAATCAGGTAATCAAGTTCTTTGAGATATAAGGAGTGATACCGGGTAATCAGCTGTTCTTTAACGTCAAGCAAAGGATGAATGATTTCCTCAAGGGTAAGGTTCTCATCCGGGTTAAACATGGCATTGTAAAGTTTATCACGCAATACATTAAGTGGATCTTCTACATCCTTAAAGGTTAACTTCAGCTGAAGGTCTTTCAGATCCTGATAATAGCACTTGAACAGGCTCATGCGCAGTTCGTCGGCAACCTGTTGCGTGATTTCTGCAGTAACAAAGGGATTACCATCCCTGTCGCCCCCGGGCCAGAAACCAAGCTGAACAATGTTGTGGTTCTGAAACTCACGGCTGCCGGCGTGTTCCTTAATATATCCGTAAAGTTCCCCAACGGCGTTGTAATAAACGTTTCGCAAAAAGTAAATGATGTTTTTGGCTTCATCCAGCGGTGTGGGCTTTTTTGAATTGATAAGGGAGGTCAGGCCGAGTTGCTGCAGGGTCATGTCAATTTCATCAATCCGGTTTGCCATAATCAATGACCTCAGCGTACCGATGATGTCGAGTACCGGGGGAGAATAAAACTGCGTGGGATGCGCGGTAAGCACGATGCGCGCGCTGAAGCCGGACAACTTTTCAAGAATCCTGTCCCAGCTTTTGCGGTTATCCACCATGTTGAAGAAATCTTTAATCAGCAGGTAGTTGCCCAGGCTTTTAAGTTCCATAAAAGCAGCATCTTCCACACTGTCGTACAAAACAACCTGACGTTCAACGTATTGTATAATGCGGAACATCAGATCAATTTTTTCGGGCTCGTTTTCGATGCCTGTAAAATTGTTAAAGAAGGATTCAAGAATCTCCCGGGGGTGCTTGCCAGACTCAAGCCCTTCGCGGCATGATTGGTACAAAACCGGTATAAGGATGCCTATATTGCTGTCCTGCCGGTAAGGCAGGTTGAGAAAAATCCCGTTGTAAATATTGAATTTGTTCTTTACCTGCTTTTCAAATACCTGTAAGCGTTTTGACTGGTACATGTTTGGTTGGTGTTAATTCGGTAATTCTGGAAAAGGTTGTTCCCCTCCTGAATATACATAACAAAAATCAAAGCAATAAGTGCGATTGACCGGGATTAATCAATGGGAAATCCCTGTTCTGAAAATACACGTTTTCATAGGCATATTAAGGCCCGATCGGCACCTGTCCATTACCAGGTGCATCGCACCGTGACATTATCAGGTGCAGCGCACCGCAATATTTTATCGGTTATTGTTATAGCTGATGCTCACATCAATAAACGACCTGGGTATCCACATGTTTTTCCAGTCCTTGCAGCCCTGAACCTCCGATTTTCCGTAGTCAATATAATCGAATGACACTTCGCGGCCCGAGGGATAGAATTTTATACGGTGTTTGATTTTGACAATGCTTTTTTCAAATTCAGGATCGGGGCGCAGGTTGTCGCAATCCCATCCGTCGCGGTGAAACCGGATGCCATAATCGCTTGTGCCGATCTCGTCGACGGGAATATTGCGCAATTCCACGTCAATCCATTGCTCTCTTGATTTACCGCCACCCTGCTTGTACCAGGTCAGGTGCATGTGTGACTTCAGCCAGCTGAGCCGCTGATTGCTGTATGCGCCTTCAACCCAACCGTCCTGATGCCGGCCCTCAAACAGTTTTCCGCTGAAATTGCCGCCTTTCGAAATCTTAAAGCCGGGGAAGCTGCCGCCGGTACCAGGACTTTCAATCGCCCTGAAGTCGCTTTTGCTAAACTGCTGATCATCCATATCGTGGCCATTGGTATAGTGCATGTAGGCATGGATAACGAAGTCAAGCTCATAATCCTGTGCTACCACCGGTTCGCGTTTCGGGGGTGGGGCAAACATTTTCTTTTGTTCTGATTTTACTGTCACGCCCCCGAATTCAATCTCCGCATGAATCCAGGCATTGTCCACCGGGGTGATTTTACCCGAAAACCGGCCATTGCGGGCTTCTAACCTTCCGGCCACATCGAGTGTGGCTGTTTTGATTTCCACAGGTCCGTTGTAACTGATGGCTTTGGTGTATTCCTGATCGGTTTTGTGGATAATTTCACCGGTAATGTTTCCGTCATCGGTGAGTGAAGTGATTTTCACACTCAGCCCGGGAATAAAAAGCCGGATGGCATGGAGCCCGGCTTCCCTGATGGCGGGGACCAGCGCGGAAGCCTGCGATTTAACGCAAGCCTCGTCGAGGTATGGATAGGTTTTTGAAACGGGGTATTTGTTGAAAAACCAGGTATCGGTGCATAGCAGCACTTCCCGGTTTCCCACCTGACGCCGGTAGTAATTTCCTGAATAATTGGAAGCGCTCAGCTTTGGAGAGTTGTACACATATTCAGGGTGCGTGATGGGTTTCACCACATTGCCTTTCCAGTCGGTGCCCGAGATGGTTTCGGTGGTAAAAAAGTTTTCGTTGGTAAAGGTTGCCAGTGTGTGCGCCACATCCCTTATGGTGTTTGACTTTTCGAATTTCAGCGCCAGGTCAGGGTCGGCTTTCCCCGCCTGAAATTCATCCAGTCCGCCATCATTGCCGGTCTGGAATTTGGCCATCATTTCTTCGTAGGTATCGGGGTTTCCGAAGTACGACATCATGCGGAACGGGATAGAAGGGTGGGCATCGTTGCGCACATGCGAAGGGCATCCGTTGTCGGCAATCATGTGCAGGGTTTCTCCCAGCGACCGCCATGCTTTGGCCATCAGGGCGTTGCGCTTTTCCTGATTTTTTTCTTCCAGGGCTCCTTTTATAAAAACCTTGCCGTTCTCCCAGGTATAGTTATGCTCCAGCGCTCCGAAATTACCCGCCTTGCCGATTGCCCATGTAACACCATCGGTATTGGGATTGGTGAACTTTTTCTGAATCCAGTTCATCAGTTTGCTGTTTACATCGTCGGTGAGGTGCCGGGCACCATCGGGCCGGGTAGGATCGTAAAAATGGCGGAAACTGGCCGGCACTTCGGGCACATCGGCTGAGTATCCGCCATGCGCAATCCATTCGAGGGGTGTTTTTTCTCCTGTCTCTTCGCTGAAGGTGGTTTCGCCGTACAGCCAGTTGGCCATATCCTCATGGAAACGGTCAACCTCGGAAGGATTGAACAGCCCGGGTTTACTGATATAGTTTCCCTTCAGTTTTACCTTGTCCAGTTTAAATTCATACAGTTTGAATTTCTTTATCGAAAAGCCGCCCTTGTTGTTCTTTTCGAGAAAAGCCTTTACCATAAATTTATTGAGGGTGGGATGGTTTTTCTGATTACCATACCCGACAAACAAGGCCCACAATGCCAGCAGGGTAACGATCAGTGCGGCTGGGGCAAATATCTTGATATTCTTCATAATTACGGGTTTTCAGAATCTTACCAGTTTCCATTGGCCGTCATCGCTCAGGGCGAATTCGGCCGTGTATTTTTGCCCGTCATCACCGGTAAACTCATACAATGCATAGATGGGTGTGGATATTTTGAGTTTCCTGTTTTTGAAGGCTTTGGAATACTCACTCATATAAGGTTTGATTTCTCTGAAAGCGTCCTTGTAGATTTCCTGACTGTGGGGTGTAAGCATTTGTTTCAGCAGGCTGGTATCGGCACGGGCAAATGCTTCTTCCACGGTTTCGGCAGCCTGGCGCGGATCGCCTGTTTCTACCGGGGTTTCCGTAACGGTTTCTTCGGGAACGGAATCGTCAACCGAAACAATTCCCGGGATATCGGCACCCGTCAGCCCGCCATCATCCTGGCCGGGGATGGGGGGATCATCGCCCAGAAAATACAGGGCGGTTAACCCGGCAACGGCCAGCAACACGAATAGCAGCAGGGTTTTCCGGAAACATCCGCCCTTCTTTTTGCGTTTTACCGGAGGAGTAGCCGGCGGGGCATTACAGGCAGGGGGTGCAGGGGGTATGGTGTTTTGTGGGTATCCGGCTGTCGGCGCTGCCGGCGGGGGAGGAACGGACGCGGGGCCGCTCACGACGCTGCCGATGGAAGCGCCGCAATGGGCGCAGAACTTTTCGTTTCCGGTAACCGGCTTATGACAAACGGGGCAGGCACCTGTACCGGGTGCACTGAGTTGGGTGCCGCATTTACTGCAGAACTTTGAACCTGCCTTTAACGTGTTGCCGCAATTGCTGCAGAATGGCATATCTGTATGGAGTTGATCTTACTGAACCTGTTGACTTACCGGGAGCAATTTATAAAAAATACTCAGATTTTTCAGAAAATAATATGATCATATCCGGAAAGGCCGGCAAAGGGGGGGGTTCATTATCTGATGTGCCTGAGTTAAAGAAATATTTTGAAACCTGCAGTGTGGTTTCTGAAAGCTTTTCACAGAGATACATAAAGATATACAGGAAAAATTTTGCTATCAAAGAGACATATCTATTGTTTCTTACCATTGAAATCTCCTTGATGTCTTTTTAAGAGTTTCTAATAAATCATTTATAATCCTGCCAGCGCAGCTTAAAAATATAAAGAGATCATTTTTAAATATATACCTGACCCCGGCTGGGTCGTATGTATTTTATTTCATCGTTTCAAATTGATGATTCATGGTTGATGAATATAATGGTATTTTATTATCAGATGGTTGCATAGACATGCGACCCCGCTGGGGTCGTATATTATTATTTAACACTCTTCTATAAACATGTGACTCCTCCGGAGTCAGAATTTTGATTCAAATTTATATGTTAACCTGCAGAGGTGAATCATATGCCAATTGAGATAAAGTGTTTTTGTAATTGCGGGTTTCAGGTAGCGGATTATTTGAGTGGTCTGTGTTTTGTTGACTCTTTTTTTTAATTAATCTCTGCTGTTTTCCGGATTTCGAAGGGAAGAATCAGCAATCGCGTTGTTGCTTGCGGGAAAATCTCTTATTATTGTTATGCGTTTACCTGATAATCTTTGAATGGAAATGCTGTTTAAAACACATTTCAAACTGTTTTTAACCACCCGGAGCTGCCCGGTATGCCCGGGTGTTCCTGCATTCAGGCCCTGTATCGACCTGAAGGTGCTAATAGACAAATAATTATGTGACCATGCCCGTAGCACTTGAATTTCTGAATTTTATCATACCTATCGAAAAAATCGAGTCTCATTATCCCGGTGGATTTTCAGCATTTAAAACCCATTACACCCACCTGATCGGTGGGCGGGGGTGGTTCGACAATTACCTTGTCAGGGACGGGGCCATGAACCCCATGGATATGGAGTTGCTGACCGGAGAGTGGGAAAGTTATGGTTTGAAGGGCGCCACGGAAGAGAACGGGGTGATGGTATGGAAGGATTTCTGCGTGACTGATACCTTCGGAGGCCCCACGCTGCCCTGTAACTGGCTGATCGTTGAAAACCAATCGGCACGTCACACCGCTGATGTTTGTGATCTGTTGATTCACCGCGATAATGTGGCAGACATGCTTCAGCCGGAATAATAACAGGTCCTCCCGATAAATTTCCGGAGGGTTAAAATGGATTGGGTTCAACAGAAACGATCAGGCGGAGCACTCAGCATAATTATCAGGTAAATGGTGAAAAATCTTTTCTGCCCGGGTCTTTGCAGGCAGTTAAAATAACCGGCAGCAGTCAGTTATAATGAAAGCCATCGCCGTTCATTATTTTTGTTTTGAATGCGTGGGTTAATTCTTGAGGTTTTCCGGTTGAATTATTATGTTTGTGAAACGAAATGAAACCTTTACGGAACAGATCCGATTCAAGGGAAGATATTGATTGTGAGTATTGTAAAAGGTCTGTTTCCGCATGGGTGGCTAACCTACGGGTACGCAGGCATTAAACAATATTATTAATAATCCACATTAGGAAACAGGAGATGGAAGAAGCATATAACTTTCATGGGTACAGAATAACAGAAGATTCACAATTTGTATTCCGGCTTCGCGGGATTGGTGCTGAGCTAACCGGCGAACTAGAAAGAGCAGCCATGGAGTGTCAGGATGAGAGGAACAGGCTTATTCTATCCCGCCTTAACCGGCTGGTAGAAGAACATCCTGAAATACCGATGTTTAAAAACTACCTTTCGATCGCTTATCATGTCAGGGGAGAACACCGGAAGGCTGCTGAAATCAACAAACAGCTTTTCAGGGAACATCCCGATTATCTCTTTGCACGCATTAACCAGGCAAATTATCTGATCGAAAATGATGAAACGGAAAAGGTACCCGGAGTGCTGGGAGAAACGCTTGAACTCAAATCCCTTTATCCTGAGCGGGAGGTTTTTCACCATGCCGAGTTAAAGAGTTTTTTGAATGTGGTTATCCGGTATCATGCTGCTTCAGGTGACCTTGAGCCTGCTGAAGAAAAGCTTGATTTGCTGAAGGAGCTTGCTCCCGATGATTATGTTACAGAGCAGGCAGAGACTTTCCTATTCGGACTCAGGTTTAATAATGCATTTCTTCATTTGCAGGAACTGCGGAAGTATGCGATAGCGCCTGAAGTCCTAAAGAAAATTCCTCATCTGGAGAATCAGGCCCCGCCTGTTTTTAAGCATGACGAAATAAATAATCTCTACCAGTTTGGAATACGGATACCCGGCGACAAACTGGATGAAATACTTGCATTGCCCCGCTTGTCGCTTATTTCCGATCTTGAGGCAGTGTTGCAGGATGCGGTTGACCGTTATGGTTTCTTTCATGAACTGGATTATAATGAGGAAACCCAGAGTTTTGCCCTGCACGCGCTTTTTTTGCTTGGTGAATTGAAAGCAACAGAGAGTTTACCCCGGATACTGGATTTTATTGACGCAGACGGGTATTTTCTTGATTTCTGGCTGGACGATCATAAAACCGAAACACTATGGCAAGTGATATATTTACTTGGTTTGAACAATATCAGTGCTTTACAGCAATTTCTGGTCAAGCCGGGCGTGTACACCTACAGCAAAATGATCGTTGCGGATGCGTTGAGTCAGATCACGCTGAGCCATCCGGAAATGCGCGACGAAATGCTCCGTGTTTATACAGCTGTCTTTGAAACATTCGCGGAGGCTTCCGTTGAAGATAACCTTGTGGATACGGAGTTTATGGGTCTGGCCATTTGCAATGTAATTGACTGCTGCTTGATAGAATTGCTTCCCCTTATTGAAACGCTTTTTGAACGGAAATATGTCGCAGAAGGTATTTGTGGAGACTTTCAGGATGTGCAGCAAGCTTTTGATGATCCTAACAGGATTAACGTCAGAAACATTCTGCCTGTCAAGGAATTATATCAGCACATCCTCAGCACCTGGAGTGGTTATACTGACAAAGTAAAGCAATATACAAATGATTTCGCGGAACCCGCTCAGCCTGCCGTTAAGGTGAAAATCGGCCGGAATGACCCCTGCCCTTGCGGAAGCGGCAAAAAGTACAAGAAATGCTGCATGAAGTAGTTCCTTTACAGATAATCATAACCTGAAAATGACTTTTGCCGACCGGATCATCGCATTGAACAAGTCTCTGGATTTTAAGGGAAAACTTCCCGAAGGAATCAGCGTGATGAACCCCTTCGGCGGGAACAGTGAATCCCTGGCTGTTTCCTCTTTATTCTACAAAACATTTTATAACGACAACCGGAAACGACGCCTGATCCTTGGGATAAATCCGGGCAGGTTTGGGGCAGGGGTAACGGGTATTCCTTTCACCGATACAAAACGGCTTAAAAATGAGTGCGGCTTATCTTATTCCGGTAATGAAACCCATGAGCCTTCCTCTGTATTTGTTTATGACGTGATTGCCGGTTATGGCGGGGTATATAAATTTTACGCGGATTTTTACATCAATTCGGTTTGTCCGCTCGGATTTACCATCCGTGACTGGAAAGGCAGGGAGAAAAACTATAATTATTACGATAGCAGGGAGTTAACGGAAGCGGTTTACGAATTCATCGTTGATAATATCAGAAAGCAGATCACAACCGGCATAGAAACTGACAGGTGTTTTTGTTTCGGAACAGGTAAAAATGAGCAGTTTCTCCGGGAGCTGAATGAAGAATATGGATTTTTCGGCAACATCATTGCCCTTGAGCACCCCAGGTATATCATGCAATACAAGGCAAAACGGAAACAGTATTACATCGAAAAGTATTTAAACGCATTTGGCCTGACCGGCTAAGCGATGAAAATTCTTTATCATAGGCCAGGGCAAATCCCGGATCATAAAATTGTTAAAACCCGCCTTAAAAACAACCAGGCAATGCAAATGTCGCTTAATAAATTTGAACAGATTTGTGTTTAAATTGGGGTAATAAATGCATGGATTTATGCGTAAGACCTATAAAAAGCCTGCACCGGCCCCCAAATATATCAGTCCGGCTCAGCTGCCCCCCGAAGGATTTGAGACACCATTCGAGCGTTCACTTAACCCGGAAAACCGATGGGTGTTGTTGGCTTGATTGATTCCATGGGATGGGGCATACAATACTTCTCCGGATATTATGTTTGCAGAGAAAAGCTCCATTTGACTCATCAATTTTGACAAGCTTTCACAAGAGGCTGGGCATGGATCAGGTAAATGTCATTAATGAACGCATCGTATCGCTAAAGGCCCGGCTTGAATCCCAACAGGACGATGCTTTGCAACAAGAGGCTAAAGACTCAACAGAATACAATAATCGTTGACCAGACAATAAGGGATGGATGATTTTTGATGCGAAAGCTTGTCATACGGACAGGGTCGGATGCCTTACCCCTACCGGGCGGGTTGGCCATGGGTTTTTCAGCAATGTTGATGATGTCTGGAACAATTGCAATGGGGCTGGAAAGATTAAGGTGCATCGCACCGCAATATCATCAGGTGCAGCGCACCGTGACATTCCGGCCGTTACAATCGGTTTGCGAAAGAGCCATAAAGCGGTTTGCGGGAAATAAATATCCTGAAAACCGGTCATTTATCCCTGATTTGGCATTATCCCGTTCAGTTTGTATTTTTACGGTAACAAAACCCGGATTATGAAAAGAACTGTGATTTTTGTGTGCGCGGCGATGTTGCTGGCCGTATCCGCCTGTAAACAAAGGCAAAGTAATCAGGCAGCAGATCTTGAAAGGAAGGCAGACAGCCTGATGACCCTGGCAAATAACTTTTTTAAACCTTTACCGGCTGAGGCCCTGAATCCTGAGAATCCGCTTACCCCGGAGAAGGTAGCCCTGGGCAAGGCGCTCTATTACGACAACCGCCTTTCGCTGAACCAGACACAAAGTTGCAATACCTGTCACGACCTGAAGACCTTTGGGGTGGACAACCTGCCCACCAGTCCAGGCGACAACGGCATGCCGGGCACCCGTAACTCCCCCACGGTGCTGAATGCCGCCCTGCATTTTCTGCAGTTCTGGGATGGCCGTAACAAGGATGTGGAAGAACAGGCCGGAGGTCCCGTGATGAACCCCGCCGAAATGAATATGCCCAGCGAGGCCGTGGTGATGGACCGCCTTGCCGCTGACGGCAGATATGTTGAGATGTTTGCCGCCGCTTTCCCTGAAGAGAAGAATCCCGTCACCTTCACCAATATGCGCAATGCCATCGGCGCCTTCGAAAGGACCCTGTTGACCCCGGCGCGTTTCGACAAGTTTCTGGCGGGCGACCGGCAGGCCCTTACGGAAGCGGAACTGAACGGGCTGGGCGCCTTTATCGGGACGGGATGCACCGCCTGCCACAACGGTCCTTTGCTCGGCGGCAATATGTTCCAGAAGTATCCGCTTTTTGGCACACACAAGGAGCACACCGGCAGCGAAGTGGACGATACAGGCAAAATGCAGGTAACCAAAAACGAAGCCGACCGCGATCTGTATAAAGTCCCGTCCATGCGGAACGTCGCTGAAACCTGGCCTTACCTGCACGACGGCAGCGTAAAGGAACTCAGCAAAACCATTGACATCATGGCCCGGGCCGAACTCAACAAAACCCTTACCCCTCAGCAGATCGGCGACATTGAGGCTTTTCTGAAGACCCTTACCGGTGAAGTGCCGGCGGAGGCGTTGAATTAGAAAAACATGAACTTGTCTGCTGTCCGGTGAAAATCGGATAACCCGGATTTCCCTTAAAAAGGCAATGGTTCAGATCAATCAGGTTGTCTGTTGATGAATCCTGGCCTTATATCACTACACCGATGGCACTGTTTCATCCGGTGCCATCATCACTTATTTCGTACCCGAAAATGTGATGGCGCCCCTGAAGGCGGTGTTGTCACG